>NZ_JBVKAT010000002.1:0-691238 GCF_055598485.1 Streptomyces sp. NPDC107521
GTGTTTCAAAGGAACCTCAACCCGGTCGGAGATCCGATCGGGTCGGGGTATCAACATATCTGGCGTTGACTTTTGGCACGCTGTTGAGTTCTCAAGGAACGGACGCTTCCTTCGTACTCGCCCGAGATTCTCTCTCAGGCTTTCCTCCGGGCGCTTTCCCTTCGGTCTTGCGTTTCCGACTCTATCAGATCTTTCCGATCCGATTTCCTCGGTGCTTTCCAGGTTCCCGCTTCCGCGTTTCCCTTTCCGGCGGTTCCGACTCTATCAGAACCTTTCGGGTCCCGATTCCCCGTCAGAGGGGGCTGCCGGTGCGGCCGTTGGGCCGTTCCGACTGGTGAGACCTTAGCGGACTCCCGGCTCCCGAGCTAATCGGGGGCCACCGTCCTTTCGAACGGGGATTCCTCATTCCGTGAATACACGGACCATTCCTCCGGCGACGCCGACAGCGCGGCTGCTCGTCGAAGGAGGGGTGGTGCGTACGGAATCGCTGCCCGGGGCCGACCGGAGTCGGTGCTCACGTCGGGCAACCCGGAGAACCATACGGATGCGGCCGGGGCGTGTCAACCGCCTGACGGACCGGCGTCGCGGGCGTACTGTGCGGGACATGACCACGCGTACGCACAGCCAGTTCTGGTGGGCCGCCTGACGGCGGCCCCGCACACGTACGCGCACTGCGACGGCCGCCGCTCCCGGCGGCCGTTTCCCGTGTCTCCCCCGCGGAGGCGGCCGGCGGACCGCGGCGGCCCCGACGAAGAGGTGGAGAGATGACACGGGTCTTCAGCGGCATCAAGCCGACGGGCCATCTGACGCTCGGGAACTACCTGGGAGCCATGCGGCGCTGGGCCGACGTGGACCAGCACCGCGCCGTCGCCCTGTTCTGCGTCGTCGACCTGCACGCGCTGACCGTCGACCACGACCCGGCGCGGGTCCGCAGACTCACCCGGCAGTCGGCCTCGCTGCTGCTGGCGGCGGGGCTCGACCCCCGGCTGTGCACCGTGTTCGTACAGAGCCACGTCGACGAGCACACCCGGCTGTCCTACGCGCTGGAGTGCGTGGCGGGCGACGGGGAGGCACGGCGGATGATCCAGTACAAGGAGAAGGCCGTCCGGGAGCGCGAGCGCGGCGGCGGGGTGCGGCTGTCGCTGCTGACGTATCCGGTGCTGATGGCGGCGGACATCCTGGCGTACGGCACGGACGAGGTGCCGGTCGGTGACGACCAGACGCAGCACGTGGAGCTGGCGCGGGACCTGGCGGTCCGGTTCAACCAGCGCTACGGGCACACCTTCACCGTTCCCCGGGCCACCCGGCCGGCGGTGGCGGCGCGGGTGATGAACCTCCGGGAACCGGCGGCGAAGATGGGCAAGAGCGACGACACCGGGCCCGGGATCGTCTATCTGCTGGACGAGCCGGAGACGGTGCGCGGGAAGATCATGCGGGCCGTGACCGACAGCGGGCACGAGGTCGTGCACGATCCCGCGGGCCGCCCCGGAGCGGCGAACCTGCTGGAGATCCTCGCCGCCTGCGTGGGCGGGGAGCCGGCCGCGCTCGCCGGGTCCTACGACTCCTACGGCGCCCTCAAGAAGGACACCGCCGAGGCCGTGGTGGAGACGCTGCGCCCGCTGCGGGAACGCCACCGGGAGCTGTGCGCCGACCCCGGCCACGTCGACGCCGTGCTGCGGGAGGGCGCGGAGCGGGCCCGGGCCATGGCGCGGCCCCGGGTGGACGCCGCCTACCGGGCGCTCGGGCTGCTGGAGCCCGTGGCGGACCCGGTGGTGAACGCGGCCCGGTAGGCGCGGGGGCTGGTGGCGAGGCGCGCTGCGAAGTGCTGGCGCATCGTGACCTCGCTGCCGAACCCGGCCCGGCGGGCGACCTCGGGCATGGGCAGGTCGGTGCGTTCCAGGAGCTTCTGGGCGGCGGCGACGCGCTGGTCGAGGAGCCAGCGCAGCGGGGTGGTGCCGGTGGCGGCGGCGAAGTGCCGGGCGAAGCCGCGCGGGGACATCCCGGCGCGGGCGGCCAGGTCGGCGACGGTGAACGGTTCCCCCAGGTGGCGCAGGGCGTGCTCGCGGACGGCGGCGAGGGCGTCGGCGTCGCGGTCGGCGCGCGGGGTGGGGTGCTCGATGAACTGGGCCTGGGTGCCGGTGCGGAAGGGCGCCGTGACCATCGAGCGGGCGATGACGGCGGCGGCCTCGGCTCCGTGGGACAGGCGCACGAGGTGGAGGCAGAGGTCGATCCCGGCGGCGGTCCCGGCGGAGGTCCAGAGGGTGCCGTCCTCGATGAAGAGGGCGTCGGGGACGACGGTGACCCCGGGGTGGCGGCGGCGCAGGAGGTCGGTCAGCCGCCAGTGGGTGATCGCGCGCCGCCCGTCGAGGAGTCCGGCCTGGGCGAGGGTGAACGCCCCGGCGCACAGGGCGGCGACGGTGGTGCCGCGGGCGTGGGCGCGGCGCAGGGCGGCGAGGACGGGCTCGGGCGCCGGGGTGAGGTGGTCGTCGAGGCCGGGGACGACGACGAGGTCGGCGCGGTCGAGCCAGCCGAGGGAACGGTCGGGCCGGAGGTCGAGACCGCCGCGCATCGGGACGGCGGTGCCGGGGTCGGCGGCGGCCCGGCGCAGCTCGAAGGCGGGGGCACCGCGGTCGGTGCGGTCGGTGCCCCAGACCTCGGTGATGACGGAGACATCGAAGGCCCGGATGCCGGGGAAGGCGACCAGGGCGATCCGGTGGGGCGCGGGGGCGGCCGGTCCTGCCATGGGTGGCAGTAAACCATCGATCGCTGGCTTTCGTACCGCTGGGGAGGGGCGCCGGGCGGCGGCACGATGGGCGGCATGGAACAGGAACAGGGACAGCGACAGGGACATGACCGGGGCCGGCGCGGCGACCGGGGCAGCGGCGCGGGTGGGGACACGGGCACGGACGGGGGCGGCCGGGACGGCGGGCGCGCGGGCGGCGCGGACGAGACGGCGGGGACGGCGGGGACGGCGGGCGGCGCGGCCGTCGCCGGGAACGCGGCGCTGGTCGTCGTGGACGTGCAGAAGGGCTTCGAGGAGCTGGACTTCTGGGGCGAGCGCAATCATCCGGAGGCGGACGGCAACATCGCCGCCCTCATCGACGCGTGGCAGTCGACCGGGCGCCCGGTGGTCCTCGTGCGGCACGACTCGGCGCGCCCCGACTCGCCGCTGCGGACCGGGTACGCGGGCAACGACTTCAAGGAGTACGTGGCCGAGCGGCGCGGGAAGGGCGGCGGGGCCGAGCTGCTGGTGACCAAGAGCGTCAACTCGGCGTTTCTCGGCTCACCTGATCTGGGGACGTGGCTGCGCGGGGAGGGGATCACGCAGATCGTGCTGGCCGGCATCCAGACGAACATGTGCGTGGAGACGACCGCGCGGATGGGCGGGAACCTGGGGTACGAGGTGCTGGTCGCCTTCGACGCGACGTACACCTTCGGCCTGGAGGGGCCCTTCGGCTGGCGGCGGAGCGCCGACGAGCTGGCGCGGGCGTCGGCGGTGTCGCTGCACGGGGGCGGGTTCGCGCGGGTGGTGACGACCGCGGAGGTCGTGGCCGCCGCCGGGTGAACCCGCCCGCCGGCCGCGGCGGTCAGTCCTTGGTGCCGGAGGCCAGTTCGCGGCTGCGGTCGCGGGCGGCCTCGAGGGCGGCGATCAGGGCGGCGCGGACCCCGTGGTTCTCCAGCTCGCGGATGGCGTTGATGGTGGTGCCGGCCGGGGAGGTCACGTTCTCGCGGAGCCGGACCGGGTGCTCGCCGCTGTCGCGCAGCATGGTGGCGGCGCCGATGGCGGACTGGACGATGAGGTCGTGGGCCTTGTCCCGGGGCAGGCCGAGCAGGATGCCCGCGTCGGTCATGGCCTCGACCAGGTAGAAGAAGTAGGCCGGACCACTGCCGGAGAGGGCGGTGCAGGCGTCCTGCTGGGACTCGGGGACGCGCAGGGTCTTGCCGACCGAGCCGAAGATGCCCTCGGCGTGCACGAGGTGGGCCTCGGTGGCGTGGGTGCCGGCGGAGATGACGGACATGGCCTCGTCGACGAGGGCCGGGGTGTTCGTCATGACACGGACGACGGGGACGCCGGGGACGAGCCGGTCCTCGAAGAAGGCGGTGGGGATGCCGGCGGCGCCGCTGATGACCAGGCGGTCGGCGGGGATGTGCGGGGCGAGTTCGTCGAGGAGGGCGCCCATGTCCTGCGGCTTGACCGTGAGGATCAGCGTGTCGGCTCTCCGGGCGGCCTCGGCGTTGCCGACCGGCGTGACGCCGTAGCGGGCGCGGAGCTCCTCGGCCCGCTCCGGGCGGCGGGCGGTGACCAGCAGGTCGGCGGTCGACCAGCCGGAGCCGATCATGCCGCTGAGCAGGGCTTCGCCGATCTTTCCGGTGCCGAGGACTGCGACTTTCTGGGTCATGGCGTTCGGTGCCCTCCGTGGGTGCGTCGTCCCTCGTCATCCTCGCACCCCGGGGTGCGCGGGGGACGGCGCGTCCGGTGGGCGGGACGGGTGCGGGGCGCGGCGGCGGGCCGGAGCGGCACGGACGGGGCCCGGCGGCCCCTGGTCCCACGGGGGTCCGGGGCCACGACGGGCGCGGCGGGGCGGGCGGGCGCGGCACGGCGGGCGGGCGGGCGCGGCACGGCGAGCGCGGCGCGGCACGGCGGGCGGGCGGGCGGGCGCGGCACGGCGGGCGCGGCACGGCACGGCGGGCGCGGCGGGGCTCAGGCCGCCGCGGGTGCCTTCGCCAGGAGGAGGACCGTGTCGTACGTCTCCTCCACGACGCCGTCCGGGAAGACGTCCAGCAGGTGGCGGCGCTCCTCGGCGAGGAAGGCGGAGCCCCGGTCGGGGAGGAGCAGGAGGGCGGAGTGGCTGCCGAGGTTGGCCAGATGGCCGTCGAGGGGGACCCGGCGGGACCAGCGGACCTCGCGGCGGACGAAGGCGAGGCGGCCGGAGGGGTCGGCGACCCGGCCGACGGCGGCGCTGCGCCGCTCGGCGGCGGAGTCGACGCCGAAGTGGCGCCGCGCGCGCTCCCCGGCGGCGGCGATCCAGGGCACGTCGAGGGCGTCGGTGTTCCACCACAGGGCGAGCGCGCCGCCGGGCCGCAGCACCCGCAGCACCTCCGGCACCGAGCGGGCGGGGTCGGTCCAGTGCCAGGACTGGGCGTAGGTGACGAGGTCGGCGGTGCCGGTGGCCAGCGGCAGGGCGTCACCGCTGCCCCGCACCACGGGCACGCCGGGCAGGGAGCGGCGGAACTGCGCGGCCATGCCGCCGCCCGGCTCCACGGCGAGCACCTCGGCGCCCCGCGCGTGCAGCAGGGCGGTCGCGATGCCGGTGCCCGCGCCGACGTCCACGGCCCGGGAACCGGCGAGCGGACGGCCGCTCAGCTCCTCGACGGCGTCGAGCAGGGCGGGCGGGTAGGAGGGGCGGTGGGCGGCGTACTGAGCGGCGGCGGCGTTGAAGGACCGGGCCCGCGCGACGCGGTCGCCGCCCCGGGGAGCCGGGGGTGTCGTGGTCATCCCCCCATGGTGACGGGGACGGGCCGGGACGGCAGGGAGGTTTCCGGCGCGCGCACGGCGGGAGAAGGGCCGGGGGCTCCGGCGGCGGACGGGGCGTCCCGGACGCCCGCCCACGCCCACCGCTCCCCTACGCCGGGCGCTTCTTCCTGCGCGGGTTGCCCGAGCGGCGGGCCGTGCGCCGTTCGTACTGCTCGCGGGCCGTCTCGTACTCGGCGCGCAGGAGCTTCTCGCCGGGTGCCTCGAAGAGCGAGCGCAGGGCGTAGGCGCACAGGGAGCCGACGAAGCCCACGGCGAGCAGTCCGCGCAGCGAGGAGCGGCGCTCGGGGTCGGGGCGCTGGGAGTAGCCGCCCCAGGTGTGGCCGAAGGCCAGCGCGCTGCAGACGGCGAACATCACGATCGTCAGCCCCGTGACGAAACCGCCGACCTCCGCGATCCGGAGGCCCTGGTAGGCGAAGCGCAGCACGAGGCAGGCGGCCACCGCCGCGACGGCCGAGCCGAGGGCGAGGCCCGCCCGGCGCGCGGCGTAGCCGCCGTCGTGCCCGACCCAGGTCGTGCCGTAGAACCGGAGGGGCTCCGGGCGGGGCCCGGCGGCGGGCGGGGGGCCCGCGGTGCCGTCGGGTGTGCCGTTCGTACCGTTCTCTGCGCTCACGGGACGATTATGGCTCCCCGGCCCGCCGCGGGCCCCGGCCGGGCTCAGGAGCAGCGGGGCGCGACGTAGCCGTTGCTGCCCGTGTACACGTAGGCGTCGGAGACGTACTGCCCGTTCGCGATGTTGTCCCAGAGGGTCGTGGTGCCGTACGGGCCCGCGACGTTGGTGCCGGGCCGCTGGCAGGTGATGGTCACGCGCGAGCCCGCGGGCAGCACGCGGACGATGCTGTACCCGGTGCCGGGCCCGCTGCGGACGTTGAGCTGGACGCCCGGTGCGATGGGGTAGGACGCCGCTGCCGCCGCTGCCGTCCCGGCGACCGTCCCCGTGCCGGCCGCGCCCTCGGGGGCGGCCTCCTCCCCCGTGCCGTCCCGCTCTTCCCCGTGGCCGGTCTTCATAGGGTCCCTCCCCGATCGTGAGCGCGTTCGCGACTCGTACGGCGAGGCTAGCAAGCCCCCTCGGCCCCGAACGTGCCATCGACTAGGCTCCGAACGTCGCGCGCGCACGGAACGGCACGGGGGTGGTCCCATGGCGCCACGGACGAACGCCGGGGATCATCCGGAATATCTCGGGGAGCATCCGCGGTACATCGGCCACTACCGGCTGGACTCCTGTCTCGGCTCCGGCGGCATGGGCGTCGTGCACGTGGCGCGGAGCGCCTCCGGAATGAAGCTCGCGGTGAAGGTCGTCCACGCGCGCTACGCCGAGGACCCCGAGTTCCGGGGCCGTTTCCGGCAGGAGGTGGCCGCCGCGCGACGGGTGAGCGGCGCCTTCACCGCGCCCGTCGTCGACGCCGATCCCGAGGCCGAACGCCCCTGGATGGCCACGCTGTTCATCCCGGGTCCGACCCTCGCCGACCGGGTGAAGCGGAACGGGCCCATGGACGCGGCCCAGTTGCGGCGGCTGATGGCCGGGCTGGCGGAGGCGCTGCGCGACATCCACCGGGTGGGGGTGGTGCACCGGGACCTCAAGCCGAGCAACGTGCTGCTCGCCGAGGACGGGCCGAAAGTCATCGACTTCGGCATCTCCCGGCCCACCGACAGCGAACTGCGCACCGAGACGGGCAAGTTGATCGGCACACCGCCGTTCATGGCGCCCGAGCAGTTCCGCCGCCCGCGCCAGGTGGGCCCGGCGGCCGACGTGTTCGCGCTGGGTTCGCTGATGGTGCACGCGGCGACCGGGCGCGGCCCCTTCGACTCCGACAGCCACTACGTCGTCGCCTACCAGGTGGTCCACGACGAGCCCGATCTGACCGGGCTGCCTGAGGCGCTGGCGCCGCTGGTGCTGCGCTGCCTCGCCAAGGACCCGGACGAACGGCCCACCCCGGACGAGCTGATGCGCGAACTGCGCGGGGAGGCCGCGTCGTACGACACCCAGACCTTCGTCCCGGCGCCGCGGGGCCCGGTCAAGGGCGACGGGACCGGGTCCGGGGACGTCCCGGCCCGGGGCTGGACCGGGACGGAGGGGCCGGAGCCCGCCGGAGGCGTTCCGGGGCCCCGTGTCTCCGCCGGGGACGGGGCGGGTTACGGTGCCGCCCCCGCGTCCGGCGGCCGGTCCGGTACCGAGCGCCCCGTGCGGCGGATCGGCCGGCGCACCGCCCTGGTCGCGGGCGGGCTCTGCCTGGCCGTGCTCGGCGGGCTCGCCTCGCTGGCGCTGCTCGGCGGCCCGGGGAAGCCCCCCGGCCACACCGCCGCCACGCAGACCGCGCCCGCCCGGTTCGGCACCTGGCGGACCGCCCCCACCGCCGAGGGCGGCATGCCGCACTGCTCCTACGGCACCGGACGGCTGCTGTGCGCCCGCGCGGGAGAGGTCTTCGCGCTCGACCCGGCCGACGGCTCGGTGCTGTGGCGGCACGACGTGGAGCCGTCGGAGCCGAGCCGGGCGCCGGTCGCGGCGGGCGGCCTGGTGCACCCCTCCATCGACCGCATCGGCGCCCTGGAGGCCCTCGACCCGGTCACCGGCGAGACGGCGTGGCGGCACGAGGCGCCCGAGTTCGGCGGGCTGCGCGGCGCGGGCGGCACCCTGCTGCTCACCGGCGCCGACGGCAGGGTGACCGGCGTCGACGGCTCCTCGGGCGGGACCCGCTGGTCGGGCCGTGTCCCCGGGCAGGCCGTGCCGTACTTCTCCTCGTTCCCCGGGGACCCGGTGGCGTACGCGACGAGCATGCCGGGCGGCGCGACGCGGACCCGGGTCACCGCGATGGACCCGGCGACGGGCACCGTGCGCTGGAAGGCCGATCTGGACGGCGCCCTGACCCCCGTCGGCTCGGCCGGCGGCTCCGTGTACTTCCTGGCCGGGGACGCGGTGTACGGGGACGCCGGGGCCGTGCTCCGCTACACCCCGGGCGACGGCTCCCTGCGCCGGACGGCGCTGGCCTCACCGGTCGCGCAGGCACAGGCGACGGTGCGCGGGACCACCGTGTACCTGATGGGCGTGGGCGGCTCGCTGGTCGCCGTCGACCCGGCGGCGGGCACCGAGCGGTGGCGGCTGGAGACGGGGATGAGCCGGGGCTCGGCGCCCGTCTCCGACGGACGGCACGTGTTCGTCACCGCGCCCGACGGCCGGCTCCTCGGCGTCGACGCGCGCACCGGGCGGCTGCTCGGGCAGACCCCGCCCCGCATGGGTGCCGGGGCCGACCGGGTGCCCGCCTCGCTCCCGGCGCCGGTGGTCGCGGGCGGTCACGTCTACGCGGGCGCGCCCGACGGCTCGGTCTTCGGGGTGGACGGCAGGGACCCGGGCGCCTGGCAGCGCACCGGGTCCTGAGGGCCCCGCGCGGGCGGGGCGGCCGCCCGCCGGAGGGCTCCGGGCGGGCGGCGGGCGGCGGGGCTCAGCCCAGCCGGGACACGTCCCGGACGGCGCCCCGGTCGGCGCTCGTCGCCATCGCGGCGTAGGCCCGCAGGGCGGCCGACACCTTGCGCTCGCGCTGCCTGGGCGCGTACACGCCGTTCAGCGCCTCCTCGCGGCGGGCCAGCTCGGCGTCGTCGACCAGCAGCTCGACCGAGCGGTTGGGGATGTCGATGCGGATGCGGTCGCCGTTCTCGACGAGGGCGATGGTGCCGCCCGAGGCCGCCTCCGGCGAGGCGTGTCCCAGGGACAGGCCCGAGGTGCCGCCGGAGAACCGGCCGTCGGTGATCAGCGCGCAGACCTTCCCGAGGCCCCGGCTCTTGAGGTAGGAGGTCGGGTAGAGCATCTCCTGCATGCCGGGGCCGCCCCGGGGGCCCTCGTAGCGGATGACGACCACGTCGCCCGCCGTGACCTGCTTGGTGAGGATCTTCTCCACGGCCTCCTCCTGGGACTCGCAGACCACCGCGGGGCCCTCGAAGGTCCAGATGGCCTCGTCGACGCCGGCCGTCTTGACGACGCAGCCGTCGACCGCCAGGTTGCCGCGCAGCACCGCGAGACCGCCGTCCTGGGAGTAGGCGTGCTCGGCGGAGCGGATGCAGCCGCCCTCGGCGTCCTCGTCCAGGGTGTCCCAGCGCTCGGACTGCGAGAACGCCTCGGCGGAGCGGACGCAGCCGGGCGCCGCGTGCCAGAGCTCCACGGCCTCCTCGGAGGGGGAGCCGCCGCGCACGTCCCAGTTCTTCAGCCAGTCGGCCAGCGAGGGGCTGTGCACGGAGTGGACGCCCTCGTGGAGCAGGCCCGCGCGGTGCAGCTCGCCGAGCAGGGCGGGGATGCCGCCCGCCCGGTGCACGTCCTCCATGTAGTAGGTGCGGTCCTTGCCGACGTTCGGCGCGACCTTGGCCAGGCAGGGCACCCGGCGCGAGAGGGCGTCGATCTGGGTGAGGCCGAAGGGGACGCCGCCCTCCTCGGCGGCGGCCAGCAGGTGCAGGATCGTGTTGGTGGAGCCGCCCATGGCGATGTCCAGGGCCATGGCGTTCTCGAAGGCGTCGATCGTGGCGATGGAGCGCGGCAGGACGGAGTGGTCGTCCTGCTCGTAGTGGCGGCGGGTCAGCTCCATCACGGTCTCGGCGGCCCGCACGTAGAGCTGCCGGCGGGCGGTGTGGGTGGCCAGGACCGAGCCGTTGCCCGGCAGCGAGAGGCCGATGGCCTCGGTGAGGCAGTTCATCGAGTTGGCGGTGAACATGCCGGAACAGCTGCCGCAGGTGGGACAGGCGTTCTCCTCGATGCGCTGCACGTCCGCGTCGGAGACCTTGTCGTTGGCCGCCTCGACCATGGCGTCGACCAGGTCCAGGGTGCGCACCGTGCCGTCGACCAGGGTGGCGCGGCCGGACTCCATCGGGCCGCCGGAGACGAAGACCGTCGGGATGTTCAGCCGCAGGGCGGCGTTGAGCATGCCCGGGGTGATCTTGTCGCAGTTGGAGATGCAGATCAGGGCGTCGGCGCAGTGGGCCTCCACCATGTACTCCACGCTGTCCGCGATCAGGTCGCGGGAGGGCAGCGAGTAGAGCATGCCGCCGTGGCCCATGGCGATGCCGTCGTCGACGGCGATGGTGTTGAACTCGCGCGGGATGCCCCCGGCCGCCGTGACGGCCTCGCTGACGATCCGGCCGACGGGCGCCAGGTGGGTGTGGCCGGGCACGAACTCCGTGAAGCTGTTGGCCACGGCGATGACCGGCTTGCGGCCGATGTCCGCGCCGGGTACACCGGAGGCCCGCATGAGGGCACGGGCGCCCGCCATGTTGCGGCCGTGGGTGACTGTGCGGGACCTCAGCTCGGGCATCGTCGCTCGCTCCTTAGGAGAGTTCCGCCGGGGCTCCGGCAGGAGCGCGCCCGGCAGTTTTCTGACTGTCCACGAGCGTACGCCGGTCATCCAGCGTTCGGGACAGGGTGTCCGGAATACGGGACGGGCGTCTCGCCGGGGAGCCCTTGGAAGCCTGCCGCCGCCCGGCCCCGGGCGGCACCGGTGCCCGGGCTCCGGCTCCGCCCCCGGGCTCCGTCCGGCGGCCCCGTTCCCGGCTCCGCCGCCGATCCCCGGCCCCGTCAGCCGCGCCCCGTCAGCCGCGCCGCGCCCTCGCCGCCGCCGCGGCCGACGCCAGGTGCAGCCGGGTGAAGGCCAGCGCCTCGGCGAGATCGGCCTCGCGTTCGGCGCCGGACATCGCGCGCCGGGTGTTGACCTCGATGACGACATGGCCGTCGAACCCGGTCAGCGCCAGCCGCTCCAGCAGCTCGGCGCAGGGCTGGGTGCCGCGACCGGGCACCAGGTGCTCGTCCTTGGCGGAGCCCCGGCCGTCGGCGAGGTGCACGTGGCCCAGCCGGTCGCCCATCCGGGCGACCATGTCGAGGGCGTCCACGCGGGCCGTGGAGGCATGGCTGAGGTCGATCGTGAAGTGCCGGTAGTCGTGCCGGGTGACGTCCCAGTCGGGGGCGTAGGCGAGCATCTCGCGGTCCCGGTAGCGCCAGGGGTACATGTTCTCCACGGCGAACCGCACGTCCGTCTCGTCCGCCATCCGCCACACGCCGTCCACGAAGTCCCGGGCGTACTGGCGCTGCCAGCGGAAGGGCGGGTGCACCACGACGGTGTCCGCGCCGAGCCGCTCGGCGGCGGTGCGGGCACGCCGGAGCTTGGTCCACGGATCGGTGGACCAGACCCGCTGGGTGATGAGCAGACAGGGCGCGTGCACGGCCAGGACCGGCATCCGGTGGTAGTCGCTGAGCCGTCGCAGCGCGTCGATGTCCTGGCTCACCGGGTCCGTCCAGACCATCACCTCGACCCCGTCGTAACCGAGGCGCGCGGCGATCTCGAAGGCCGTCGCCGTCGACTCCGGATAGACGGAAGCCGTGGACAGCGCGACCTTCGCGGCGGGGATGCGGACTACGTCCCTTGGTTCTGCCACGGGGGCCAGGTTACGGGGTGGGCCGGGGGATGCGCGGGGTCGCGCCGGGCGGCTGTGGCGAGCGCCATAGGGCACCGGGCCGGGACCCGGCGGGCTCCGCGACCGCCGGGCCGGGACCCGGCGGGCTCCGCGACCACCCGTGCGTCCGCCCGGCCCGGGGGAACCGGTGGCCGCGCGGCCCCGCCCGCGCGCACCGCCCCGGTCCGGAGCGGCGGTCGGGCCGTGCGCGCGGTCGTCCGGATGCGTCCGCCCCGCCCGGGGCCCGGCGGGCGCGGGTCTCCGTACGCCCGCCACGGCCCGTTCCGGGTGCCGTGGCCCGCCCCGCGGGTCCGCGCCCTCGCCCCGCGGGTCCGCGCCCTCGCCCCGCGGGTCCGCGCCCTCGCCCGGCGGGTCCGGGCCGCCGTCCGGGTACGTCCGTCCCGCGGCCGGCGGGGTTCCCCGGGACGCCCGTGGCGCGGGCCGACGGGGTTCCCCGGGACGCCCGTGGCGCGGGCCGACGGGGTTCCCCGGGACGCCCGTGGCGCGCCCCGCCGCGGAGCGGGGAGCCGTCGGAGGGGGAGCCGGGAGCCGTCAGCCCCGGCCCATCTGGTCCAGGCGCCGCAGGATCACGCCCTCCCGCAGCGCCCAGGGACATATCTCCAGGCTCTCCACGCGGAACAGCTCCATCGCCGCCTCGGCCACCAGCGCCCCGGCCACCAACTGGCCCCCGCGGCCGTCCGAGACGCCGGGCAGCTCGGTGCGCTCGGCGGCGGTCATCGCGGCGAGCCGGGGCACCCACGGCTCCAGGGAGGCCCGCTTCAGCTCCCGCTGCACGTACAGGCCGTCGGCGGAGCGGGCGGCTCCGGCGAGCCGGGCGAGCAGCTTGAACGTCTTGGAGGTGGCGACCACGTGGTCGGGGGTGCCGAGGCGGCTGAACTCCCCCACCGTGCGGGCGATCTCGGTGCGGACATGGCGGCGCAGCGCCCGGACGTCGTCGGGGGCGGGCGGGTCGCCGGGCAGCCGGGCGGCGGTCAGCCGGCCCGCGCCGAGCGGCAGCGAGACGGCCGCGTCGGGCTCCTCGTCGATGCCGCAGGCGATCTCCAGGGAGCCGCCGCCGATGTCGAGGACCAGCAGGCGTCCGGCGGACCAGCCGAACCAGCGGCGGGCGGCGAGGAAGGTCAGCCGGGCCTCGTCCTCGCCGCTGAGGACGGTCAGCTCGACGCCGGTCTCCTCGCGCACGCGGGCGAGCACCTCGTCGGCGTTGCGGGCCTCGCGGACGGCGGAGGTGGCGAACGGCAGCAGGTCCTCGACGCCCTGGTCCTCGGCGGCCCGGAGCGCCTCGTGGACGACCGCGACGAGGCGGTCGACGCCCTCGGGGCCGACCGCCCCGTCCGCGTCGAGGAGCTGGGCCAGCCGCAGATCCGCCTTGTGCGAGTGCGCGGGCAGCGGGGGCGCGCCGTGGTGCGCGTCCACCACCAGCAGATGCACCGTGTTCGATCCCACGTCGAGGACACCGAGTCTCATGGAGGGAAACGCTACTGCGGCCCGGGGGGTGCGGACGGTGCCGTCCCGCGATGCGGGCCACTTACCCTGGTCACGTGCCAAAGACGAAAAAGGCGAAGGACGAGAAGTCGCCCAAGAAGGACAAGATGAGCATCGGGGGCGGCCCGCCGGTTCCGGACGCGGCTCCTTCGGCGGACGACGAGAAGGGCCTCGACTTCGCGCGCGCGTGGGTCGAGTTCCCCGATCCGGCCGACGAGGAGCAGGTGTTCCGCTGCGACCTGACCTGGCTGACCTCGCGCTGGAACTGCGTCTTCGGCAGCGGCTGCCAGGGCATCCGGGCGGGCCGCGCCGAGGACGGCTGCTGCACCCTGGGCGCCCACTTCTCCGACGAGGAGGACGAGCGGAGGGTCGCCGGGCATGTGGCGAGGCTCACGCCGGACATCTGGCAGCACCACGCCGAGGGCACCCGGGACGGCTGGGTCTCCGAGGACGAGGACGGCTCCCGCCAGACCCGTCCCTTCCAGGGCTCGTGCGTCTTCCAGAACCGTCCCGGCTTCGCCGGCGGCGCGGGCTGCTCGCTGCACATCCTGGCGCTGCGGGAGGGCCGGGAGCCGCTGGAGACCAAGCCGGACGTGTGCTGGCAGCTCCCGGTGCGACGGACGTACGAGTGGATCGACCGGCCCGACGACACCCGGGTGCTCCAGGTGTCGATCGGCGAGTACGACCGGCGCGGCTGGGGCCCGGGCGGCCACGACCTGCACTGGTGGTGCACCTCGGCGGCCTCGGCGCACGGCGCGGGCGACCCGGTCTACGTCTCGTACCGGCCGGAGCTGATCGAGCTGATGGGCGCCGCCGGTTACGACCGGCTGGTGGAGCTGTGCGAGCGGCGGCTCGCCTCCGCCCTCCCCCTGGTCGCCCCGCACCCGGCGGACCCGCCGGTCACGGGGGCGTAGGACGACGGCGCCACGGAACGGGCCCGGGGCACGGACTCCACGTCCGGCGCCCCGGGCCTGTCCCCTCGGCCCGCGCACGCCTTGGCCCGGGGCACGCCTTGGCCCGGGGCACGCCTTGGCCCGGGGCACGCCTTGGCCCGGGGCACGCCGAAGCCTGAGCCCGGCGCCGAGGTACGGGGGCCCGGTACCGAAGCCCGGAGCCCGATGCCTGGGTGGCTGGTACCGAAGCCTGGGGCCCGAAGCCTGGGGGGCCAGTACCGAAGCCTGGGGCCGAAGCCCGAAGCCTGGGGGGCCGATACCGAAGCCCAGAGCCCGATGCCCGGGGGGCCGGTACCGAAGCCTGGGGCCGAAGCCCGATGCCCGGGGGCCGGTACCGAAGCCCGGAGTGTGACCAGGGCCCGGGCTCGCCGAGGCCCCGGCTCGGCACCGAAGCCCGGTCCGGACCGTGATCCGGAGCCAGGGTTCCGCTGCCGGAGCTCCAGGCCTGCGGCCCGAGAGGCCAAGCCCCGGGCTCGGTACCGCGACCCGGAGCCCGAGGTGCGGTTCCGAAAGCCCGGGGCCCGGGGCCCAGAGCCGGGGCCAAGAGCCGGTGCCCGGGCCAAGAACCGGGTCTCGGTGTCGAAGGCCGATGCCTGGGGCCCGGATCGAAAGCCGGGGCCCAGCACCGACGTCGGGCACCGGGACCGCACTCGGGGCCGGATGCCGGAGCACGCGGGACCGCGGCCCGGACCCGGTTCCGAAGTCCGGGGCGCCTGGTGCCATGGCCAGGGACCAGAGCCAGGGAGCAGGGCCAGGGAGCAGGGCCAGGGCCAAGGACTCGGGCCAGGGCCAGGGAATCGGGCTGGGGCCGGGGCCCTCCGCCCCGCGGGGTTCAGCCCCTCTGGCCCGCCGCCCTGCGCGCCTGCGCGCCCGCCGGGTCCGTGCCGTCGCCGCCCTCGCCGTCCGGGGGCGGCGGGGTGCTCTCCGGTCCGTCCGTCGGGGACGGCTCCACGCTCGTCGGGCCGGGGTCCGGCGGGGTGGGCGACGGCTCGGCGGTGGGCGTCGGCCCCGGCGGGACGGACGCCGAGGGCGAGGGCCCAGGGCCGGGCGCCGAAGGGCGCGGCGACACCCCGGGCCGCCCCGGGCCCGGCGCCGGACGGCCCGGCCACGGCGCGCGGCCGTGCCCGTCGATGGAGACCACGGCGCCCGCGGGCGAGACGGCCACCTTGGCCCCCCAGCGCCCGGCGGGCTCGCGCAGATGGTCGACGTGCACCCGCACCGTCACCCGCTCGCCCGGCCGCAGGACGCCCGAGGAGCGGTTCGGGTAGAGCCAGGGGGCGGGGGTGGAGACCGACCAGCGCACCGGGGCCTCGCCGGACGCGGTCAGGGTGATGAGCGTGGTGTCGCCGTCGCTGCCCGCCGCGACCTCCAGCCGTCCGGTGCCCTTCTCCCCGGCTCCGCTGACGCTGACGACCGCCACCGAGACCCCGGTCCCTTCGCCCCCGCCCGGGCGTCCGCCGGGCCGGGTGGCGGTGGCGTCGGCGAGGCCGTGACCGCCCGCCGGGCCGCCGCCGTGGCCGTGGGGCTCCCCCGCCACGGCCGCACGGCCGCCCTCGGCCTCCCCGACCGGGGTGCCCCGGTAGGCCGCCCACAGGGTCAGGACGGGGGCGGCGACGACGGTGGCGACGACGGTCGTGGTGACCGCCCGCGCGCGCAGCCGGTCCCGGCGGGCGGCGCGGTCCTTGGCGTCCATCGGGAAGCCGCGCCGGTCGAAGCGCGGAGCGGCGCCCCGCGCGCGCCGGAGGTGCGCCATCGCCAGGAGCAGCGCCGCGCGGGGCGCCGGGAGCACCGGCAGTTCGGCCGGGGTGACGCTGGTGCCGGGCCACCGGCCGGGGATGGCGCGCGCGGCGGCGCCCCGGCAGCGGGGGCAGTCGTCGACGTGCCGGACCAGCTCGCGGCGGAGGACGGCGCAGAGCACCGCCCGGTCCTCGCCGGTGAGGCGGGCGACGCCGGGGCAGCCGCCGGTCTCGACGACGGCGAGGGCGGCGCGGGTGCGCTCGACCTCGCAGGCGGCGGAGGCCAGCAGCTCGCGGGTGGCGGCCGGGTCCCGGCCGAGGACGGCGGCGACCTCGTGGGCGGCGAGCCGGTGGCGCACGGCCAGTTCGAGGGCCTCGCGCTGCTCCGGGCCGATGCCCGCCGCCTCCGGCCAGGCCAGCCGGTCCAGTTCGCGACGGCGCCGGTCCCGCTCCTCGGCGGAGGGCGCCCGGGGCGCGGGCACGGCGGCGGGCCGCGCGGCGGAGCGCCGCTCGCGCCCGGGCCGGGCGGGCCCGTCGCCCGAGGGACCACGCCCCGGCGCGGGCGGGCGGCGCAGGCACGCCCAGCGGGCCAGCGCGTACAGCCAGGCCCGGTGGTCGGCGACGGACTCCGGGACGCGGTGCCCCCGGCGCTCCACGAGGGCGAGGACGTCGCCGAGGGCGGCGGTGGCGTCGTCGTGGTCGCCCAGCACGGACAGGCAGTAGGTGAACAGGCCGTCCAGATACGCCTCGTAGCGCGCGGGCGGTCGCTGCGCGAGGGTGCGTGCGGCGGTTCGGTCACGCGCTTCCCCGTGCGCCCGGTGTGCGCCGGTCGTGCGGGTCGTGGTCTCCGGACTGCTCCTCATCACCCGGTGACCGTAGGGGCCCATGGGTGGCGTGAACCGGCGCATTCAACACTTTTAATTCGTACGGGTGAAACGATCCCTCATAAGGGGACAGCAGCCGTTTCCGACCCGGCCGGTTCGGCTCGCACAGTGGCCGGTTCCGATCGACCACGGCGGCGGCTCGACGGGCCCGGACGGCCGGACCGGGCACCGGGCCGACGGGCGTACGCGGCCCGTCCGGCGCGGGGCGCACACGGCGCGACGGGACGGTCCCGGGCGCGCCCGGCCCCGGAGGGGCGCACGCGGGGAGCGCGGCCGGAGCCGGGCGGGACGGAGCGCGCGGCCGGGCCGCCGTCGGACGGGGAGGGCGGTCCCGGGTGCGCCCACGGGAGCGGGCGTTCCCGGCGGGAGTGCGTACTCCGACGGGAGCCGGCGCTCCGGACACGGGGCCGCCGGGCGGGCCACCGGAGGCGGCCTGGGCGGTCGGCCGGGGCGGTCGGCCGCCGGGGCGGTGGGGCTCCCGGCCGCCCCACGCGGCGCGGGCGTCACGGGGCGGCCGGACGGCCGCGCGGACCGCGCTGTCGGCGGCGGCGGATACCGTTCGTGCATGGCTGCCCGTACCAAGACCACCAAGGACCGCCCGTCCTACCGCTGCACCGAGTGCGGCTGGCAGACGGCCAAGTGGCTCGGCCGCTGCCCCGAGTGCCAGGCGTGGGGCACGGTCGAGGAGTACGGCTCCCCCGCGGTCCGCACCACGGCGCCGGGCCGCGTCACCACCTCCGCGCTGCCCATCGGACAGGTGGACGGCCGCCGGGCCACCGCCCGCTCCACCGGCGTGCCCGAGCTGGACCGGGTGCTGGGCGGCGGCCTGGTGCCCGGCGCGGTGGTGCTCCTCGCGGGCGAGCCCGGCGTCGGCAAGTCCACGCTGCTGCTGGACGTGGCCGCCAAGTCCGCGAGCGAGGAGCACCGCACCCTCTACGTCACCGGTGAGGAGTCCGCGAGCCAGGTGCGGCTGCGCGCCGACCGGATCAAGGCCATCGACGACCACCTCTACCTGGCCGCCGAGACCGACCTCGCGGCGGTCCTCGCCCACCTGGACGAGGTGCGGCCGTCCCTGCTGATCATGGACTCGGTGCAGACCGTGGCCTCCCCCGAGATCGACGGCGCCCCCGGCGGCATGGCACAGGTGCGGGAGGTGGCGGGCGCCCTGATCCGCGCCTCCAAGGAGCGCGGGATGTCCACCCTGCTGGTGGGCCACGTCACCAAGGACGGCGCCATCGCCGGCCCCCGCCTCCTGGAGCACCTCGTCGACGTGGTGCTCCACTTCGAGGGCGACCGGCACGCCCGGCTGCGCCTGGTCCGCGGCATCAAGAACCGCTACGGCACCACCGACGAGGTCGGCTGCTTCGAGCTGCACGACGAGGGCATCACCGGCCTCGCCGACCCCAGCGGACTCTTCCTCACCCGCCGGGCGGAGCCCGTCCCCGGCACCTGTCTCACCGTCACCCTGGAGGGGCGCCGCCCGCTGGTGGCCGAGGTGCAGGCGCTCACCGTCGACTCGCAGATCCCCTCCCCGCGCCGCACCACCTCCGGGCTGGAGACCTCCCGCGTCTCCATGATGCTGGCCGTCCTGGAGCAGCGCGGCCGCATCAGCGCCCTGGGCAAGCGGGACATCTACTCGGCGACGGTCGGCGGCGTGAAGCTCTCCGAACCGGCCGCCGACCTGGCCATCGCCCTCGCCCTCGCGTCGGCCGCCGGGGACATCCCGCTGCCCAAGAACCTGGTGGCGATCGGGGAGGTGGGCCTCGCCGGGGAGGTGCGGCGGGTCACCGGCGTGCAGCGCAGGCTCACCGAGGCGCACCGGCTGGGCTTCACCCACGCCCTCGTCCCGGGCGACCCGGGCCGGGTCCCCGAGGGCATGAAGGTGCTGGAGGTCGCGGACGTCGGGGACGCCCTGCGGGTCCTTCCGCGTTCGCGTCGTCGGGAGGCCCCACGGGAGGCGGAGGAGCGCCGGTAGACTTTGCCCTGGTCTCGCCCGTCCGTACGAACCGAGAGTGCGGTACGGGAGCGCCAGAAGAACCTGCGACCGGAGGAGTGCAGTGGCAGCCAACGACCGGGCAGCAGCTCCCGGAAAGTCCGGTGGGAGTGCCGGTGCCGATGGCCTGATGCGCGCCTCGCTGAGCGCGGTGGCGCCCGGCATGCCCCTGCGGGACGGCCTGGAGCGGGTCCTGCGCGGCAACACCGGCGGTCTCATCGTGCTCGGCTCCGACCGGACCGTCGAGTCGATGTGCACCGGCGGCTTCGTGCTCGACGTCGAGTTCACCGCCACCCGGCTGCGCGAACTGTGCAAGCTGGACGGCGGCATCGTGCTCTCCTCGGACCTCTCGAAGATCCTGCGGGCGGGCGTGCAGCTCCTTCCCGACCCGACGATCCCCACCGAGGAGACCGGCACCCGGCACCGCACCGCGGACCGGGTCAGCAAGCAGGTCGGTTTCCCCGTCGTCTCCGTCTCCCAGTCCATGCGGCTCATCGCCCTGTACGTGGACGGCCAGCGCCGCGTCCTGGAGGACTCCGCGGCGATCCTGTCCCGCGCCAACCAGGCGCTGGCCACCCTGGAGCGCTACAAGCTCCGCCTCGACGAGGTCGCGGGCACCCTGTCCGCCCTGGAGATCGAGGACCTGGTCACCGTCCGGGACGTCTCGGCGGTCTCCCAGCGCCTGGAGATGGTGCGCCGCATCGCCACCGAGATCGCCGAGTACGTGGTGGAGCTGGGCACCGACGGGCGCCTGCTGGCGCTCCAGCTCGACGAGCTGATCGCCGGGGTGGAGCCCGAACGCGAGCTGGTGGTGCGGGACTACGTGCCCGAGCCCACCGCCAAGCGGTCCCGCACGGTCGACGAGGCGCTCGCCGAGCTGGACAAGCTCAGCCACGCCGAACTGCTCGAACTGTCCACGGTGGCCCGCGCGCTGGGCTACACCGGCTCGCCCGAGACGCTGGACTCGGCGGTCTCGCCGCGCGGCTTCCGGCTGCTGGCGAAGGTGCCGCGGCTGCCGGGCGCGATCATCGACCGCCTGGTGGAGCACTTCGGCGGCCTGCAGAAGCTGCTCGCCGCCAGCGTGGACGACCTCCAGGCGGTGGACGGCGTCGGCGAGGCCCGCGCCCGCAGCGTCCGCGAGGGGCTGTCGCGCCTGGCGGAGTCGTCGATCCTGGAACGCTACGTCTGACCGGTGCCGTTCGGTCCCGGCCGCTTCCGGTCGGTCCGGACGCTTCCCGTCGGCCGGGGACGCCTCCCGGTCGGTCCGGACGCTCCCTGCCCGCCGCGACCGGCGGTGATGGCCGTCGCGGCCGGGTTCCGGGACCGCCGGGCCGTCCGGCGCGGCGCCGGCGCCCGATCCGGCGGGGTCCGCGCGGGCCGCGCCCGGGTGTCCCGGCCGGCGGAGCCCCCGGGGGTCCTTGCCGCGCCGGGACCCTGCTCAAGGACCCGGCGCCGGGTGACGGTCCCCCGACCCGGAGACCGGGCGCTGCGCTCCAGGCGTCCGGGGTCCGTGCCGCCGTGTGCGAGGGTCCCGCCCGAACGGGCCTCCCCGGTGCGACGTACCGCCCTGCTCATAGGGTCCCCACGGCCCCGGTCGTCCCGGGGGCGCCCCGGCCCCGCGCAGGGCGTCAGGTCGCCGCGCCCGGCCGCCCGCGGGGGCGCTCCGCCCCGGCGGCCACATGGTGACCGCTCGTGACGCCGCCTCAGTCGCTCTTGAGCACGAAGGAGGTCCGCACCTTCTCGAAGCCCCCCGGCTTCGCCTCCACGAGGTAGGTGCCCGCCCCGGCCGAACCCGCCGGAGGCGTCCCGCACTCGGGGGCGCTGGGCCGCCGGTCCCACTTCACGGTGTAGGTGATGCCGCTGCCCGCGGGGACCCGGTAGCGGCGGCTCCCCCCGTCCTTCACGCAGTCGTCGGAGGCCCAGTAGGGGCCGTCCCCGCTCGCCTTGCCGATCGTCAGCACCGCGCCCTCGGGGCCGAGGTCGACCTCGCAGTCGACGCCGGAGGTGTTGCGCGCGGTCAGCTCGAACGCGGGGGTCTGGCCGGGGGCGTAGCTGTTGCGGACGCTGCGCAGGCTGAACCTGACCGAGCCGGGCGTGCAGCTCACCAGGTCCGTACCGGCGGGCAGGACGTCGCCCGCGCCGACGCCGGTCACCGCGCCGTTCCCGGAGCCCGCGCCCGTACCGCCCGTACCGCCCGGGCTCGCGGAACCGACGGTGCCGCCCGGACCCGTACCGGGGCTCGCGCCCGTGCCGTCACCGGTGCCCTTGGAGCCCCCGCCCGAACCGGGTCCCGGGGTGCTCCCGCCCTCCGACTCGTCGCGTCCGCCCGGCGCCTGAGTGATCGCCGGGCCGGAGCTGGACGGCCCCGCGGTGATCGACGGGGCGGGACTCCTGCCGTTGGCGCCGTCCTCGCTGCCCTTCCCGCCGTCGCCGTCGCCGGCTACCACGACCCAGGTGAGCAGCAGGGCCAACAGGGCGACCACGGACAGCAGTACGGCCCTCCGGCGCCAGTAGATGGAGGAGGGAAGCGGCCCGATCGGATTGCGCAGAGATCCCACGCCCAAACTGTACGAGAGTTCAGCGCGTTACCCCGTCGCACATGCCGTTCGGGGCGGCAACTTTTGCGGATCATCATTCCGGTGGTGCCACCCCGTGCACCTTGATCGCGGAGTGTGATCGTATTCCCCGCACCCGTACGGAACGTGACCGTCCCGGGGCGGCCGGACGGTCCTCGCGGGCAGGCGCCGGAGGACGCCCGCGCACCCCGTCGGCCCCCTCCCCGCCCGCTCCCGGGTGACCTCGCGGCCCACTTCGTCGCGCCCGGGTGGCGGTGCGCCCGCGGGACGGCCGTCCCGTGGCAGGATCGGAGGGTCATGACTGCGCCCACGAAGCCCTCGCCCGACAACCCCGCCGTCCCCGCTCCCGTCCCCGGCCGCGACACCGCCCGGGACGCCGGGCACACCCCGTCCGGCACCGCGCTGCACGCCCCCGTCATCGGCTGGTTCGACGAGCACGCCCGCGACCTTCCCTGGCGGCGCCCGGAGGCCGGGGCGTGGGGCGTGATGGTCAGCGAGTTCATGCTCCAGCAGACGCCGGTGAACCGGGTCCTGCCCGTCTACGAGCAGTGGCTGGCCCGCTGGCCGCGCCCCGCCGACCTCGCCGCCGAGGCCCCCGGGGAGGCCGTCCGCGCCTGGGGCCGCCTCGGCTATCCGCGCCGCGCCCTGCGGCTGCACGGCGCCGCGTCGGCCATAACGGAGCGGCACGGCGGCGACGTCCCGTCGGACCACGCCCAGCTCCTCGCGCTGCCCGGCATCGGCGAGTACACCGCCGCCGCCGTCGCCTCCTTCGCCCACGGCCGGCGGCACGCCGTCCTGGACACCAACGTGCGCCGGGTCTTCGCCCGCGCCGTCACCGGTGTGCGGTACCCGCCGAACGCCACCACCGCCGCCGAGCGGCGGCTGGCCCGCGCGCTGCTGCCCGAGGAGGAGGCGACCGCCGCCCGCTGGGCCGCCGCCTCCATGGAGCTGGGCGCCCTGGTGTGCACCGCGCGCAACGAGGCGTGCCACCGCTGCCCGATCGCCGCGCAGTGCGCCTGGCGGCTGGCCGGCAAGCCCGAGCACGAGGGGCCGCCGCGCCGGGGCCAGACGTACGCGGGCACCGACCGGCAGGTGCGCGGCAGGCTGCTCGCGGTGCTGCGCGAGGCGCACACCCCGGTGCCGCAGTCGGCCCTCGACCGCGTCTGGCACGAGCCGGTGCAGCGGGCCCGCGCCCTGGACGGCCTCGTCTCCGACGGCCTGGTGGAGCCCCTGGCGGACGGCCGCTACCGGCTGCCGCTGAGCTGACCCGGGCCCGGCCGCGCGGCGCACGCGGCCGGCCCGCGGACGCGACGTCCTGCCCGCCACGCCGGTGAACGCGGTGGCCGGCGCTCCGGCGAACGCGGTGGCCGGCGCTCCCATGAAAGCGGTGCCCACCGCCGCGCTCATGGGCGCCCGGCCCCCGCGCAGGGTTCCGCCGCACCGTCCGCCGCGGGCCGTACCGGGACCCAACCGCGACCGCGTCGTACGGGACCCGGCTCCGGAGCGGGCACCCCGAGAACCGGGACACACCGCCCTGAAGAGGGACAAAGCCTCCGGCCGCCCTGCCCCGTTCCGCCCTCCGTTACACAACCGACGTACAGCCGATTGGTCGCCGAAGGCTCTCCCGCACAACGCCGTGACACCGCTTCCCTACCTTCGTGTCGTGGTCGTCGAGCACGACGACCGGAACGACGTTCAGGGCACCCGGCGACGACCACGCCGCGGTGAACGGGGAACACGGAGGCGGTCCACATGGCGCAGGGCGAGGTGCTTGAGTTCGAGGAGTACGTCCGCACGCGGCAGGAGGCGCTGCTGCGCAGCGCCCGCCGCCTGGTCCCGGACCCGGTCGACGCCCAGGACCTGCTGCAGACCGCGCTGGCCCGCACCTACGGCCGCTGGGAGACCATCGAGGACAAGCGGCTGGCGGACGCCTATCTGCGCCGGGTCATGATCAACACCCGGACCGAGTGGTGGCGGGCGCGGAAGCTGGAGGAGGTGCCGACCGAGCAGCTCCCCGAGTCCTGCGTCGACGACGCCGCCGAGCAGCACGCGGACCGCGCCCTGCTGATGGACGTGCTGAAGGTGCTCGCCCCGAAGCAACGCAGTGTCGTCGTGCTGCGACACTGGGAGCAGATGTCAACAGAGGAGACGGCCGCCGCGCTCGGCATGTCGGCCGGAACGGTCAAGAGCACGCTGCACCGGGCGCTCGCCCGGCTCCGCGAGGAGCTGGTCGCCCGCGACCTGGACGCACGCGCGCTGGAGCGTGAGGAGCAGGAGCGTTGCGCGGCCTGACCGTCGGCCGAAAGCCCGCGAGGGCGGCCCGGGGCACCCCACCGGCGACGAACGCGGCGTTGGCCGTGTTCGTCGCCCTCGGCGTCTCCCTCTCCGCCTGCTCCGCGGGCGGGACCGGTGCCCGGGACGAGGGACCGGCCCACGCGGACTCGGTGGACGGCGTCCTCGCGTCCGTCTCCCCGGTGCCCTCACCGGCTCCCAGGGTCCCCGGACGGGTGGACGCGGTGCGGCTGATCAAGGACGACCCCGCGGTCTCCGACGAGGTCAAGCACGAGCTGAAGCCCTGCGTCGCCGACGAGTACCCGATCGACGTCTCCTACGGCCGGCTGACCACCGGCGCCGCCGCCGACGACGTCGTCGTCAACGTGCTGACCTGCGGGGACGCGGTGGGCATGGGCAGCTATGTGTACCGGGAGAAGAACGGCGCGTACGAGAACGTGTTCGTGGCCGAGGAGCCGCCGGTCTACGCGGAGATCGACCGGGGGGATCTGGTGGTGACGAAACAGGTCTACGACGACGGCGACCCGGTGTCGAACCCGTCCGGCGAGAACGTGATCACCTACCGGTGGTCGTCGGGCCGGTTCAACGAGACGTTCCGCACCCACAACGACTACAGCAGGGCGGCCGGCGCCGGGGCGATGCCCTCGGCGCAGCCGTCGGGCTGACGGAGGGGGCCGGTGCGCGGCGGACGCCCGGGGTCGGTGACGGCCGGGTGTCCCGCGTCCCGTGCCGGTCCGATGGCCGGTGCCGGTCCGATGGCCGGTGCCGCCGGTCTCCGGGAAGCCGTCGACGCCCCCGCGTCCGGAGGGAGGCCGGGGCCGGGCCCGCGTCCGGAGAGCTGCCGGGGCCGGGCCCGCGCGGACTGCCGGGCCGGACCGGCACGGGCATCCGGGCGGACCGGAGTTCCCCGGACCGGGCGTGAACCGTTCGGGCGGCCCGGACCGATGATGGGGTGAAGGCGGCACGACCCCCGGTGACACCGCGTCCGCCGGACCCGGGCAGACTCACCGAACACCGGGCGCGGGACGCTCGGGGGACCACAGAGGACACGAGCAACACCGAGGACAGAGAGCAGCGGGATGGCAGAGCAGACCCACGTCCTGTTCGTCGAGGACGACGACGTCATCCGCGAGGCCACCCAGCTCGCCCTGGAGCGGGTCGGCTTCGCGGTCACCGCGATGCCCGACGGCCTGTCGGGCCTGGAGGCGTTCCGGGCCCACCGCCCGGACATCGCCCTGCTGGACGTGATGGTGCCCGGTCTCGACGGCGTCAGCCTGTGCCGGAGGATCCGCGACGAGTCCACCGTTCCGGTGATCATGCTGTCGGCGCGGGCCGACTCCATCGACGTCGTCCTCGGCCTGGAGGCCGGCGCCGACGACTACGTCACCAAGCCGTTCGACGGCGCCGTCCTGGTCGCCCGCATCCGCGCCGTGCTGCGCCGCTTCGGCCACGCGGGCGGCGACCGGGCGGCCCTGGACGGCGCGGCGGACGACGGAGGGATGCTCGTCTTCGGCGAACTGGAGATCGACACCGAGGGCATGGAGGTGCGCCGGGCCGGGCGCCCGGTGGCGCTGACCCCCACCGAGATGCGGCTGCTGCTGGAGTTCTCCTCCGCTCCGGGCACCGTGCTCTCGCGCGACAAGCTGCTGGAGCGGGTGTGGGAGTACGGCTGGGGCGGTGACACCCGGGTGGTGGACGTCCATGTCCAGCGGCTGCGCACCAAGATCGGCCAGGACCGCATCGAGACGGTGCGCGGCTTCGGCTACAAGTTGAAGGCCTGAGCGGGGCGGGGGCGGGGACATGCGGGGGTTCTTCCGGCATCGCGCGGCCGTCCGGCCGGGGCGCTCCACCGTGTTCGCGGGCAGGGGCGCGGCCACGGGGTGGCGCGGCGGCATGCGCACGGGGCTCCGGTGGAAGCTCAGCGCGGCCATCGCCCTGGTCGGCGCGCTGGTCGCCGTCACCCTGAGCCTGGTCGTGCACAACGCGGCCCGGGTCCTGATGCTGGACAACGCGCGTGATCTCGCCGACGACCGGGTGCTGATCGCCCAGCGGAACTACGAGCTGTCGGGCCGGCTGAACTTCCCCAACACCAAGATCGACGATCCCGACCTCCCGACGGAGCTGCGCCGCCGGGTCGCGGACGGGCGCCGGGCCACCTACGTCACCGAGCGGGCCGACGGGGTGACGGACATCTGGGCCGCCGTGCCGCTCAAGGACGGGCACGTGATGTCCCTGCACTCCGGCTTCACCGACCGCAACGCCGACATCCTGAAGGACCTCGACCGGGCCCTGGTCATCGGTTCCATCGCGGTCGTCCTGGGGGGCAGCGCGCTGGGCGTGCTCACCGGGGGGCAGCTCTCCCGGCGGCTGCGCAAGGCCGCCGCCGCGGCCAACCGGGTCGCCAACGGCGAACCGCACGTCCGGGTGCGGGACGCCATCGGCGGAGTGGTGCGGGACGAGACGGACGATTTGGCCAGCGCCGTCGACGCGATGGCGGACGCGCTGCAGCAGCGGCTGGAGGCCGAGCGCCGGGTCACCGCGGACATCGCGCACGAGCTGCGCACCCCGGTGACGGGGCTGCTGACCGCCGCCGAGCTGCTGCCGCCGGGGCGGCCCACGGAGCTGGTCCTGGACCGGGCCAAGGCCATGCGCACCCTGGTCGAGGACGTGCTGGAGGTGGCCCGGCTGGACGGCGCCTCGGAGCGGGCCGAACTGCAGGACATCATGCTGGGCGACTTCGTGGCCCGGCGGGTGGCGGCCAAGGACCCGGACATCACCGTGCGCGTGGTGCACGAGTCGGAGGTCACCACCGATCCGCGCCGTCTGGAGCGGGTGCTGTTCAATCTGCTCGCCAACGCCGCGCGGCACGGCAGACCGCCCGTCGAGGTGAGCGTCGAGGGGCGGGTGATCCGGGTCCGCGACCACGGCCCCGGCTTCCCGGAGGCCCTGCTCGCCGACGGACCGAGCCGCTTCCGCACCGGCAGCGCGGACCGGGCCGGACACGGTCACGGACTCGGTCTGACCATCGCGGCGGGGCAGGCCCGTGTCCTGGGCGCCCGCCTCACCTTCCGCAACATACGTCCGGTCGGCGTCACCTCCGAGGCTCCTGCGGAGGGCGCGGTGGCCGTGCTCTGGCTCCCCGAGCACGCGCCCACCAACACGGGCAGCTATCCGACCCTGCCGGAACCGTCCCGCCCGATCCGCTGACCCGCCCGATCCGCCCGATCTGCTGACCGGCCCGATCCGCCGACCCGCCCTCCCGGGCACCGATCCGGGGACATTCGCAGGCACCGGGCCGCATCCAGGGCCCGAGTACGTGCCCGGGAGACGGGCGGCCGGAGGGCGGGCGAAGAGCTCCGCGCCCCGGCAAACGGGGGCAGGGGCAGTCCCGACAGACGGTTCCGGGACCGCTCTCCCCGCGACAACCGGTGCCTCCACGGCCGGGCCACGCACCGCATGGGACCCCAGCGACCTCATGGGCGCCCGAGGGGACCTCATGGGCACCCCAGGGCCCTCCCGAGGCGGACATGTGGAGGGGCCCCGGCCGCATCCGCGCGACCGGGGCCCCTCCGGACCGGATCAGACCCCCTTGGCCACCGGAGCCCGCTCCGCCGGGTCACCGGCACCGGCACCCGCGGCGGGCGCGGCGTCCGAGGAGTCCGAGGAGTCCGGGGCGGCATCCGCGGCGGTGCCGTCCGAGGGACCCGCGGGGGCGGCCGGCGCCGGGCCGGCTCCCTTGAGCGGGACCTCCTTGACGAAGACCGCCGCGACCAGCGCGAGCACCGCCACCACGGCGCCGAGCAGGAACGCCGCGTGCGTCCCCTCCGACACCGCGTGCTGGTACGCCTCGCGCAGGGCGACCGGCAGCTTGGCCAGGCTGCTCGCGTCGAGCTGCGCCGACTTCGCCGTCACGTCCGAGCCCAGGCCGCCCGCCCGCGCGGCCATGGCGTCCTGGACCTTGCTGTTGAACAGGGCGCCCATGATCGCGACACCGAAGGAGGAGCCGAGCGTACGGAAGAGGGTCGTGGACGAGGACGCGACGCCCATGTCCTTCATCTCCACGCTGTTCTGCGCCACCAGCATGGTGATCTGCATCAGACAGCCCATGCCGAGACCGACCACGGCCATGTAGAGGCCGGAGGTGAACCGGGTGGTGCCCGTGTCCATCAGCGACAGCAAGAAGAGTCCGCCGGTCATCAGCACGCTGCCGACCACGGGGAAGATCTTGTAGCGGCCGGTGCTGGTGGTGACCCGCCCGGCGACCATCGACGTGACGAGCATCGCGCCCAGCATCGGCAGGAGCAGCAGCCCGGAGTTGGTCGCCGACGCACCCTGCACCGACTGCTGGTACAGCGGCAGGAAGAGGGTGGCGCCGAACATCACGAAGCCCACGATGAAGCCGATCAGGGACATCAGCGTGAAGTTGCGGCTGCGGAAGATGTGCAGCGGCACGATCGGCTCGGCGGCCCTGGTCTGCCAGAACACGAAGCCGACCAGCGCGGCGACGCCGATCGCGATCAGCTCCATGATCCGCGCGGAGCTCCAGGCGTACTCGGTCCCGCCCCAGGTGGTGACCAGCACGACGGCGGTGATGCCGACCGTCAGCAGCGCGGCGCCGAGGTAGTCGATCCGCGCCTGGCTGCGCTTCTTCGGCAGGTGCAGCACGGCGGTCACGGCGACCAGCGCCACCGCGCCGAGCGGCAGGTTGATGTAGAAGGCCCAGCGCCAGCCCCAGTGGTCGGTGATGGTGCCGCCGACCAGCGGGCCGCCGATCATGGCCAGCGCCATGACGCCGGCCATCATGCCCTGGTACTTGCCCCGCTCCCGGGGCGGTATGAGGTCACCGATGATCGCCATGACGCCGACCATCAGACCGCCCGCGCCGAGGCCCTGGATCGCGCGGAAGCCGATGAGCTGGCCCATGTCCTGGGCCATGCCGCTGAGCGCCGAACCGATCAGGAAGATCACGATGGACGACAGGAACGAGCCCTTGCGCCCGTACATGTCGCCGATCTTGCCCCACAGCGGGGTGGAGGCCGCGGTGGCCAGCGTGTAGGCGGTGACCACCCAGGACAGGTGTGCCAGTCCCCCCAGCTCACCGACGATCGTCGGCATCGCGGTGCCGATGATCATGTTGTCGAGCATCGCGAGCATCATCGCGATCATCAGCGCGAGCAGGACCACCCGCACGTTCTTCGGTTGTTCGCCCCGGACCTCGTCGGCCCCGCCGGCCCCTTCGGCGGGGCCGCCCCTCGGTGTTCCGGCCATGACGTTCCACTCCCCCAGCTACCGCTACTTACTTGCCGCCCGGCAAGTTGACTAGACTCGGGAAAGGTAGACGCGTACTAGCCGGGCGTCAAGTAAGTTTTTGGAAAGTGCGCGGGTCGGAAGGCGGCGTGGGAGATGGACGGCACGATGGACGGCACCAGGCAGCAGCGGCGCCGCGGGAACACCCGGCAGCGCATCCAGGACGTGGCCCTCGGACTCTTCGCCGAGCAGGGATACGAGAAGACCTCGCTCCGCGAGATCGCGGAGAGCATCGACGTCACCAAGGCGGCGCTGTACTACCACTTCAAGACCAAGGAGGAGATCCTCGTCAGCGTCTTCGCGGACCGTACGCGGCCCATCGAGGAGCTGATCGAGTGGGGCCGGGGGCAGCCGCCCACCCTGGAGACCAAGCGGGAGATCATCCGCCGCTACAGCGAGGCGCTGGCGAACGCGGCCCCGCTGTTCCGCTTCATGCAGGAGAACCAGGCGGCCATCCGGGAACTGCGGATCGGCGAGATGTTCAAGGACCGCATGATGGGCCTGCGGGACATCCTGATCGACCCGGAGGCGGAGCTGGTAGACCAGGTCCGCTGTGTGAGCGCGCTGTTCACCCTGCACGCCGGGATGTTCGTGCTCCAGGACCTGGAGAAGGATCCCGGCAGACGGCACGAGGCGGTCATGGAGGTCGCCACCGACCTGATCACCCAGGCCCACCGGGGCACCCGGGACCCCTGAGGGCCACGCCGCGGCCTTCCGGAACACGGCAAACGGCCGGGCCGGGACCCCGTGGAGGGGTCCCGGCCCGGCCGTGGTCGCCGGTCTCAGCCGGCCGGTTCGGCCCGGATCAGACCGTCACGCCCTGGGCGCGCAGGAAGGTGACCGGGTTGACCGCCGAGCCGTAGTTCGGGGTCGTGCGGATCTCGAAGTGCAGGTGCGGACCGCTGGAGTTGCCGGTGTTGCCGGACTGCGCGATGTGCTGGCCGGTCTTGACGACCTGGCCGATCTTCACGTCGACACGGGACAGGTGGGCGTACTGGGAGTACGTGCCGTTGCCGTGCTTGATGACGACGGCGTTGCCGTAGGCGGGGCCGTCACCGGCGCCGTTGCCGCCGGCCTTGACGACGGTGCCACCGTGGGCGGCGACGACGTTGGTGCCGACCGGCACGGCGAAGTCCTGGCCGCTGTGCTTGGCCGCCCACATGCCGCCGTTCTGGGCGAAGCTGGCGGTCAGCGTGTAGCCCTTGACCGGGTCCACCCAGGACGCGGCGGCCTTCTTGACGTCGGCCGCCTTGACGGCCTTGGTGGTCTTGGCCGTCTGCGCGGCCTTCGCCTGGGCCGCCGCCTGCGCCTGGACGGCGCTCGCGACGGTCGAGGTGTTGGTGGCCGCCGTGCTGCTGGAGGCGGCCGCGACCCCGGCACCCAGGACGACCGAGGCTCCCAGACCGACGGACATGACGGCGGCGCGGGTGCGGAGGGTGGTCGTGCGGGGCTTACGGGTCGTGACACGCGAGAACATTCGAAACCTCATGGGGTCGGGTGCAAAGGAACGCCCTTCCGGCGACACGCGGTCGGTCACCGGGCTGGCTCCACCTTGGTAACCCGACCGACCCAAACCGCACAATGATGTGACCTACGACGACATCTAGTACTTCAACCCGATACTTCCTGAGCCCCAACAGAGCACCCAATCGGGACAAAAGCAGCTCAGAGGCCCGGAAATCCCCCCCTCCCATGGGGTGATATGCCCTCTTTCACCCCACTTGCGGCGCCCACTATTCCTCCTAGTACGCCCCGAGAGCCCTGTGCGGCACGTCACCGGGGACCTTGATCCACACACCCCCGGATGTGGTCCGGGCCACCCTTCGACGACCGAACCCGTGCTCCGCACAAGGCCGTTCGACAGGGCCGGAACATGGCCCAGGTCACAGAATCCGGGGGGCCGCGAGCCCTCCAGCGGGCCGATCCGCGCCGACGGGCCCTGCGTGCCGTCTCCGGAGACGAGTGCGGGGCCGCCCCGCACGGAACACGGAGCGTCGCGCGGCCCCGCACTGGGCGCCCCGACGCCGGCTGATCCCGACCCCGTGCGGGCCCCCGGCGCGGGGGCCGGGCCGGGCCGTGCCGCCGCGTACGCGGGCACCGTAGTGATCGGTCCGCCCGCCGGAGGCCAGTGCGGGGCCGCCCCGCGCGGGACGGAGCGTCGCGCGGCCCGCAGAACACCGGCTACCGGTTGGCCCGGCGAGGCTCCCGCACCGGCTGGGAGAAGCGCCCACGCCCCCTCGCCACACGCCCACACCCCAGCCGTACGGCCCACGCCCCGCGCGGCCCCGCCCGCACCCCACCGGGGCCGGGACCACCGGACCAGCCGCCGGCACCCGGGCACACCACCCCGCCGCGCCCGCCCCGGCCGCCTTGGCCACACCGGCCCCCGTCCCGCCCGCAGACCGCCGCCCGTAGGCAACGGCCACTTCCCTCAGCCCCATGGCCCCATGGCCCGGCGGCTCCATGGTCCGGCGGCCTCAGGGCCCCGACGGGAGAGCGCCCGTGGACAACGACGCCGCGGCCCCGCCCGTGCCGCCCGTCGACGCCCCGCCTGCCGCCCGGTCGTACGAAGGCCCCGTGGACGGCCCGGCGGGACGACGGCCACGTCCAGAGCCACGGGGCCCCGCAAGGCGCCCACCGCCCAGGACCGCCCCACGCTCCCGGCCGATTGCGCCAGCCGGGCCGCATCGCCCCGGAGCCCACCGGCCCGGCACGCTCCCGCCCCGAGCCCACCGAGCGCCCCGAGCCGGAGCGCGCCGTCCGCCACGCCGCCCTGATCCGCGCCGCGCGCGAGCGGGTCGGCGCCGACGGGGAGGTCGTCGTCACCGTCTTCGTCAACCCGCTCCAGTTCGGCGAGGCCGAGGACCTGGACCGCTATCCGCGTACCCGTGACCGGGGCCTACTTCGTTGGCGATGCCCTACCGGCCCCCTCGGCACGGGTCGAGGTGGAGGCCCGGGCGCGGGCGCGGACGCGGGCTCCAGCAGGCCGTGACCCGCGGTGACCGCCTCCCGCGACGGCGGCCGGATGCCCTACGCTCTGCCGCCGCGCCCCCTCGTCCGCGCACCCCCGTCCCGGCGCCCGGGTGGCACGGGCGCCCGGCGCCTTCCTCACCGCGGTCGGCTGCCCTCTCACCGCGCCCGACGGCCGGGCCGAGCGCCTCCTGACGGCCGGGTGGGACACGGTCCTCGTCGATGGCCTGGACGAGATCCACTCCACCGACCGCCACCGCGCCCAGGACCAGCTCCTCGGCCCGATCCGCGCCCGCCCCGGCAACCACCGGCTGTCCACCTCGCGCCCCTCCGTGCGCCCCGACCGGCTGGCCGACGAGGGCTTCGGCGGGCTGGCCCTCGTCCCAATGCGCGGATCGGGGTCGCCGCCTTCGTCCGCCGTCGGCACACGGCCGCCCAGGCCCCCGAAAACGAAGGGCGCGGCCCACGCCCGCGCCGGGGAGCGGGCCACCCTGCCGCGCCGACTGCCGACGCCGGACGGCCCCGGTTCACCTGCCGGCCCCGGCCCGCCCGGAGCACGCCACCACGCGCGCCGCCCCCTCGGCACGGGCCGGGGTGGAGGCCCCGGCGGGCGCGCTGCGGAACTCCCGCGCTGCAGGCCGCGCGGAGGGCCCGGGCCGCTCTCGGCGCGCCTCACCGGGCCGACCCCTCGCGAGCGTGCCCGAGGCGGTCAGGCTCGGGCGGGCCGGACCGCCTCGGGAGGCTGTCGGTGTCGGACGTTCCCCTTCCCGGGACGCCCCGACCGGTTCCGGGCGCCCCCATCCCGGGCATGCAGGGAGCGCGGGAACGGCCCCGGTGGGCCGCAGAGCCCGCAGGGCCAACAGGACCACCACCGGGAGACAGCGGCCGATCAAGCCCCTGAACAGCGAAAGCGGACCCCGCGCAGGGAGCCGGAGTTCCCCCTCCCTCGGGCCGTCCTGGACACCCCGCCCCCGGCCTCGGCACCACCGGGACCACCGGCCCGCGCGGGCTCTCGCATCCCGTCCTGGACACTCCGCCACCCGGGCCTCGGCACCACCGGCACCACCGGCACCACCGGCACCACCGGCACCACCGGCACCACTGGGGCCACCGGCACCGCGGGGACCACCGGCCCGCGCGGACTCTCGCATGCGAACGCCCCGCGTCCGCTCGGGCCCTCTCCCCGGGCGCCCCGCTGACCGCCGGGGGCCCCGGTGGCCGGGCCGATGTCACCCGGCTCCCCCGGCCGACCGGCCTGCCGCCGTTCGCGACGTTCTCCCGGGGCTGCCTCGGGCCCCTGCCGGACCCGGTCCCGGTCCCGCCCGGCATCAGGTTCCCGTCACCGGCCGCCGTCGAGCAGACGGAGGGCTCGCACTCCGCTCCCCCGCTCCGGGGATGCGCACGGGCGCCCTGCACGACTCGCCGCCCGGCCCGCCCCGGCCCGCGCCGCCGCCCCTTCCCCGAGGCCCGGGGCCCGGGGCCAGGTCCCAGGGACCGGGGCCCGGAGCACGCCCTCGGCCCCGACACGGCGAAAGGGGCCACCCGGGACCGAAGTCCCGGGCAGCCCCTTCACCGGCTCACCCGGAGGGCTACGCCTCCTTGCTCAGGTTCGGACCGGCGCCGCCGGCCGCCTGCTCGATCGGCGGGGCGTCGGGCAGCGCCGACTTCTCCTCGCCGCGGAAGGTGAAGGTCTTGGCCTCGCCCTCGCCCTCCGTGTCCACGACCACGATGTGGCCGGGGCGCAGCTCGCCGAAGAGGATCTTCTCCGAGAGCGTGTCCTCGACCTCGCGCTGGATGGTGCGCCGCAGCGGACGCGCGCCCAGCACCGGGTCGTAGCCCTTCTTGGACAGCAGCTCCTTGGCGGACTGGGAGAGCTCGATGCCCATGTCCCGGTCCTTGAGGCGCTCGTCCACCTTGGCGATCATCAGGTCGACGATCGCCAGGATGTCGTCCTGGGTGAGCTGCGGGAAGACGACCACGTCGTCGACGCGGTTGAGGAACTCGGGGCGGAAGTGCTGCTTCAGCTCGTCCGACACCTTGTTCTTCATGCGCTCGTAGTTGGTCTTCGTGTCGCCCGCGGCGGCGAAGCCCAGGTTGAAGCCCTTGGAGATGTCCCGGGTGCCGAGGTTGGTCGTCATGATGATGACCGTGTTCTTGAAGTCCACGACCCGGCCCTGGGAGTCGGTCAGGCGACCGTCCTCCAGGATCTGCAGCAGCGAGTTGAAGATGTCCGGGTGGGCCTTCTCGACCTCGTCGAAGAGGACGACCGAGAACGGCTTGCGGCGGACCTTCTCCGTGAGCTGGCCGCCCTCCTCGTAGCCCACGTAGCCGGGGGGCGAACCGAAGAGGCGCGAGACCGTGTGCTTCTCGCTGAACTCCGACATGTCGAGGGAGATCAGCGCGTCCTCGTCGCCGAACAGGAACTCCGCGAGGGCCTTGGACAGCTCGGTCTTACCGACACCGGACGGACCGGCGAAGATGAACGAGCCACCGGGGCGCTTCGGGTCCTTCAGACCGGCCCGCGTACGGCGGATCGCCTTGGACAGCGCCTTGACGGCGTCGATCTGGCCGATGACGCGCTTGTGGAGCTCCTCCTCCATGCGCAGCAGGCGGGAGGACTCCTCCTCGGTCAGCTTGAAGACCGGGATGCCCGTGGCGGTGGCGAGGACCTCGGCGATCAGCTCGCCGTCGACCTCGGCGACGACGTCCATGTCGCCGGCCTTCCACTCCTTCTCCCGCTTGGCCTTGGCGGCGAGGAGCTGCTTCTCCTTGTCGCGCAGCGAGGCGGCCTTCTCGAAGTCCTGCGAGTCGATCGCGGACTCCTTGTCCCGGCGGACACCGGCGATCTTCTCGTCGAACTCGCGCAGGTCCGGCGGCGCGGTCATCCGGCGGATGCGCATCCGGGAGCCGGCCTCGTCGATCAGGTCGATCGCCTTGTCCGGCAGGAAGCGGTCCGAGATGTAACGGTCGGCCAGGGTGGCGGCCTGGACCAGGGCCTCGTCCGTGATGGAGACGCGGTGGTGGGCCTCGTAGCGGTCGCGCAGGCCCTTGAGGATCTCGATGGTGTGCGGCAGCGACGGCTCCGCGACCTGGATCGGCTGGAAGCGGCGCTCCAGGGCCGCGTCCTTCTCCAGGTGCTTGCGGTACTCGTCGAGCGTGGTGGCGCCGATGGTCTGCAGCTCACCGCGGGCCAGCATCGGCTTCAGGATGGAGGCCGCGTCGATGGCGCCCTCGGCGGCACCCGCACCGACCAGCGTGTGCAGCTCGTCGATGAACAGGATGATGTCGCCGCGGGTGCGGATCTCCTTGAGGACCTTCTTCAGGCGCTCCTCGAAGTCACCGCGGTAGCGGGAGCCGGCGACCAGCGCGCCGAGGTCCAGGGTGTAGAGGTGCTTGTCCTTGAGGGTCTCGGGCACCTCGCCCTTGACGATGGCCTGCGCGAGGCCCTCGACGACGGCGGTCTTGCCGACGCCGGGCTCACCGATCAGGACCGGGTTGTTCTTGGTCCGGCGGGAGAGCACCTGCATGACCCGCTCGATCTCCTTCTCGCGCCCGATGACCGGGTCGAGCTTGGACTCACGAGCGGCCTGGGTGAGGTTCCGGCCGAACTGGTCGAGCACCAGGGAGGTGGAGGGCGTGCCTTCGGCGGGGCCGCCGGCGGTGGCGGTCTCCTTGCCCTGCTGGTAACCGGAGAGCAGCTGGATGACCTGCTGGCGCACCCGGTTGAGGTCGGCGCCCAGCTTCACCAGGACCTGGGCGGCAACGCCCTCGCCCTCGCGGATCAGGCCGAGCAGGATGTGCTCGGTGCCGATGTAGTTGTGTCCCAGCTGAAGCGCCTCGCGGAGCGACAGCTCCAGCACCTTCTTGGCACGGGGAGTGAAGGGAATGTGACCCGACGGGGCCTGCTGGCCCTGCCCGATGATCTCCTCCACCTGCTGGCGGACCGCCTCGAGCGAAATCCCGAGGCTCTCAAGGGCCTTGGCGGCGACACCCTCACCCTCGTGGATCAGGCCCAGGAGGATGTGCTCGGTGCCGATGTAGTTGTGGTTGAGCATCCGGGCTTCTTCCTGAGCCAGGACGACAACCCGCCGCGCGCGGTCGGTGAACCTCTCGAACATCGTTAATCGCTCCTCAGAGCGGTCAGGCAGTAAGGGGAACTTCCCCTCCCTGTCCTTCCGCAGCTTAGTCCCGCAAGCGGGGACCGCTCATTCCAACTGCCGACACCGTCGATGGCCTCCTGACCCCTGACGCCGACATCTGCCACAACCCGATGGTGCGAGACGATGTTCCCGCAGGCCAGGCACTTACCCCACTCGCCAGTACGCCGATGGCGAACGCGAGACGGCCCATTCTGCGTGTCGCCCCCTCCCACTAGGGATGTCTTACCCGCCGGTGCCGAGACTCCATGCGGCGCGCCCCCGTTTCCTCCGCTACGGGCGAACACCCTTGCACGGCCCCGCGCCCCCGCACGCCCCCATTTCCCGCACGCTCCGCGATTGGTCCGGCACTCAGCGTAACTCGGGGGGTCCGCTGGCGGTTGCAGTGGACATGATTGGCGTCCCGCCCCACGCCCCCGCGCCCGCCCTGCCGCTCCCCCGCCGACCCGCCGCCGTGGACGGCCCGCGGGAGGGGGCCCGGTGGTGGTACGAGAACGCGCTCGGCTGGCCGGTGCTGCCGGGGACCCCGCTCCGGCTGAGGACGGGTGTCCTCTTCGACGTGCTGGAGGTGCCCGCCGGGGCCGGGCGCGCGGCCCTGCGGAGACTGGGCGCGGGGGCGTCCGCGGGAGCCGGTGGCGCCGGGGACGCGGAGGGCGGGGGCACGGGGCCGGGCTTCCCCGTGGCCGTGCGGGGCGGGCGCATGCTGCTGCTGGTGGCCGCCGGCGCGGCGGAGGAGCTGCCGGGGCTGCTGGAGTGGCTGGAGTGGGGTCCGCCGGCCCTGGATCTGACGGCGTCGGGCGCCGGAGGGTGCGTGGAGGCACCGCTGCCGCCCTCGCCGGCCGGCTCCCCCGTGGGCCGCGGCGGTTCGCAGGGGGCCGCCGTGTGGCTGCGGCCCCCCGTGCCGGGTCGCGAGGCCGTTTGCCCGCTTCCGGCGCTGTCGGCCGTGGCGGGCCCGTCGCGCGCCCCCGATCTCGCACGACTCGTCCACACCCTGGCGACGCAGGTCCACCGGACGCGACTGTCCCGGGCCGCGCGGTAGCGCGCGGGAACGGCGTCCACGGGCACGCGGCCCGCGGCCGGACCGGTGATCAGCCGTTGGCCTTCTCGTACTCCTCGCGGATCGCCTGGGGAACGCGGCCGCGGTCGTTGACCTCCAGGCCCCGCTCCTTCGCCCAGGCACGGATCGCCGCGGTGTCCTGGCTGCCGCCGGACGCCGCGCGCGCCTTGCCCCGACCGCCGGAAGCACGGCCACCGGTACGGCGTCCGCCCTTCACATACGGGTCGAGAAGGCCGCGGAGCTTGTCCGCATTGGCGGTGGTGAGATCGATCTCGTATGTCTTGCCGTCCAGCGCGAACGTCACGGTCTCGTCTGCCTCGCCACCGTCGAGGTCGTCGACAAGAAGGACCTGAACCTTCTGTGCCACCGGATTTCCTTTCATCGATAACGTGAGGGTCGGAGGTCCGCCGGCGTCCGCCGTATCGCCGCCCCTTGTTATATGCAGTACAGCAGTACGCCGGAAAGCAAACCGCTTTTGCCCGGAAAACACAAACCCCCGGCCGGGACTCGTGGTCCCGGCCGGAGCACTCCGGACCTGAAAGTTGCGCGTTTCGGACATAGGGACCGCGTGCGGCGCCCCGCCGAATAAACGCGGGGAACGGCCGCCGATGCCGGGGATGATGCGCGGTGATCGCGGCCGATCCCCGATGTCACTTGGCGAAGTCCGGCGATCACAGATGCAGAAGCATGCGGCTGTTGCCCAGGGTGTTCGGTTTCACCCGTTCGAGACCCAGGAACTCCGCTACGCCCTCGTCATAGGAACGCAGCAGCTCCGCGTACACGTCCCGGTCGACCGGGGTCTCCCCGATCTCCACGAAGCCGTGCCTGCTGAAGAAGTCCACTTCGAAGGTCAGGCAGAATACCCGGCGAACGCCCAGCGTGCGTGCGGTCTCCAGTAACTTCTCCAGCAACTGGTGGCCGACGCCGGCCCCCTTCAGACCGGGCTTCACCGCGAGAGTCCGCACTTCCGCCAGGTCTTCCCACATCACGTGCAGGGCACCGCAGCCGACGACCTCGCCGTTGTCGTCCCGTTCCGCGACCCAGAACTCCTGGATGTCCTCGTAAAGCGTCACCATCGCTTTGTCGAGGAGGATGCGCTCGCGGACGTAGGCGTCGAGGAGCCTGCGTACGGCCGGGACATCGCTGGTGCGGGCCCTCCGGACGGTGATGGCTTTTGGCATGGGGGGACGCTATCGCCCGCCCGTGCCGGGAACGGAACCGGGGTTCGGGTCGGGTTCCGGGTTCCGTGATTCCGGGGCCTGGACGATACGGATGGCGTCGGCCAGCGCCCCCCGCTGTTCCTCGCTCATCATGCCGAAGAAGGCCACCAGCGCGGCGGCGGGGTTGTCGCTCTGCGACCAGGCGTCGTTCATCAGTGCGGCGGCGTAGGCGGCCCGGGTGGAGACGGCCTCATATCGATAGGCCCGGCCTTCCGCCTCGCGGCGCACCCAGCCCTTCTGATGAAGATTGTCCAAAACCGTCATCACTGTGGTGTAGGCGATGGACCGTTCCTGTTGGAGGTCTTCGAGGACTTCCCGGACGGTGACCGGGCGGTTCCACTTCCACACCCGCGTCATGACCGCGTCTTCGAGTTCTCCCAAGGGGCGAGGCACGATCAGAACAATACGGGGGAAACAGGACATTCGACGACTGGACGTGCTCCCGCGTCGGCGAATCACCACAAAAAGGGCGTACGACGGATGCCGGGGCACGCGTCGTACGCGGAGGTGCCGAGCGGTGCCGCGAGGTCACGGCACGGAGGGGGAGGTGCGCCGGCCCGGTCGGCGCGGGCGCGGCGCGGTACGGCACCGGGCCGCCCCGTCGTGCCGCGCCACGCCGGGGAGTCAGGACTCCTGGCGGGCCGCGGTGCCGTCCGTCCGGGCGAGGGCGGCGTCCACGGCCGCGTCCTCCTTGGCCTTGTTGGCGCCGCCCTGGGTCTTCACGATCACCCTGATCACGCCGATGAAGAGCGCCGCCATGACGAACGGGGGCGTAAGCGCGGAAACGTATTCCATGGCTCCAGAGTAGCCAGGGCCGCTCAGCCCGCGGCGAGGTGGTGCCGGGAGCCGGGGGCGGGCGGGCCGGGCTTGCGCCGGGGGAAGACCTCGCCGGGGGTGGGGATCGGGCGGCGGGGGTCGGCCGGGGCGGGCGCGGGGGCCGGTTTCCGGGCGGGTTTCCGGGCCGGGTCCTGCGGCGGCTTCTCGTCGGCCCGGCGCCCGCCGGGGAGGGCGAGCAGGTGGCTGCGGGCGGCGGGGACGGGGCGGCACCGGGCCAGCAGCGCGGCGGCGGCAGGCGTGCCGCGCAGGGCCCGCAGGGCGGCGAGGTCGTCCGCCCCGGGCCGATGGCCGGCGTCCAGCGCCTCGGCGAGGACGGCGAGGTAGCCGGTGACGCTGCCGGGGAGGGCGGCGCGGTAGCGGGCGAGGTCGGCCAGCAGGAAGGCGCGCAGGCGGGTGGCCTCGTCCATCACCTCGTCCAGGTGCTCCGCGAGGCGGAGACAGTCGTGGACGTCCTCGGCGGAGGCGGGACGGGGATGCAGGGCGAGGGCGAGGGCGCGCCGGAGCACACGCAGTTCCTGTGCGCCGAAGGCCATGCCGCCGCGGGATCCGTAGGGCGTGGGCATGGGCCGACGATACGCGCTAATCGGACAAAATCCCCATAACGCCCCGGCGTGGCGCGTCACCGCACCCCGACGGGGTGCCTGCCCGCGCCCGGGGCCGGTGCCGCCCGCGACGGTCCGGGCGGCCCGCCGGGCCCGGCCCGCGCGGCCCGCACGGCCCGGGGAACGGGCGTCCCGGGCGCGCGGGGCGGCTCCGGCGGGGCGGACGGCTCCGGAGGGCGGCGGGGCGCCGGGCGGGCGGCGTCAGGCGCGGGGGACGTTGCGCTCGTAGACCAGGCGGAGCCCGATCAGCGTCAGCCACGGCTCGTGCTCGTCGATCACCGACGACTCGCCGAGCACCATCGGCGCCAGGCCCCCCGTCGCGATGACGGTCACCTCGTCCGGGTCCTTCGCCAGCTCCCGCGCCATCCGCCGGACCACCCCGTCGACCTGGCCCGCGAACCCGTAGACGATGCCCGCCTGCATCGCCTCCACCGTGTTCTTGCCGATCACGCTCCGCGGCCGGGCCACCTCGATCTTGCGGAGCTGCGCGCCCCTGACGCCGAGCGCCTCCACGGAGATCTCGATGCCGGGGGCGATGACCCCGCCGATGTACTCGCCGCGCGCGCTGATCGCGTCGAACGTGGTCGCCGTGCCGAAGTCCACCACGATCGCCGGGCCGCCGTACAGGTCGACCGCTGCGGCCGAGTTGATGATGCGGTCGGCGCCGACCTCCTTGGGGTGGTCGGTGAGGATCGGCACCCCGGTCCGCACGCCCGGCTCCACCAGCACCGCCGGGACGTCGCCGTAGTACCGGCGGGTGACCTCGCGCAGCTCGTGCAGGACCGAGGGGACGGTGGCGCAGATGGCGATGCCGTCGATGCCGTCGCCCAGCTCGTCGCCGAGCAGCGGGTGGCGGCCCATCAGCCCCTGCAGCAGCACCGCCAGCTCGTCCGCCGTACGGCGCGGGTCGGTGGAGATGCGCCAGTGTTCGACGATGTCCTCGCCGTCGAACAGCCCCAGGACGGTGTGGGTGTTGCCCACGTCGATCGTCAGCAGCATGGCCCTACACCGCTTCCCGCAGGTCCAGGCCGATGTCCAGGACGGGGGAGCTGTGGGTGAGGGCCCCCACGGCCAGGTAGTCGACGCCGGTGGCGGCGTAGGCGGCGGCGTTGTCCAGGGTCAGCCGCCCGGACGCCTCCAGGGCGGCGCGGCCGTCGACCAGGGCCACCGCCTCCTCGCACTCGCCCGGCGTGAAGTTGTCCAGCAGGATCAGGTCGGCACCCGCGTCCAGCACCTCGCGGAGCTGGTGCAGGGTGTCCACCTCGACCTCGATCGGCACCTCGGGGAAGTGCTCGCGGACCGCCCGGAAGGCCGCCGCCACCCCGCCCGCGGCCACCACGTGGTTGTCCTTGACCAGGGCCGCGTCGGAGAGCGACATGCGGTGGTTGACGCCGCCGCCGCAGCGGACCGCGAACTTCTCCAGCGAGCGCAGCCCGGGGGTGGTCTTGCGGGTGTCGCGGACCCTGGCCCGCGTCCCCTCCAGGACGTCCGCCCAGGCACGGGTGGCCGTCGCGATGCCCGACATCCGGCACAGCAGGTTCAGCGCGCTGCGCTCGGCGGTGAGCAGGTCACGGGTGCGCGAGGTGACCGACAGCAGCCGCTGGCCCGGCTCCACCCGGTCGCCGTCCGCCACATGGCGCTCGACCTCGAACTCCTCCTCGCAGACGAGGGACAGGACCGCCTCGGCGACCCGGAGCCCCGCCACCACGCCCGCCTCGCGCGCGGTGAAGTCGGCGGTGGCGACCGCCTCCTCGGGGATGGTGGCCACCGTCGTCACGTCCACGCCGTGCGCCAGGTCCTCGCCCAGGGCGACGTTGGCGATGTCCTCGACCTCCACCGGGTCGAGCCCGGAGTCGAGCAGGAGCGCCGCCAGGGCCGGGTCGAGTCCGCACTCCTGGTACGTCTCGCCGTCGTGGTCCGCGGCGCAGGCGCAGTCGCCGCCGCAGCCGCCGGTGGAGGCCAGGGGAAGGTCGGGGGTGTTCACTGCTGTCGCTCCTGGGGGCGCTGCGCCGGCCGGGGGCCGGGGGTGGTCGGAGGGAACTCCGCGGTCGGTGTGGTGTGCACGGCGAGCGTACGGTCCGGGTTCAGCCGTACCACGACGTGGCGCCGCCAGGCGGTGTCGTCGCGCCCCGGGCGGTCCTCGCGCCAGTGGCAGCCGCGGGTCTCCTCGCGCCGGGCCGCGGCGGCCACCAGGACCCGCGCCACGCACAGCAGGTTGGTCGCCTCCCAGGTGTCGACGCCGGGCTCGGCGGTCTTGCCGTGCTCGCGCAGCGCCTCGCGGGCCGCGCCGTGCAGGTCCTGAAGCCTCCCGGCGGCCCGGTCGAGCGACGCGGCGGACCGCAGCACGCCGGCGCCCTCGGTCATGGCCCGCTGGATGGCGAAGCGGGCCTCCGCGGGCAGCAGCGGGTGCGCGGGCGAGTCCGGGTGCGGGACCTCGGCGGGGACGCGCGCCCCCAGGGTGCCGTCGGCGTGGCGGGCCGCGACGTCGGCGGCGATGCGCTCGGCGTAGACCAGGCCCTCCAGGAGCGAGTTGGAGGCCAGCCGGTTGGCACCGTGCACACCGGTGCAGGCGACCTCCCCGCACGCGTACAGGCCCGGCACCGTGGTGCGGCCCCTGGAGTCGGTGCGGACGCCGCCGGAGGCGTAGTGCGCGGCCGGGGCGACCGGGACCGGCTCGGTGACCGGGTCGATGCCGTGGGCGCGGCAGGCGGCCAGGATCGTCGGGAAGCGCTGCTCCCACATCTCGGCGCCGAAGTGCCGGGCGTCCAGGTACATGTGCCCGGTGCCCTGCTCCAGCATCCGCCGGGTGATGCCCTTGGCGACGATGTCCCGGGGCGCCAGCTCCGCCAGCTCGTGCTGCCCCAGCATGAAGCGCACGCCGTCCGCGTCCACCAGGTGGGCGCCCTCGCCGCGCACGGCCTCGGAGACCAGCGGCTGCTGGCCCTCGGCGTCCGCGCCCAGGAACAGCACCGTGGGGTGGAACTGGACGAACTCCAGGTCGCTGACCTCGGCCCCGGCGCGCAGGGCGAGGGCGACGCCGTCGCCGGTCGACACGGACGGGTTGGTGGTCGCCGAGAAGACCTGGCCCATGCCGCCGGTCGCCAGGACCACGGCGGGGGCGCGCACCGCGCCGACGCCGTCGTGCTGGCCCTCCCCCATGACGTGCAGGGTGACCCCGGCGGTGCGGCCGTCGGCGTCCGTGAGGAGGTCCAGGACCAGCGCGTTCTCCACGGTGCGCACGCCCCGCGCGCGGACCGCCTCGACCAGGGCCCGGGAGATCTCCGCACCCGTGGCGTCACCGCCCGCGTGGGCGATGCGCCTGCGGTGGTGGCCGCCCTCCCTGGTCAGGGCCAGGCCGCCGTGGGCGGACTCGTCGAAGTGCGCCCCGGTCTCGATGAGCCGCCGCACGGCGTCGGGGCCCTCGGTGACCAGGATGCGCACCGCCTCCTCGTCGCACAGCCCGGCGCCCGCGACGAGGGTGTCGTCCAGGTGCTGCCCGGGGGTGTCGCCCTCGCCCAGGGCCGCCGCGATGCCGCCCTGCGCCCAGCGGGTGGAGCCGTCGTCCAGCCGGGCCTTGGTGACGACCACGGTGTCCAGCCCGGCCGCCTCGCAGCGCAGGGCGGCGGTCAGGCCGGCGACGCCGGAACCGACGACCACCACGTCCGCGGCGACGGCCCAGCCGGGCGCGGGGGCGTGCAGTCGTATGCCTGTGCTGGTCACGAGGCGGCTCCGAAGGTGAGGGGAAGGTTGTCGATCAGCCGGACGGCTCCGACCCGGGCGGCCACCGCGAGGACGGCCGGGCCGGTGTACCCGTCCGCGATCGCGGTGAAGTCGGACGGATCGACCAGGGCGAGGTAGTCCAGCTCCAGCGGCGGGTCCAGGCGGGCCGCCTCGTCCAGCACCAGGCGGGCGGCGGCCCGCACCGCCGACGGGCCGCCCGGGGCGGCGCGGGAGACGGCGTGTGCGTCGGCCGCCGCCCGGGACTCCCCCAGGGCGTCGAGCGCCTCCGCGCGCGCGGGCGTGGCGGGCACCTCGCGGGCCCGGGCGCTCAGCGCCTCCTGCGCGGCGAGCCGGTCCACCCCCGCGAAGAGAGCCCGGGACAGCGCCAGCGCGGTACCGCGCTCCCGGGGCGAGAGGAAGCGGTTGCGGCTGGACAGGGCCAGCCCGTCCTCCTCGCGGACGGTGGGGACGGCGACGACCTCCACGCCGAAGTTCAGGTCGCTCGCCATGCGGCGGATCAGGGCGAGCTGCTGGGCGTCCTTCTGGCCGTAGAAGGCCAGGTCGGGACGGGTGAGGTGGAGGAGCTTGGCGACGACGGTGAGCACGCCGTCGAAGTGCCCGGGGCGGGAGGCGCCCTCCAGGCGTCCGCCCATGGGGCCCGCGCCGATCCGCACCTGGGGCTCGCCGCCCGGGTAGACCTCCTCGACGGAGGGGGCGAAGACCGCGTCGGCGCCCGCCCGCCCGGCCACCTCCAAATCGGCCTCCAGGGTGCGCGGATAGCGGTCCAGGTCCTCGGCCTCGCCGAACTGGAGCGGGTTGACGAAGACGGTGACGACGACCTCCCCGTCGGCGCCGACCCGCTCGCGCGCGGCGCGGATCAGGGCGGCGTGGCCCTCGTGCAGGGCGCCCATGGTCATCACGACGGCACGGCGGCCGCGGCGCGCGCGGGCGCGCAGTTCCCCGGCGGTGCGCAGCAGGGCGGTGGTCATCGGGTGTTCCCTTCGGTGCCGTCGGTCGCGTGGGCGAGGACGCCGAGCAGATCCTCCGCGAGCTCGGGCCTGAGCAGTCCGTGGGCGAGCGCCCGGTCGGCGGTCGCGCGGGCCATCGCCAGGTACCCGGCCACGGCCTGCGGGGCGTGCGCGCGCAGCTCCTCGACGTGGGCGGCGACCGTGCCCGCGTCCCCGCGCGCGACGGGGCCGGTCAGCGCCGCGTCGCCGGAGCGCAGGGCGTTGTCCAGGGCGGCGCCCAGCAGAGGGCCGAGCATCCGGTCGGGGGCGGCGACGCCCGCCGTGCGCAGCAGCTCCATGGACTGGGCGACCAGGGTGACCAGGTGGTTGGCGCCCAGGGCGAGCGCCGCGTGGTAGAGCGGGCGGCGCTCCTCGGCGATCCACTCCGGCTCGCCGCCCATCTCGATCACCAGGGCCTCGGCGGCCAGCCGCAGCTCCTCGGGCGCCGTGACGCCGAAGGAGCACCCGGCGAGCCGCTGGACGTCCACGGGGGTGCCGGTGAAGGTCATCGCGGGGTGCAGGGCCAGCGGCAGGGCGCCGGCGCGCAGGGCGGGCTCCAGCACCCCCACCCCGTACCGCCCGGAGGTGTGCGCCAGGAGCTGGCCCGGGCGCACCGCCCCGGTCTCCACCAGCCCGGCGACCAGGCCGGGCAGGGCGTCGTCGGGGACGGTCAGCAGCACCAGCTCGGCGCGGCCCAGGACCTCGGCGGGGGCCACCAGCGGCACGTCCGGGAGCATGGCCTCGGCGCGCCTGCGGGAGGCCTCGGAGACGCCGGAGACCGCCACCGGGCGGTGCCCGGCCAGTTGGAGGGAGGCGGCCAGCGCGGGACCCACGCGTCCGGCGCCGACGACGCCTACGGTGAGCCGCGCGGGGCGGTCCCTGGGATCCGGCTGTGGGGTTGGATTCACGCGGCGGGGCCTTCCCGTTCCAGTCCGCTCGGGGTACCGGACGATTTCTCGTCATGTTAACGCTATCGGTGCGGGCTCCGTCCGGCCGTCCACAGGCTGTGGGTGACCGACGGGTTCCCAGGGCGCGGCGGATTCCCCGGGGCGCGGGGGAATCGCCGGGACGGGGACGCGCGGGCCGTCGGTGCCGACGGCGGGCTGGACAGGGCCAGGGGAGCCGTCCCGGGAGGCCCCGGACGCGGGGCCTCCCGGGACGGGGCGCCCGGCCACGGGCGGTACGGGACGGCCACGGGGGTGCGGGGACGACCGTCGGCGGTACGGGGACGGCCGCGGGCGGTGCGAGGGCGGCCATCGGCGGTGCGAGGGCGGCCGTCGGCGTCGGCACCACACCGTGGCGAGCATCGATCGGTGGCGACGTCTGCACCGTGCGACCAGCGACCTGACGTCCGGCGTCCGGCGTCCGGGCGCAGCCCTCGCACGCGGACGTCATGACAGGCCCCCACGCGCGCGGGGGCGTCCCCGGAAGCGGCCTCCCTGGGCGGCCCAGCGGAGTGGCCCTCCTGGTGACGGCGGAAAGCGGGGTGCCCGCGCGGGCGCGCACGGGGCATCATCCCGGCATGAGCGACTCAGCGGCGCATACGGCGGACACGGACCCCCGGGCCACCTTGGGCACCCCGCCCCCGGCGGACGGGAGGGGGCGGGACGGCGGCCCGGACGGGGCGGCCCCTTCCGGCGGGCCGCAGGAGCGGCTCGCCGCGCTGCGGGAGCGGCGCACCGCCGTCCACCGCAGCGTCCGGCGCGCCCTGGCGGGCCCCGGCTTCGGCGCCAGCCTGCGCGAACGGCTCGCGCTGCTGGACGGCGCGGCGGAGTTCCACGATCTCGACGAGCCCTCGGACCTCTACGGGGACGGCGTCGTGGAGACCCTGGAGGAACGGGTGGCCGCCCTCCTGGGCACCGAGGCCGCCGCCTTCTTCCCGACGGGCACCATGGCCCAGCAGGTGGCCCTGCGCTGCTGGGCCGGCCGCACCGGCGACCGGACGGTCGCGCTGCACGGGCTCAGCCACCCCGAACTCCACGAGGGCGACGCCTTCAGCCAGGTCAGCGGGTTGCGCCCGGTCAGGATCACCTCCGCGCCCCGGCAGCCCACCGCCGACGAGGTGCGCGACCTGCCGGAGCCCTTCGGCGCGCTGATGCTGGAACTGCCGCTCAGGGAGGCCGGTTACCTGCTGCCCACCTGGGAGGAGCTGACCGAGACGGTGGCCGCCGCGCGGGAGCGCGACGCCGTGGTCCACTTCGACGGCGCCCGCCTCTGGGAGTCCACCGTCCACTTCGGCCGCCCCCTGTCCGAGATCGCGGGCCTCGCGGACAGCGTCTACGTCTCGTTCTACAAGTCCCTCAAGGGCTACGGGGGCGCCGCCCTGGCCGGGCCCCGCTCGCTGGTGGAGGAGGCGCGGACCTGGCGGCACCGCTACGGCGGGGCGGTCTTCCAGCAGTTCCCGACGGCCCTGTCCGCGCTCGCCGGGCTGGAGCGGGAGCTGCCCCGGCTGCCCGGTTACGTCGCCCAGGCGCGGGTGGTGGCCGCCGCGCTGCGCGAGGGCTTCGCGGCGGCCGAGCTGCCCTGGGCGCGGGTCCACCCCGGGGTGCCGCACACCCACGAGTTCCAGGTCTGGCTGCCCCAGGACGCCGAGGCCGCCGCGGAGGCCGCCGTACGGCAGGGCGAGGAGACCGGGACCCTGCTCTTCGCCCGCTCCTGGCAGGCTCCCGGCCCCGGCATCGCGGTCACCGAGGTCGGGGTGGAGGCGGCGGGCCTGGAGTGGACCGCCGACGACGTGCGGGCGGCGGTCGCGGACTTCGCCGCCCGGCTGCCGGGGGCCGGCGGCTGACCCGGCCGACGACCGACCCGGCCAACGGCTGACCCGGCCGGCGGCAGGCTCGCCCGGCAGCGGGTTCGCCCGGCGCCCGGCCAGGTCCGGCGTCCCGGGCGGCACCGGCCCCGGTCCGGCCGGAAGCGGTGCCCCGGGAGACCGGGAAGCCCCGGAGGCCGTCGGTGCCCCGGGCACGGCCGGGGCCCCGGGCGGCGCGGCGTGCTCCGGGCGCCGCGGGGGCCGGAACCGCGTCGTCCGCGGCGGGGTGCACCATGAACGACATGAGCGTGAGCATCGACATCGTCGGCCTTCGGCCGGAGCGGGTGGCCATCGTGCCCTCGCCCCTGGCCGAGCTGGGCATGGCGCTGCACGCGCTGTCCGAGCCGGGGCACCATCCGGGCCTCCAGGGCTGGGCGACCGGGGTGACCGCGGGACTCGACCCGTCCCTGGCCGACCGGATGACCGACGCGGAGTTCCTGTGGCGGTCGACGTTCTCCGACCTGTTCATGCCGTTCGCGGGCGTCCCGGGCGGGCGCTCCGTGCCCGGCGCCACCCTCGCCGAGGAGCTGGACCTGCTCGACCGGCTGTCCGACGAGCAGTTCGTGGACACGGCCCTGGAGTTCACCTGCGCCCTGCCGTACAGCACGGCCGGGGCCTCCGCGCTGGCGGACGCCGGGACGCGCCGCCGGGCGCTCTACCTGGCCGCCGCGCGCGGCCCGCGCCAGCTCGACTTCACCGAACGGCTGCTGGCCGACCCGCCGCGCATCCGGGGCTGGCTGCGCCGGTTCGCCGAGGACTGCGACGCGGCGTTCTTCGCCGCGACCTGGGACCGGCTGCGCCCCCGGCTCGCGGCGGACGCCCGCCACAAGACGGACCTGCTGCGCCGCAAGGGCCTGACCGAGGCGCTGACCGCGGTCTCCCCGGTGGTGACGCTGGACGCGGCGGCGGAGCGGATCACGGTCGACAAGCTGGGCGACGGCCGCACGGCCACCGGGGACGGCGGGCTGCTGCTCGTGCCCACCAGCCTGGGCTGGCCGCACCTGATGGTGCTCCACCGGTACGCCTGGCAGCCGGTGCTGCACTATCCCGTCGCCTCCCCCGAGCTGTCCTCGCCGCCCTCGGTGGAGCAGCTCCTGCTGCGGATGACGGCGCTGTCGCACCCGGTGCGCCTCCAGCTCTGCCGCCATCTGGCGCGCAGCGCGTACTCCACCGGCGAGCTGGCGCAGGCGCACCGGATGACGGCGCCGGAGATATCCCGGCACCTGGGGGTGCTGAAGAGGGCGGGCCTGATCATCACCCGGCGCCGGGGCCGGTACGTGCTGCACCAGCTGGACGTGACCGTGGTGGCCCGGCTGGGCGGCGACCTCCTGGAGGGCATCCTCCGCTGACGCGCCCGGCCCGGGGCGCCCCCGCACCCGGCGGGACCCCGCACCGTACGGCGGGACGGGACGGGACGGGACGGGACGGGGCGCCGCCCGCCCCACCGACCGGCCGCGCCGCCCCGTCAGTCGAACCGGATGTGCCGCATCCCCACCCGCGCCTGGCGGAGCCGGGTCCGCAGCGGGCCCTCCCCGTTCGGGGCGAGGGTCAGCCCGGCCAGCGCGGCGATCCGGTCGGCGGTGCGCGGCACCGTCGAGTGGTCGGTCCACAGGTGCTCGGCGAACTCCGGCTCGCGCAGCCGCTCCAGGCAGTGGTCGAGCTGCCGCACGGCCCAGTTCTCGCGGGGACCGGTGCGCGCGGCGTGGGCGAGCAGTTGCCCGGGGCCGCGCTCGCGCAGCCTGCGCAGCACCGTCTCGCGGGCGGCCAGCAGGGTGAAGTGGCGGACGTCGTGCCCGCGTTCGCGCAGCCGCCCCACGGTCTCCTCGAAGTGCCCGGCGTCGGTCACCGTCATGGGCACCAGCACCACGCCGCCGTGTCCCCGCAGGGCCAGGTCGAGCACCTCCACCACGCCCTGCCGCCAGGCCGCCAGGTCCCGGAAGTCGGTGCGCAGCCCCGGCGGCAGCGTCCGGCGCAGGCCGAAGCCGATGTGCTCGGGGTCGCAGACGACGCTGCCGGGCAGGCGGCGCCGCATCTCGAAAGCGGTCTGCGTCTTGCCGCCCCCGAAGGGGCCGTTGATCCACAGGAGCATGCGGCAGACGGTAGCGGCGCCGGCCGCCCGGGGCACGGGTCCGGTCGTGACCGGATCCCGGGCCGTGCCGTGCCAGGCCGTGCCGCCGGGGGCGGGCCGTCGGAGGGCGGGGGGGCGGGGGCGGGTCAGGCGTGGCCGCCGCCCGCCCGGACCAGCCCGGTCTCGTAGGCCAGGACGACCACCTGCACCCGGTCCCGCAGCCCCAGCTTGGTCAGGATGCGGCCGACGTGCGTCTTGACCGTCGCCTCGGAGAGCACCAGCCGGGCGGCGATCTCCCCGTTGGACAGGCCGTTGGCGACCAGCACCATCACCTCGCGCTCCCGCTCGGTGAGCCGCTGGAGCTCCTTCTGCCGGGGCTCCTCGGCGCCGGTCGGCAGCATCGGGGCGAACCGGTCGAGGAGGCGGCGGGTGGTGGACGGGGCGACCACGGCGTCGCCGCTGTGCACGGCGCGGATCGCGGCGAGCAGCTCGCCCGGCGGCACGTCCTTGAGCATGAAGCCGGAGGCGCCCGCCTTGAGCCCCGAGAAGGCGTACTCGTCCAGGTCGAAGGTGGTCAGGATGAGCACCTTGGGCGGGTCCTCCTGGGCGTGGATGCGGCTGGTGGTCTCCACGCCGTCGAGCTTGGGCATGCGGACGTCCATCAGGACCACGTCCACGGCGGTCGAGCGCAGCACCTCCAGTGCCTCGACGCCGTTGCCCGCCTCCGCGACGACCTCCATGTCCGGCTGCGCTGCGAGCACCATCCGGAACCCGGTGCGCAGGAGCACCTGGTCGTCGACGAGCATCACGCGGATCGTCATCGGGCCTCTTCCGTTTCTCCGGCGGCGGCGCCGGGGGCGTCCGCCCGCGTGCCGGTCCGTGACAGGTGTCGGGCCGCGCCCGGGGGCGCGGCGGGCGGTTCAGTGCTGCTTGATCGGCAGGAGGGCGCTGATGCGGAAGCCGCCGCCCGGCCGGGGACCGGCGTCCAGGGTGCCGCCGACCATGCCGATGCGCTCCCGCATGCCGATCAGGCCGTGTCCCCGGCCGTCCTCGCCGCCCTCTTCGTACAGCTCGTGCGGGGCGCCCTTGCCGTCGTCCTCGACGAGGAGGCCGAGGCCGTCGTCGAAGTAGACCAGGCGCACGCTCGCGCCCGCGTTGGGCCCGCCGTGCTTGCGGGTGTTGGTGAGCGCCTCCTGCACGATGCGGTAGGCGGTCAGCTCCACGCCGCTGGGCAGCGGGCGCGGCGTGCCCTCGACCCGGAAGTCGACGGGCAGCCCGGCGGTGCGGCACTGCTCGACGAGGTCCTCGATCTGCCGCACGTCGGGCTGCGGGACGTACTCCCCGGCCTCCTGGTGCTCGCCGGTGCGCAGCACGCCGAGCAGCCGGCGCATCTCCGCGAGGGCCTGGCGGCCGGTGGAGGAGATGGTCTCCAGCGCCTTCCTGGCCTGGTCGGGGGCGGCGTCCAGGACATAGGCGGCGCCGTCGGCCTGGACCACCATGACGGAGACGTTGTGCGCGACCACGTCGTGCAGTTCGCGCGCGATCCGGGCGCGCTCGGCGGCGACCGCGACCTTGGCCTGGGCCTCGCGCTCCTTCTCCAGGCGGGCGGCGCGCTCCTCCAGCTGGGCGAAGTAGGCGCGCCGGGTGCGGATGGAGTCGCCGAGCACCCAGGCGAGGGCGAAGGGCACCGCCTGGAAGACCGTTATGGCGATGTTCCCGGCGATCCCGCTGCTCTCCTGGGGCCAGCGCACCTGGGCGACGGGCGCCGCGACCAGGCCCAGGGTGAGCGCGGCCCGGGAGGACCAGCGGGCGCCGGTCGCGGCCACCGTGTAGACGATCACCAGCAGCGCGAAGTCGCCGATCATCGTGGAGACGTCCAGCAGGAGCTGCGCCAGAGCGGTCGCCCCGGCCAGCAGCAGCATCCGCTCCGGCATCCTCCGGCGCAGCGCCACCACCACCGAGAGCAGCACCAGGATCGGCACGATCAGCGCCATGCGCGTGGTGCCCGACCCGTCCGGCACCGAGGCCTCGGACACCACGGACATCCCGAACAGGACGAGGGCCCAGAAACAGTCGACCCCGGTCGGGTGTCTGCGGAGGAAGTCGTAGAGGCGCTGCACGCCATCCAGCGTATGGAAGCGGGACAGGCGCGGGGGTCAGCCGAAGGGCCGATCCGCGCCCCCCGCGCGTACTCCCCAAGGTGGAGGCCCCCTTGTCCCACGGCCTCGGCCCGCCGCGCCCGGCGCGTGTCCGCCCGCCCCGCGCGCGGCCCCGGGCACCCCGCGCCGGGAGCCCGCCCCGGGGCATCCCGCCGGGTGCCTTCCCCGCGCAGCCCGCCCGGCCCCGCCCCCGGCTCCGCGCCCGGGGGCCCCGCCCGGCTCCGCCGCCGGACACCGCGCCAGGAGGCGTGCCCGGAACACCGCGCCCGCGCGGGTGCCCGGCCCGGACGGCCGCTCCCGGGCAGGCCCTAGTCTGGGCGCGTGAGGGACGCGACACGGAGCCCCGCGCGGGCGCGGGGGTGGCGGGAGGCCGCCGAGCAGGCCCTGTACGGGCCGGACGGCTTCTACCGGCGCCCCGAGGGCCCGGCCGGGCACTTCCGTACGTCCGTGCACGCGTCGCCGCTGTTCGCCGGGGCCGTGGCGCGGCTGCTGTGCCGGGTGGACGCGGCGCTGGGGCGCCCTCCGGAGCTGGCCTTCGTGGACATGGCCGCCGGGCGCGGCGAACTGGCGGCCGGGGTGCTGGCCGCGCTGCCCCCCGCCGTGGCCGCCCGCACCACCGCGTACGCGGTGGAGATCGCCCGGCGCCCCGGCGGGCTCGATCCCCGCGTCCGCTGGCTGCCCGCGGCGCCGCAGGGGGTCACCGGGCTGCTGTTCGCCAACGAGTGGCTGGACAACGTCCCCCTGGACGTCGTCGAGACGGACGGCGCGGGCGTGGTCCGCCGGGTGCTCGTCGCCGGGGACGGCACCGAGCGGCCCGGGGCGCCCGTGGACGGCGCCGACGCCGTGTGGCTGGCGCGCTGGTGGCCGCTGCCGGGCACGACGGCCCCCGGAACCGGGGCGGAAGCGGCCGGGACGGGAGAGGCGGCGGCCGGGACGCGGGAGGCGGCGGCCGGGGCGGGGGTGCCCGGCCTGCGGGCCGAGATCGGGCTGCCCCGGGACACGGCGTGGGCCTCGGCGGTCGCCACCCTGGAGCGGGGGCTCGCCGTGGCCGCCGACTACGCCCACACGGCCGGCGCGCGCCCGCCGTACGGGACGCTGACCGGGTTCCGCGAGGGCCGCGGGACGGCGCCGGTGCCGGACGGGTCCTGCGACATCACCGCCCATGTGGCCCTGGACTCCTGCGCCGCGGCCCCCGGGCTCCCCGGGGCGCTGCTGATCCCCCAGCGCGAGGCCCTGCGCGCCCTGGGCGTGACCGGCGCGCGCCCCCCGCTCGCCCTGGCCTCACGGGACCCGGCGGCGTACGTGCGCGCCCTGGCGGGCGCCTCCGAGGCCGCCGAGCTGACCGCGCCGGACGGACTGGGCGGCTTCCTCTGGCTGGCCCAGCCGGTCGGCCCGCCGGACGCGTCCGCGCTACTTGTCGATGTCGCCGACCACGAAGAACAGTGACCCGAGGATCGCCACCATGTCCGCGACCAGCGTCCCGGGCAGCAGCTCCGCCAGCGCCTGGATGTTGTTGAACGAGGCCGAGCGCAGCTTCAGCCGGTACGGCGTCTTCTCGCCCTTGCTGACCAGGTAGTAGCCGTTGATGCCGAGCGGGTTCTCGGTCCAGGCGTAGGTGTGGCCCTCGGGGGCCTTCAGGACCTTGGGCAGCCGCTGGTTGACCGGGCCGGGCGGCAGCTCGGCCAGGCGGTCCAGACAGGCGTCCGCGAGGGCGAGCGCGTTGTGGGTCTGCTCCAGGAGGCACTCGAAGCGGGCGAGGCAGTCGCCCTCGGCCCGGATCGCGGGTCTCAGGGTGTCCTGGAGCTCGCCGTAGGCGAGGTACGGCTCGTCGCGGCGCAGGTCGAAGTCGACGCCGGAGGCGCGCGCGATGGGCCCGCTGACGCCGTAGGAGTGCACGGCCCGCGCGGACAGGACGCCCACGCCCCGCGTGCGCCCGCGGAAGATCTCGTTGCCGAGCACCAGGTCGTCGTAGACGTCCATCCGGGAGCGCACGGAGGCGACGGCGGAGCGCGCGCGGGCGGTCCAGCCGGCCGGGAGGTCCTCCTTGAGGCCGCCGACGCGGTTGAACATGTAGTGCATCCGCCCGCCGGACACCTCCTCCATGACGTTCTGGAGGACCTCGCGCTCCCGGAAGGCGTGGAAGACGGGGGTGATGCCGCCCAGCTCCAGGGGGTAGGAGCCGAGGAACATCAGGTGGTTGAGGACCCGGTTCAGCTCCGCGAGCAGGGTCCTCAGCCACACCGCGCGCACGGGGACCTCCATGCCGAGCATCCGCTCCACGGCGAGGACCACGCCCAGCTCGTTGGAGAACGCCGACAGCCAGTCGTGGCGGTTGGCGAGCATGATGATCTGCCGGTAGTCACGGGCCTCGAAGAGCTTCTCCGCGCCGCGGTGCATGTACCCGATCACCGGCTCCGCGCTGACCACGCGCTCGCCGTCCAGGACCAGCCGCAGCCGCAGCACACCGTGCGTCGACGGGTGCTGGGGGCCGATGTTGAGCACCATGTCGGTGCTCTCCGCGGCGCCGCCGATACCGACCGTGGTCTCCGTCGTGGGCGTCATGGTCCCAGTCTCCCCTACGTACGCTGGGCCCATGGAAACGGGGAGCCCGTACGACGACACGGGCGGCGCGGCGACGGAACCGGCGACGGCACCCGGCACGGCCGGGGCGGCGGCTCCGTCCGGTGCCGAGGCCCGGACGGCGGCCGGGGCTCCGGGCGCGGCGGCCGGGGCAGCAGCGGACACGGAAGCGGCACCGGGCGCGGCCGGGACGGCTCCGGCGGGCCCCGGCCCGGAGTGGACCGGGCTGCCGCCGGGGCTGCTGCGGATGCGGCGGCTGCTGCTGGTGGTGTGGCTGGGCCTGCTGACGCTCGCCGCCGGGCTGGTCCCGGGGCTGCTCCTGGGCCCGCCGTGGGCGGCCCTCGCCGTGCTGCCGCTCGCCCTGCTGGTCTGGGGCTGGGTGATGCTGGAGCGCAACTGGCGCTCCTGGCGGTACACCGAGCGCGCCGACGACCTGCTGATCAGCCGCGGTGTGCTGTGGCGGACGACGACCGTGGTGCCGTACGGCCGGATGCAGCTCGTCGAGGTGACCTCCGGGCCCGTGGAGCGGCACTTCGGGCTGGCCAGCGTGCAGTTGCACACCGCCGCCGCCGCGAGCGACGCCACCGTCCCCGGCCTCGACCCGGCCGAGGCGGAGCGGCTGCGCGACCGGCTGACCGAGCTGGGCGAGGCCCGATCGGCGGGACTGTGAGCACACCGGAGCCGCAGGCGGTGGACCAGGTCACCGAGCGGCGGCTGCACCCCGTCACCCCGCTGCGCCGGGCGTGGGCGCCGATCGCCGTGCTCATCGGCTGGGCCGTGCACGACCCCGACCAGGCGCGCCGCCACCTGACCCACCTGACCACCACGACCCTGCTGGTCGGTCTCGCCGTACTGATCCCGGCCGCCGCCCTGTACGGCTTCCTGACCTGGTGGTTCACCCATTTCGCGGTGACCGACACGGAGCTGCGCATCCGCACCGGACTGCTGTTCCGGCGCACCGCGCACATCCGGCTGGAGCGGGTCCAGGCCATCGACGTCACCCAGCCGCTGCTGGCCCGGATCGCCGGGGTCGCCAAGCTGAAGCTCGATGTCGTCGGCACCGACTCGAAGGACGAACTGGCCTTCCTGGGCGCGGACGAGGCGCGCGCGCTGCGCGCCGAGCTCCTCGCCCGCGCCGCCGGTTTCGCCCCCGACAGCGCCCGCGAGGTCGGCGAGGCCCCGTCCCGTGAACTGCTGCGGGTACCGCCCGGGGTGCTCGCCGTCTCGCTGCTGCTGACCGGCGCCACCTGGCTCACCCTGGGCACCGCCCTGGTGATGCTGCCCGTGCTGTGGACGTTCACCCACAGCCCGTGGACCCTGCTGGCCCTCACCGTGCCGCTGCTCGGCGCGGCGGGCGCCGGCAGTGTGGGGCGGTACGTCAAGGAGTACGACTGGACGGTGGCCGAGTCGCCGGACGGCCTGCGCATCGACCACGGGCTGCTGGACCGGGCCCACGAGACGGTGCCGCCGGGCCGGGTGCAGTCGGTGCGGATCGTGGAGCCGCTGCTGTGGCGCCGCCCCGGCTGGGTGCGGGTCGAGCTGGACGTGGCCGGTTCCGCCAACTCCCTGCTGCTGCCGGTCGCCCCGCGCGCGCTCGCCGAGTCGGTCGTCGCCCGCGCCCTGCCCGGGGTGGCCGTGCCGCCGCTGTCCGCCCTGTCCCGTCCGCCGGGCCGGGCCCGCTGGTGCCGCCCGGTGTGGTGGCGCGGCCACGGGGTGGTCGTCACGGACACGGTGTTCGCCGCCCGGCGCGGGCTGCTCCGGCGCACCCTGTCGCTGGTCCCGCACGCCAAGGTCCAGAGCGTCCGCCTGACGCAGGGGCCCGTGCGGCGCGCGCTGGACCTGGCCGACGTGCGCGTCGACACCGGCGCCAACGGGACGGTCACCGCCGGCCTCCGCGACGCCGCCGAGGCCGCGGCCCTGCTCCATCACCAGGCCGCCCTCTCCCGCACGGGCCGCCGGGACGCCCAGCCGGACCGCTGGATGACGTGACCGACGTCCGGGCGGGAGCGGGGGGCCGGGGGCGGGATGGTGGCTGGGCCCGGTCGTCGGGGCCCGGCTGTCGGGGCCCGTGCCGCGCGCGCTCCCCGGGTCCGGGTCAGGAGACCGCGCTGCGCAGTCCCTTGACGTCGATCTGCTCGGTCTCGTCGTGGGCGGTCAGGTCGATCACGCGGTCGGTGCCGTGGGGCTCCCGGGCGACCGGTTCGCGCCGGGCCCGCGTCTCGGCCTTGTGCAGGGCGAGCGCCTCCTCGCCGATCACGTCGGCCAGGTCCTCGTCCTCGACCGACTCCAGCGCCTCCCGGGCCCCCCTGGCCGCCTCGGCGCCCCGGGCGGCGACGGGGACCCCGGTCCGGGTGCCGCCACCGGCCTCGCCGGTGGCCCCGGTGCCCTGGGTGCCCTGGGTGCCGAAGAAGTCGAAGCCGCCCTCGACCCGGGGCCGCCGCGCGGGCGCCGCCGGGACGACGGCCACCGCGGCCTCCACCGCGAAGTGCGCGGAGGCGGCCGACCGGGCGGAGGCCGCCGCGGCGGGGCCGTCGTCGGCCGAGCCGTCGCGCGGCCGGACGACACCCTGCGGCGCGGGCTCGGCCGCCGTCACGGCCTCTCCCCCGCCGTCACCGTCGTCCCCGCCGTCATCGTCGCCGTCGCCGTCGCCGTCGCCGCCACCGTCGGGATCGGGATCGGGTTCGGCCCCGTCGGTGTCGTCCGCCCGGTCACCCCTGCTTGCGCCCTCCGCCTCTTCGGCGTGCTCCGGGCCCTCGGCCTCTTCCGCGCCCTCCGCGTCGTCCTCCACCGCGCCGACCGCGACCCCCGCGTCGTCACCGTCGTCATCGGTGGCGCCGTCGCCATCGGTGGCTGTGACAGTGGCGGTGGCGGTGCCACCCTCACTGTCGCCCTCGTCGTCGCCGTCAACAGCGCCGTCGCCGTCGCCGTCCGGCACACCGAGCCGGTTCAGCGCCTCGTTGGCCAGGGCGTACAGGCGGGCGGCGCCGCCGGCCGGGAAGGCGGCCAGGATCTCCCGGACGGTCTCACCGCCCTCGTCGGGCTCCTCCGCGCCGACGGACTCCGCCACTCCCGCGGACGCCCCCGGAGCCCCGGCCCGCACCGCACCGGCGGGCCTCCCCGGCACGGCGGCCGGGGCCAGCCCGGTCGGCCGCACGGGCTCGCCCGGCGTCGCCGCCACCGGGGCCGTGCGGGGCGCCGGGAGCGCGCGGGCCGGGGGCGTGGCCTCGATCTCCAGCAGCCGGCGGCCCTCCAGCGCGCTGGCCCGCTCGGTCTCCGCGGTGGCGTACCGCCGCAGCAGGGCGGCGTGCTCGTTGCGCAGCTTCGCCAGCTCCGCGCGCTTGGCCCGCAGCTTCCGCTCCAGCTTGGCCCGCAGTTCGCGCGACTCGTCCAGGTCGGACTCCAGCTCGGCGGCCCGCTCCTCGTGGCGCCACTCGTCGCTCGCCCGCGCGCGCGAGAGATCGGCGACGCGCTTGCCCGCCTGAGCGTCCCAGCGGCGCATCACGACGGCGCCGACGACCGCCGTCACCGCGGCGGCCGCGGCCAGGGCGCGCAGCACCATCGTCTCCGCGACCACCCAGGGGCCGACGGCGCACACGACGGAGACGCCCGCGATCGCCGACGGCGGAAGCATCCTGTGCAGGGGCGGGGAATGGCGATGACGTCCACGTGGCATGGCCAGAAACTTACCGCGCGTAGGGGATTCTTGGCGCCCCGCCCCGCGAAAACGCCCTTTTCTCCCCGGCGTTCACGGCCCCCCGGCATTCGGCCGGCCGAACCCGGGCCGAATTCCCCCAAGATCATTTTCCGGGACCGCTCCGGAAACGCCCGCGGCACTCCCCTCGGCACCGCCGGGGAACGGCCCCGGACGGCACCCCGGTCACCGTCCGCGCCGTCCCCGCACGCCTCTCACCGGGGGCTCAGCCGCTCGCTGAGCCACTCCAGGGTCGGCGGGATCTCCCGGCGCCACGTATTGAAGTTGTGACCGCCGCTTTCCAGGATGATCGACGAGATCCGCGTCGGCTTCGCGCGCTTCGCCCGCTCAATGAACTCCAGGGTGTCCCGGTAGTTCGACTCCCCGGAGCGGCTGCTGGTGACGAGCAGCGAAGTGTCCGGCGGCGGAAGGTGTTCGAGGCTCCACCACAGGTCGGCCCGATTGCGCAGCGCGCGGTCCCCGTGGAACAGGTCGCCGGTCGTGGCGTCGACGGGGGCGTCGTAGTACGCCGACAGCCCGGCCCCGGCGGCGTAGACGCCGGGATGGTGCAGGGCGAGTTTCAGCGCGCAGTACCCGCCGGTCGAATTGCCCACGACGCCCCAGCTTCCCGGCCCCCGGCCCACCCGGTAGTGACCGAGCACGGCCTCGGGCAGGTCCCGGGCGAAGAACGACTCCGTGCGGGGCCCGTCCGGCACGTCCACGCACTCCGTGTCGCGCGGCGGCGCCACCGTCGGCCGCAGCATGACCAGGATCATCGGCCGCATCCGCCCGTCCCTGGCCAGGTTCAGCGCCGTCCGCGGATAGTGCAGCCTGTCGACCAGCGCCTCGGCCGTCCCCGGGTAGCCGGTCAGCACCACGGCCGCGGGGAAGGTACGGGCGCGGTGGCGCGGCTGGAAGTACTCCGGCGGCAGGTACACGTACGCGGGTGTCGTGATGCCCGTCGTCCGGCCGGCGATCTCGACCCTCTGGACCTGCCCGCCGGACTCCGGGCGGCCGGTGCCCGCCGGGACCACCCGCCGGGTGTCGACCACCCGCAGGCCGGGCGGGGCACCGCCCGAGGAGTGGTCGACGACGACGCCCCGCCCCGTCTCCCGGCCGAACAGGTCGGCCCAGCTCGCGTAGAACCCGAAGGACTGGTTGGCGACGAGGGCGACCGCGGCGAAGACGGCCGCCTGGGTCGCGAACAGCAGCCCCACCCGCGCCGTGACGGTCCGCCAGCTCTGCCGGGCCAGCCTCGGCCACAGCCAGACCGTCCCGGTGAACAGCAGCACCCCGCTGAGCACGGCCAGCGCCAGCACCACTCCGCTCGTGAGACCCATACGCCCTGTCCGCCTGCGCTTTCCTGTGATGACCCGCTCCGGAGCCGTCCGGACCGGAAGATTCCGCACGGGTTCCGTACCGGCCGAATGAACCTCGACCCGCCGCACAACGTCCTAGAAGGCGCAATGCCACCGGAAGCCCCGAACGGGCCCGGAGCCAAAGGTCTCTCGCGGAGCGACGGGTACGATGTCTGTCAGGACAGATGAGGAAATGTCGGGTGGGGTTCCGAAGCACGGGATCCTGAGCCGGGTCCTGCGCGGGCCACGCCCCGAGGCCGTCCCCCGCCTCGCGGGCCGGGCGTGCACCCTGGTGGGGCTGGTGGACATCGCGGCCGGTGTCTTCCCCCGCTTCCGGCACAGCCGGATGCACGCCCTCGCGGAGGTCCTGCCGGGCTCCTTCGGCCCGTTCGCCGCGGCCCTCTCGCTCAGCGCCGGCGTCCTGCTGCTGCTCCTCGCCCACGGTCTCAGGCGCCGCAAGCGCCGCGCCTGGCGGGCCGCGGTGGCGCTGCTGCCGCTCGGCGCCCTCGCCCAGTTCGGCTACCGGCACTCCTTCGCGGGCGTGCTGATATCGCTGGCACTGCTCGCGCCGCTGCTGCGCCACCGCGACCAGTTCGCGGCGCTGCCCGATCCGCGCAGCCGGTGGCGGGCGCTCGCCAACTTCGTCCTCATGAGCGCCGGTTCCGTCCTGCTCGGCCTCGTCGTGGTCAGCGCCCACCCGGGGCGCACGGTGGGCGACCCGAGCCTGGCGGACCGTCTGAGCCACGTGCTGTACGGCCTGTTCGGCGCGGAGGGCCCGGTGGACTACCGGGGCACCACCTCCTGGACGGTCGCCTTCTCCCTCGGCGCCCTGGGCCTGCTGACCGCCGTCACCACCATCTACCTGGCCTTCCGGCCCGAACACCCCGCGGCCCGGCTCACCGCGGACGACGAGGCGCGGCTGCGCGACCTGCTCGCCCGGCACGGCGGCCGGGACTCCCTCGGCCACTTCGCGCTCCGCCGCGACAAGGCCGTCGTCTTCTCCCCCAGCGGCAAGGCGGCCGTGACGTACCGCGTGGTCTCCGGGGTGATGCTCGCCAGCGGGGACCCGATCGGGGACGTGGAGGCGTGGCCGGGCGCGATCGAGCGCTTCATGGACGAGGCCCGCCGCCACTCCTGGACGCCCGCCGTCATGGGCTGCTCCGAGACCGGCGCCGAGGTGTGGACCCGCGAGACCGGGCTCGACGCGCTGGAGCTGGGCGACGAGGCGGTGGTGGACGTCGCGGATTTCTCCCTCGCCGGCCGCGCGATGCGCAATGTCCGCCAGATGGTCAAGCGCATCGAACGAGCCGGTTACGAGACCCGGGTACGGCGCGTGGCTGACCTGGGCGACGCCGAACTGGACCGCGTCCGCCGGGCCGCGGAGGACTGGCGGGGCACGGACACCGAGCGCGGCTTCTCCATGGCCCTGGGCCGCATCGGCGACCCCGCGGACGGCGACTGCCTGATCGCCACGGCGCACCGGGCCGACGGGACGCCCGGGGAGTACGGCGACCTGAAGGCGATCCTGCACTTCGTGCCGTGGGGCACGGACGGGGTGTCGCTGGACCTGATGCGGCGCGACCGGTCGGCCGACCCCGGCATGAACGAACTGCTGATCGTCGCCGCGCTGCAGGCCGCGCCCCGGCTGGGGATCACCCGGGTCTCCCTGAACTTCGCGATGTTCCGCGCGGCGCTCGCCCGCGGCGAGAAGATCGGGGCGGGCCCGGTGCTGCGGGCGTGGCGGGGGCTGCTGGTCTTCCTCTCCCGGTGGTTCCAGATCGAGTCCCTGTACAAGTTCAACGCGAAGTTCCGGCCGCGGTGGGAGCCGCGCTTCGTGGTCTACCGCGCCTCGGCCGATCTCCCGCGCCTCGGCCTCGCCGCGATGCAGGCGGAGGGCTTCGTCACCCTCCCCCGCCCCCGCGTCCTCCGCCGCCGGGCCACCCCCCGCCCCCCGTGCCCCCACCAGGACCCGAAGCCCACCACGGCCTGACCGCCCCACCCCCACAACCGAGGAGCGACGGCACCCCCGGCAACGCCACAAGCGGCCCACACGCATGGCAGTGACGCCCCCCCCCAGGGGCGCACGCGGGAGCGGACCACGTCCAAGCTGCCCGCACCCGCACACAACGGGAGCCGGAGACGCAGATGAGCCCCGCACCCGCGCACGGCGGGAGGCGGAAGGGAGGGGTGGGCGGAGGCCCGCAGTCACGCACCGCGAGAGACGGAGACGCGAAGCGGGCGCGGCCCCGCACCCGCACACGGCGGAATCCGGCAGGGAAGAGCGGGCGTGCCCCCGCAGTCACGCACCGCGAGAGATGGAGACGCGAAGCGGGCGCGGCCCCACACCCGCACACGGCGGAATCCGGCCCGGAAGAGCGGGCGTGCCCCCGCAGTCACGCACCGCGAGAGACGGAGACGCGAAGCGGCCCCGCACCCGCACCCGCACACGGCGGAATCCGGCCCGGAAGAGCGGGCGTGGCCCCGCAGTCGCGTACGGCGGGAAGGGGACGGGGCGGGGGTGGTCGCCCGCAGAGGTTGGCGCGTCAACAGAGTGCGCCCCCTCCCCACCCCATTCCGCGCCGTTCCGAGGACGACCACCCCCGCCCCGGCCCCGACCCACACCGCACCAGGAGGCGCTACGCGCACCCCCACACAGCGAAAGAGGCCGCCGCAGGCACCCGCACCACCGAACCCGCACGACCACCACGGCACCCGCCCACTCCCGCACACGCCGCCCACGGCCCGCCGCGAGCGGACTCCCCCGCTCCCCCCGGTCCCCCGGCGCTCCCCCCGGTCCCCCGGCCGCGGGCAGGCCCCCGCGGTGCGGCCCGACGCGGGCGGGCCGCTCGTCGGGGCATACGCTGAACACATGAGCAAGCAGACCGGCCGCCGCCACCCGGCAGGACTCACCGCATGGGACCGCTGCGCGGTCATGGGGGTCGTCAACGTCACCCCCGACTCCTTCTCCGACGGCGGCCGCTTCTTCGACACGACGGCCGCGATCAAGCACGGCCTCGACCTGGTCGCCCAGGGCGCCGACCTCGTCGACGTCGGAGGCGAGTCCACCCGCCCCGGCGCCACCCGTGTCGACGAGGACGAGGAGCTGCGCCGCGTCGTCCCCGTCGTGCGCGGCCTGGCCTCCGAGGGCGTCACGGTCTCCGTGGACACGATGCGCGCCTCCGTGGCCACGAAGGCCCTGGACGCCGGCGCGACCCTGGTCAACGACGTCAGCGGCGGCCTCGCCGACCCCCGCATGCTCCCGGCCGTCGCGGACGCCGGCGCCCCCTTCGTCGTCATGCACTGGCGCGGCCTCCTCTCCCCCGGCAACGTCCGCGGCACGTACGCCGACGTCGTCACCGAGGTCCACGACGAGCTGCGCGCCCGCGTGGAGGCGGTGCTCGCGGCGGGCGTCGCGGCGGACCGCGTGATCGTCGACCCGGGCCTCGGCTTCTCCAAGGACGCCGAGCACGACCTCGTGCTCCTGGCCCACCTGGACCGGCTGCTGGCCCTCGGCCAGCCCCTCCTCGTCGCCGCGTCCCGCAAGCGCTTCCTGGGCCGCGTCCTGGCCGGCCCGGAGTCCGCCCCGCCCCCCGCGCGGGAGCGCGACGCCGCCACCGCCGCCGTATCGGCGCTCGCGGCGCAGGCCGGGGCGTGGGCGGTGCGCGTCCACGCCGTGAGCGCCACCGCGGACGCCGTGCGCGTCGCCCGCGCCGTCGAGGGAGCCCGGTGAGCACTCCCCACCTCGATGTGGAGCAGGTCGAGGCCGCCAACGCGGCGTTCTACGACGCGCTGGAGCAGGGCGACTTCGAGCGGATCTCCGACCTCTGGCTGTCCCCGGCCGACCTGGGGGTCGACGAGAGCTACCACGATCCCGCGGAGGCCGGGGTGATCTCCTGCGTGCACCCCGGCTGGCCCGCGCTCACCGGCCGCGGCGCGGTGCTGCGGTCGTACGCGCTGATCATCGCGAACACGGACTACATCCAGTTCTTCCTCACGGACGTGCACGTCTCGGTGACCGGCGACACCGCGCTGGTGAGCTGCGCGGAGAACATCCTCAGCGGCGGTCCGGCGCCGCAGGGCGGCGAGGAGCTGGGCCCGCTGGTGGGCCAGCTGGTGGTGGCGACCAATGTGTTCCGCCGCACGCCCGCCGGGTGGAAGCTGTGGTCGCACCACGCCTCCCCGGTCCTGGCGGAGTCGGCCGAGGACGCCGAGGACGCCGAGGAGCTCTGACACCGGGCCCGGGGCGCGCCCACCGCCCCGCCCCGATCACACCCGCACCCCGGCCGCCCCACCCGGGCACACCCGCACCACCCCGGCCGCCCCACCCGGGCACACCCGCACCACCCCGGCCACCTCGCCCGGGCACACCCGCACCACCCCGGCCACCTCGCCCCGCACCACACCCCGGACCCCTCGGCCGCACCAGCCCGGCCGCCCGGTCCCGATCACACCCGCACCACCGCGCACCGCCCCCGCCGGGAGCGCCGCCCGCCCCGGCCGAAACCACCCCCCGCCCCCGCGCCCCGCACCCCCGCACCCCCGCCCCGCCGGACCACGCGGGTAGATTCGACCCCGGACCGGCACGCCGCCCGCACGCGGCACGGACCGTCCGAGACCGACGACTGCAGGAGTGATTCGCGTGGATCGTGTCGCGCTGCGCGGCCTGAAGGCCCGCGGGCACCACGGGGTGTTCCCCAAGGAACGCGAGGACGGCCAGACCTTCCTCGTCGACATCGTCCTGGGCCTGGACACCCGCCCGGCCGCCGCCGACGACGACCTGGCGAAGACCGTGCACTACGGCATCGTCGCCGAGGAGGTCGTGGCCGTCGTCGAGGGCGAGCCCGTCAACCTCGTCGAGACGCTGGCCGAGCGCATCGCGCAGGTCTGCCTGGCGCACGAGGGGGTAGAGGAGGTCGAGGTCTGCGTCCACAAGCCGGACGCGCCGATCACCGTCCCCTTCGACGACGTGACCGTCACCATCATCCGGAGCCGCGTATGAGCACCCCATTGGAGCGGGGTCCCGGCGACCCCACCGTGCAGCCGGTGCCCGCCGCCGTCGTCGAGCAGGTCGACGCCGCCGACTCGACGCTGTCCAACCCGAAGCGCGCGGTGATCTCGCTGGGCGCCAACCTCGGCAACCGCCTGGAGACCCTGCAGGGGGCCATCGACGCCCTGGAGGACACCCCCGGGGTGCGGGTCAAGGGCGTGTCGCCGGTGTACGAGACGGAGCCGTGGGGCGTGGAGCCCGGCAGCCAGCCGTCGTACTTCAACGCGGTCGTGGTGCTGAGGACGACGCTGCCCCCGTCGTCGCTGCTGGAGCGGGCGCAGGCGGTCGAGGAGGCGTTCCACCGGGTCCGGGACGAGCGCTGGGGCCCGCGCACCCTGGACGTGGACATCGTCGCCTACGCCGACGTGGTCTCGGACGACCCGCGGCTCACCCTGCCGCACCCGCGCGCCCACGAGCGGGCCTTCGTCCTCGCCCCGTGGCACGACGTGGACCCGGCGGCGCTGCTGCCCGGCCGGGGCCCGGTCGCCGAACTGCTGGCGGGCGTCACCCGGGAGGGCGTCGCGGTCCGGTCCGACCTGGAACTCCGGCTGCCCGAGTAGTCGTTAAGGTCAGAACGGCAGGGCCCGCCAGGGGCGCCGGGGGACGAAGGGACACCGTGAAAGAGTTGCGCGTCAGGACGCTGGCCGGTGTGTTCGCCGTCGCGGGGGTCCTGTCCTGGGCCACCGCCCGGCTGTGGAACTCGGTGGGGACCCTGCCCGGCGTCCCCCTGGCGGCCCCGATCGTGCTGGCGCTGATCGCCGTGGTGCTGCTGGCCACGGCGGTCTCGCTGCGCGCGCGGCTGAAGGCGCAGCGGGACCGGGTCCCCGGCGCCAAGGGCGTCGATCCCCTGATGGCCGCCCGCGCGGTGGTGTTCGGCCAGGCGAGCGCCCTGGTGGCCGCCCTCGTCGCGGGGCTGTACGGCGGGGTGGCCGTCTTCCTGCTGGAGTACCTGGACATCCCCGCCCGCCGCGACCAGGCGGTGTACGCGGGCGCGTCGACACTCGCGGGCATCGGCGTGATAGCGGCCGCCATCTTCCTGGAGCGGGTCTGCCGGCTCCCCGAGGACGACGAGCACCCCCCGGGCGCGGCGTCGGCCGCCTGAGCCGCCCGCCGGGGCCCAGGAGCCCCGGACATCCACGGCACCCGGCGCCGGCATCGCCCCCTCAACCGCCCCCGGGGACACCTCCCCGGACCACGAGGTCCCGTTCACCGGCGCGCCCGTCACACCGGCGCACCCGGTTCCGGGGAGCCCCCGGTCACGGCCGGGACCACCCAGGACGGCGTCCGGGGCCCCGGGACCCGGCGCCCGCCCTGCCCCGTCCCGCCCCCACGGGCACCTACCGCGCCATGATCAGGCTCATCGCCTCGTTGCGCGTGGCGCTGTCCCGCAGCTGCCCCCGCACCGCCGAGGTGAGCGTCTTGGCGCCGGGCTTGCGGATGCCGCGCATGGACATGCACATGTGCTCGCACTCCACCACGACGATCACACCGCGCGGCTCCAGGATCTCCATCAGGGAGTCCGCGATCTGCGTAGTGAGACGTTCCTGCACCTGGGGGCGGCGGGCGTAGACGTCGACGAGCCGGGCCAGCTTGGACAGACCGGTGATCTTGCCGCTGGCGGACGGGATGTAGCCGACGTGGGCCACGCCGCGGAACGGCACGAGGTGGTGCTCGCAGGTGCTGAACACCTCGATGTCCTTGACCAGGACCATCTCGTCGTGACCGAGGTCGAAGGTGGTCGTCAGCACGTCCTCGGGCTGCTGCCGCAGCCCGGCGAATATCTCCTGGTAGGCCCGTGCCACCCGCGCCGGGGTCTCCCGCAGCCCTTCGCGGTCCGGGTCCTCCCCGATCGCGATGAGCAGCTCGCGTACGGCGTTCTCGGCCCGCTTCTCGTCGAAGTCGCCGATCGGGCCCTGGCCGTCCAGCGTCACGGGGTCGGTCATGTGGTGCCTCGTTCCTGTCCGTCTCGCCTGCTGCGCGCGAAAAGCCGCGCTCCCCAGGCTAGAGCCTGGGGAGCGCGGCTCACATTCCGGGCCCGGCCGCGAGGGCCGGGAACCGTCAGTCCTCGGGACGCTCCTCGGGAGCCCCCTCCGGCGCCGGGGCGGTCTCGGTGACCGCGCCCTTGACGGTGGAGACCGCGGGCGTCGCCCCGTTCGCACCGTTCGTCAGGGCCAGCTCCTTGGGGGAGAGCACCGGCGGACGGGTCGAGGGGGTGCGGCGGGAGGAACCGGTCCAGGCGGGCCGGGGCGGGCGCTTGACGATCGTGGCGAAGACCTCGGCGATCTCCTCCTTGCCGAGCGTCTCCTTCTCCAGCAGCGCGAGGACGAGGTTGTCGAGGACGTCGCGGTTCTCGACCAGGATCTCCCAGGCCTCGTTGTGCGCCGTCTCGATCAGCTTCTTGACCTCTTCGTCCACCAGCGCGGCGACCTCTTCCGAGTAGTCGCGCTGGTGAGTCATCTCACGGCCCAGGAACGGCTCGGTGTTGTCCCCGCCGAACTTGATCGCGCCGAGGCGCTCGGTCATGCCGTACTGCGTGACCATGGCGCGGGCCACACCGGTGGCCTTCTCGATGTCGTTGGCGGCACCGGTGGTCGGGTCGTGGAAGACCAGTTCCTCGGCCGCCCGGCCGCCCAGCATGTAGGCGAGCTGGTCGAGCATCTCGTTGCGCGTGGTCGAGTACTTGTCCTCGTCCGGGAGGACCATCGTGTACCCGAGGGCGCGGCCCCGGGACAGGATGGTGATCTTGTGGACGGGGTCGGAGTTGGGGGAGGCCGCCGCGACCAGGGCGTGTCCGCCCTCGTGGTACGCGGTGATCTTCTTCTCCTTGTCCGACATGATCCGGGTCCGCTTCTGCGGTCCGGCCACGACGCGGTCGATCGCCTCGTCGAGCATGTGGTTGTCGATCAGCTTCTGGTCGCTGCGGGCCGTCAGCAGGGCGGCCTCGTTCAGCACGTTGGCCAGGTCGGCGCCGGTCATGCCGGGCGTGCGCCGGGCGACGGCCGCGAGGTCCACGTCCTTGGCGACCGGCTTGCCCTTCTGGTGGACCTTGAGGATCTCCAGACGGCCCTGCATGTCGGGGCGGTCCACGGCGATCTGCCGGTCGAAGCGGCCGGGGCGCAGCAGCGCCGGGTCCAGGATGTCGGGCCGGTTGGTCGCGGCGATGAGGATCACGCCGCCCTTGACGTCGAAGCCGTCCATCTCGACCAGGAGCTGGTTCAGGGTCTGCTCGCGCTCGTCGTGACCGCCGCCGAGGCCGGCGCCGCGGTGGCGGCCGACCGCGTCGATCTCGTCGACGAAGACGATCGCCGGGGCGTTGGCCTTGGCCTGCTCGAACAGGTCGCGGACACGGGAGGCGCCGACGCCGACGAACATCTCGACGAAGTCGGAACCGGAGATCGAGTAGAACGGCACGCCCGCCTCGCCGGCGACGGCGCGCGCGAGGAGGGTCTTGCCCGTTCCGGGCGGGCCGTACAGCAGCACGCCCTTGGGGATCTTGGCGCCGACGGCCTGGAACTTGGCCGGTTCCTGGAGGAACTCCTTGATCTCGTGGAGCTCCTCGACGGCCTCCTCGGACCCGGCGACGTCCGCGAAGGTCGTCTTGGGGGTGTCCTTGGTGATGAGCTTGGCCTTGGACTTGCCGAAGTTCATGACCCGGGAGCCGCCGCCCTGCATCTGATTCATCAGGAACAGGAAGACGACGATGATCAGGACGAACGGCAGCAGGGAGAGCAGAAGGCCGACGAACGGGTTCTGCTTGGACGGCGACACGGTGTAGCCGTCGGGGATCTGCTTGTCCTGGAACTTGTTCTGCAGCGTGCTGGCGATGGTCACGCCCTGGTCGCCGATGTAGCTCGCCTGGATCTTCGAGCTGCCCTTGACCTTCTCGCCGCTCTTGAGCTCGACCTTGATGGTCTGCTCGTCACCGGTGGTCAGCTTGGCCGACTGGACCTTGTTGTCGTTGATCGCCTGGACGACCTGGCCGGTGTCCACCGTCTTGTAGCCGCCGGACGAGCCGACGACCTGCATCAACACGACCACGGCAAGGACGGCCAGCACGATCCACATGACCGGCCCACGGAAGTATCGCTTCACGTCCATCCACACGGAGCGGTGCCGCCCCGTCCCTCCTGCCACAGTGAGTTTGATAAGACAGTTCTTCTGACGGTACCCCAGCCCGGCGGCCCGAAGTCGCACGGACGGCAGCCGTTTCCGTCTGCATCCTCCAACGGCGCGAGTGCCGTCGGGGTTCCCGGTCGCCCGGCGGAATCCGCGCCGGGCGGACCCCCCGGGCGTCAGCCTCCGTAGACGTGGGGCGCGAGCGTCCCGACGAACGGCAGGTTGCGGTATTTCTCCGCGTAGTCGAGGCCGTACCCGACGACGAACTCGTTGGGGATGTCGAAGCCCACCCACCGTACGTCGAGGGCGACCTTCGCGGCGTCCGGCTTGCGCAGCAGGGTGCACACCTCCAGGGAGGCGGGCTCGCGCGAGCCGAGGTTGGAGATCAGCCAGGACAGGGTCAGTCCCGAGTCGATGATGTCCTCGACGATCAGGACGTGCTTGCCCTTGATGTCGGTGTCGAGGTCCTTGAGGATCCGCACCACACCGGAGGACTGGGTGCCCGCGCCGTACGAGGACACGGCCATCCAGTCCATGGTGACGGGGGTGGACAGGGTCCGGGCGAGGTCGGCCATGACCATCACCGCGCCCTTGAGGACGCCGACGATGAGGAGGTCCTTGCCCGCGTACTCCGCGTCGATCTTCCCGGCCAGTTCGGCCAGCTTCGCGTCGATCTCTTCCTTGGTGATGAGCACCTTTTCGAGGTCGGCACCCATGTCGTTCGCGTCCACCGCATCACTTTCGGTCGTCCCACCGGCCAGACCGGTCCGCCCCGGCGGCCCCTGGTGCGGGCCGGTGGGCGGGCTCCGGATTCAGCCTTGCCGAATCACCAGTCTGCCACCCTGGCGGCGGGCCACGACCTTGCCGGGGAGGTTGATGGCCCCCTGGCCGCGCCAGCCGGTGATCAGCCGGTCGACTTCCTCGATGTGACGGGCGAAGAGCGCGCCGGCCGGGGCACCGGCGTCGATGGCCGCGCGGCGCAGGATGCGGCGGCGCACGGCGGGCGGCAGCGCGTAGAGCTTGGCGCACTCCAGCAGCCCCGACGCGTCGCGGACGCCGGGCTCGGCCTGGCGGGCCCAGGTGTCCAGGGCGTCGGCGTCGTCCCGGGAGAGCTGGGCCGTACGGGCGAGGGCCTCGACGACGCCCTTGCCGAGCGCCTTCTCCAGGGCGGGCAGCCCCTCGTGGCGCAGCCGGGAGCGGGTGTAGGCGGGATCGGTGTTGTGGGGGTCGTCCCAGACCGGGAGGGACTGGGCCATGCAGGCCTTGCGGGCGGTCTGCCGGTCGACCTGGAGGAACGGGCGCCGGTAACGGCCGTCGGCCCCCGAGACCGCGGCCATGCCCGACAGGGAGCGGATGCCGGAGCCGCGGGCGAGGCCGAGCAGCACCGTCTCGGCCTGGTCGTCGCGGGTGTGGCCGAGGAGGACGGCGGCGGCCCGGTGCCGGGCGGCGGCGGCGTCCAGCGCGGCGTAGCGGGCGTCGCGGGCGGCGGCCTCGGGCCCGCCCGCGCGGCCGACGGTGACGGCGGCGGCCTCGACGGGATCCAGGCCCAGTTGGCGCAATCGCAGGACGACCTCCTCCGCCCGCAGGTCGGAGCCGCTCTGGAGGCCGTGGTCGACGGTGATGCCCCCGGCGCGGACGCCCAGACGGGGGGCTTCGAAGGCGAGGGCGGAGGCGAGCGCCATGGAGTCGGCGCCGCCCGAGCAGGCGACGAGCACGAGCGGCGCGGGCCCGGGGCCGGGGGCGCGCCCGGCGGTGGCCGCGGCGGGGACGCCGGCCGCGGTGGTCGGTTCGGAGAGGATGTCGTGGAGGACGCGGCGCACCGCCAGGCGTATCGCCGCGACCGCAGGATGGGGACCCATGTCCGGTGCCCTTCATGAAGTTTCGGGGGGTGAGCCCGAGTCCGGTCACGCAGAGTGTGTAGATGGTGACAGAAGCGGGCCGTTCCCCGAGCATCGCACGCCTGCCGTGGGCACAGGGTCCCTCGGACGGGTGATTGGAGGGGCGTTCGCCTGCCGCAGGCCGGATCGCGTTCGCCACCCGCCCCGGCTTTCACGACCTTCCGGGCCGTTTCACGCCTCCGGCCTGCGGTGCACCCGCGCGATCCAGTCCGCCGGTTTGGCGATCTCCGCCTTGGTGGGGAGGGTGTTGGGCGAGGTCCACACCCGGTTGAAGCCGTCCATGCCGCACTGCTCGACGACGGCCCGCACGAAGCGTTCGCCGTCCCGGTACTGGCGGAGCTTGGCGTCCAGCCCGAGCAGCCGCCGCAGGGCCAGGTCGAGGCGGGAGGCGCCCTTCGCGCGGCGCTGCTGGAACTTCTCGCGGATCTCGCCCACCGTCGGGACGACGGCCGGGCCGACGCCGTCCATCACAAAGTCGGCGTGGCCCTCCAGGAGGGACATCACGGCGGTGAGGCGGGCAAGGATCTCCCGCTGCGCGGGGGTCTGCACCAGTTCCACCAGGGACCGTCCGCCGTCCTCCGCCTCGCCCTCGGGCCGTCCGCCGGCCAGCGACTGGGCGGCCTCGCGGAGCCGCTCCAGCACGGTCGTCGGATCGACGTCGGTCTGCTCGAGGAACGACTGGATCTCGCCCTCCAGATGGTCGCGGAGCCAGGGCACGGCGGTGAACTGGGTGCGGTGCGTCTCCTCGTGCAGGCACACCCACAGCCGGAAGTCGTGCGGCTCGACGTCGAGTTCGCGCTCCACGTGCACGATGTTCGGCGCGACGAGCAGCAGCCGCCCGCCGCCGGGCGAACCGGCGGGCAGCTCGCGGGAGGCGGGGGCGAAGGTCTCGTACTGGCCGAGGACGCGGGAGGAGAGGAAGGAGAGCAGCATGCCCACCTCGACGCCGGTGACCTTGCCGCCGACGGCGCCGAGGACCGCGCCGCCGGGGGTGGTGCCCCGGCGCTCCTCCATCCGGCCGAGCAGCGGCTTGAGGAGCTCCCGGAAGCCCGCGACATTGGCCCGGATCCAGCCGGGCCGGTCGACGACGAGCACGGGGGTGTCGTGCAGCGCGTCGGTCGCCAGTCCCGTGAAGCCCCGGACGTGCTCCTCGGAGGCCCTGGCGTGGCGGCGGAGTTCCGCGACGACGGCCCGCGCCTCGTCGCGGCTGACCTCGGGTCCCGGTCGTACGAGCCGGGTCGCGGTCGCCACCGCGAGGTTCCAGTCGACCATGCCGGAAGATGCGCCGATGCTCGTCATGGGTCAACGGTACTTGAGTGCCCCTCGCCCCGACGGGGTGAGTTTTCCGGGGCCCGGACCGCTTGGGCGACCGGTGCGGCGGGCCCTCGCGCACCCGGCGCCGTCCGCCGGGCGGCGGTGCCGGTCCCGGCGTACGCGGGTGCGGGGTTCCGGCGCGCGCCCCGGCCCGTCCGCGCCGGCTCCGCTCCGTCCGCCGGAGTGCGGAGGCGGAGGCGCGTCCGCCCGCCGTGCCGCGCGCTCGCCCGGCCGGGTGACGGTGGGGCTTCCCGCCCCGGTCCCGGCACCCGGCGGGGTAGGCCCCGGGGCCGGACGGGCGGCGGTGCCCCGGACCGCGGCCCGGATCCCGTGCCGGGCCCGGCCCCGGCGCCCGCCCCCGCTCAGCCGCAGGCGCAGCCCGTCAGCGCGGTGGCCGCCCTGTCCAGGGCCGCCTGGGCGGCCCCGGGGTCCGGCGCGTCCTGGGTCAGGAAGGCGAAGCCCAGGACCCGCCCGTCGGCCGTGGCCACCGTGCCCGCCAGGGAGTTGACACCGGTCAGGGTGCCGGTCTTGGCGCGGACCAGCCCGGCGGCGCCCTCCGCGTAGCGGCCGGAGAGGGTGCCGGTGAACCCGGCGACGGGCAGCCCGGTGAGGACCGGGCGGAGCCCGGGGCGGGCCGGGTCGGCGGACTCGGCGAGCAGGTCGGTGAGCAGGTCGGCGGTGAGCCTGTCGGCCCGGTCCAGGCCGCTGCCGTCGTGGAACCGGGCGCCGCGCAGGGGCAGGCCGAGCTCCCGCAGGCGGGCGGTGATCGCGGCGGCGCCCCCGGCGAAGTCGGCGCGCTCGCCGCTCGCGAGGGCGGTGTGCCGGGCCAGGGCCTCGGCCAGGTCGTTGTCGCTGGTGGTGAGCATCCGCTCGACCAGGGCGGACAGCGGGGGCGAGGAGACGGCGGCCAGTTCCTCGGCCCGCCCGGTGGCCTTGGCGCCGCGCGGGGCCGTGGCGGTGATGCCGTGGCCGCGCAGCAGGTCCGCGAAGGCGCGGGCGGCGTCGGCCGCGGGGTCCTGCGCGCGCGGGGCGGGGCCGCTGCCGGAGTCGTCGGTGCGGGCCTCGTCCGCCATGAGGGCGGTGACGGGCGCGAGGTTCTCGTTGACGCCGATCGGGTGGGCGGCGGAACCGGCGTACAGGGTGGTGTCGTAGGAGAGGCTCACCTCGCGCGTGCCCCTCTTCCGGAGGGCCTCGGCGGTCTCGCGCGCGAGCACGCGCAGGCTGGCCGATCCGGCGGCGCGCTCGCGCGCGGTGAGGGTGGGGTCGCCGCCGCCGACCAGGACGAGCTTCGCGGTGCCCGGCTCCAGGACGGCGCGGGTGGTGAGCCGGTGGTCGGGCCCGAGAGCGGTGAGGGCGGCCACCGCGGTGGCGATCTTGGTGGTGGAGGCGGGCGTCAGGGAGGCGGTGGCGCCGGTGCCGTAGAGGCGCGCGCCGGTGGTGAGGTCGACGACCGAGGCGCCCCGGGGGCGGCCGAGCGCCGGGTCCTCCAGCAGCGGGCGGAGGGCGCCGGCGAGGGCCCCGGTGCCCGGCGGGGCCTTCACCCCGCCCGCCGAACCGCCGGGTCCGCCCAGGGCGGTCAGGACGGCCCCGGCGCTGGGCGCCGGGCGGGGCGCCCCGGGGGCGACGTCGGAACCATCGGCTCCGCGACCGTGATCTGCGCCACCCGTGGGACCCGCGGCGACTGCCCGGTCCCGCTCGGCCGTACGCTGACCCGTGGAGTCCCAGGGGCCCGCGGCGGCGACCACCCCGGCGGCCAGCGCCAGACCGGCGGTGGCGGCCCCGGCGGTGTACTGCCAGGTCTTGGGCTTCGTGACCCGTGTGAGCCGCGGGATCGTGGCCCGCGCCAACCGTGTGACCCGCGGTGCGGCGGCCCGCGCGGCGCGTGCGAGACGCGGCCGTACGGCGGCCGCGGCCCGTGCCACGTGCGGTCGCGCGGCCCGCCAAGGTCTCAGCTCCGGCACGACGACCAGCCCCTTTCGCGATCACACACGTGCGTGAGGGACACTTAACCACCAGAACTATGTGCTGATCATGGAGGAGCGTCCGGTGGAGTTCGACGTCACGATCGAGATCCCGAAGGGTTCGCGCAACAAGTACGAGGTGGACCACGAGACGGGACGGATTCGACTGGACCGCCGGCTCTTCACCTCGACCGCGTACCCGACCGACTACGGCTTCGTGGAGAACACCCTCGGCGAGGACGGCGACCCGCTGGACGCGCTGGTCATCCTGGACGAGCCCACGTTCCCGGGCTGCCTGATCCGCTGCCGCGCGATCGGCATGTTCCGGATGACGGACGAGGCCGGCGGCGACGACAAGCTGCTGTGCGTGCCGTCGACCGACCCGCGTGTGGAGCACCTGCGTGACATCCACCACGTCTCGGAGTTCGACCGCCTGGAGATCCAGCACTTCTTCGAGGTCTACAAGGACCTGGAGCCCGGCAAGTCCGTCGAGGGCGCCAACTGGGTGGGCCGCACGGACGCCGAGACCGAGATCGAGCGGTCCTACAAGCGCTTCAAGGAGCAGGGCGGCCACTGAGCACCCCTCCTCCCGGTGACGGGCCGCACGCCGGGGCGTGCGGCCCGTTCGCGTTGGGGTACGCATACTGAGGGCTGCAGAAGGGTGTGTCGTACCAGGGGAGTGCCAAGCACGTGACGGACGCGGAGGACCACAAGCCGCAGCCGGACGAGGTCAGGAGTGCCTTCCGGCCGCCGACCGGGGTCGTGGCGCAGGCCGAGGAGGAGCCGTCGGCCACGTCCGAGTTCGAGCTCCCCGAGGGGCTGGACACACCCCGGCACAACGGGACGGAGTCCGAGACCACCTCGGAGTTCGCCCTGCCCGACGGCCTGGAGCCGCCGCCGCACGCGCCCGCCGAGGCGGAGGGGTCGGCGTTCAGCACGCCGAGCACCTACAGCGCGTGGAACGCCCCGCCGGCCTTCACCCCGGCGTCCGGCATCCCCGCGGTGTCCCAGGACGTGCCCTGGCAGGACCGGATGCGGGCGATGCTGCGCATGCCGGTGGCCGAGCGGCCCGCGCCCGAGACCGCGCAGCGGCACGACGACGAGACCGGGCCCGCCGTGCCGAGGGTGCTCGACCTGACGCTGCGCATCGGGGAGTTGCTGCTGGCGGGCGGCGAGGGCGCCGAGGACGTGGAGGCGGCGATGTTCGCCGTGTGCCGCTCCTACGGGCTGGACCGCTGCGAGCCGAACGTCACCTTCACCCTGCTGTCGATCTCCCACCAGCCCTCGCTGGTGGACGATCCGGTGACGGCCTCGCGCACGGTGCGCCGCCGGGGCACCGACTACACCCGGCTCGCGGCCGTCTACCAGCTCGTCGACCACCTCAGCGACCCCGATGCGCACCTTTCCCTGGAGGAGGCCTACCGGCGCCTCGCGGAGATCCGCCGCAACCGGCACCCGTACCCGACCTGGGTGCTGACCGGGGCCACCGGGCTGCTCGCGGGCGCCGCCTCGATGCTGGTCGGCGGTGACGCCGTGGTCTTCGTCGCGGCGGTGGTGGGCGCGATGCTCGGGGACCGGCTGGCCTGGCTGTGCGCCGGGCGCGGGCTGCCGGAGTTCTACCAGTTCGCGGTGGCCGCGATGCCGCCGGCCGCCATAGGGATCGCCCTCAACCTGTCCCACGTCGACGCCAAGGCGTCCGCCGTGATCACCGGTGGGCTGTTCGCGCTGCTGCCGGGGCGGGCCCTGGTGGCGGGCGTGCAGGACGGGCTGACCGGCTTCTACATCACGGCCTCGGCGCGGCTGCTGGAGGTCATGTACTTCTTCGTCAGCATCGTCGCCGGGGTGCTGATCGTGCTGTACTTCGGCGTCCAGCTCGGCGCCAACCTCAATCCGGACGCCGCGCTGGGCTCGGGCGACGAGCCGGTGGTGCAGATCTGCGCCTCGATGCTGCTGTCGCTGGCCTTCGCGGTCCTGCTCCAGCAGGAGCGGACCACGGTGCTGGCGGTGACCCTGAACGGCGGCGTGGCCTGGTGCGTCTACGGCGCCATGCACAACGTCGGGGGCATCTCCCCGGTGGCCTCCACAGCCGCCGCGGCCGGGCTGGTCGGCCTGTTCGGGCAGCTCATGTCCCGCTACCGGTTCGCCTCCGCGCTGCCGTACACGACTGCCGCCATCGGGCCGCTGCTGCCCGGTTCGGCGACCTACTTCGGGCTGCTGGCCATCGCCCAGAACGAGGTGGACCGGGGGCTGGTGTCGCTCTCCAAGGCGGTCGCCATCGCCATGGCCATCGCCATCGGGGTCAACCTGGGCGGCGAGATCTCCCGGCTGTTCCTGCGCCTGCCGGGTGGCACGAGCGCCGCCAACCGCCGCGCGGCCAAGCGGACGCGCGGCTTCTAGCGCCCGGCGCCGGGCGCCGCCCCCGGCCCCCGCGCCCGCCCGGTCCGGCCCGGGAACCCCGCGCCCGGACCGGGTCCGGGGGTCAGTACCCCTGGTTGTACGGGTACTGCGGACCGCCCTGCTGCTCCCCGCCGTGCGGCGGCCGGGCCTGACCCTGCGGGTACTGGCCGCCCTGATCCTGGCCCTGCGGGTACTGCCCCTGACCCTGCGGGTACTGGCCGCCCTGACCCTGCGGGTACTGCGGTGCGTACGGCTGCTGCCGCGGGTCCCCGTAGGGCTGCTGACGCGGGTCCCGGTGGGGCTGCCGGCCCCCCTGGGGCTGTCCCTGGCCGCCCTGCGGCTGTCCCCCGAACGGCTGCGGCCGTCCGCCGTACGGCCCCGGGCCGCCGTACGGCTGCTGCCGGGCAGCGTGGCCCTGGCCGTAGGGCGGGGGCTCGTTCGGGTCGATGGGCCGCAGCTGGGTCGTGGCGTCGTCCATGACCGGGTACGAGGGCCGCGCGGGGGCCGCCGCGGCGGCGGTGGCGGCGGCGGCCGGGGCGGCCCCGGGGCCGTCGGCGGCGGCGCGCTTCTTCTTGCGGCGCTCGCGGAGGAACTCGATCGCGATCGGGACGACGGAGACGACGACGATCAGGACCAGGATCGCCTCGACGTTGGTGCGGATCAGCTCGATCTGCCCGAGCCAGTAGCCCGCGAGGGTGACCCCGCACCCCCAGGCGACGCCGCCGATGACGTTGTACGTGAGGAAGGTGCGGTACTGCATCCGCCCGGCGCCCGCCACGATGGGGGCGAAGGTGCGCACGATCGGCACGAAGCGGGCCAGCACGATGGCCTTGGGGCCGAACTTCTCCATGAACTCGTGGGCCTTGTCCAGGTTCTCCTGTTTGAAGAGCTTGGAGTTGGGCCGGCTGAACAGCCTCGGACCGAAGAACTTGCCGATCATGTAGCCGACTTGGTCGCCGATCACGGCCGCGGCCACGATCAGGGCGCACACCAGCCACAGCGGCTGGCTGATGTAATCGCCCTGGGCGACGAAGAGCCCGGCGGTGAACAGCAGCGAGTCGCCGGGCAGGAACGCGAAGAGGCCGGACTCCGCGAAGACGATCAGCAGAATGCCGGGCAGGCTGAAGGTCTCGATCAAGTAGTCCGGGCTCAGCCACTCGGGGCCGAGCGCAAGCGTGGTCACGGAAAGGGGGCTCCTGCACTGTGCGCGGGCTGGGGTCGGTCGCCCCAACGTACAACGCGCCCGCGGCCTCCCGGGTTCCACCGGACCGCCCGGGGTGCGGGGCACCCCGGTCCGGGGAACCCTGTGCACCATGGGCATCGATGAATTCGGCGGCGGACAGGGCCCTGCGCCCGAGGTCCTGGTCGTGACCACCAATGACGTACCCGGCCACCAGGTGCGGGAGGTGATCGGGGAGGTCTTCGGGCTGACCGTGCGCTCCCGGCATCTGGGCAGCCAGATCGGCGCCGGGCTGAAGTCCCTCGTCGGCGGCGAGCTGCGCGGGCTCACCAAGACCCTGGTCGAGACCCGCAACCAGGCCATGGAGCGCCTCGTCGAGCAGGCGCGCGCCCGGGGCGCCAACGCGGTCCTGGCGTTCCGGTTCGACGTGACCGAGGCGGCCGACGTGGGGACCGAGGTGTGCGCCTACGGGACGGCGGTGGTCGTGGCCCGGGAGTGAGCCGGGCCACGGCCGCCGTTCAGGGGGTGTGGCGGACTGCGTTCGCCAGGATCGCGTCGCGCTGGTAGGCGGCGAGGCCCGGGCGGGCGGCGTCGATGCTCGCCGTGAACCGCCCGTCCTGGACGTACATCTCGCCGAGGCAGGTGTGCATCTCGTACCCGCACTCGTAGTGGTTGCCGGAGATCCACCGGCGGTGCGCCTCGGCGGCGTCCATGGCCGCCGGGGAGTCCGCCGGCACCCCTTCCTCCATCAGGGCGACGAACCGCCGCACCACCTCGTCGCCCTCGCGCCGGACGCGCTGCCAGTCCTCCTTGGTGTACGCGGCCGCGCGGCGCCGCGACTCGGCGTAGGCGTCCGTGTCGCCCCAGCGCGCCCGCACCTCCTCCTCGTACCGCTCCGGGTCGGCGTCCCCGAAGACCTCGAACCGCTCCTCGGGGGTGAGATCGATCCCCATGCTGTGTGCCTCCATGGCCTGCTCCACGGCCGCCGCCATCCTCTCCAGCCTTCCGATCCGGGCGGTCAGCAGCGCGTGCTGGCGGCGCAGGTGCGCGCGCGGGTCCACGCCCGGATCGTCGAGGAGGGCGGCGACCTCGTCGAGCGGGAAGCCCAGCTCCCGGTAGAACAGGATCCTCTGAAGCCGGTCGAGGTCCGCGTCGCCGTAGCGGCGGTGGCCCGCGACGCTGCGCTCGCCGGGCACGAGCAGCCCGATGGCGTCGTAGTGGTGCAGCGTGCGCACCGTCACCCCGGCGAAGCCCGCGACCTGTCCCACGGAGTAGCCCACTCCCGCTCCCTTCCTGACGCCGTCCACGCTGCACCCTCACGCCGCGTGAGGTGCAACCCCGGGTGCGGGGCCCGGGGTCCGCGCCTACGGTCGGACTCATGTCACTGCACCACGGACACCACACGTCGCGGGACGAGGAGCGGCGCCGGCTGGGCGTGAACCCCTTCCACGGCGTGGCCAATCCGGCCGGCGGCATGACCGGGGCCCCGCCCACCCACCGCCTGCCCGACTCCCCGCTGCCGCCGTCCACGGCGTACGGGCTGGTCCACGACGAGCTGATGCTCGACGGCAACGCGCGACTGAACCTGGCCACCTTCGTCACCACCTGGATGGAGCCCCAGGCCGGGGTGCTGATGAACGAGTGCCGCGACAAGAACATGATCGACAAGGACGAGTACCCGCGCACCGCCGAGCTGGAGCGGCGCTGCGTGGCGATGCTCGCCGAGCTGTGGCACGCGCCCGAGCCGCACACCGCCGTGGGCTGCTCGACGACCGGGTCCAGCGAGGCGTGCATGCTCGCCGGGATGGCGCTGAAGCGGCGCTGGGCGCTGCGCAGCGGGGACCGCTATCCGTCCTCCGCCCGGCCCAACCTCGTCATGGGCGTGAACGTGCAGGTCTGCTGGGACAAGTTCTGCAACTTCTGGGAGGTGGAGGCCCGGCAGGTGCCCATGGAGGGCGACCGCTTCCACCTGGACCCGCAGGCCGCCGCCGACCTGTGCGACGAGAACACCATCGGCGTGGTCGGCATCATGGGCTCCACCTTCGACGGCTCCTACGAGCCCGTCGCGGACCTGTGCGCGGCCCTGGACGCCCTCCAGGAGCGGACCGGGCTGGACATCCCGGTGCACGTCGACGCCGCGTCCGGGGGCATGGTGGCGCCGTTCCTGGACGAGGACCTGGTGTGGGACTTCCGGCTGCCGAGGGTCGCGTCGATCAACACCTCGGGGCACAAGTACGGGCTGGTCTACCCGGGCGTGGGCTGGGCGCTCTGGCGGGACGCCGCCGCGCTGCCCGAGGAGCTGGTCTTCCGCGTCAACTACCTGGGCGGCGACATGCCGACCTTCGCCCTGAACTTCTCCCGGCCGGGCGCCCAGGTCGTCGCGCAGTACTACACCTTCCTGCGGCTGGGCCGGGAGGGCTACCGGGCGGTGCAGGGGGCCTCGCGGGAGATCGCCACCGGGCTGGCGGAGCGGATCGAGGCGCTCGGCGACTTCCGGCTGCTGACCCGCGGCGACCAGTTGCCGGTCTTCGCCTTCACCACCACCGACGAGGTGACGGCGTACGACGTCTTCGACGTCGCCCGGCGGCTGCGGGAGGGCGGCTGGCTGGTCCCCGCCTACACCTTCCCGGCGCACCGGGAGGACCTGTCGGTGCTACGGGTGGTGTGCCGCAACGGCTTCTCGGCGGACCTCGCCGAGCTGCTCGTGGAGGACCTGCGGCGGCTGCTGCCCGAGCTGCGCGCGCAGCCGGGCCCGCTGATCCGGGACAAGGCGGCGGCCACCGGCTTCCACCACTGACACGGGGCGCCGCGGGAAGGGGCGCCGCCGGGCGGTGGGGCCCGGCGGGCGGCGGCCCCGGTGCGGTGGCGACCTCGGTGCGGTGGCAGCCGGGTGCGGTGGCGGGTCCGTCCGCCCGGCGGGGTCAGCGGGTGTCGCCGGGGTGCGGCTCGCCCGTCGCGTACGGGTTGGGCTCGTCCTCGCCGAGGATGCCGAGGAAGGGGCGGCCCTCCCCCTCGAAGACGTAGGCCCCGGCCCGGAGGCGCTCGATCAGGCCGCGGGTCCACTCGGCGCCGGTGTCGGCGGAGCACACCCAGTAGTTCATGATCTCCCCGATGTGGCCGAGCTGCCCCGGGCCCTCCTCGGGCGCGTAGTACTCGGTGACGGAGGCCCGCCACTCCCCGATGGCCCGGACGCGCCGCTCCAGCAGGGCGAGCACCTCCTCGCGCGGCAGGTCGACCATCAGGCCGAGCGCGGCGGAGAGCACGTCGGGCTTCTGGTCGTGGGCGGTGAGCGCGGCGCGCAGCAGGCCGAGGTACTCCTCGGTGCCCCGGCCGGTGACCTCGTACTCGGTGCGCGGGGGGCCGCCGGCCGTCGAGGGGGCCGTCTCGTGCGCGCGCAGCAGTCCCTGGGCGGCCATCTGCTTGAGCGCGTGGTAGATGGAGCCGGGCTTGGCGTGGGACCACTCGTGCGCGCCCCAGAACTCCAGGTCGTTGCGGACCTGGTAGCCGTGGGCCCGCCCGTGGCGGCGGACCGCGCCGAGCACCAGGAGACGGATCACTGACATGGGCCCAGACTATGGCCTGCGCCGGGACCGGCCCGGCCCGCTCGCGCCCCCGCGGCGGGGCGGCGGTGCGACGGGCCGGGGCCGGCGGATCCGGCGGGCCGGGAGGGCCTCGCGGGCCGGGAATGCCGGGCGGGCCTCGCGGGCCCGGCGGGTCAGAAGGGGAAGCGGCTGCGGCCGTGCTGGACGGAGATCCACTTGTGGGTGGTGAAGGAGTCCAGCATCGTCTCGCCGTTCAGCCGCCCGACACCGGAGTGCTTCTCGCCGCCGAAGGGCACGATCGGCTCGTCGTGGACGGTGGCGTCGTTCACGTGGAACATGCCGGTGTCGATCCGCTTGGCGAAGGCGACGCCCCGCTCGACGTCGGCGGTGTGCACGGCGCCGCTCAGGCCGTAGGGCGTGTCGTTGACCAGCCGGACGGCCTCCTCCTCGCCGTCGAAGGGGATGAGGAAGGCGACCGGGCCGAAGACCTCCTGCCGCAGCAGCGGGGAGTCGGCGGGCACGCCGGTGAGGACGGACGGCTCGACGAGGTTGCCGGTGGTGGTGCCGCGCACCAGGGCGGTGGCGCCCTCCGCGAGGGCCTGCTCGACCACGCCGGTGATCGCGTCGGCCTGCGAGGAGTTGATCACCGGGCCGATCACGGTCTCCGGGTCGCGCGGGTCGCCCGCCCGGAGGCTCCGCACCTTGGCGGCGAACTTCCCGGTGAACTCCTCCGCCACGGACCGGTCGACCAGCACCCGGTTGGCGGCCATGCAGACCTGCCCCTGGTGCACGTACCGGCTGAAGACGGCCGCGTCGACCGCGTAGTCGACGTCGGCGTCGTCGAGGACCACCAGGGCGCCGTTGCCGCCGAGTTCGAGGACCGAGCGCTTGAAGTGGCTCGCGCAGACGGTGGCGACGTGGCGGCCGACCCGGTCGGAGCCGGTGAAGGAGATCACCTTGGGAACCGGGTGCTCCAGGAAGGCGTCGCCGATCTCCGCGATGTCGGTGACCACCACGTTGAGCAGGCCGGCGGGCAGGCCGGCGTCCTCGAAGAGCCGGGCGACCAGGGTGCCGCCGACGACGGGGGTGTTCTGGTGCGGCTTGAGGACGACGGCGTTGCCCAGGGCGAGGGCGGGGGCGACGGACTTCAGGGAGAGCAGGAAGGGGAAGTTGAAGGGGCTGATGACGCCCACCACGCCGACCGGCACCCGGTAGACGCGGTTCTCCTTGCCGTCGATGGGCGAGGGCACGATCCGCCCCTCGGGGCGCAGCGCCAGGTGCACCGCCTCGCGCAGGAACTCCTTGGCCAGGTGCAGTTCGAAGGCGGCCTTGGTGCGGGTTCCGCCGAGTTCCTCGATGATGGCCTCGGTGATCTCCGCCTCGCGGTCCTCCACGAGCCGCAGCGCCTTCTCGAACACGGTGCGGCGGGTGTAGGGGTTGGTCTCCGCCCAGGCCCGCTGGGCGCGCTCGGCGGCCCGGTAGGCCGCGTCGACCTCGTCGACCGTCGCTATGGTGATCGAGGCGAGTTTCTCGTTGTCGTACGGATTGAAGTCGATGATGTCCCAGGAGCCGGTGCCCGGACGCCATTCGCCGTCGATGTACTGCTGGGCCAGTTCCGTGAAGTACGACGACGACATGTGATCCCTCAATCCCCGTGGCTGCCGCGGTCAGGTGATCTGACTGCGCGTCATCGTACTTCCGATTCAGGAGAGTTGTAGGAGGCCGCGCAAAAGGTCCCGGCTTCCGGCCGGGTCGGGGCTGTCCTGCTGCAATTCCCGCAGCGCGGTCTCGTACTGCGTCACGTCCTCGCGCTTGTCGAGATAAAGGGCGCTGGTGAGCTGCTCCAGGTAGACCACGTCGGACAGATCGGACTCGGGAAAGCTGAGGATGGTGAAGGCGCCGCTCTCGCCGGAGTGCCCGCCGAAGCCGAACGGCATGATCTGGAGCCGCACATTGGGGCGTTCGGACATGTCGATCAGGTGCTGGAGCTGCCCGCGCATGACCCCGCGGTCGCCGTAGGGGCGGCGCAGCGCGGCCTCGTCCAGGACGATGTGGAAGGCGGGGGCGTTCTCCGCGACGAGGTGTTTCTGGCGCTCCAGGCGCAGCGCCACCCGCCGCTCCACGTCCGCCTCCCCGGCGTCGCGCATACCGCGCCGGACGACGGCGCGGGCGTATTCCTCGGTCTGGAGCAGACCGTGCACGAACTGCACCTCGTAGACGCGGATGAGGGAGGCCGCGCCCTCCAGTCCCACATATGTGGGGAACCAACTGGGCAGTACATCGGAGTAACTGTGCCACCAGCCCGCGACATTGGCCTCCCGGGCCAGGGAGAGCAGGGAGGCGCGCTCCTGCTCGTCCGTGATGCCGTACAGGGTCAGCAGGTCCTCGACGTCCCTGGTCTTGAAGCTCACCCGGCCCAGCTCCATCCGGCTGATCTTCGATTCCGAGGCACGGATGGAGTAGCCCGCCGCCTCGCGCGTGATCCCCCGGGTCTCACGCAGTCGCCTGAGTTGTGATCCGAGCAGCATGCGCCGCACCACCGATCCGGGCTCTCCCGCGCTCACGTTCGCCAGCCTCCCCAGCCGTCTTCAGGGGCCGAAGTCTGCCACTAAAACACTTCGAGCAGTACTCATCCGGTTACGGAAACGGATTCCGGCCAAGGGGCGAACCCCTGCCACCGGGGGTCCAGTACACCCCGTGGCGTGAACACCGCCCCCGAGCTGGTGCGAAGTTGACGGAAAAATTGACCAACAAGCGGTACGGGCAGGCTCAATTCGGTCACGTGCACGTGCATCTGCCCTTGCATCTGCGGTACGCATCCGAAACCATGGTCCCGCACCACCGCGCCGCATCGCTATGACCGCGAATTCTCGGGAGTGCCTCGCATGGGGACGAATGGATCGACCATGCTCGCGCCGTTACGGCAGGGCCTTCCGCCACTCGACCCCGCGACCGTCTCCAACACCGCCTCCTGCGCCCTTCCGCCCCGTTACGAGGCGGTGCGCGAGGCCAGGCGGTTCACCCGAGGGACGCTCGACGGCTGGGACATGGGCGAGCGGTTCGACGACGTGTGCCTGGTCGTCTCCGAACTGGTCACCAACGCCCTGCGGCACGCGCTGCCCGCGGACACCCCCCGCCACCAGGACCACGGCGGTCCCGTGAGGCTGCACCTGATGCGCTGGACGGAGCGGCTGGTGTGCGCGGTGCGCGATCCCAGCCACGACAGCCCGGTGGCCCGCGAGACGGACGACTTCTCGGCGGAGTCGGGCCGCGGCCTGTTCCTCGTCGACTCCTTCAGCGACGGCTGGGGCTGGCAGCCACTGGCCGGGGCGCCGGGCGGGAAGGTGGTCTGGGCCCTGTTCCGGCTGCACCGTCCGGCGGGCGGGGCGGAACCGGCGGCGGAGTAGGACGTTCCCGGTGCGGACGGGGCCGCCGCCCCGGCCCGGGACGGCCGTGCACGGACGGGGTGCCCCTCATGCAACGGGCCGCGCTCCGGCCCGACCCCCCGGCCGGGCCCTTCGGCCGGGCGCTGCGGCCGAGCCCCTCGACGATGCCGGCCGGCCGAGGCGCGTCCGCGGAACGGCGGGACGCGGGAGGCGCGGGGACGTGACGGTCCGCGCACCCCGTCTCCGTTGCACGCGCGCCCCGGGCCGCGCCACCGGCGCGCGGCCGGTACCGCTTTCACCGCGGCTCCTCCGGACGCCCCGGATTCCCCCGGAACTTCCCGGATTTCCCGGACTTCCCGACTCCCGCCGGGCCTTCCACCGCACCGCACCCGTACCGCCCTCGCGAACCGGCTCCGCCCTCGCGCGCCGGTCCGCACTTCGCACGTGTCAGCTCACGACCAGATGGTCGAACTCGCCGTCCTTGACGCCCAGGAGCATGGCCTCGATCTCGGCTCGCGTGTAGACGAGCGCGGGACCGTCGGGGAAGCGGGAGTTGCGCACCGCCACCGCTCCGTCGGGCAGTCTCGCGAACTCCACGCAGGAGCCCTGCGAGTTGCTGTGTCTGCTCTTCTGCCAGGCCACGTCGTTCAGCTTCGTGGCGGCCATGCCGTTGTACACGTTGTACACGTCGTGGTCCACAGGTCGCTCCCCGGTGGTGGTGCACTGGCTGATAGGGCCATTGATGCAGTGGTCAACTGATCCGGATCATAACCCTGTTCACGTGCGGATGCATGAGCAAATGCACGTGCACGCGCGGTGGTCCCGTGATTACAGCTTTGGCGCTCGCTTTACGGAAAGCTTCTGCCTTCATGGACGCCCGCGCACGAGAGGACGTTCCCGCTTGTGCCCCGGAAATTCAGGAACATGCGGCTGTGCAGATGCACGCGTGGGACGAATGGCGGCAAGGGGCACGGACAGTGCCGGAGGGGTCGGGCGGGGGATGAGTTGCGGGACTTCCGGACGCCCCTCCGGGGAGCCGCTCCGGGGAGCCGCTCCGGGGAGCCGCTCCGGGGGCCCTTCCGGAGCCTCGGGGGAGCCCCGCCGGCGGGCCGTCGCCCGGGCGCGGCGCTCCTCCCCCGCCGTGCCTGCGGCACGCCCGCCCCGCGCCCCGCCCCGCCTCAGTCCCCGGGCGGGGCGCAGGCGTCGGCGACGGCGCGCGTGTCCCAGTAGAAGGGACGCACCTCGGTGATCCGCCCGTCCCTGACGGTGACGGCCTGCAGTACGGGGAAGTCCAGCTCCCGTCCGGTCGCGCGGGCACGGGCCCGCACCCTCAGGCGCACCACCACGGTCTCACCGGTGGCGAGGAACTCCCGTTCCACCATGTCGAACGACTCCCAGGTCCGCCCCATCTCCAGGAAGAACCGCGCCAGCCCCTCGTGCCCGCGCCAGACGCCCCCGTACGGCAGGGTCTCCGCCTGGTGCATCTCGGCGTCCGGCGCGAAGAAGCGGGCGAGCGGGGCGAACGGGGCCCGGCCGGGGCCTCCGGCCGCCAGGTACTCCGTCTCGGCCGCGTACATGCCCAGGAGAACGTCCACCGGGCCGGTGGGGGAAGGGATCGTCATGCCACCAGCCTGATCACCGCGCGGAGGCGGCACCAGCGGAAATCGGGCCGCGTCGCCCTCCGGATCAGGGCAGCGGGCGGCGGGGCTCGACCCGGGCGCGGTCGGCGGCGCGCGCGCCCTCGTTCCAGCCGTCCGCGTCGGCGGCACCGCGCAGCCGGGTCGTGGTCGTCTCGGGGAACAGCCGCTCCGTCCGGTCGGCCACCGCGACCGCGCGGGAGGCGAGGACCGGGAGCAGGTCCCCGTCCCCGTCCGCGCCCCGCCCGGCGGTGGTCCGCTCGGCGACGGCCCGCAGACGGACGCCCGCGCGATGGGCGTAGGCCGCGAGGAAGGACTGCCGGAAGGTCTTGGTCCGCTTGCGTCCGCCGCGCCGCTGGGCGGCCTCCGCCGCGGTCATGGCCGTCTCGGCCTGCACCAGCAGCGAGGTGTGGAGGAGTTCGACCACCTCCAGGTCGGCCTCGAAGCCGACGACGGTGGAGAAGCCGAGCGCCTCGTTCCACACCGCCCGGCAGTGGTTGGCCCCGGCCACCGCGTCCAGCAGGACCGCCTTGGCCTCCTCGTACGGCGCCTCGACGCCGATCCGGCAGGCGCCGGGCGCCTCGGGCGAGGGCACCCCGGCCGCCAGCAGCGCCTCGTCGACGCTGTGCCGGGCCATCAGCTCCTGGGCCTTGGCGCTCAGCGCCTCCGCCTCCTCCGGGTACCCGGTCGCCTCCGCCTTGGCGAGCAGCGCGCGGATGCGGCCGAGGGCGCGCGACTCGGGCCGGAGCTCCCGCGGCCTGCCCCGGTCCGGGAACGCGGGCCGCTCCAGGGGCTCCAGCGCGGGCAGGCGCAGCAGCAGCCGGTACAGCTCCAGCACGGCGGTGGCGTGCGAGAACCGGTCGGCGCGGGGCGGCGGCGCGGCGGGCAGGGCGTCGATCTGCGCGGTCCAGCGGGGCCCGCGCGGACCGTCGTGCGGCGCCTGCTCCCGGATCAGCGCCGCCACCAGCCGGACGTGGACGTCGTCCAGCTCGCGCCGCGTGAACCGCGCGAGGTCGGCCGGCTGCCAGCCCCTCCGCCAGGCCCCGGCCACGAACTCCCGGCCGCGCCGGGCCAGTTCCGCGTCGGAGGCCGGATCGGCGGCGAGCACCGAGGCTCCGGTGTCGAGGGCCTCGTCGGCGTCGTCGTACAACGCGGCCCCGAAGGCACGGTCGACGGCAGGCATCCCACTCACCCGTCGATGGTCCCACGCGCCGGGACCGGCCAACTGTCAACCCCTGGTTGACGACCCGCTCACTGTCAACCTACGGTTGACACATGACGACGAACCCCAGCACCACGTCATCCATCCGTCTCGACGACCTCATCGACGCGATCAAGAAGGCGCACGCCGAGCCCCTGGAGCAGCTCCAGGACGCCGTCATCGCGGGCGAGCACCTCGGCGAGGTGGCCGACCACCTCATCGGCCACTTCGTGGACCAGGCCCGGCGCTCGGGCGCCTCCTGGACCGACATCGGGCGGCGCATGGGCGTCACCCGCCAGGCGGCGCAGAAGCGCTTCGTCCCCAAGGACTCCGCAGGAGCCGACGCGAATCAGGGCTTCAACCGCTACACCCCGCGCGCGCGGGAGGCCGTGATGGCCGCGCACCACGCCGCCGTGGCCGCGGGCGCCGCGGAGGGCCTGCCGGAGCACCTGGTCCTCGGCCTGATCACGGAGCGCGAGGGCTTCGCCGCCAAGGCGATCGCCGCGCAGGGCGTGCCCCTGGACGCGGTCCGCGCGGCGGCCACGGCGGTCCTGCCGCCGCCCGCCGAGGAGGTGCCGGAGCTGGTGCCGTACGGCTCGGCCGCCAAGAAGGTCCTGGAGCTGACCTTCCGCGAGGCCCTGCGCCTCGACCACCACTACGTGGGCACCGAGCACATCCTGCTCGCCCTGCTGGAGCACGAGAACGGCGAGGGCGTGCTCCACGGCCTCGGCATCACCAAGGAGGCCACCGAGCGCTACGTCACCAGGACCCTGGCGGAGTTCACGAAGGCCGGCGAGGAGCGGGGGGAGGAGGGCGAGGGAACGGAGGGACGGGCCTGAGGTCCGCTTCCGGCGGCGGACGGGCGGGGCGGAGGACCGCTTCCGGCGCCGAACGGGCGGGCCTGAGGACCGCTACCGGCGGCGGACGAGCGGGGCAGAAGACCGCTACCGGTGGCGGACGGCGGGGCAGAGGACCGCTACCGGCGGCGGACGGCGGGGCAGAGGACCGCTTCCCACGGCGCACGGGCGGCCGCGAAACGGGATGGCCCGCCCGGAGCCCGCTCGGTACGGTGCCCCGGTGTGCCACTACGCCATGACCCGGTACAAGCCGCACCACGTCTGTGCCTCGTGCCGCGTCGGCTTCAAGCGGTACGCCGACCCCAGCGGGAGCACCCGTACCCGAACTGCTCCCGGCCCCTCGGGTGCGCGGGTCACGACTTCGCCCCGCCGCCCCGGCGCGACGTCCGCGGATGGTCCGTGGTGGCCGCGGTGCTGGGTGCGGGGCTGCGCTACGAGGGCCTGTCGGCCTGCGGATGCGGTAAGGAGCCCCGGTACCGCCCGCGCTCCCGGGCCGAACTGCGGGCGCGCCGGATCGTCGCCGCGCGGCACGGGCTGCCGCTTGCCGAGGCCCTGTCCCGGCCGGACCCGCTGACCCCGACGCCGGGGCACCGACCCCGCGCCCCGGCGTACCCGGACGGCGGGCTTCCCCTCTCTCCGGGGCCAAGCGCAGCCGGCGCACCGGCACCCAGGGACCTGCCCCACCGCCTCACCCACCCCACCCACCGGTTCCGCCGGACCGCCTCACCCACCTCAGCCTTCGGATCCGCCGGACCGCTCTGCCCGGCCCGATCCGCCGGACCGCTCTGCCCGCCTGATCCACCTGATCCACCTGATCCGCCTGATCCGCCTGATCCGCCCGCGGCAGCGTCACCCGCGTCGTCCCGCCGGAGCCCGGATGCGCTGCCGCGGCGCGCGTGGTGGCGGCACCGGGCAGCCACCACCCGCCGCACCGACCGCGGCACCGACCGGATCGGCGCCCGCGCGCCGTCCCCCGCGCCGCACCCCGCTGTCCGACCCCCCTGCGAGACTCACCCCATGGCCGGCCGATGGGCAATCGCGTTGACCGAGGACGGCGGCGCGGAGGTCGCCCCCCTCGGCCCCGACGGGCTGCCCTCGGGCCCGGTGCGGCGGGAGCCGGACCTCGCGCGGGCCGTGCGCGACCGCCCCGGCGCCGCCCGCTGGGTGTGGCGGTCCACCGCCGAGGCGCACCCCCGCCTGCTCGCGGCGGGCGTACGGGTGGAGCGGTGCTACGACGTGGAGGCCGCCGAGACCCTCCTGCTCGGCCACGAGGGCCGCTACGGCGAGCCCCGGTCGGCCCCCGCCGCCCTCGCCCGGCTGCGCGGCACCGCCGTACCGCCCGATCCGCCGCAGCGCTCCGCCGAACCGGGCGCGCAGTCCTCCCTGTTCGAGCCGCGCGCCGCCCCGCTGCCCCTGGCCGACCTGCTCGACGTCTACGCCGAGCAGCAGCGCCGCCACGACCGGTCCGCCCACCCCGACCGGCTGCGCCTGCTGACGGCGGCCGAGTCGGCGGGCACGCTGGTGGCTGCGGAGATGAACCGCACGGGCCTGCCCTGGCGGGCCGACGTCCACCGCGAGGTCCTGCACGACCTGCTGGGCGAGCGGTACGCGGGCGGCGGCCAGCCGCGCCGCCTGGCCGAGCTGGCCGAGGAGGTCTCGGCCGCCTTCGGCCGCAGGGTCCGGCCCGACCTCCCGGCGGACGTGGTGAGGGCCTTCTCCCAGGCCGGGATCAAGGTCCGCTCCACCCGCCGCTGGGAGCTGGAGGCGGTCGACCACCCGGCCGTGGAGCCGCTGCTGGAGTACAAGAGGCTGTACCGCGTCTGGGTGGCGCACGGCTGGTCCTGGCTCCAGGACTGGGTGCGCGACGGCCGCTTCCGCCCCGAGTTCCTGGCGGGCGGCACCGTCACCGGGCGCTGGGTCACCAACGGCGGGGGTGCCCTCCAGATCCCCAAGGTGATCCGCCGGGCCGTCGTCGCCGACCCGGGCTGGCGGCTGGTCGTCGCCGACGTCGACCAGATGGAGCCGAGGGTCCTGGCGGCCATCTCCCGCGACCCCGGGCTGATGGAGGTCGCCGGACGGGAGACCGACCTGTACCAGGAGGTCTCCGACCGCGCCTTCTCCGGCGACCGCGGCCAGGCCAAGCTCGCCGTGCTCGGCGCGGTCTACGGCCAGACCTCCGGCGACGGCCTCAAGCACCTCGCCGCGCTCCGGCGCCGCTTCCCCCGGGCCGTCGCCTACGTCGACGACGCCGCCCGCGCGGGCGAGGAGGGCCGGCTCGTGCGCACCTGGCTGGGCCGCACCTGTCCCCCGGCGCCCGAGCGCGACGACGAGGACCCGGCCCCCGAGGACACCGCCCCGGGCCACACCTCCGCCGGGGCCCGCGCCCGGGGCCGGTTCGCGCGCAACTTCGTCGTCCAGGGCAGCGCCGCCGACTGGACCCTCCTGCTGCTCGCCGCGCTGCGCCGGTCGTTGACCGGCATGGCGGCGGAGCTGGTCTTCTTCCAGCACGACGAGGTGATCGTCCACTGCCCCGAGGAGGAGGCCGCGGAGGTGGTCGCCGCCCTCGACCGCTGCGCGGCCGAGGCCGCCCGCCTCACCTTCGGCCCGACCCCGGTCCGCTTCCCGTTCACGGCCGTGCCGGTGCGGTGCTACGCGGACGCGAAGTAGGGGTGGCGGCGAGGCGGTCGGGAGTGGCAGCGAAGGCTGCCTCGCGACCGGGCGGGGGTGCCGCCCGGGAGGGGCCGCCGGGGCGGGGCGGCCGGGGGGTGGCGGTGGCCGCCGGCGGAGCCGGAGCGTGCCTCCCGTGAGGACGGGGTGCCGCACGGGCCGGGGACCGTACGGGCGGTTGGCGGGGAAGCCTCGCCCGGAGCCGCTGAACCGGCGACCTCGAACCGGTGCTCGCGCCCGGACCGCCCTCCCCACGGACCCGTTCCGCGACGGACACGGCGGACCGGAAAGAGCCCGATCGGCGATAACCTGACGCCTGATCAGTTCATATGCTCAGGGGGGAGCACCGCATGGCCGTCGCCATGTACCAGGCCGTCCGGCTCGCGCGGAGGAACAAGGAGCGCCACGAGCGGCTGGACGTCCGCCGCAGGAAGCTCGACCGGCACATCGCGCAGGAGAGCGGGGCCCAGCAGGAGCGGCGGCAGGCCACGTACGACCGGGCCCTGGTCCCCTTCCGGACGGCCTTCGAGCGGCTCAAGCACATCGACCTGGCCGAACTGGCCCCGGTGGCCCCGGTCGGCAGCACCCCGGCCGACGTGGAACTGCGGGAGCTGCGGCAGCTCGCGTTCTCCGTCGTCGGCTCGGTCGTCGGCGGCGGAGCCGTGGGGGCGGGCGTCGGCGCGGGCGTGGGCGCGGCCACCTACATGGCCGTCGGCGCGTTCGCCACGGCGTCCACCGGCACCGCCATCTCCGGTCTCTCCGGCGCCGCCGCGAGCAGCGCCACCCTGGCCTGGCTGGGCGGCGGTTCGCTCGCGGCGGGCGGCGGCGGCATGGCCGCGGGCACCGTGGTCCTGGCCGCGGTCGTGGCCGTACCGGCCCTGGTCGTGGGCGGCGCCCTCCTGGAATGGCGGGGCCGCTCGTACCGGGGGGACCAGGAGAAGGCCGCCGGGCTGCTGACGGAGGCGGAGGCCGAACTGACCGAGGCCCGCCGGACCCTGTCCGAGGTGTTCCAGCGCAGCCGGGAGGTCCGCCTCGTCCTCCGGGAACTCTGCCTGGCCATGGAGGAACGTCTCCCGGCCTTCACCGCCCTGGTCACCGCCCACGACGACTACGGCACCTACGACGCGCCGCGGCGGGCCCGGATCAGGGAGGTCTTCGACCTCGCCTGCACGACGGTCACGGTGATGGGGACCCCGCTGGTCGGGGAGGACGGCCGGGTCACCGAGCTGTCCGGCCGCGTCGTCGCGGAGGCCCGGTCCCACCTCGCCGGGCTGACCCCGGCCGCGTGAACCCCGCGCCGGGGCCTTCTCCTCCCTCGCACGCCCATCGCCCACCATCCTTCGGAGGGGGGCCGCGCTGCGAGGATGAGCGGTATGACGATCATCAGCGGAGACGTCTCGCCCGGGTTCGAGCCGGTCCGTGAGGCGTTCGCGGCGAACTTCGCCCGGCGCGGGGACATCGGCGCGGCCGTGTGCGTCTACCGGCACGGCCGGCCGGTCGTCGACCTGTGGGGCGGCATCGCCGACGCCGGGACCGGCCGCCCGTGGACGCGGGACACCCTGCAACTGGTCTACTCGGCGACCAAGGGCGCCACCACGACCGCCGCGCACATGCTGGCCGAGCGCGGCCTGCTGGACCTCGACGCCCCGGTGGCCTCGTACTGGCCGGAGTTCGCCGCGAACGGCAAGGCCGGCATCCCCGTGCGCTGGCTGCTGTCCCACCGGGCCGGGCTGGTGACCGTCGACGAACCGCTCCCGTTGGCGCAGGCCCTGGCCTGGGGCCCGATGACGGCGGCGCTGGCGGCCCAGCGCCCGCAGTGGGCCCCGGGCACGGCCCACGGGTACCACGGCCGGACCTGGGGCTGGCTGGTCGGCGAGGTGATCCGCCGTGTCTCCGGCCGGACGCCGGGCCGCTTCTTCGCCGAGGAGATCGCCATCCCCCTCGGACTCGACTTCCACATCGGCCTGCCGGCGGGCGAACGCGACCGCGTCAGCCGCATGACTCACCGGAGCCCTTCCGTCGACCTGGCCACTCTCCTCGCCGAAGCCGACTCGGAGGAACTGCGCGAGCAGGCCGCCGCCTGGCTCGACCCCGGTTCGCTCAGCAACCGGGCCTTCGCCGTCACCGACCCCGCCGCCATCGACTTCGACTCCCCGGCCGTCCAGGCGGCGGAACTCCCCTCCTCCAACGGCATCGGCACCGCCCGCTCCCTCGCCCGTATGTACGCCGGGACCATCGGCGAGGTCGACGGCGTGCGACTCCTCACCCCCGCGACCCTGGCCTCGGCGACCACCGAGCAGGCCGCCGGGCGGGACCGGGTGATGACGATCCCCAGCCGCTTCGGCACCGGCTACATGCTGCCCACCGACCGCACCCCCATGACCGGCCCGAACGCCTTCGGCCACACCGGCCGCGGCGGCTCCCTCGCCTTCGCCGACCCCGCCCACGGGATCGCCTTCGGCTACGTCATGAACCACATCGTCAGCGGAACGGACGACGAACGCGCGGCGGCGCTGGTGGCAGCGGTACGGAAGTCCCTGACGTAACCGCCCGGGGGCACTCCGGAGGACGGCGGCCGCATCACGGCGATGTCGCCGCCGCGCACTGCCCGAGCAACAAAAGGGCCAGGTCACGAGTCGAGTGACCTGGCCCTTGCCGGAGCCGCCTTCGGGATTCGAACCCGAGACCTACGCATTACGAGGGCAATAGCGATCGTGATGGGGTGTGCCTCGTGGTCGCATCGGATCCTGTTCTTGCAGATCAGCGCGCCGATCACGGTCCCGCTGCTCATATGTCGTGTTGCACTGTCCACAGGCGTCCGCGCTCCCCTTGCGCTCCCCGCCTCTCGGCGATGCGATGAACCGGCCTGCACAGCTCCTTGCCGACACCATGGTGGCAGGGCTTGTCGAGATCACACATACGAGACGATGACCATCACACGCAGGATCCTCGCTCAGACCGCTCACGCCGACGAGCACAGCAGCACACACAGCAACAGCAGGCCAACGAGAGGCCGCCCACTTCCGTCTCGGGTGTCGCAGCCGTCTCCTCTTCGATGCCTGGGGGCTCGGGTACGTCGATGCGGAGCAGCTTGAGCAAGTCGGCGGTGACGACCCGATAGGCGTTGCCCAGGCGCAGGACCGCGCACGGATAACGGCCGCGCTTGGCAAGGTCGTACCCCGTGGTGCGGCTGAGGGACAGCGCGCGGTTCGCCGTCTCCAGATCCACGGCCGCGGGCAGCGCGAGCAGTTCCTCGCGCGTCAGCCCACGGATCGCATCGTCGCGCTTGGTGATCACAGAGGATCTGTACTCCGCGAGGGAATCCGCCACCTGCCTCCGGTCAGGCCGCAGCGTCGCGGAAACACCCCGCTCAATAACAAGAGTTTTGTTAATATGACTCCCATGGCCACCACCCCCACTCCCGCTCCCGCTCCCGGCGAAGGTCCCGTCCGCCCAGTCTCCGTCTCCCTCCACGAAGGCACCATCACGGCACTCAGGGCACGCACCGGCAAGCGCGGCATGTCCGCGTACGTCGAAGCCCTCATCCAGCGCCAACTGGAGCGCGACCGGCTGCGCGAACTCATCGAGGACGCCGAAGCCGAGCACGGCCCGGTCGACCAGGCTGCGGTCGATACCAAGCGGGCCATCCTGCGCGGCGACGCGGCCGGCTCGGCGGACGCCGCGTGAGCGGCACCCTCGTCCTGGACTGCGAAGGCCTGTCCAAACTCGTACGCCGCACGCCCGAACTCACCGAATGGCTCGCCGCGGCCGAAGCCGAGGATATCCGCGTCATCACCAGCTCCGTCACACTCGTCGAAGCCCGCGACCCCAAGACCAACCAGGCCCGCTTCGACTACGCCGTCTCCCGCGTCAACATCATCCCGCCCACCGAAGCCATCGCCCGCCACGCCAGCAAACTCCTCGCCGCAGCCGGGCTCCACGGCCACAAGTACGCCCTCGACGCGATCGTCGCTGCCACCGCGATGGCGTCCCCCTCCCCCGTGACCGTCCTGACGTCCGACCCCGAGGATCTCCTGACGCTGTGCGGCCCTGGCGTCCGTGTGATCAAGATCTGACGCAATGCGATGCCGGGGCGGCCACCGCCTCCGACTCCCCGCTGATCGGCACAGCTCTGTCCGTTCATCTGGGCGCCCGCTGCCGGTGCGCTGAAGTACGCTGTTTTCCGCACGGTCCGGACCACCGGTAGCACCGGGGGCACCAGCCGCAGCTCACACGCTGTCCCGTCCGGGAGCGCGCCAGTACTGCGCTCACCAGCGGCGATCTCCTCCTTCGCATGCGCTCCCGCAAGGCTGCGCACCCAACGCGTCCCCGGAGTCTCCCGCATGGCCATCGAGCCCGGACTCACACCCCTCTTCGACTTCCTGTGCGAGCACAGCCCCAGCAAGAGCCGCGTCATGGCCTTGATCGGTCCATACGACGGCCCTCGATCTCTCACCGCAGTGTTGACCTGCAAGGACAAGCACCACGCATACCAAGCGGTCCAGCTACTGCGCCGCGCGCTGGCCTCCCGCGACTCCGCCGTCGTCAAGGAAGACCTGCATGCTCTGGCCTCGACACTGCCCGACGCCCCCGCCAGCTCCGAGCGCACGGCTACGGCCCACGCAGCCTCAGGAACTTGGCCCGCCCCTGCAGGCACAACGTCGCGCTGTTCCCGGTCAAGGAGTGTTCCTGCGAAGACGGGGACTGCGAGAACTGCGGCTGGCAGTGCACGGCGCGGGCGTCGCCCGTTCCGCTCACGCCCGCCACGTTGAGCGCGATGGATCCGACAGGCCCCATGGCTGTCACGGCGATGGCCCACAAGTCGGTGACCTGACGCAGGCTTGCACGGAGCATGAGCAGTTCACCCGCGACGATGAACGCGTCGAGGGTGGCGGGCCACGCCCAGCGGCGCATCGGGGAGCCGCCGAGGCCGTGCTGGCCAGCAACGTCGGCCAGGTGCGCGTAGGAGAGCCAGAACGCTCCGGCCGTCAGGACGACGATGACGACTCCGGCCGCGATGAGCACGAACCGCTCGGCAGTGCGCCCGGTCACCGTCGGCTGCCCCTGACTGGGCCTGCTGCCAGGTTGCCGGAGGCGTAGTTGTCGAAGGCGGGAGAGGAGAGTCAAGCGGGGATATTCCTTGGGGTGGTGGCGTGATGCGTCTTGGCCGTTGCAAGCACAGGTCAGGGCCGGTACGGCAGGCCCGGCCGGTCTCCGTCTTGGCCGCGCCCTGGCGGGGACGGCACAGGTCGGCCTTCCGTCTTGGTCTCATGACCGGTGACCTGCGGCGACATGGCGCGTACGCGTGGGACGGCACGAGACGGATGCGGGCGACGTCCCGCGCTCCACACGGTCGGTCGTGATCTTGTTGCCGTCTTGGGCCCGGTTGCCGTCTTGCGCGTATGCCCTCTGAACTGCGCGATCACGGAAGGGACGGCAAGGACGGCAACCAGCGGGGGCGGGGCGGAGTCAGCCCTTCAGGAGGTTTGGCGCGGCGTCGACCGGGTGGATGGTCGGGCAGTAGCGGCGCCAGGGGTCGAGGAACTTGTTGCGCATGTAGCCCTTGCGCTGGGTTCCGTCGGCCATGCGGACGTTTCCGGACTTGATGCCGAACTGCCGGAATACATAAAGCCCTTCGGAACATGCGAAGCCCTCCAATCCCGCTCACTGAGCTGACACTGCATCCGCTACCATCAGCCTCCCTGGGGGGTCAGGTTTCCGCGCGCGTCCCATGCCGTGGCGCTCAGCCCCTGTCATGCAGAGGAGCTGGTCGCCGAGATGCCGTACACCGCCGAGATCAGCCGGACCAACCCCGGTTGCTTCATCTTCCTCGTAGACCAGTCGGCCTCGATGAGCGATCCCATCGGCAGCGGTGAAGCGGTGCAGCAGCGCGCCCAAGTCGTTTCGGACGCCATCAACCGGCTGCTGACGGAGCTCTCGGTCAAGTGCGCAAAGGAAGAGGGCGTCCGCGACTACTTCCATGTCGCGGTGATCGGCTACGGCCACAACCAGGTCGGGTCTGCCTTCACCGGCGCGCTCGCTGGCCGGGACCTCGTACCGCTGAGCGAGATTGCGAACAACCCCGCCCGTCTGGAGAGCCGTACAAAGAAGGTTCCGGATGGCGCCGGCGGCCTCGTCGAGACAACCATTCAGTTCCCTGTCTGGATGGACCCGGTCACCAACGGCGGCACCCCCATGACCCGCGCCCTTGGGTACGCCGACTCCCTGGTGGCCCGCTGGGTCGATGAGCATCCGGGCGGTTTCCCGCCCATCGTCCTCAACCTGACTGACGGCGAGTCCACCGACGGTGATCCCACGAGCGCGGCCATCGGCCTCGCCTCGCACGCCACCGCCGACGGGTCGGTGCTCCTCTTCAACCTGCACGTGTCCGGGGCCAGCGGAACTCCCGTCACGTTCCCCGACAGCGAGACAGAACTCCCGGACACCTATTCCCGGCTGCTCTTCCACATGTCGAGCGTGCTGCCCAGCCACATGCGCTCCTACGCTGCTTCGCAGGGGCACCGGGTCAGCGAAGCCACGCGCGGTTTCGTCTACAACGCCGACATCACCTCCATCGTCGAGTTCCTCGACATCGGTACGCGCGCCACGGAACTGCGCTGAGCGGCATGGGCGCACACCCGACGCCCATCGACTTCCAGTGCTTCCTGGTGCCCAAGGCAGGCAGCTCTTCAGAGGAATGTGAGGACGCCACATACGTCGCGTCGTCACCCGACGAGCAGTCTGTCTTCGCCGCCGTGTCGGATGGGGCATCCGAGAGTCTGCTCTCCGGGGCTTGGGCCAGGCAGCTCGTAAGAGGGGCCGTCGCCTCGATGGCGGCTGCCGAGGACCGGCAACACGGTAGGGAATCCAGCCAGTCCGAGTCCTTCGTCGAGGATCTCCTGACCCGCACCGTCGGTCAGTGGGACGGCTACATCGCGGAGTATCAGGCGGATCGGGCGGCCCGCAGCCGGCCCATCACCTGGTACGAGCAGCCAGGGCTGGACAAAGGGGCCTTCGCCACGCTGGTGGCCGTCCACATCCGGGCGGCATCAGCGGTTCCGGAAGACCCTGAGGCTCCGCGGCCTTGGACTTGGCACGCCTTCGCCCTCGGCGACAGCTGCCTCTTCCACCTCCGCGAGGGCCGGCTGATCTCCTCGTTTCCCATCGCTGACGGCGACGGCTTCGGCATCACCCCACAGCTGCTCGGCAGCCGCAACTGGGATGCCGAGCTGATCACAGACCGCGCGTCGACCGCGACCGGTGAACTACACGCGAACGACGAGCTGCTGCTGGCAACCGATGCGCTGGCCGCATGGTTGCTCTCACACCCTGAAATCGCTTCGGGCGGATCCAGCAAGCAGCTCGGAAAGCTTGCCGATCTGGGCGAAGAGACCTTTGCCGAGTGGGTCCAGAGCGAGCGCGACAAGTCCCGGATGCGTAACGACGACGTAGCCCTCATTCGCATGCGGGTGAAAACGGAGGGGTAATGGCGGTCTCCCGCACCGGCGGACCTGCCGCAGGACGGAAATTCCCGACCGGCGCAAACTACGTGGAAGCCCTCCAGAACCCCACACTGTGCTTCGAGGACCCGGACCTCAAGCACGGGACGGTCCAGCAGAGCCCCGTACTCGGCCCGAAGGCGATCTCGGGAAATTTCGCAAGCGTCTTCTCCATCACCGCCCCGGGCAGACAGCGGTACGCACTGAAGTGCTTCACCCGCGACAGCAGCACGCTAGAGGCCCGCTATCAGGCCATCAGCAGGCAGCTCGCCGGCCTCAAGCCCTCCGAGCTGTCCCAGCCTTGGCCGGTCGGCATGGAGTATCTGCCGAGAGGCGTCCTCGTCGCCGGTGAGTGGTACCCGGCCCTAAAGATGGCCTGGGTGGAAGGCACCAGCCTGATCACGTGGATCGAGCATAACGTCCGGGACGCGGGGGCCGTTCTCACGACGGCTGAGCGGTTCGCTGCACTGGTCGCCGACCTGGAGAAACTCGGCGTCGCCCACGGCGACCTCCAGCACGGCAATCTCCTGATCGCCGCCGACAGCACGCTCCGCCTTGTCGACTACGACGGGATGTACGTACCTGCGCTGAAGGGGCAGGGCGCCACGGAGAACGGGCACCGCAACTACCAGTCCCCGACCCGTACGAGCGCGGACTTCGGCCCTGCTATGGACCGGTTCTCGGCCTGGGTCATCTACCTCAGCCTCGTTGCGGTTGCTACCGATCCCACCATCTGGGACCAACTGCACGATAATCAGGGTGAGTTCTTGATCCTGAGAGAGGACGACTTCAAGGAGCCGCGATCCTCACTGGCCTGGAGCTTGCTGCTGACCCATGCAGACCAGGACCTCCGGGCGCTGGCTGCGCAGACGCACAGGCACCTCACGGCGACCGCCCAGGCGGTTCCCCCGCTGACCACAGCAGGGGCGATCCCGACCCCGTCCCCGCGTCCCGCCCCTGCGGTGGTCCAGCAGGGCGGAGCCCCCTCCTGGCTGGCAGGGCACATTCCGCAGCCCCGGAACACGCCTGCGGCAAGCGGCGCGGGTACGGGTACGGGTACGGGTACGGGTACAGCCGCCAGTACAGCCTTTACCCGCCGGCGCCCCGCAGACATCCTCGCCGGTGTGCTCGCGCTGACCGGATCGGCAACACCGGCAGCACTGACGGCCATCAGTATGCTGCCGACCGGCTATGTGGGCGCCGCTCAGCTGGGAGCTCTGCTCCTGTCTGGCAGTGCCCTCCACGCCACCCGACGCTCCCGCCCCGAAGCTCAGGCTTCGAAGGCCCGGATACTGGTGCTCCAGCAGCAGGTGGATACGTTGGCGGGCTCCGTGGCAGCGGCGCAGAAGATCCACCAGGAGATCGAAGCCCTGAACGCGGCCAGTGCGAGCCGGGACACGCAGATCAGCCAGCAGATCAAGAGCCTGCAGACCGAGCTGCGCGACGAGCAGTCGCGGATCACCGTCAAGCTCAACAAGGAGACCGGCGATCTCAGGACCAAGCTGAGCGGTCTGACCACCAGGGAGCAGAAGCAACTGGACGCCGCGCTGGCGTCGGCGGTCAGGACGCACGTCCAGAACAGACTCCGCCGGACGTCCATCCAGGACGTCAAGAAGCTCTCCAACATGGGCAGCGGGACGGTCACAAACCTGATCGCCGCAGGTATCCACACAGCCGCCGAATTCACCGGGGTCCGGTACGTACAGGGCAGCAGACACGGTAACCGTGACGCGTACCTCATCCGCTCCAACGGATACCAGGTCAAGATCCCAGGCGTCGGCGAGGTCCGGGCAGCGGCGCTCGAAAGCTGGCGGACCTCGCTGGAGCAGCGGGCCCGAAAGTCGGCACCCACCAGCATAGGCGTCCAGGAACGGGCCGCGATCCGACAACAGTTCGCCGCGCAGAAGAAGAGATACGAAGCGGAAATCACGCAGGCCGAGAGCGCGGCCCGACACAAGCGGGACCAGCTCCAGCAGCGCATCACCACCCGTCTGCAGCAGGCCAACATGGAGAAGCAGCAGCACCAGGCGGCCACCCAGCAGCAGCGCGCGGTGCTGCTTCAGCGCCAGGCCCAACTCGCCGACGCCACCACCACGCACGGCCTGCTGGTCACCCAGCTCGCCACGGCGGGCGTGGAGCACCGCCGCGCCTTTGGCCTGCGCCGTTACCTCCGCTTCGTCGCAACAGGCCGCTGACCGGCCACCCGCCACTGAGGGGCCACGCTCATGCTGGCCGCCGACATCGACATCAAGATCGTGTCGGACACGCTCGGGCACAGCGACACCCGGATCACGCGCGACATCTACCAGAGCGTGCTCCCCCACGTCGGCAAGAGCGCCGCCGAGGCCACCGCGAAGCTCGTCCCCCTCCAGCGCAAGGCCGAGCAAGAAGCGCAGGTCCGCCAGGCCGCCAAGGTGACGAAGAAGGCCGAGAAGGCCAAGACCAAGCGGAAGAAGAAGGCCAAGGCCAAGAAGGCCGCGAAGAAGGGCTGACGGCCCCTCCGCTCACGCATCGCTCACGCAAGCAAAGTCACGGCACCTCGGCCGGGCGGCGCGCCATGCCCTGAGCAAAAGAAAACCCCAGGTCACGGCGAGTGAGTCCTGGGGTCATTCCGAGCCGCCTTCGGGATTCGAACCCGAGACCTACGCATTACGAGACCGAGAGCGATCGTGTCGGGTGGTGCCGCACCATGCTTCCTTATGACGTTTCCCCAGATCAGACCGTGTGCGCCAGTCTTCCCCGTGCGGCCTTGTACTGGCTCGTCCAAAGGCGTCTGTCCACCGGCTGTCCACCGGAGCGCCCCTCCGGGCGGCTCCCAGTGACCATTCCGTTGCGCGCGTGGGACGACCCGAACCGACATGGCCCCTCCGTCCGACGCGCTTGTCAGCTTCTCACAACTGCTGCACGCGCTCTCGGCGACCACCTCGCCCAATGACGCGACCCACCCGGTGCTGGTGGTGCGGCACGCGGACGGTGACCTCGCACGGAACCGGATCAGCGCGCATCGGATCGGGTGGGCCACAGGCAGTCTGGGCCGTCGCGCCACTCCAGCCACTTCGGATCGTTCAGGACTCCGTCGGGGTCAGGGACGCCGAGCGCTTCGAGAAAAACGACTAGGTCGTGGTCGGGAGTAGGCGGTGCCCAGGATATCGTCACGGCCTCGGCGGTGAACCGTGACTCGTCGGCCCCCCGCCGCCGAGGGGCGATGGACGACGATCGGCGCACTACGCGTGCACTCCACCCTGAGGTCCGTTTCGCTGACCGGCCATCGCTCGGCCGTCGATCACCCCGCCCGCCGGATGGCCGGGGTCGCATTGCGGACGCTGCGCTGAGCCAGCTCCTTCAGTTCCATCCGGGCAGCCGGGGTTCCGGCTGGCCCTCTCCAGAACGGGTGGTCGGCAATTCGGGCCGACAGCTCCAGCAGACGGCGGCGGCCTTCGGCCGGGCTGACGGCCGGGGCACCGTCCGCGAGCTGCCGATAGGTGCCGTACCAGGCGGTCTGGTCACGTAGAAGGTCAGGTGGAAAGTCGTACGGGTGCATAGCGACTATTGGATCGGACGTTCGATTTCAAGGGCAACTAGCCGCGCGGATCGACGCAGACGACTTGTGACTGAGCAGCCCAGTTGGCCACTCTGGGTATGGCGTTCGCGCAGTTCAGAGGGGGCGCGCTGCTGGTGCAGAACGTTGCCATGGGGCGCCTGGGGGACTCGAAGCGCTACAAACCAGCCATCCGTGCAGGTCGGCCCTGTTCTCATTTAGCTACGGCGTAACTACACGGGGCTGCGGCCGCGTAACTGTAGCCGGGCTCCCGGCGTTCCCGCCCTATCGCGGCCACGCTCCTGCCACACTGAACGCCCCTTGCTACTACTCCACTTCACTCGAGGGCAAACGATGACCGACGGACCACAGAAGCCAGCAGACGACGCCGAGACCAGGCCGCCGCTGCGCCGACGTATCACCGCCCGCTGGGACCGCCTCGGCCCCATGGGCCGGGCGGCCGTGGCCGTCGGCGCGATGGCGGCGCTCGCCGGAGGGATCGCCGTCCTGGCCCGCGCCCGCTCGAGCGCGCCCGACACCGATGTCGACGACTTCGAGGCGTGGGCCGACGAACTGGCGCTGGAACCCGGCGAGTACGTCTTCGACTGCCTCGAATGCGACGGTGAAGGATCCATCCAGGTCGGCCAGGAAGACGACGAAGCACCCGACGGCTACTCCCTCGTGTGGGACACCTGCGAGGACTGCCACGGCCAAGGCACCATGAGCTACGACGAGAACGAGGCCGCCGAAGCGATCGACTGCGGACGCACCCCACTCAAGCGGCCGTAGGTTATGTAAGGGCCGCCAGAGCGCCTACACGCTGCCTCTCACCGCACCAGGTAGGTTCCGGCCATGGCTTCGTACGAAGATCACGTGCTGCTGGAGGCCATGCGTTTCCGCCGCGCCATCGAGGACGCCAAGCGGGCCGGCGACCTCGACGCACCACACCCAGGGTTCCGGGACTTCCCGCAGGGGAGCTGCGGCGCGGCCACGGTCATGCTGTGCACCTACCTCGCCGAGCGGGGTCTGGACGGCTGGTTGTATGCCTGCGGCAAAAGGGAGAACCCCCACGAGACCCACGCCTGGGCAGAGCGGGAGGGCCTTGTCGTCGACATCACCGCCGACCAGTTCCCCGAGCACGGGACCGTATACGTCGGCCCGCGGACGCCGTGGTTCGACACGTGGGAACTCTCATACGGTCCGCCCAAGGTCGACCGGGTTGCCCCCGACGACGACTACATGGAAGGGCCCGCGTACCGAGCGATCCTCCGGCACCTGCCTTACTGATCATTTCAGAATGAGGTTCGGAGTGTCGCAAGCAGATGATGCTGCATGCGAGTTGGAGCAGTCCGAGGTGGAGGTCGGCCCGTATCTCGTAGCGGATCCGGAGGCGTTTGAACTGGTGGAGCCATGCGAAGGTTCGCTCGACGACCCATCTGGTCTTGCCCAGGCCGGAGCCGTGGGCGGTGCCCTTGCGGGCGATCTTCGGCGTGATGCCGCGCGCGCGGAGCAGGCGGCGGTATTTGTCGTAGTCGTAGCCGCGGTCGGCGAACAGCCGCCGTGGCCGGTGACGGGGCCTGCCGACCAGGCCGCGGATGCGGGGGATGGTGTCCAGCAGCGGCATGAGCTGAGTGACGTCGTGCCGGTTTCCGCTGGTCAGCGACACGACAAGGGGTGTTCCGTGGCGGTCGGTGATCAGGTGGTGCTTACTGCCAGGCCGGGCGCGGTCAACCGGCGAAGGTCCGGTGTGAGCCCCCCTTTGAGAGCTCTGACGTGCGAGCCGTCGATCGCGGCGTCGTCCATGTCCAGCAGGCCGGCTCTGCGGAGTTCCGCAAGGAGGATCTCGTGCAGGCGTGGCCAGACGCCGGCCTCAGTCCAGTCTCGCAGGCGCCGCCAGCACGTCACCCCACTGCAGCCGATCATCTCAGTCGGCACGTCAGCCCAGGTCACACCCGTACGCAGGACGTAGACGATCCCTCGCAGAGCCGCACGGTCGTCCGCCGGCAGCCGACCCGGATAGCGCCGACGCTGCGGCGGACGAGGCGGGAGCAACAGAGCGACACGATCCCACAGATCATCAGGCACAAGATCATCCGACACCTGCAGAACTCTGCCGCCCATCAGCCCAACGGCCAAGCCCCCGAGCCAAACTCATTCTGAAATGATCAGTAAGGCTTCTGGCGCTGGGGCCGAATCACGACTGAGTGGCCTTGTTCAAGGACGGCGGCTAGGAAACTAGCGGCCTCGCCGCTCTGTTCCCTGGTGAACGTCCGGGCGCGTGGCAGCGGCGTCTGCCTCGGACGAGCCGCCGGGGATGCTGGCTTCGTACTCAGCCAGACGTTGCTCTGTGACCTCCCGGGAGCCGTCGACGCTGAGGTGAAGCACCGTGGTCAGGAGCCAGTAGGGGTTCCCGGAGATCACCAGATCAGGTTCCGCCAGCGTCCCATCGGTTTTCCACTTCTGCGACGTCTGGCGTTCCACCCCGTACAAGGAGGCGATCTCGGCGTGCCCAAGCAGATACGGCTTGCGAACCGCCACCATGCACAGCACCTTTTCGATCATCGTGGCAGACGAAGGCCCCGAGGAAGCGTACGAGATCCGCTAAAGATATCGCTCACCCTGCAAGCCCGGCCTGATCCCGGCGCCCTACCGCGGTCGGGTTGTGAGCCGGCGAACGCTGGACGTGTCCACCGGCCCACCAGCGCCGTCACCTGATCTCTTTCCCTTGCCGGATCTCCCACGGACCAACGGGTACGAGGTACACCTCGTCGAAGTAGCTCAGCCACTTGGCGATCGTCTCCACCGCCCGTTGCGCCTGGTCTGGCGTGTGGAAACCTCCGTCGATCAGCGCCCTCTTCGCCTCATCGAGGTTCAGGGTCCCGTTTTTGGCAAGTGTGCGGACCTCGGGCAGCGAACGCAGTCGAGAGAGAACCTCCGCGCCGAAGTCCTGCTCGGACAGCCCCGGAGGGATGTCCATGTGGACCAGGTCGCGCAGCACTCCGGCGAGGACATCGCTGGCGACATTTCGGTGCCGGCCGTTGTAGACCCGGTAGAGACGCTCCGGGTTCCTGGTTTCCGGCAGCCAGCGCGCAGCGGTCTCACTCTCTCCGATCACAAGCATCTGCGGGGCGTCTTCATCGTCCCGTACGAGGTCGGCCTGCTCCCGGATCTGGCGTGCGAGCTCCACCGTGCCCGGCACAGCGGCTAAGTCGATGGCATCGAGCACTCGCCGCACCTCGGGGTACGCGAGTTCAGCTTCGATGAGCAGCTCGATGTTCGTAGCGGGGACTCGCCCGGTTGCCTTGCCGGTGAGGTTGGCAGAACCGACAAGGCAACGGTCGTCAGCGGCGTACAGCTTGGCGTGGAGGTTGTGGCAGAGGGAGATCTCCACCCGGCCGTCGGCTTCAGCGAGTTCTGCGATTTCCGGGTCGGACACGCCCGCCGCGACCTCGGCAACGGACCAGCGCGTAACGCACTGAACGCGTTCCACGGCTGCTGGCACTGCGGCGAGAACCGCCTGAAAGGTCTCCTTCTTGATGAAGGGAGCTACCAGGAGCACTTCACGAGTCGCACCGTGGAGGAGCTGCTCAATCTGTTGCCAGATATGGTCTCGGGTCACTCATCATCCTCGTCATCGGCCTCGTCCGCGCCGAGGAAATCCCTGGCAATCCGGCCCCAGTCCTGTCGCATCTTCTTCGCCCGTTCCCGGGGCTTGTCAGGCAGCTCGTCCTCGAACCGCGCCCACGACATGAGCAGGAGCTTGAAGGCTCCAGCCGCACTCCGCAGCCGGTCCGCGAGCTCTTCCTTGCTTGCACCATCGATGTCGCCGTCGAGCACGGCGATGAGGTCGGCGTAGACCGGGTGATCCTGGTTGAGGGTCACCTGCAGCAGGTTGGGGATGTAGTCGATGTTGAAGAAGGCCGGCGAGTCCGGGTTACGGCTTGCCAGCAGGCGGACGTGCTTGCCCTGCTGGATTGACTCCTCAATGATCCGCTGCGCGTCAGCGGGCGTGTACTTGTGGGTCTCCACGAGGTTTTCGAGCTGGAGTTCCTTGCTCTCTTCCTCGGTGACCTGCTCGGCGAGCGTGTCGGTGAAGCTCGGCTTGGTCTCCACACGACGCCGCTTTACCGCTTCCTCGGCCTTCGTCTCCACGTCCTCGTGCCGCTTCCGGTTGGCGCGCGTGCCCCGGGTCTGGTCTGTGAGGTCGGAGCGCAGCTTGCCGAGAAGCTTCTCACGGATGTGGTAGACGATCTCGATGAGTGGGAGTCGCCGGTCCCCCTCCTCGCGGAGTTGCTCGCGGAACTCGTCCCAGGTGAGGCCGGCTGCTTCTTCTCGCCAGTTGAAGTGGGCGAGGTCGGAGAAGATCAACGCGGATTGCTTGTTGTTGGTGACGCCGAAGACTTCGTCCAGCGCAGGCGGGAAGTCGATTTCCACACCCCACCAGCGTTCGACGGGGTCGTAGGAGTTCGTCCAGCCGGTGTCGAGGTCCAGTTCACGGTCGGCGCGGATCAGCGAGATGCCGAGATTCTTGGCGGCGTGCTTGCCCCACGGGGCCTCACCGGGATTGAGGCTCGGGGATACGGTTTTGGGCCATTCCTCACCTGCGATGTCCGGGCGTCGCGCGGCATCGACAGCAATCGACGAGCGGACGAAGACGGGGTGCTCGTTTCCGTCGGCTCCTCGCACCATGAACCGTTCGACGCCGATCTCGCCGACGTTGCCGGCGCCGAAGGGACGAAACATCGGTTTACTGTCGAAGGGAGCGGGTGTCGCGCTTGGGGACATCAGGTAGAGCGGATCGTTGGGGCGTGCATCATGTACGCCTGATAGGGGAGCCCACCCGCGAGCGGGTACCAGTTTGATGCGGGTCCCGTCTACGATCAGCCTGCGGTAGATACGGCCGATCAAGCTCTCGGTGTTGGACAGAGTTGCCTCTGCGCCACGCCACTGGACCCGCTCCAGCTGCGTCCACTGCACCAGCGTGCCGCTTGTCCCCAATCCCTCGGCGAGCGCCTGCCATTCGTCTGGGACGGCGTCGCGCTTGGGCTCCGGAACCTCTTCGAGTCCACCACGCACCTCTGTGAGGTCGAGATGCGTGTGCAGCGCGTTGTCGGGTCCATTGGTCCAGGACCAGACATCGACGCGGTCGCACTGGGAGATACTCGAGTTGGGCAGGCCGACTCCAAAGCGTCCTATTCCCTTACGGTGTTGCCGTGTGCCAGCGCCGAAGCGGAGGGACTGCCGAAGCGTCTCGGGGTCCATACCGCTGCCGTTGTCGAGTACGGCAATCTTCTCGACCCGATGTCGTGAGCGCTGCGAGGGGCGGTCGGTCGACTCGACAACGAACAGCTCTACAAGGTCGGCTCCGGCTTCAATGCCGTTGTCGATCAGCTCGGCGATAGCGTGCGCCGTGGACTTGTATCCGCTGTCTTGCAGAGCCTTGACCGTCAGGTCGGATGTGACGATCGAGTACTTGGATGTCATCGAGCCTTCCATACGTCTTCCCAGTTGGTGAATGCCTCTGCCACGTCTCCGAAGCCCGGGAGCGCGGGGTCGACGACGGTTACGACGTCGCAAGTTGAGGTGCCGCCGGCCTTAGGACCGCGGATGACGCGGCCCACCATCTGGCTGTACAGCACGAGTGAGCGGGTAGGACGGGCGATCACGGCGGCGCTCGCCGCGGGAGCATCGAAACCTGTAGTGAGTACGCCGTAGCTGGACAGCACCATAGGACGGGTCCCGGGACCCTTGAAGCGGTTGATGACGCGATCGCGATGACGTGTTGAGGATTCACCCGTGACCTGTTCGGCGTCGACTCCGAACATGTTCAAGATGGCGACGAGCAGGCGGCTGTGTTCGACCGACGCAGCGAACAGCAGTATGCGCCGGTGCTGTTCGCTGCAGTCGAGCACCGTGCGGACGACCTGGAGGTTCCACTGCACATTGTCCGCGAGCTGCGCGATCAGCTCATCGGGGATGTCAAAGGACGCGGCGAGTGCTTCCTTGTCCCGAGCGCTGAGCTTCCTCCCGGAGTCAGCCGCAATCGTGCGAAAGCCCGGACGGGCGAGGTAACCCTGCTCGATGAGAGCGGTGACAGGATTGTCGTAGCCGTCGATCTCCAGCATCACCTTCTGGCGCGCGAAGAAGTCCGCGAGCTTCTCATCCTCGGAGATGTCAGCCCACGTTCTCCCTGGCGTGGCGGTCAATCCCAAGAGGCTTGAATCGCTACGGAGAGTAAGAGCTTCGACCACCCGGCGGTAGGTGGGTGCGATGGCCTGATGGGCTTCATCGAACACCGTGAGCGTGGTCCGGAGCGCTAGCTGGTCGAGGAAGCCCGGCACGCTCTTCGCCGCCGCCCCCGCCTTCTCCAGTCCGAGTACGACGATGCCGTCGGTGAGGTCATCAAGATCAGTAGGAGCATCTCCCCACATGCGCGCCACCGTGACCTCGCGGTTACCGAGAGACGCCCATGCCCGCTCGAACTCCAGAGCGGCCTGTTCAAGCAGCTCACGACCTCGGGCTAGCCACACAACCAGTGTGGGCTCGTTCTGCCGAAGGTGGTCGCAGATCAGGTTCATTCCGGTACGGGTCTTGCCGACCCCGGTCGGCAAGTGCAGTACGGTGCGGCGCTCGCCGGAGTAGAGACGGCGCCGCACTTCAGCAGCCGCGCGCCTCTGATGCGGGAACAGGCCGTAAACCGGCTCGGCAGGCCTACGGGAGGACACAGGAGCCTCGGGCGCTCGGTCAACGACGAGCCCCAGGAACCCAAGAAAGGCGCGGCGCTCTTCGAGCGACCAAGGCAGCGCGGCCAGGAAGACATTCGGTGAGGACGCCTCGTCCCAGCCGAGGCGCCCGGCCAGCTCCACCTTTTTGTCCTCTGGAAGCAGATCCAGCAGCTCTCCTCGCTCCGCAGGATCGCCGATCAACCGTTCCGGAGAAATAGCGGACGCTGCGACCTTCCTGATGGCGCCCTCAACCGAGCCCTCCTGCAGGAGCTCAAGGAGTTCGCAAGCATGCTCGCCGAGCAGGCGGCGCACATAGGGCAGGGGAGCCGCGTTAAGGACAACCTGAAACGCGATGCCCGGAGACCCGATCACAGCGTCCCCCAGCTCGTCCGCGCCTCAACTGCTCGTCGCACTCCTACCGCGCTCATCCCCGTCCCCCTACCAGATCATTTACCCCTCAGGCGCCACGCCCCTATGCCCCAAGAGGTTCAAGCCCGTGATCAACCCTAGTCCTGACCGCTGACAGCCGAGGCGGGCTCAGCACAATCCGGTGGATCGTCCATTGATGCCGCCGGGTCGGTCGCAGGTCTGTCCGCCCAACTCCCCCACTCCAATTGGCGTTTGTCGGTGGCCATGAAGCGCCCAAGATGCGAACATATGTTCAGTCAATAGCAGTCACATGCGTTCGCCAAACGCGCGAAAGCCGTGCCTGCGTTCCACCCGCATCCGCTGGCAGCTAGGATCACCGTTGACAACTGGTGGAAGCTGTCGCGCCGTCGCGAGCAGCCACCAGTCGGTCAGACGGAGCCGAAAGAAGCGGGGTGGATTATGACAGAACGGACACTCAGTTCAGGTCTGGCCTATCTCGACTACAACGCTACGGCGCCCATGCGACCCGCAGCACGAGAGGTCACCCTCGCCGCGATGCAGACGGTGGGTAACGCGTCAAGCACGCATCGTTCCGGCCGCGACGCCGCACAGCGAGTCGACGAAGCCCGCCACCAAGTCGCTGATCTGTTGAACTGCTCTCCTGGCGAGATCGTCTTCACGTCTGGGGCCACTGAAGCCAACAACCTTGCACTGCGAGCCGCACACAGCGCTGGCGGGACTGTGATTACGAGCACAGTCGAGCACCCCGCAGTGCTCGAAACCGCCAAGAACCTTACGGCAAGCACGCCTAACACACTCAAGCTGTTGCCGGTGGATGCGGACGGCCTGGTGAATCTAGACGACCTCCATGACGCCCTGTCGGCAGGCGATGCGGCGATCGTTTCCCTGATGGCCGCGAACAACGAGACGGGCGTCTTGACCGACCTCTCACCCCTCGCGGAAGCAGCGCATGCAGCGGGGGCTCTTTTCCACACCGACGCCACGCAGATGGTGGGCCGGCTACCCATCGACCTCGCCGAGATCGACGTGGACTTGCTGTCCCTGTCGGCTCACAAGTTCGGTGGCCCACAAGGCGTAGGTGCCCTGTTCGTCCGCCGCGGCATCTCTCTTCCCTATCAGCCGTTGATCTTCGGCGGAGGGCAAGAGCGTGGCTGGCGAGCCGGGACGCTCAACGTGGCCGGCATCGCAGGTGCGGGAGCGGCGGCAGCAGCAGCCCACCACGACCTGGCGGAAGAAAGCCCCCGGGTCACACACCTCCGTGACCTGCTGGAGAACGCTCTCGTTGAGCAGCTCGGCGACTGCCGGATCAACGGTGCGCTCGGCTGCCGGCTACCTGGCGTTACCAGCATCACATTCCACGGTGCCCCTGCCGATGCCGTCCTCACTGCGATGCCAGATGTCGCCGCGTCCGAGGGAAGCGCATGCTCCTCCGGTGCACCGAGTCCGAGCCACGTGCTTCTGTCTATGGGGCGTAGCCGGGAAGAGGCCGACTCCACTGTCCGGTTCTCTCTTGGGTACGCGTCAACCCGGGCGGACGTTGATCAGGCCATCGCCTCCACGATTCGGGCCGTCCGGCAGGTGCGCGCCACCATGGCGATCCCGATCTGAACTGAGTCACCTAGCCCTGACGCCCACCAAAATCCGAACGTACACGGAGATTCATCGCATGTCAGACAGTCGGCTCGCCGAAGCCGCCCATTCCTCCTTCGCGCGCCACGAGACGTTCGCTCCGCGCTTCGGGTGGCTCCACAAGGCGTACATGCAGGTGAAAAACAACCCCGAGGCGTTCCTCGCGGATGATGCCCCCGTTCAGCTCGGCGTTGGCAAGAACATGGTCTACGCCATGCGTTACTGGTCCCGCGCCTTCAAGCTCACCCGGGAGCACTACGGCGATGACGCCAACTCCAGGGCCATGCTGTCTTACCCAACGTGGGAGGCGCGATGGCTGCTAGACGAGGACGGAGCCGACCCCTACCTGGAAGAGCTCGGCAGTCTGTGGCTTCTTCACTGGTGGCTTCTGTCCTCCCGGCCTGGGGCAAAGAGTTGGGCGCCCTCGTGGTACGTAGCATTCCACCTAGCTCCCTTCTCCCGGTTCACGTTGGCGGATCTGACCCAGGTCATCGTGCGATACGTAAACCTCTCCTTCCCTGAAGGACCGGTCGAAGCCTCCATCACGAAGGACGTCGACTGCATCACCAAGATGTACGTCCCGGCTCAGCGGCTGAAGGGCGGGGCGCCGGGGGCATTCGAGGACCTTCTCTCCTGCCCATTCCGTGAGCTCGGGTTGCTGGAGCAAGTAGGCCAGCGTGGCAGCAGCGAATGGGAATTCACCAGCGGTTCCCGCACCTCACTGCCGCCCCGCATCATCGCCTATGCGTGCCTGGACTACGCAGCCCGCACAGCGCGCAGCGCAGGCTCGATCTCCTTGGCGCGCTTGGCGAACGAGCCCGGTGCTCCCGGACGCGCCTTCCGCATCCGCGAGAGCGACATCGCCGCGGCCCTGGGGAAGGTCGCCGCGGAGCACTCTGAACTGCAGATCGTAGAAGCAGTAGGCCAGCGCAGCCTGACCTTTGCGTCCAACCCATTTGACCTTGCCTGGGACGTGCTCGACGAGCAGTACGACAAGGTTCGTGACAGGCCCGACTTCCCCACTCGCGAGGAATGGGCGCGCAAGTATCCGAAGCTCGCCGAAGCTGAAAAGCGCGAGCTCAAGCAGCAAGACTTCATCGACCCGCAGCTCGCTCTGATCGAGGAGACCGTGTGACCACCGCAACTCCCACGCGGCCTAGCTCTGTCCGACAGGCCCCTGCCGCACCGAAGTTTCCGGGTGGCATCAGCCTTGTTGGCTCGCAGATGCGCTCCACCAATCTGGAGCGCGATGTCGAGGAGGGGTTGCACTCTCCCTACGTCGGAGCGCGGGCTGTAGACGTCGTCGACCGGGTCACCAACGCCCTTAGTAATCTCCGCCGCACTCGATCTTGGTCATTCACGGGGCCTTACGGATCCGGCAAGTCCACCTTGGCGAATTTCATCGAGGCTCTGCTGGGCCCTGATGGTGACCGCCGTGCCGAGGCAGAAGAGGTACTCGGTGCCACCAGCGTCGGTCTGAATCAGCGCCTCACTGCCAATCGGGCCGAATTCGCACCAGCAGGCTTCCTCGGTGCCGTTGCCACCGCGCGCCGGGAACCCCTTGCTGTCACACTTTCCCGAGCTCTGCACACTGCGGCTCGGCGCCGCTGGAAGAGCCGCGCGCCCAAGGCTGTCAGTGCTGCCCTCGCTGCTTGCGCAGATCCTGCCGCCGTCACGTCGCAGAACATTCTGGATGCTGTGGTCACGCTCTGCGATCACCAGCCACTGCTGCTGATCGTTGATGAGTTCGGCAAGACGCTGGAGCATCTGGCCGGCAACAGCAATCTCGCCAGCGCTAAGGATGACCTGTTCCTGCTGCAGGAACTGGCAGAGAAGGGCGCGGGACCACAGGGCCTTCCCCTGTTTATGATGACGCTGCAGCACTTGTCCTTTATGGACTATGCGGCCCATTCAAGCCAACTCCAGACTCGCGAGTGGGCCAAGATCCAAGGGCGGTTTGAGGACATCACGTTCTCGCCTCACCTAGGTGACGCGGTCCAGCTGATGCGCCGTCGGATCGATCAGTCAGGTGTATCCGACTCTGGTCGCAGGCTTATCCAGACGCAAGCCGAAGCCGCCGAAGCCGCATGGATCAAGCACGGACTCAACGTCTTCGTCGACCTCAAGGCGCAGGACTTCGAGGACCTGTACCCCCTGCACCCTCTAACCGCCGTAACAGCCCCGCTCCTGGCTGCGCAAATCGGCCAGCACGATCGCAGCCTGTCGAGCTTCCTGAACAGCGACGAACCCAACACGGTTCGACGGTCTCTGGAGCGATTCTCCAGCGAGAAGTCCCGTCGGGCTGGCACCATTCGGCTGCCGCAGCTTTTCGAATTCTTCCTCAATTCTGGACGCACCTCGCTGCTTGCATCCAGCAAAGCTAGCCGTTGGGTCGAGATCGAATCGCGTATCAATGAAGCCACAGGTCTGTCAGCGGCAGATCAAGATCTTCTGCGCACCATCGGCATGCTCAACCTGCTCGACTCTGATGGCGCGCTTCGCGCCAGTGCAGCAATGATCTTCTTTGCGCTACACGATCCTACTGAGGGTATTGATTCCGAGAAGTTTACGGACCTGGAGAGCCAGCTTCAGAGTTTGGTTACGCGAGGTTTCCTCGTGTACCGGCAGTTCAGCAGCGAGTATCGCGTGTGGCGTGGCACAGATTTCGATATCGATGGCCGCGTCAAGGAGATCCTCAACCATCTCGACACGCCCTCGGTCGTTCGCAAGTTGGCCGACTACCTCCCACTTGCCGTTGCCGCCGGCCGCCACAATCAGGTCACTGGCATGCTGCGCACGTTCTTCGTCCATGTCACCAGCTCCGAGACCAAGCGTGTCCAAGGCCCGGACGAGCTCAACGTCCAGGCAGATGGGTTGCTTCTCTTCCATCTGGGAGCTGTGAACGACCGACCCGTGGTCGACTCGGCCCTCCCAGTGGTACTCGGCGTCACAGAAAAACCAGAACTCGTCCTTAAGGCTGCGAGCAATCTCGTTGCCCTGCAAGATCTGCTACTGGACACGTCTTTGGACTCAGTCGCGGTACGCGAGGTCAAGGATCGCGCAGCAGCCGCCCAGAACGAGCTGGTACAACTGCTTGACGCGGCTTTCTTCCCGCTATCCAAGAGCGCTACCTGGCGACTGTGGCGTTCGGGAATGCCCGCCGATTCCTCAAAGGGCGAGAAAATCCAAGGCCGAAGTCTCAGTGGTCTCGTCTCGATTGCATGCGACGAGGTGTTCTCCGCCGCTCCGCACATCCGCAACGAAATGCTAGGCCGCCACGAGCTCACGAGCCAGGGTGCAAAGTCTCGACGCGAGTTGCTCACCGCGATGCTGCTCAAGTCCGGAGAGCAATACCTCGGGATCAAGAAGTACCCGGCCGAACGCGCCATGTACAGCGGCGCCCTGGAATACATGGGCCTGCACAGGGAAAACCGCGGTACGCCAGACGACGACTCATCGACGTCCTTCCTCCCCTACGGCTTCTCCCGTCCCAGCGAGGCGCACCCTCACACCCTCCCGGTCTGGAATGCCCTGGAGACTGCGCTCACGGAGGCACACAAGCGCACCGGCCTCGATGAGATCATCCGTGTCGTCATGGCGCCGCCCTACGGGGTCAAGGCAGGCGTGGTACCCCTGCTGATCGTCACGGCGCTCATCGTGCGCAGCGACGATGTCGCCCTGTTCGAAGACGGTACTTACCTGCCACGGCTGACGCCCGACATCGTTGAACGCATGGTCAAGGCGCCTCAGCGATTCGCGGTGAAGTCCACGCCACTCGGTGACGGCCTACGGCAGAGCGTCGTGAAGAGCCTGTCCGCCGCTCTAAAGGTTGATTCGCCTCGCTCCCAGGCCCTGCGCAATCCAGCCCTCCTCGCGGTCACGCGCGCGCTGTTGGAGCGCGTGATGGTGCTTACTCCGTACGCCCGGCGTACACGCCGTATCAGCGCAGACGCAACCGAGGTCCGCGATGCGCTGCTCGTGGCACAGGACCCAGACGAACTGCTCTTCGTCGCCCTGCCCAAGGCACTTGGCATGGACTCCATCGCCCCCGAAGCGCGCCGGTCCACTCCAGGGAACAAGGGCTATGCAGACCGGCTCGCTGCCGCGATCGCCGAGATCTCTGGTGCAGAACAGGCGCTGCGAGATGAAGTCATCGAGGTCATCAGCAGGGAGTTCCGCCTGCCGGCCTCGCTGTCGGAACTGCGCCGAGCGCTGGCCACTCGGTTGGAAGGCTTCGTCGGTGTCTCTCTGAGCCTGGAGCTCAAGGGGTTCGTCGCCATTGCCCTCAACGAGGTACTGACCGACGAGGACTGGCTCGACCCGTTGATCGTACGGCTGTCGAACTCCGCTCTCGGTGACTGGTCCGACACCGACGCGACCGTCTTCCCCCGCCGGGTCAAGGAGATGGCCTCGGCTCTCGACCGAGTGAGCCACCTGTACCAGAGCCGCTCGCACGCAGACGTCCGGGACGAGGCGCTTGAAGCAAGGCTCCTTACCCTCACCGACACGGACGGAGCCGAGCAACGCACTCTGATCTATGTTCCGGAACAGTCCCGGCAGGAGGCCGAGCACCTCGCTGTCAGTGTCGTAGAGCAAGCTAGGAAGATGCTCGGTCCTGACGGCGCCCGCATCCTGCTCGCTGCCCTCGCCCAGCGCGTCACCGAGCCCGCGGCAACAACCGACGCAGAGAGGACTGAGTGACCATGGCTGACGACGCAACTCCCAAGAAGGTCCGGCACGTCTTGGGTATTTCGGGAGGCAAGGACTCCTCTGCCCTTGCGATCCACATGCGTGACCGGGTTCCGGAGATGGAGTACTTCTTCTGCGACACGGGAGCCGAGCTTCCGGAGACTTACGAATACCTCAACCGTCTTGAGGCGGCACTCGGCAAGCCCATCGTGCGGCTCAACGCCGATCGCGACTTCGATCACTGGATGGAGGTGTACCAGGGCACTCTGCCGAGTCCTCAGATGCGCTGGTGCACCAAGAATCTGAAGATCAAGCCGCTGGAGGAGTGGGTCGGTGATGACGAGGTGATCTCCTACGTCGCCATCCGTGCGGATGAGAACCGACTGGGCTACGTGAGCACCAAGCCTAACATCGAAGCCGTGTTCCCCTTCCGCGAGGACGGCATCGACAAGGACGGCGTCATGCGCATCCTCGACGAGGCCGGCATCGGTCTGCCCGGCTACTACGAGTGGCGCACCCGCTCGGGCTGCTACTTCTGCTTCTTCCAGCGCAAGCACGAGTGGGTCGGCCTCAAGGACCGGCACCCTGAGCTGTACGACAAGGCCGTCGCCTACGAGGACAAGGTCCGGTACCGGCACACGGCGATGCAGGGGCGGGACTACACCTGGTCTCAAGGGGAATCTCTTCCCGAGCTGATAGAGCGCCGCGAGGAGATCCAGGCGAAGCACGAGGCCGCTTTGGAGCGCGCGGCCAAGCGAGTCAAGCCGAACCGACCACTGTTGGAGGTCCTGTCCGACGCCCTGGACGCGGACGACGACGAGGCCGGCTGCTCGGTCTGCCACCTCTGATTGGCCCCAAGTTGCCTAGTGGGCCCCGATAGTGACGGTTGATCACTATCGGGGCCTACTTTCGTCTCATCGCACCGACTGTCAGTGCCGCGTGTAAGGATGTTCCTCCGTCTACCACCCATGCAGCCGGAGTGCCTTGAGGAATGGCGACACCAAACACCCACGTGCGCTCCGTCATCCGCCACCGCGCTGAAGCCGGCCCTTCGCTGGACATCCAACTGGGCATCGCTCCCATGCTCGATGTCCCAGCCCATCGAGTTCTGCAGGACGACCTGGAGGAGCATGCCTCTCTCTGGGAGCATGCCCTCGCAGTCGAGAGCCTCGGCGACGCACTTCCTGATGAGGCCGGGCTCTACATGTTCGTCTGGCGTCCGTCGATCAGCCTGGCGATGGCTGACGACACACGGAGCAGCTTTCACCAGGTGCTCTACATAGGCCAGGCAGGTGGGTCAGGCCAGCGCGGCAACACGTTGCGGAATCGGTACAAGGATTACAAGAAGCACCTTCGAGGCAATCCCGAGCATCTCTGGACCGAGGAGCCTCCAACCACCCGTGTCGGGCGCCTCACGCACTACCTTGCCCTGCGCCCGCTGGAGTTCTGGTTCGCGACGGTTGAGGACCGCGCCAAGATCAAAAATCTTGAGGCCCGTCTGATCACCTTGTACAACCCACCTCTCAACAACCAGAACCGGCCGAAGCTGCGTGCTCGGCTCAGCAGCGTCCCCCAACCAGCTCTGCGCGATAGCTGACTTCAGCATCCCGACATCGAGGAAGACATGGCATCCAAGACCTTCGTCCCCGCCTTCAAGGCCCAGGTGGGCAACTGGACCTACTACTCCTGCCTGATGAGCTACGCGCAGGTAGCGCGAGAGATCAGCTTCGCGCATGAACTTGGAGGAAACCAAGACCTTGGCACCATGATCCAGCGTGGTGTCGGCACCCGTACCGCTCAGATCACCGATTACCTGCTCACCAACGAAAACCGCTTCCTCGGAGCCATCATTGTCGCGGTCTGGGGCGGGGATCCCAACTATCTCGAGCTGACCATGGATGCGGACGCGGAGAACCAGGCTGTGCTTGATGGCCTCGACCGCAACTTCGGTGTGCTCACCTTCGACGGAACCCAGCAGTTCTTCGCCCTTGATGGTCAGCACCGGCTCAAGGCGATCAAGGATGCGATCAAGCGCGACCCTGACCTCGGTGGCGAAGACATCAACGTCATCGTCGTGCCGCACTTCAACACACCCGACGGGCGTCGCCGCACGCGGCGGTTGTTCACGAACATCAACCGCAACGCCAAAAGCACCAATGCCCAGGAGAACATCGCTCTCGACGAGGACGACAGCTTTGCGATCCTTACTCGCCAGTTGCTTGATGAGCACGAGTTCCTGAGCCGGGACAAGGTCGTCAACGTGTTCAGCAGGGTCGGCCAAGAGGGCGAACTTGTGCTCGCGGGACGCTCGATTTCCTCTGCGAGCCCGGCCTGGAGCGCCATCAGTGTTCTCTACGACATCGTCAAGGAGATCGGCTTCGATCTCCCGTGCACCCTGAGCGAGTCGAAGCAGCGGGCCACGGATGAAGTCCTCGATCAGAGTTACGACATCCTGTCTACACGCGTCCAGGAGCTCCTCGACTCCTGTGGGAATCTACGTCAGCGCTACCTCACCGCCCAAGGTCCCAGGGACGTGCGCGCGCCAAAGGGCCGAGACGGTGCCGGCCACCCCTTCATGCGCCCAGCGGTCCAAGTGACCGTAGCGCGGGCAGTACGCCATGTCTTGGAGCAGGAGACAATGGAGTGGGGGGACTTGATGAAGCGCCTCTCGGATCTCGACTGGAGAATGACATCGGCGCCGTTCTCGTCGATGTGGATCGAGACCCCTGACGGCAAAGCGAAGGGAAAGATGGCCAGTGGCAAGGACCACACCCAACTTCTCTACGACCTGCTTTTGGTCCACCTGGCCCCGCGCACAAAGGTGCAGATCAGCCGGGCACTTCGTTCCTACTCCGACCTCATGAAGACTAAGTACCCCGTCCCGGTGGAGTCGCTGACCGCCCTTCTTCCGGTCGATTCTGACTGAACCAATCAGCACCTCAAGAGAACTTCAGTGAACGGTCGCAATAGATCCCGCCGCCAGGGCATCAGCTGCTCCGGCGGGGGCGCCGTTACACATCAGTACCGAGATACCGGGCGAGACTCCGGGAGTACATTGGACGAGTGACGCGGGTTGCAGGTTGCGCTCGATCCTGAGCAGATAGCCGACCGGAGGCCTCCTTGATGGCGTGGAGCTAAGCGTTGTCCCGTAACTGCTGGTCAGGGGTGAGATGATCTTGCTGTGGCTGGTGTGATCACGGCGTCGGAGCCCTCCTGGATAGCCCCGTTCACCGGGCTGAGCCCGCGGCAGTTCGGCAAGCTGGTCACCGCACTACGGCGCGAGGGTGCCGACCCGGTCCGCAAGGGCCGACCCTGGTCGCTGCCGTTGGCGGACCGGGTTCTGCGGGTCGCCGCGTACTGGCGCACGAACCTGACCCTGCGGCAACTGGCGCCGCTGTTCGGAGTGTCGAAGTCCGCAGCGGACCGCATCATCGACCACCTCGCGCCCTCGCTCGCGCTCCAGCAGCGCAAACGGTTCCGCAAGGACACCGTGCTGATCGTGGACGGCACTTTGGTCCCGACCCGCGACCACACCATCGCCGAGCAGTCCAAGAACTACCGGTACTCCACCAACCACCAGGTCGTCATCGACGCCGACACCCGGCTGGTCGTCGCCGTCGGCCGGCCGGTCAACGGCAACCGCAACGACTGCAAAGCGTGGGAGATCTCGGGCGCGAAGGCCGCTGTCGGCAAGACCACCGTGATCGCGGACGGCGGCTACCGCGGCACCGGCCTGATCATCCCGCACCGCCGCGAACGCGGCCAGAGCGAGCTCCCAGCCTGGAAAGAAGAGCACAACCGCTCACACCGCAAGGTCCGCGCCCGCGTCGAGCACGCCTTCGCCCGCATGAAGACCTGGAAGATCCTCCGCGACTGCCGCCTCAAAGGCGACGGCGTACACCACGCCATGCTCGGCATCGCCCGCCTGCAGAACCTCACGCTGGGCGGATGAGAGGCAACGACGCTGGTCATCCGGCATGTCGTAGATCATTTACGGGACAACGCTTAGGCCGAGGCGAGGAGGAACTTGGGGGCCGGGCGCTCGGCTCCCTTCTCAGACGTGAACGAGCGCGATTCTGTACCGCCCGAAGAGCGTCCGCTGGTACGGGTTTCCGAGTCCGTGCCGGTCGGCCTGCAACGCCAGGATCCTGCCGGTCTTCGTCTCGGTGGGCGCCTTCACCCCCAGCCCCACCTGGAGGCAGATCGTGCCCTCGCCCTGCAGGAGCTGCACGCTGTCCCCCTGGGATGCCAGGGACGAACTCGCCGGCCTCCGCGTCGAAAGGCATCACGGACACGACCGAATCCTCCTGCGATATCGCGACCGACAGATTCCTCACCAGGCGGCGCCGCGACACCGCCTGTTTATAGGAACCCCCCAAGTGTGCTCGCAACGGAGCGCTGCCCGTGAACCACGGATGCACTTCTGAAGTCGCTCCCACATCCCTCGTCGGCGGCCATCCGCTTGTCCACCGGTCTGCACGCCCGCTGCCCGCCTGTCCACCGGTTGTCCACCGAGGGCGATCGTGAGGCCCCGAGCAGGATGCGTCACCCGCAGGAGTGGATCATGAAAAGCACAAAGGCCCAGGTCAGAGGCTATCTGTCCTGGGCCTTCACTGAGCCGCCTTCGGGATTCGAACCCGAGACCTACGCATTACGAGTGCGTTGCTCTGGCCATCTGAGCTAAGGCGGCGCGCTGGACGCACCGCGGTGCGATCAGCAACGTGCGTAAGTCTACACAGTCCCGCCGAGTGCTTCGTACCCGTTCCGGAGGGGTGGGTCAGGGGCAGGTCTTGGTGTCGGAGGGGGCCGTGCCGCGCAGCAGGTAGGTGTCGATCGTCGTGTCGACGCACTCGCTCCCGCGCCCGTAGGCGGTGTGGCCGTCGCCGTCGTAGGTCAGGAGGCGGCCGGAGGAGAGCTGGCCGGCCAGGGCCTGGGCCCAGCGGTAGGGGGTGGCCGGGTCGCGGGTGGTGCCGACGACCAGGATCGGGGCGGCGCCGGCGGCCTCGATGCGGTGGGGCTCGCCGCTGGGCCGGACGGGCCAGTAGGCGCAGTTCAGGGAGGACCAGGCGAGGCCCTCGCCGAAGACCGGGGACGCCTTCCGGAAGTCGGGCAGGGCGTCGCGGACCTGCTCCGGGGAGGAGAAGGCGGCGGGCAGGTCCAGGCAGTTCACCGCCGCGTTGGCGTACATCAGGTTGCTGTAGCCGCCGTCGGCGTCGCGCTCGTAGTAGCTGTCGGACAGCATCAGCAGTCCGGCGCCGTCGTCCTTCTTCATCGCGGACGTCAGCGACTCGCGGAGCTGCTGCCAGGCGCCCGCGTCGTACATCGCCGCGATGACCCCGGTGGTGGCCAGGGACTCGGTGAGCCTGCGGCCGTCCGCGTCGCCGGTGGGGACCGGCTTGGCGTCCAGCCGCCGGAAGAACGCCTTCAGGTTCCTGCCGACCTCCTCCGGCGAGGTGCTCCGGTCGCCGAGCGGGCAGTCGGAGCGGCGCACGCAGTCCTTCGCGAAGGACCGGAACGCCGTCTCGAAGCCCTCCGTCTGCTCCAGGTTCAGCCGCCGCGCGGACAGCGAGGGGTCCATCGCGCCGTCCAGGACCAGGCGGCCCACCCGGTCCGGGAAGAGGCCCGCGTAGGTCGCCCCGAGGAAGGTGCCGTACGAGGCCCCGACGTATGTCAGCCTCTCGTCGCCCAGCACCGCCCGCAGGACGTCCATGTCCCGGGCCGCCTCCACCGTGGAGACGTGGCGCAGCAGCTTGGGGGCGTCGGCGCCGCAGCCCTCCGCGAAGCCCCGGTACGCGTCCACCAGGCGGTCGATCTCGCGCTGGTCGTCCGGGGTGACGTCGGTCTCCGTGTACGCGTCCATCCTGCGGCCGTCGAGGCATTCGACGGGCTCGCTGCGGGCCACCCCGCGGGGGTCCACGGCGACCATGTCGTACTGCGCCCGGACCTTCGCCGGGTAGCCGATGCCCGCGTACTGCTGGAGGTAGCCGATCGCGGAGCCGCCGGGGCCGCCCGGGTTCACCAGCAGGGAGCCGAGCCGCTCCCCGGGGCCGGTGGCCTTCTTGCGGGAGACGGCGAGCCGGACGTCCCCGGCGGACGGCTCGGCGTAGTCGAGCGGCGCCTTCATCGTGGCGCACTGGAAGCCGGGCACTCCGCAGTCCCGCCAGCTCAGCTTCTGTCCGTAGTACGGGGCCAGGGCTGCGGAGGTGGCCCGCGGCAGCGGGCTGAGCGCCGGTGCCGCCGCCGTCGCTCCCGCCGGTTCGGCCGCCGAGCCGGCGGACGTCGAGCCGCCACCGGCCGAGCAGCCGGTGGCGAGCAGCGCGGCGGCGAGGAGGAGGGCTCCGGTGCGTGCCGTGCCGGTACGAGTCCTGCGGTGGGTGCGCCGTGTGTGCATTCCGCGAGCGTAACGCTCCGAAGTGGCGCGGTCGCCGTGCGTCCACTTACGAGTTACCGCGTCAACCCGGCGCCCGGGGTCCGACTGGGTCCGACCAGGGGGCCAGCGAAGCCCGCGCGGGGCTTCGGCGGGCCCGGAGGGCCGCGGCCTCCCCGGACCGGCGCTCATTCCCGGGCGCTCTCCCCTCGGCTCTCATCCCGCCCGCAGCGCCATCGTCATCGCCTCGACCGCGAGCAGCGGGGCCACATTGCGGTCCAGGGCCTCGCGGCAGGCGCCGATCGCCTCGATGCGGCGCAGCGTGGCTTCCGGGGTGCCGCCCCGGGCCAGGCGCTCCAGGGCGTCCCCGGCGTCGGCGTTGGCGATGGCCACCCGGGAGCCGAGCTGGAGAGCCAGGACATCGCGGTAGAAGGCGGTGAGATCGGTCAGGGCGAGGTCCAGGCTGTCGCGCTGGGTGCGGGTCCGGCGGCGCTTCTGCATGTCCTCCAGGTCCTTCATCACCCCGGCCGTGCCGCGCGGCATCCGGCCGCCCTGGGCGGCTCCGAGGGCGGTCCGGAGGTCCTCGGTCTCCTTGGTGTCGGTCTCCTCGGCCAACTGCTTCGCGTCCGCCGCCGCCGCGTCGACCAGTTCCTGCGCGGCACGCAGCGCGCCGCCGACGTCGTCGACGCGCAGGGGCAGCCGCAGCACGGTGGCCCGCCGCTCCCGGGCCGCCGGGTCGGTGGCCAGGCGGCGGGCCCGCTCGACGTGGCCCTGGGTGGCGCGGGCGGCCTCGGCGGCGGCGGCCGGTTCGACGCCGTCGCGCCGGACGAGCATGTCGGCGACCGCCTCCACCGAGGGGGTGCGCAGGGTCAGGTGGCGGCAGCGGGACCGGATCGTGGGCAGGACGTCCTCGACGGATGGGGCGCACAGCAGCCAGACCGTCCGGGGGGCGGGCTCCTCGACCGCCTTGAGGACGGCGTTGGCGGACTTCTCGTTCAGCCGCTCGGCATCCTCGACGAGGATGACCTGCCAGCGGCCGTTCGCCGGGGAGGTGAACGACTTGCGGACCGTGTCCCGCATGTCCTTGACCAGGATCTCGGCGCCGACGGCGGCCACCGTGCTCACGTCCGCGTGGGTGCCGATCAGCGCCGTGTGGCAGCCGTCGCAGAAGCCGCAGCCGGGCACGCCGCCGAGCGCCCGGTCGGGGCTCACACACTGCAGCGCGGCGGCGAAGGCCCGCGCCGCGCGGACCACCCCGGCGCCGGGCGGGCCGGTGAACAGCCAGGCGTGCGTCATGCTCGACGCCTGCGGGAGGGGGCCGTCGGCCGCGGCTGCGGTGACGAAGGCGTCGGCGTCCCGGGCGGCGGCGGCGAGCCGGTCGCTCACCCTCTCCTGCCCGACGAGGTCGTCCCATACGGTCATGGGTCACGCCGTCCTTCCGTCACGCTCACGTTCGCTCCACCGCCCGGGGCACCACCGCCGGCGGCACGGCGCGCACCGGTCACGCCGCGTCCCCCATTGTGCGGGTCGGCACCGACAGCGCGTGCCGACGGTGCCGGGCGTGCGAGGAGGGGCCCTCCCCGAGGCCCTCCCGGGGCCCGGGTCACTCCCCCGGTTCCGGCGGTTCCGGCCCCTCCGGTGCCGCCGGACGGCCGGGCCGCTCCGGCCGGACCGCTCCGGCCGTCCCCGGCCCGGTGGCCACGGCCGTCGCCGGCAGCGTCCCCGCCTCCGAAGCGGGCGGGAGCCCCGGCCCGCAGATCCCGGCCCTCACGTCCCAGCCGTTCACGTCCCAGCCCTCCGGGGCCCGGTCACGGCCGGTCCTGGCCGGTCCCGACCGACTCCGACCGGTCACGGCCGGGATCGGCCCGGCCCTGCACGGCCGGAGGCCCCGGCCCCGGCCCCGGCCGGTCACGGTCAGCCCCGGCCCCGGCCCTTCCCGCCGCGGCCACCGCCGCGCCGGTCGTCACCGTCGCCGCGGTGCTCGCCGCCGGGTCCGCCACGGGGCCCCCGGGGGCCGTCGCCGCCGTCGTCCCAGCGGTCGCCGCGCGGGCCGAGCAGTTCGTCCGCGAGCGTCGGGAGGTCGTCCAGCGGGGTCTCCTCCGCCCAGTCGGACCGCCGCCTGCGCGGGGGCGCCTGGTCGGGGTCGACGCGGGGCAGCTCCCGGGTCCGGTCGTCGGGCCCGCGCGGCGCCTCGCCGCGCCGCGGCCCGGACGCGCCCTGGTCGCGGAAGTACCCCGGCGGCACCCGGTCGGCCGGGTCCTCCTCGCGCACCGCGGGCAGCACCGCCGTCTCGTCGGCCGCACCCGGCGGAACGGCCGGGAGCACCCTGGTCCCGTCCTCGTCGCCCGGTGTCACCGCGGGCAGCACGGCCGTCTCGTCGGCAGCGCCCGGCGGCACCGGCTTCGGCAGCTCCGCCGTCACCTCGGACTCGGACGGCCGCCCGCCCCGGGCCCGGCCGTCGCGCCCGCCCGCGCGGTCGTCCCGCACCGGCCGCAGCACCGCCGTGTCCTCCGACGAACCGCCGGGCTCCCCGGTCCTCCCGGGCGGCGCGACGAGCGGCGTCTCCTCGGTCACCGCGTCCGCGCCGGGCGGCGTGGCGCGCCGGGCGGGAGCCGCCGGGGCGCGGCGCGGGCCGTCCGCCGCGGCGGGTGCGGCGGAGCGGGGGCCGACCGCGGCGGCGGCCGCCGCCTGCTCGGCCGCGCGGCGCGCCGCCTCGGCGCGCAGCAGGGCCTCCTCGGCCTTGCGCTGCTTCTCCAGGCGCAGGGCCTCGGCCTCGGCCCGCAGCCGCGCCTGTTCCTCGGCCTCCTTGCGGAGCCGCTCGCGTTCCGCCTCGCGGCGGGCCTCCTCCTCGGCGCGGGCCTTCTCCTCGGCCAGCAGCCGGGCCCGCTCCTCCTCGGCGCGCCGGTGCGCCTCCTCGGCCCTGCGGCGGGCCTCCTCGGCCTGGCGCTCGGCCTCGCGGCGCTGGGCCTCCTCCAGCTCGCGCCGCTTGCGCTCCTCCTCCTCGGCGCGCTGCCGCTCCTCCCGCTCCAGCCGCTCGCGCTCCAGGCGCTCCTCCTCGGCCTTGCGGGCGGCCTCCTCCTCCGCCTTGCGGCGGGCCTCCTCCTCGGCCTTGCGCCGTGCCTCCTCCCGGGCCCTGATCTCGGCCTCGGACAGCGGCAGCATCCGGTCCAGCCGGTCCCGCACGGCGGCGCCCACGACCTCCGGCTCCTGGCCCGCGTCCACCACGAGGTAGCGCCCGGGGTCGACGGCGGCCAGCGTGAGGAAACCGGACCGCACACGCGCGTGGAACTCGGCGGGCTCGGACTCCAGCCGGTCCGGCGCCTCGGTGAACCGCTCGCGGGCGGTCTCCGGGGAGACGTCCAGCAGCACCGTCAGGTGCGGCACCAGGCCGTTGGTCGCCCAGCGGCTGATGCGGGCGATCTCCACCGGTGACAGGTCGCGCCCGGCGCCCTGGTAGGCGACCGAGGAGTCGATGTAGCGGTCGGAGATGACCACGGCGCCGCGCTCCAGGGCGGGCCGCACCACGGTGTCGACGTGCTCCGCACGGTCGGCGGCGTACAGCAGCGCCTCGGCGCGGTGCGAGAGCCCGGCGCTGGAGACGTCCAGCAGGATGGACCGCAGCCGTATGCCGACCGGGGTGGCGCCGGGCTCGCGGGTGAGGACGACCTCGTGGCCCTTGTCCCGGATCCACTGGGCGAGGGCCTCGGCCTGGGTGGACTTCCCGGCGCCGTCGCCGCCCTCCAGGGCGATGAAGAAGCCGTTCGGCGCGACCCGGGGCTCCGGGTCGTCGCCGCCGAGCAGCGCGTCCCGCAGGTCGTGCCGCAGCGGCACCCCGGAGCGGTCGTCGACCTTGGCGAGCACCAGCGCGGCCACCGGCAGCAGCAGCGCGCCGACCAGCATCAGGGTGAAGGCGGCACCGCCGTGCGCGAAGACGAACCTGCCGCTCTGCAGACGGTGCGGCCCGATGCCGGCGGCGACCGCGGGCGCGGTGACCACGGCGAGCGCCACGCAGACCCGGACGACCGCGTGCAGGTGGCCGGTGGTGCGCGCGCGGCGCCGGTCCTCGGTCTCCTGGTCGAGCAGCGCGTGCCCGGTGTTGGCGGCCACGCCCGCCGCGACGCCCGCCAGCAGCAGGAGCAGCAGCACGGTGGTGACGTCCGGGACGAGGCCGGCGGCCAGCAGGGCGACGCCGACGACGGCGATGGCCAGGGCCAGCAGCCGCCGCCGGGACAGCGCGGGCAGCAGGACGGGGGCGGTGCGGATGCCGACGACGACACCGCCGGTCAGGGCGCCCGCCATGAGCCCGAACAGCACCGGGCCGCCACCCAGGTCGATGGCGTGCGGCGCGGCCACGCCGACCGCGGCGGCCACGGCGGTGGCGGTCACCGCGCAGGCGGCCACCAGCAGCGGAAGGGCTCCGGTGCGGCCCCTGTCGGCGACGGCGCGCCCCTTGGGCCCGGTCCCGGCCGAGTCCTTGGGGCGGCGCAGCCCCTCCAGCGGCGACCGGGGGCGCGGGGTGCCGCCGGGCAGCTCCAGCGCCGCCACCACGGACAGGGAGGCGGCGAACAGTCCCGCCGCGACGTACGAGCCGAGCGCCGCCTGGTGGACGGAGAACCAGTCCACGGCGGTGCCCAGCAGGTTGTTCAGCAGCCCGGCGACGACCAGGGCGGCGGCGGCCAGCGGCACCGCGACGAAGCCCGTGCGCAGCCAGAGGCGGTCCAGGGCGCCCAGGTGGTCGGGGAGCGGACGGACGGCCGCGCCCTCGGGCGGCGGGGCGGGCAGCAGGCCGGGCGCGGCGCCGTCCCGGCACACCGTCCAGAAGCGGTCGGCCGCGCCGGTGACGAAGACGGTCACCAGGAGGAGCACCACCGCGTTGCCGGGCGTCCAGTCGGTCCACAGGGGGGCGATGATCAGCAGCGCGGCGCGCAGTCCGTCCGCGCCGGCCATGGTCCACCGGCGGTCCAGCGGGCCGCTCGGCGCGGTGAGCGCCGTGAGGGGACCGAGCAGGACGGCGCCGAAGAGCAGGGTCGCGAGGACGCGGACGCCGAACACGGCCGTCACCGCGAAGGCCATGCTCCGGTAGCCGCCGCCGAGCGCGTCCGTGCCGACCGAGGCCTGCACGGTGAGGACGACCAGCACCAGGAGGGCGAGGATGTCGCCGACACCCCCCACGAGCTGTGCGCTCCACAACCGCCGCAACTGCGGCCGGCGCAGCAGGGCGCGGACGGCACGCTCGCGGGAGTCCGCGACCAGGGTCTCGTCCGGAGTGGGTTCGGGGGCCGTTGGCTGCTCGGCTCGGGTCATGCGTTCAGCCTATCGGGCCGCGCCGACCGTCCGGCCGCACGGCCGAGCGCGCGAACGCCCCGGCACCCAGGGGTTTTCTCCCGGAGCCCGCCGCGGGGCCGACGGCCCGGGAGGGCCGTCCCCGGCGTCGCCGTATCCCGCGGGTGCTCCGCGCCGCCCGTCCGGGCGGGCGCTGCCGCCGCTCCGGCCCGAGGGCCACCGGACCCCGCCCGGGTGGGCCCGGGCGCGCCGCACCGGGGGCGGACCGGGCCCGGAGAAGGGCCCCGGGGTTGCGCGGGGCGGACGGTGCGCGGGATGCCGGGCCGGGGCCCGTGGGGAGGCGCTGCCCGGGCGGTCCGGGACCCGGGGACCGCCGCCCCGGCCGGTCCGGACGGCCCCGGCCGGTTCGATCCGGGCCGGAACGGGACCGATCCGGGTCCGGGGGTGTCCGGGGCGTCCGGGACGATTCCGGGACACGCGTCCGGATCCGGGTCCGGGATCATTCCGGGTCCGGTCAGGGTCCGGGCCCGGTTCGCTCCCGGTCCGGTCCGGACCCGGCCGCTCCGGACCGCTCCCCGTCCGGACCCGGCGGCCGGGCCGGGGTCAGTCCTCCGACGCCTTCGCGGCGGCCCCGGTGGCCGCCCTCTTCGCCGCGGCCGTACCGGTGGCGGTCTTCTTCGCCGCCGCGGTCTTCTTGGCCGCCGTGGTCTTGGCCGCGGTCGTCTTCTTCGCCGCCGTCTTCTTGGCCGGGGCCTTCTTCGCGGGCGCCTTCTTCGCCGTCTTCTTGGCGGGCCCCTTCGCGCGCTTCTCGGCCAGCAGCTCGAAGCCGCGTTCGGGCGTGATCTCCTCGACGCTGTCGCCGGAGCGCAGGGTCGCGTTGGTCTCGCCGTCGGTGACGTAGGGACCGAAGCGGCCGTCCTTGACCACCACCGGCTTCCCGCTGACCGGGTCGGCGCCCAGTTCCTTCAGCGGCGGCTTGGCGGCGGCCCGGCCGCGCTGCTTGGGCTGGGCGTAGACGGCCAGCGCCTCGTCGAGCGTGATCGTGAAGAGCTGGTCCTCGGACTGGAGGGACCGCGAGTCCGTGCCCTTCTTCAGGTACGGGCCGTAGCGGCCGTTCTGGGCGGTGATCTCGACGCCCTCGGCGTCGGCGCCGACGACGCGCGGCAGCGACATCAGCCGCAGGGCGTCGTCCAGGGTCACCGTGTCCAGGGTCATCGACTTGAACAGCGAGGCCGTCCGCGGCTTCACGGCGTTCTTGCCGGTCTTCGGGGTGCCGTCGGGGAGCACCTCGGTGACGTAGGGGCCGTAGCGGCCCTTCTTGGCGACGACGGCGTGGCCGCTGGCCGGGTCGGTGCCCAGCTCGCGGTCGCCGCTGGGCTCGGCGAGCAACTGCTCGGCCAGCTCGACGGAGAGCTCGTCCGGGGCCAGGTCGCCGGGGATGTCGGCGCGCCGGTGCTCCTCGGTGTCCTTCTCGCCCCGCTCGATGTACGGGCCGTAGCGCCCGACGCGCAGGACGATGCCGTTGCCGACGGGGAAGGACGACACCTCGCGGGCGTCGATCGCGCCGAGGTCGGTCACCAGTTCCTTGAGGCCGCCGAGGTGGTCCCCGTCGCCGTTGCCCGCGTCGGCCGCGCCGCCGCCCCCGGCCGGGGTGCCGCCGGGGGCCCCGCCGAAGTAGAAGCGCCTGAGCCACGGCACGGCCTGGGCCTCGCCGCGGGCGATGGCGTCGAGGTCGTCCTCCATCTTGGCGGTGAAGTCGTAGTCGACGAGCCGCCCGAAGTGCTTCTCCAGGAGGTTGACCACGGCGAAGGAGAGGAAGGACGGGACGAGCGCCGTGCCCTTCTTGAAGACGTAGCCGCGGTCCAGGATGGTGCCGATGATCGACGCGTACGTCGAGGGGCGGCCGATCTCCCGCTCCTCCAGCTCCTTGACCAGCGACGCCTCGGTGTAGCGGGCCGGGGGCTTGGTGGCGTGGCCGTCGACCGTGATCTCCTCGGCCCGCAGCGCGTCGCCCTCGCCGACCTGCGGCAGCCTGCGCTCGCGGTCGTCCAGCTCGGCGTTCGGGTCGTCGGCGCCCTCGACGTACGCCTTGAGGAAGCCGTGGAACGTGAGGGTCTTGCCGGAGGCGCTGAACTCGACGTCCCGGCCGTCGGCCGCCGTGCCGCCGATGCGGACGGTGACGCTGTTGCCGGTGGCGTCCTTCATCTGGGAGGCGACGGTCCGCTTCCAGATCAGCTCGTACAGCCGGAACTGGTCGCCGGTGAGCCCGGTCTCGGCGGGCGTGCGGAAGCGGTCGCCGGAGGGGCGGATCGCCTCGTGCGCCTCCTGGGCGTTCTTGACCTTGCCCGTGTAGGTGCGCGGCTGGGCGGGCAGGTAGTCGGCGCCGTAGAGCTGCGTGACCTGGGCGCGGGCGGCGGTGACGGCCGTCTCGCTCAGCGTCGTCGAGTCCGTGCGCATGTACGTGATGTAGCCGTTCTCGTACAGCTTCTGGGCGATCTGCATGGTCGCCTTGGCGCCGAAGCCCAGCTTCCTGGACGCCTCCTGCTGGAGCGTCGTCGTGCGGAACGGTGCGTACGGCGAGCGGCGGTACGGCTTGGACTCGACGGAGCGGACGGCGAAGTCGGTGCGCTCCAGCGCGGCGGCGAGCGCGCGGGCGTCCGCCTCGTCGAGGTGCAGGGTGTTCGCGCCCTTGAGCCGGCCCAGCGAGTCGAAGTCGCGGCCCTGCGCGACCCGGCGGCCGTCGACGCTCTGCAACCGCGCGACCAGCGACGACGGGTCGGACGCGTCCCCGGCGCGGCCCGTGGCGAAGGTGCCGGTCAGGTCCCAGTACGCGGCGGAGCGGAACGCGATGCGCTCCCGCTCCCGCTCGACCACCAGGCGCGTCGCCACGGACTGCACCCGGCCGGCCGACAGGCGCGGCATGACCTTCTTCCAGAGGACCGGCGAGACCTCGTAGCCGTAGAGGCGGTCGAGGATGCGGCGGGTCTCCTGGGCGTCGACGAGCTTCTGGTTGAGCTGGCGCGGGTTGGCGACGGCGGCCCGGATGGCGTCCTTGGTGATCTCGTGGAACACCATGCGCTTGACGGGGATCTTCGGCTTGAGGACTTCCTGGAGGTGCCACGCGATGGCCTCGCCCTCGCGGTCCTCATCGGTGGCGAGGAAGAGTTCGTCGGAGTCCTTGAGCAGGTCCTTGAGCTTCTTGACCTGGGCCTTCTTGTCGGCGTTGACGACGTAGACGGGCTGGAAGTCGTGTTCGACGTCCACACCGAGCCGACGGACCTCGCCGGTGTACTTCTCGGGCACCTCCGCGGCGCCATTGGGAAGGTCGCGGATGTGCCCGACGCTCGCCTCGACGACGTAACCGGGCCCGAGGTAGCCCTTGATCGTCTTCGCCTTGGCAGGCGACTCGACGATGACGAGTCGGCGGCCGCCGTTCGCGGTCTCGCTGGTCGGGGACAACTTCGCTCTTCTCTCCGGTCGGCGCTGCGGCCCCGTCCCGGGCAGTGCTCCCGGGGCGGGTCGTGATGCTGTTCGGTCGTGACGCTGCGGAGTGTGACGGTACCTCCCGCCCCCGTGTCAAACGGGAAAAGCCCGCAACGGCCACTCGAACGGTAACCCGACGAAGCCCGATCCTGCCGCCCGGAGTGCCCACCGTTCCGGCGTGTGCATCCGGAGCGCGGGCTCCCGATTGCCCCGGCCCCTCCGTCGGCGCCGCCCGGAACCGGTGCCTCAGCCGCGCGTCAGGCACCACGCCCCGGCGGCCAGCGCGGCCACGGAGACGAGGCCCGCGACGGCCGCCGACGCCCCCGGGCTCACCCCCAGCGCGACCGGCCGCCCCTGCCGCACCTGGGTCGTGGTCCATGCCAGCAGCCCCGCCCCGAACAGGGCGAACACCGTTCCCGTGAAGATCGCCGGCCCGCTCTCCATGACTCCGCGCCTCTTTCCCGCCGCCCGTCCGTACGCGGCCCCCGCGAGGCTGGCACGCGCGGACGGCGGGCAGACGAACCCGGGGTGAACGCCCGGCCGCCGGCGGTGCCGTCCGGCGGCGGCACGGCGGCGCGGCGGGCACCGGGGGACGGACGGGCGGGCGGGGCCGCCTACGCGGGTTCGAGGAAGCCCTGCTCCACCAGGAGCCGGATCTGCGCCGGGGTGCGGTCACGCAGCGCGACCGGGTCCTCGCCCAGGAGCTGCGCGATGGCGTCCAGGATGCGCCCGGCGCTCATGGTGCCGTCGCAGACGCCCGCGAAGCCCGCGCCCACCGTGTCCACCCGGGTGGCCCGGCGCATGCCGCGGTTCTGGCGCAGGACGACGTGCTCGGGGTCCTCGGCACCGGGGAGCCCGACCTGTTCCTGGACGACCTCGGCGGCCAGCGTGAAGGACGACTCCAGCAGGGCCGCGTCGTCGTGCGCGCGCAGGTGGTCCAGGCGCTCGAAGTGCGCGCGGACCGTCTCGCCGAGCGGCTGCTCGACCGGGTGCGGCCACTCCTCCACCAGGACCGAGGGCACGGCGGCCGGTGTCCGGCGCAGGGTGATCCAGCCGAAGCCGACGGCCCTGACGCCGCGGGCCTCGAACTCGTCCAGCCACGCGTCGTAGCGCTCCCGGTACGCGGCCTCGTCGCCCCGGTGGTCACCGGCGTCGCGCAGCCACAACTCGGCGTACTGCGTGACGTCCTGCACCTCGCGCTGCACGATCCAGGCGTCGCAGCCCGCCGGCACCCAGGAGCGCAGCCGGTCCGTCCACTCCTCGCCCTCCACGTGCTCCCAGTTGGCGAGGAAGTGCGCGAAGCCGCCCTCGTCGAGGTGCCGTCCGGCCTCCCGCACGAGCGAGCGGCACAGCTCGTCCCCGGCCATCCCGCCGTCCCGGTAGGTGAGACGGGCGCCCGGGGAGATGACGAACGGCGGGTTGGAGACGATCAGGCCGTACGTCTCCTCCCCCACCGGCTCGAACAGCGAGCCCTCGCGCAGCTCGGCCGGGCGGGCGCCGGACAGCGCCAGGGTGAGCGCGGTGATGTGCAGCGCGCGCGGGTTGACGTCGGTGGCCGTCACCCGCCGGGCGTGCGCCGAGGCGTGCAGCGCCTGGATCCCGGAGCCGGTGCCCAGGTCGAGGGCGGAGGCGACGGGGGTGCGGACGGTGAGCCCGGCCAGCGTGGTGGAGGCGCCGCCGACACCGAGCACGACCCCCTTCTCGCGGATGCCGACGCCCCCGGCGCCGCCGACCGCGCAGCCGAGGTCGGACACGATGTACCAGTCCTCGCCGCCGGGGCCGCCGTACGGCCGGACGTCGGCGGTGGCCGCCAGGCCGCCGTCCCGGGAGACCAGCCAGCCGCCCTCCAGGCAGTCGTCGACGGGCAGCACCCCGGCGAGGCGCGCGCGGGGCACCGCGCCGCGGAGCAGGAAGAGGCGGACGAGCAGTTCCAGCGGCGTGTCGCCGCGGGTGGCCCGGAGCGCGGGCACCGTCTCGCCGCGCGACAGGGCCGCGTAGGCGGGGGCGCCGAGCAGCTCCAGCAGTCCGTCGGCGGTGAAGGACGCGCCGAGCAGGGCGTCCCGCAGCCGTGCGGCGACGTCGGTGCGGTCGGCGGAGGGCAGGGGGGAGAGGCTGGCGTTACTCACGCCCCCATTGTCACCCGCGCGGGGGCCCGCGCCCGGCGGGTCCGGCACCCGCCCGGGCGGCGGGCGGTGGTGCGCGGCGCCCGGCGGTGCGTCGGCCGGGAGCGGATCAGCCCGCGGCCGTCCCGGCGGCCGACGGCGAGGCGGACTGGCAGCTCGGCTGCTTGGCCATGGCCCTGCCGACGTCGCCCTCCTCCAGGTTCTTCAGCGCGTCGCTGCTGGACCTGCTGAGCTTGTTCAGCTCGGTGGCGACGTCCTTGAGCCCGTCGGCGAACTTGCCCTGGTCCTTGGTGTCGAGGGCCTCCACCTGCTTGCGCAGGGACGCGTACGACGCCGAGAGCCCGTTGAGTTCCTTGACGGCGTCCTGCTGCTTCTTCTCGCCGTCGTCGACGTTCGGCGGGCCGGCCTTCCGGACCGCGTCGGCCATCGCCCCGTAGGCGTCGGACATGTCCTGGAATGCCTTCGCGTCGGTCTTCTGGACCTCCGCCGGCGTGCTGTTGTCCGAGGTCTCCTTCTGGATCGCGGCGTTGGCGCCCTCGATCTTCTTCGCCTGCGGCTGCACCGCGTCGCAGACCTGCTTGGCCCAGGTGTCCAGCTTCTCGTTGCCGTCGTCGCCGCCGCACCCCGTCAGCGCCAGTACCAGTACCGCACCGCCGGACAGCGCGGCCGCGAGCTTCTTGTTCACCGGATTGGTCCCTTCCATGGCCCTCGGCCCCGGAACATACACGCCGGACGAGGGACACCCGAGGGACGTGCATCCGCTACGACCGTTATTGAAGCCATTTGCACCAAGCGAGAGAAGGCTCACGGTGACCCGCTCCCCGGCCCCGCCGTGCGGGGGCCGGACACCCCGTCAACAACTTTCCCCCACACGCCTCTTGATCCCACGTCCGCCCCGGCCCCGGTCCGCCGCGCTACGAATGCGCCGCTCCGCCGACCGGCCCGGCCCCCGGGCCGTCCCCGCCGTCCAGCACGGCACCGCGCCGCTTCGACACGTACACCGCGCCCGCGATCACGAGCAGGGCGACGACCGCGACCGCCACCCGCACCCCGGTGCTCCGGTCGGCGCCGTAGGAGAACTTGACGACCGTCGGCGCGATGAGCAGCGCCACGAGGTTCATCACCTTCAGCAGGGGGTTGAGGGACGGGCCCGCGGTGTCCTTGAAGGGATCGCCGACGGTGTCGCCGATGACGGTCGCCGCGTGCGCCGCGCTCCCCCTGCCGCCGTGGCGGCCGTCCTCCACCAGCTTCTTGGCGTTGTCCCAGGCGCCGCCCGAGTTGGCGAGGAAGACCGCCATCAGCGTGCCCGCGCCGATCGCGCCCGCCAGGAACGCACCGAGGGGACCCACCCCGAGCGTGAACCCGACGAAGACCGGCGCCAGCACGGCGAGCAGCCCGGGGGTGGCGAGTTCGCGCAGGGCGTCACGGGTGCAGATGTCGACGACCCGGCCGTACTCCGGCCGCTCCGAGCGGTCCATGATCCCGGGCCGCTCCCGGAACTGCCGCCGTACTTCCATGACCACGGCCCCCGCCGACCGGGACACCGCGTTGATCGCCAGCCCCGCGAAGAGGAACACCACCGCCGCGCCCGTGATCAGTCCGACGAGGTTGTCGGGCTGCGAGATGTCCATCGTCAGCGTCAGCGGCGCCCCCTCGCCGCCGAGCCGTTCGCCCACCTCGCGCGCGCCGGTGGCGAGGGCGTCGCGGTACGAGCCGAACAGCGCGGAGGCGGCGAGCACGGCGGTGGCGATCGCGATGCCCTTGGTGATCGCCTTGGTGGTGTTGCCGACCGCGTCCAGCCCGGTGAGCACCCGGGCGCCCTCGCCCCGCACGTCGCCGGACATCTCGGCGATGCCCTGGGCGTTGTCGCAGACCGGGCCGAAGGTGTCCATCGCGACGATCACCCCCACCGTGGTGAGCAGCCCGGTGCCGGCCAGCGCCACCGCGAACAGCGCCAGCGTGATCGACGTCCCGCCCAGCAGGAACGCCCCGTAGACGCCGAGCCCGATCAGCAGGGCGGTGTAGACCGCGGACTCCAGCCCGAGCGAGACCCCGGCCAGGACGACCGTGGCGGGGCCGGTGAGGGAGGCCCTGCCGACGTCCCGCACGGGCCGCCGGGCGGTCTCGGTGAAGTAGCCGGTGAGCCGCTGGATCAGGGCGGCCAGCACGATGCCGATGGCCACGGCCACGAAGGCGAGCACCCGCGGATCGCCGCTCCTCGTCAGCACGGCCGCCTCGGTGACCCCGGTGAGGGCGGCGTACGAGTCCGGGAGGTAGACGGACACGGCGACGCCCACCAGCACCAGCGAGGCCCCGGCGGAGACGAGGAACCCCCGGTCGATCGCGCTCATGCCGCCGCGGTCGGACCGCCGGGGCGCCACGGTGAGGATCCCCGCCATGGCGGTGAGCACACCGATCGCCGGGACCAGCAGCGGGAACGCCAGGCCGGCGTCCCCGAAGGCCGCCTCGCCGAGGATCAGGGCGGCGACCAGGGTCACGGCGTACGACTCGAAGAGGTCGGCCGCCATGCCCGCGCAGTCCCCGACGTTGTCGCCCACGTTGTCCGCGATGGTCGCGGCGTTGCGCGGGTCGTCCTCCGGGATGCCCTGCTCGATCTTCCCGACCAGATCGGCCCCGACGTCGGCGGCCTTGGTGAAGATGCCGCCGCCGACCCGCATGAACATCGCGATCAGCGCGGCACCCAGGCCGAAGCCCTCCAGCACCTTGGGCGCGTCGGCCGCGTACACCAGCACCACGCAGGAGGCGCCGAGCAGGCCGAGCCCCACGGTGAACATGCCGACGACGCCGCCGGTGCGGAAGGCGATCCTCATCGCCCGGTGCGCGACGGGGGCGGTGCCGTCCGTCTCCGTCCCGGGCGCGACCGGTGCCGGTGTGCCCGCTCCGGGGGTGCCCGGCCCGCCGGTGCCCGGCCCGGTCGGGGCTTCCGGGGGGCCCGTCGTCCGGGCCGCCTCCCGCGCCGCCGCCGCGACCCGGACGTTGCTGCGGACGGCGAGCCACATGCCGGTGTATCCGGTGGCCGCCGAGAACGCCGCTCCGACCAGGAAGAAGACCGACCGTCCGGCCCGCTGCCCCCAGCCGTCCGCGGGCAGCGCCAGGAGCAGGAGGAACACGACGACGGCGAAGACGCCGACGGTGCGCGACTGCCGGGTCAGAAAGGCCCCGGCGCCCTCCTGGACGGCCGCCGCGATCTCCCTCATGCGCGCGGTCCCCTCGTCCGCGGCGAGCACCTCGCGCAGCAGGATCCCCGCGACGACCAGCGCGGCCAGCGCGACCACAGCCACGGCGACGACGAGGACGCGGTTGCCGCCGGTCAGCACCGCCGCCGCGAGGGCCGCGGGATCGCCCAGCGGGCGCGGTGGGGAAAGCTCCGCCATTCGTCCTCCGGGCGCTGGGCCGAGCCCGGGACCGCGGACGGGCCCCGGGCACCGGAACCGGGGCGCGGCGGGCGGCCGCGACGGGCGAGCGTGGCAGGCGGCCACGACGGGACGGCCGCGACGAGCGGCCCCGGCGGACCGCCACGGCGGGCGGCGGACCGGGGACCGGCCCACTGGCCCGGGATTCCACGGGCAGGCTAAGGTCCCGCCGCCGGCGGTTCCGGGCGACCGGGCGGGCCGTTCACGCGAACGGCGGGTGCCGGGTGGGCGGGGGCGAGGGCCGTCCCGGCCTGGGAGCCGCCTGGGCCCGGGGGTCGCCTTGGTCCGGGGGTCGCCTTGGTCCGGGGGCACCTGGGCCCGGAAATCGCCTTGATCCGGGAGCCGCCTCGGCCGGGAGCCCTTGATCCGGGGGTCGCCTTGGCGCGGGAACCCCTTGCCCCGGGGGCGCCTTGATCCGAGGGGGCCGCCTTGTCCCACGAGCCGTCTTGGCTCCGGGACCGGCGAGGGCCGAGCCTGCCCGATCCGGAGGTCCGCCTGCCCGGGGCCTCTGCCCGAGGGGGTCGCCCTGCCCGGGGTCGCCTGGGCCCGGGACTCCCTGCCGCCGGCTCAGGGCCGCACGAGGCGGGGCGTTCGGGCGAATGACGGCGATGGGTGACCCATGGCTGATTTCGGTGCGCCGCAGCACGCCGACGGAGTGATGCGCGGGGGTACGCCGCCCGGCACTCGGGCGCGTCGGCCCGAGGGGCCGCGGAAGGCGCGGGAGGCGCGGGAGGCGCGGCGGGTACTGCCGCCGGCCGGAGGCCCGGTGGCTGCGAGGGCGAGTGGACCCAGCACCCACTCCTGGAAGGCGACGGGCACGTCCGGAGGCCCGGGGCCGGTGTTCACGGACGCGGCCCACAGCGCTTGGAAACCGGGCGCATCCGGGAGTCTCCCGCTCCGGGCGGCCCCGTGCCCGGCCAGGAGAGTCCTCCGCGCGCGGCGGGCTCCTCGTCCGGAGCGCTCAGGAAAGCCCAGCCCGCCGCAGGCGGCCTCGGTACCCGGCAGGACCTCGTCGCGCGGCGTCGGAGCTTCGTGCGGGCCGTCAGACCGTCGGCAGCGGCGGGGGCGCGGTCGGCCAGGTCATGCGGATCAGCCCGCCGTCCTCGTCGGCGGTGACCTTGACGTCGTCGACGAGACCGCTGATGACCGCGAGGCCCATCTCGTCCTCCTCGGTCTCCGCGTCCCCTTCGGCGGCGCCCGGCGCCCCGGCCGCGGTGCTCGCGTGGGGGGCCTCGTCACCGACCTCGATGGAGAACTGCTTCTCGTCCTCGATCAGTGCCACCTTGACCGGCGCGGTGATACCGCCGTTCCGGTGAAGACCCACCGCCCGGCTGCACGCCTCGCCGACGGCGAGCCTGACCTCGTCGAGGACGGCCTCGTCCACCCCGGCCCTGCGTGCCACCGCTGCCGCCACCAGGCGGGCGGTACGGACGTGCTCGGGCAGCGCGCTGAAGCGGAGTTCGACGGTGGCCATGCATCCCCCTCGGAACTAGGGCGTGCGATGTCGAAGGGCCGGGCCGCCGACAGCCCGGCCCCTCCTTGCTCGCTGGCCCCGGGCACACGGCCCGGGGCCGGTCGTCAGTCGGTGGCCGCCACCGCTTCCTCGACCGAGGTGTGGATCGGGAACACCTTGGTGAGGCCGGTGATACGGAAGATCTTGAGAATGCGCTCCTGGTTGCAGACCAGGCGCAGCGAGCCCTCGTGGGCACGCACCCGCTTCAGTCCGCCGACCAGCACGCCGAGCCCGGTGGAGTCGAGGAAGTCCACGCCCTCCATGTCGACGACGAGGTGGAAACTCCCGTCGTTCACCAGCTCGACCAGCTGCTCACGCAGCTTGGGCGCGGTGTATACGTCAATTTCGCCACCGACCTCGACGACCGTACGATCGCCGACGGTACGGGTCGACAGGGACAGGTCCACGGATCCTCCAGCACCTTGCTATCGAGCGGTCGTCCCTCGGGACACCTCGGCTTGAAGCCCCCAGGACGGTTCGCCAGCCGCGATGGCATTCAATCACTTACCGGCAGGCGTGCACGACGCCTTGGTCCCATTGTCCGTCACGCCAGTGACACACTCGATGCCGATGGCCGAGAATCACCGATCCGATCACCCCCCGGCGGGACCCGTGTCCCGGCCGGATCCGGGCACCGTCCTGGCCCGGCTGGCCGCGGGACCGAGCCGGGCTGCGCGCATCACTCATACGGAGCACCTGCCCCCGCGCGCGGGTCGTCATGCCGTCTGGCCGGAACGGATTCGCCCCGAAGTGATCGCCGCCCTGCACACCGCGGGCATCGAACACCCCTGGGCCCACCAGGCACGGGCCGCGGAACACGCCCTGGACGGCGAGTCCGTGGTCGTCGCCACCGGCACCGCCTCGGGCAAGTCCCTGGCCTATCTGGTACCGGTCCTGTCGGCCCTCCTCCAGGGCTCCGAGGCGCCGAACGGACGGGGCGCGACCGCGCTCTACCTGGCCCCGACGAAGGCGCTCGCCGCCGACCAGTGCCGCGCCGTGCGGGAACTCGCCCGACCATTGGGCACATCCGTTCGACCAGCCGTGTACGACGGCGATACTCCGTTCGAGGAACGCGAGTGGATCCGCCAGTACGCCTCCTATGTCCTGACCAACCCGGACATGCTCCACCGGGGCATCCTGCCCTCCCACCCCCGCTGGTCCTCCTTCCTGAAGTCGCTGAAGTACGTCGTCATCGACGAGTGCCACACCTACCGCGGCGTCTTCGGCTCCCATGTGGCCCAGGTGATACGCCGTCTGCGCCGGCTCTGCGCCCGCTACGGCGCGGCACCGGTGTTCCTGCTCGCCTCCGCCACCGCCGCCGAGCCCTCCGCGGCCGCCGGACGGCTGACCGGGCTGACCGTGGTGGAGGTCGCCGACGACGCCTCCCCCCGGGGCGACCTGGTGTTCGCCCTCTGGGAGCCGCCGCTGACCGACCTGGCGGGCGAGAGGGGCGCGCCGGTCCGCCGCACCGCCACCGCCGAGGCCGCCGACCTGCTCACCGACCTGACCGTGCAGGGCATGCGGTCGATCACCTTCGTCCGCTCCCGGCGCGGCGCCGAGCTGATCTCCGTCATCGCCCAGGAGCGGCTCGCCGAGGTCGACCGCTCGCTGACCCGGCGCGTCGCCGCCTACCGCGGCGGCTACCTCCCCGAGGAGCGCCGCGCCCTCGAACGCGCCCTGCACTCCGGCGAACTCCTCGGCCTCGCGGCCACCAACGCCCTGGAACTCGGCGTCGACATCTCCGGCCTGGACGCCGTGGTGATCGCGGGCTATCCGGGGACGCGGGCCTCCCTGTGGCAGCAGGCGGGGCGCGCGGGGCGGTCCGGGCAGGGCGCGCTGGCGGTGCTGGTCGCCCGGGACGACCCCCTGGACACGTTCCTCGTCCACCACCCCGAGGCGCTGTTCGACCAGCCCGTGGAGTCCACCGTCCTCGATCCCGACAACCCCTACGTGCTCGCCCCGCACCTGTGCGCAGCGGCGGCCGAACTGCCCCTGACCGACGAGGACCTGACACTGTTCGGGCCCGCCGCCGGTAAGCTGCTGCCCCAGCTGGAGGAGGCGAGGCTGCTGCGCCGCCGCACCCGCGCCTGGCACTGGACTCGCCGGGAGCGCGCCGCCGACCTGACGGACATCCGCGGGGAGGGCGGACGCCCGGTCCAGGTCGTGGAGGCCGCGACGGGCCGGCTGCTGGGCACCGTGGACGCCGGGGCCGCGCACACCACCGTCCACGAGGGCGCCGTCCACCTGCACCAGGGGCGCACCTACCTCGTCCGCTCCCTGGACCTGGAGGACTCCGTCGCCCTGGTCGAGGCTGCCGCGCCCTCGTACTCCACCGTGGCCCGCGACACCACCGCCATCTCCGTCCTGGAGACCGACACCGAGGTGCCCTGGGGCGACGGCCGCCTCTGCTACGGCTCCGTCGAGGTGACCAACCAAGTGGTCTCCTTCCTGCGCCGACGCCTGATCACCGGCGAAGTCCTGGGCGAGACCAAGCTCGACCTCCCTCCTCGGACACTGCGCACCCGCGCCGTCTGGTGGACGGTCACGGAGGACCAACTCGACGCGGCCCGGATCAACCCGGAGATCCTCGGCGGCGCCCTGCACGCCGCCGAGCACGCGTCGATCGGCCTGCTCCCCCTGTTCGCGACCTGCGACCGCTGGGACATCGGCGGCGTCTCCGTGCCCCTGCACCCGGACACCCTGCTGCCGACGGTCTTCGTGTACGACGGCCACCCGGGCGGGGCGGGCTTCGCCGAGCGCGCCTTCCGCACCGCCCGCGACTGGCTCACCGCCACCCGCGAGGCCATCGCCTCCTGCGAGTGCGACGCCGGCTGCCCGTCCTGCGTCCAGTCCCCCAAGTGCGGCAACGGCAACGAACCCCTGCACAAACGGGGAGCCGTCCGCCTCCTCACGGTCCTGCTGCGAGGAGCCGCCGAGCCCGTCAACGGGACGGCCGGGGCGCCACCGGACGCGCGGACGAACGAGGTCCCCGAGGCACCCGGGACGACGGCCGGAGACGCGGCCGGGGACGCGGCCGGGCGGGCCCCCACGGTCGCGGGGGCGGACGCGGGCCCGGGGCCCGGTACGCGGACGGCAACGTCAGCGTCCGCGGACGCGGCGCCGGGGAGGGGCCCGGATGCCGAGCCCGGCGCCGGACGAAACCCGGAGACGAACCCCGGGGCGGATCCCGAGACGGAGGTCGGGGCGGACACGGAGACGGGGACCGACAGGGGGGCGGCGTAAACGGCTGAACCGGCCCTACCGGAACCAAGCCCGCCCCGCTCCCCACCATCGGTTCCGCCGAATCACGAGGTCACCCTGTCCCGGCCACCGGGCCACCGCGCCACCGCGCCACCGCGCCACCGCGCCACCGCGCCACCGCGCCACCGCGCCACCGCGCCACCGCGCCACCGCGCCACCGCGCCACCGGGCCACCGGGCCACCGGGCCACCGGGCCACCGGGCCACCGGGCCACCGGGAAAGCCTCCCCCGGCCGCCGGGTCGGCGGACCCGTCCCATCCCGACGCGATCCCATGCCGCCCCGCCGCGGTCACACCGGTCTCACCCGGGCCACTGGAAGGGCGACACCCCCGCTCGGGTCCGGTGCCGCCCGGAACGCCCGGAACTCCGGTCCCGCCCAGGGATTCCGGTCCCCCGACGGTTCCGGCCCCGCCACGGGTACCCGGCCCGGCAGCGACCCCGCCACCGCCATCGGGTCCTCCCCAGGTGGCCCCGCACGGGCCCGTACCTCCGCCGCGAAGGGTCCCCGGCCCGCGGCGGCCGTCACGTCGGAGACACGGCCGGTGAGGACGCAGCGCACGAGCCGTGTCCCCTGGGCCCCCGCGATGTCCCGGGCACGCGCGCAGGCGCTCTCCGCGCCGTCCGCCCAGTGGTCGGCCGCCACGAGTGCCGCCAGATCGGCGCCTCCCGCCGCGCGGTGCCGGGCCACGACCGCCTGCCCCAGGGCCAGCACCACGCCGAACACCAGGCACAGGACGGCCACGGCGCCCAGACTCCAGACCGTCGCGGAGCCCCTGTCGGAGCGCAGCCGCCGCAGCCGCCGCCGAGGTACCGCGGACCGTCCCGCGCCCCTCATGGCCCCTCCCCCGCCGTCTCCTCCACCGCCGCCACGGCCTCCTCCCGCACCGTGAACGGCAGCGCCCGCAACATCGGCGATTCGGCCACGACGACCACCCGCACACGGCCCGCCCCGCGGTGAACGGTGATCCGCGCCCCGCGCGGCGCCGCCTCCCGGGCGACCTCCAGGACCGCGTCCGCCGGATCCTGGCGGGCGGCGGCCCGGGCACCGGTGCGGGCCGCGTCCACGCACTGGATCTGAACGGCCATCACGAGCAGCCCCCACACCAGGGCCAGCGCGAACATCACCAGCACCGGCAGCACCACGGCCGTCTCCGCCGTCACGAACCCCCCGTCCGGGGCGCCCCGGGCCCGCGCGCGCCGCTCACATCCGCGCACTGAGCGCCCGCTTCACGATGCCCTGCAACTCCGCGCTGACCGTCCCGCTGGTCACCACCTTGTAGAGCACCACGGCGAACGCGACCGCCGCCACGATGCCCATCGCGTACTCGGACGTGACCATGCCGGCGTCCCGTCGGTCCGAGGTCCGCCGCGCCGCCGCGCGGGCCGCCCCGCGCACTCCGCACACCAGGGCACCCAGCCGCGCCCGCACCACTCCGTACATCCCAACTCCTCATGTTCGGTTTCCGTTGTCCATCCACCACTGCTGCCCGGCACCGCTGTCCGGGTCTCCCGGCAGTGCCGTCGCCCTGTCTCGCCGACCGTCACCGCGTCATCCGCCGCCCCCTCCCAGCGCTCCGCCCGCGAGCCCGATCACCACCGGCAGGACGCCCACCGCGATGAAGGCGGGCAGGAAGCACAGGCCCACCGGCGCGGTGACCATGACGGCGGCCCGGCGGGCCCTGGTCGTCGTGGCCCGGGAACGGTCGGCGCGGACCTGGGCGGCGAGACGGCCGGCCGGTCCGGCGGCCGGGAGGCCGGAGACATCGGCGCGCTCCAGCAGCCGCGCCAGTGGCTCCGCTCCGGGCAGCGCGGCCAACCCGCTCCAGGCCGCGCCCGGTTCACTCCCGAGCCTGACCTCGGCCGCACCCCGGGCCAACGCCTCGCCGACGGGGCCGCCGAGCGCCTCGCCCACGGCCCTGGCCGCGAGCACCGGCCCCGCCCCCGCCGCGACGCAGGCCGCGAGCAGGTCTGCGGCGAGCGGCAGTTGGCGTCCGGCCTCCGCGCCGAGGGCCGTCTCCGCCGCCGTGCGGGCGGGCGGGTGCCGTGCGCGCCAGTGCCACAGCGCCCCGGCGACGACCGCCCCGGCCAGGGCGCCGATGACGCCCCCGATCAGCAGGTGCCCGGCGGCCACCGGCCCGGCCAGGGGCAGCCAGGCACGGCCCGCGGCCAGCAGCGCGGCCCTTCTCCGTCCCGCTCGCGGCGGCTCCGGGGCCAGCAGCCCGGCCAGCCTTCCGCGCACCGCCCGCGCCCGGTGCGCGGCGCCGACCCGGTGGGCCAGCCAACCGGCGGCCGGCACCGCCGCCGACACGGCCCACAGCCCGCGGACGGCCTCCCCGTTCACGCCACCGCCTCCGTCCCGCGCACGATCCGCGCCACCCACCACAGGCCCAGGCCCTCCAGCACACCGCCGGCCAGCAGACAGCCCAGGCCCGCGCCGGTGTGCAGCAGCACGTGCAGCGGATCGGCCCCGAGGGCGAAGCCGAGGAGGAGCCCCAGCGCCGGAAGTCCGGCGAGCATCGCGGCCGTTGCCCTGGCTCCCGCCAACTGGGCGTGCAGATCGGCCCGCTGGTCCCGCTCGGCGCGCAACGCCGCCTCCAGTCGGTCGAGTCCGGCCGCGAGTCCCGCGCCCTGGTCGACGGCGACCCGCCAGCAGGCCGCGAGCCCGCGCAGTCCCTCGGCGCCGGGCTGCCGGGCCGCCGCCGTGAGGGCCGCCGGGACGTCGCCGCCGAACCGGGCCGCCGCCAGCACCCCCGCCCCGGCGTTCCCGAGCCCTCCGGCGTCCCGGGCCGCCCACCGCAGCGCCTCGCCCGGCTGGCGTCCCGCCCGGACCTCCCCGGCGAGCGCCCCGCACAGCACGATCACGGCATCCCGGCGGCGCTCCCGCTCCCGCCCCGCCCGTGCCTCCCTCAGGGTCCGGCGCAGCACCGGCACCCCGGCCGCCCCCGCGACGGCCGGCAGCGGCGAACCGCCCAGCACGGCCAGCACCAGCCCCGCCAGGGCCACCGCCCACTCGGGACGCAGCCGCCCCCGGAGCCACCGCACTCCCTCCGCCACCCGGTCCGGCAACGGGGGCGCTCCCGCCGGGCCGATGCCCGCGCCGCACCCGGCCGGGAGCAGCAGCCGCGCCCGGCGCGCCCCGCGGTGCCGGGCCGCGGTGAGCCGTGCCGAGAGGGCGAGGCAGACCAGGGCCCCGGCCATCGCCGCCTCACTCGCCGCCGTCATGAACCGGCTCCCTTCCGGCGGTGCGCGGGTCCGGGGCGGGGGCACCGGCCTCCGGACCGGCACCGCTCAGCAGTTGCCGCAGCCGGTCCCAGCCGGGCTCGGCCACGAACGCCCGGGGACCCCAGCGCAGCGCGGGCACCGTCCGCACCAGCCCCGACGGATCCCGCTCCAGCACGTGCACCTCGGCGACGCGCCGCCGCCCCGACCGGTCCCGGGCCAGATGCAGGACGACCGAGAGGGCCGCCGAGAGCTGGCTGTGCAGCGCCGCGCGGTCCAGCCCCGCGGCCGTCCCGAGCGCCTCCAGCCGGGCGGGCACGTCGGACGCCGCGTTGGCGTGCACGGTTCCGCAGCCGCCCTCGTGGCCGGTGTTCAACGCGGCCAGCAGATGCACCACTTCGGGCCCCCGCACCTCGCCGACGACCAGCCGGTCCGGTCGCATCCGCAGCGCCTGCCGCACCAGGTCCTCCAGGGTGACCAGGCCCGCGCCCTCCTGGTTGGCGGGGCGGGTCTCCAGCCGTACGACGTGCGGATGGTCCGGCCGCAGCTCGGCCGAGTCCTCGGCCAGCACGATCCGCTCGCCCGGGCCGACGAGCCCGAGCAACGCGCTCAGCAGCGTCGTCTTCCCGAACCCGCGACAAGAACACCACTATCCGGCATACTCCGGTCATGAAGACCACTCCAACGGGGGGCGCCCGGACGCGCGCCGTCATCTACCTGCGGATCAGCCAGGACCGCACCGGCGCCCACCTTGGAGTGGACCGGCAGCGCGAGGACTGCGAGGCCCTCGCCACCCGAAACGAGTGGGACGTCGTCGAGACGTACATCGACAACGACCTCTCCGCCTACAGCGGGAAGAAGCGGCCGGGCTACCGGAGGATGCTCTCCGACCTCGACGGCGGTACCGCGACCGTCGTCATCGCCTGGCACACCGACCGTCTCCACCGCTCCCCCACCGAGCTGGAGGAGTACATCGACCTGTCCGAGCGCCGCGGCGTCAACACGCATACCTGCCAGGCCGGGCCGATCGATCTGTCCACGCCCTCGGGGCGGATGACCGCGCGCATCCTCGGCGCCGTCGCCCGGCACGAGTCCGAGCACAAGGGTGAGCGCGTCGCCCGCGCCCGCCAGCAGAAGGCCATGGCGGGTGAGTGGACGGGCGGCATCCGCCCGTTCGGCTGGGGCGTGCCCACCGGGGAGCTGCGCAAGAGGATCGACCGGAAGACGGGCGAGGAGACCGAGGCGCCCGTCTTCGACATGAGCGGGGCCCGGCCGGACGAGAAGGCGGCCATCGAGTACGGCACCGACCTCATCCTGACTGGCGGGTCGGTGCGCGGCTTCCGGGACTGGCTGCGGAGCAAGGGCATCACCACGACCCTCGGCAACGAGTTCACCCACCAGGAGGCCCGCGCGATCCTGCTGCGCCCGAGGAACGCCGGGATCGCGGTGTACCGGGGCGAGGAGGTCGGCCGGGGCCAGTGGGAGGCGCTGGTGCCCGAGCCGAAGTTCCGGGCCGTCGTGGCGATCCTGACGGACCCGGCCCGGGTCACGACGCCGGGGGCACAGCCGAAGTGGCTGGGCTCGCTGCTGTACCAGTGCGGGCGCGGGGACTGCACCGAGCACGTCACGGTCACGCAGTCCGGTGGCCGCTCGTATCCGAGCTACCGGTGCCCGACCGGGCACGGCGGCGGCCGGCGCGCGGAGATCGTCGACCGGTACGTCGTGGACACGGTCATCGGCCGGCTGGAGCGGCCGGATGCGCATGAGCTGCTGGAGCCGTCGGCGGAGGGCGTGAACGTGGCAGCGTTGCAGGCGGAGGCCGAGCTGATCCGGGCGCGGATGCGGGACCTCGGCGGGTTGTTCGGCGCGGGGCAGCTTGAGCTGGTGCCGTTCACGGAGGGCATGGACACGGCGCGCGGCCAGCTGGAGGGGGTCACCAGGCAGTTGGCCCGGGCGGTGATCGCCGACCCGTTGGCCGGCCTGGTGGGGGCGCCGGATGTTGGGGTGGCGTGGAAGTCCATGACTCTGGAGCAGCAGCGGGGGGCTCTGCGATCACTGGTCGAGGTGACGCTGAAGACACCGCGGCCGGGCCGGATGCCGGACGGGGGGTACTTCGACTATGAGGCAGTGGTGTTCCGCTGGAAACGAGGTGCCGCCGCCGTGCACCCAGGCTAGGCGGCACTCTGGCAAGAGGAAGATGGGCCGCCATCAGCACAGGTGCACCCTCACGAAGCCCCTCCGCAGTACGGAGGGGCCTCTTTTATTTCTGGAGAAGACCCGCCTACATTCATTTGGCGGGGCGAGAGGTCAGAATGGCGAGTCATCCGTCTGCCACACACTTGACGGGCTTTCTACCTGCTCGGATGCGTCAGCTAGCAGCCGCAAGAGCCGGGGAGCAGAATGGCGTTGCATTAGTTGAGCGAAGTCTGCGATGGTCCTCCACTCATCCAGCGTGAACTCTTCGCCCTCCCCTTCATTTAGGGAACGCCACGTGTCGTAGGCCTCTTCTCCGTCTTCCCACTCCACGCGGGCTGATGGTTGCCAAACCAGCTTTTGGGGCGCAAGCAGCCGGTTCACAGTGTCAACAACGGTCGCAGGATATCTGAGGGGAATTGAAGCGAACAGGAGATCCTTCATTCTGAGGAGCGGTTTTTTCTGCCGCTCCTCCCCTTCCACGTGCCGATGAAGGCGATAAAAGAAGTTATCCGCGTCAATTCCTGGCCGTTCCACTGGGAGCATGAAATAGGAGACCGGATATTCGAACACGCGAGAAAACGTGACAAGTTCGTTTGCATCGAAGATGCGGGGGCGGTCTGTCGCTACGGCTCGCTCAGAAGCACTCAAGGTTGCCGCGGTCCAGCGCTTCCCGCTCTCCGCCTCCAGGCGTTCGGCAGTCTCGTCCTGGGTCCATCCTCGGCTACGCCTAGCCCGAGCCAGGTTGTAGGAGACCACTTGGTTGATGGTCAGCAGGTAGAGCTCCGCCTGCTCAGACTTCGCCTCATCCACTCGCTTCGACATGCCCTCACTGTAGACCACCAGTCAACACCGAAGCAGGATCTATGCGCACAGTTGCAGAGTGAAGCTTGCACGAGGGGCAACAATCGGCCTACTCTCCATCTATGCGCACCAAATCAACATCACTGCGCAGTACCTCCCCGTTGCGTGCAGTCCGCACCGCCAGGGGCATGGGGCTGCGAACTGTGGCAGAGCGGGCCCACATCGACCCCGGTCACCTCTCCAAGGTGGAGCGGGGCGAGAAGCAGTTGTCCGTAGAGGCTCTCTACCGCCTGGCCCTCGTGCTTGAGCTGCGAGAGCTGGCCAAGCTTCTGAGCCCATACATCCCTCAGCGTGATGGCACGGTCGCTCCCGAGGTCCAGTCGGGAGCAGCTGGCAGGGAAAACGACGAAGCGGCCGGGGTCCAGCCGGCCGCCTCTGTCGAGCACTCCGCACCTATCGACAAGTAAGAGAACGGAACACGCTCATGTCCAAGGGAACCACGACGTCAACGGCGACGTCGACCCGCCCCGGTCCGCACACCGGGGTCACCGTTGCCATCGGCGCGGTCCGGATCACGTCCCCCGCCAACGAGCCGGTGCGGGTCTGGGCCACCCCCGATTTCGACGAGTACGCCTACGAGACCGTGTACAACCCGGCCCGCATCAGCCTCGCCGAAGCCGAAGCCCGCGTCCGCGCCCAGCTCGCCGAGTACAACGTCGGGGTCGCCGGGTTCCTCAACGGCGACGGCCCCCTCACCGCCCAGATGCGCGGCGCCGAGTGGATGACCCGCTGGAGCTGCCCCACCTGGTGCATCACCAAGCACGACGAGCCGTCCGAACCGGACTGGCACTCCACCGCCCCGGTGGAGACCACGCTGCGCGACATCGACGCCAGCTCCTCGGCGTCCGAGAACGCGCGCGTCCCGTTCCTCGCCGCGCGCATCGTCCTCGCGAACGACAAGCCGCAGGCCTACGGGCGCGAGACCCGCGTCTGGCTCGACTACGGCACCACGACCGGCGAGCTCACGGCGGCCGAGGCCCGTGCGGTGCTCACCGAGATGCGCGGCTTCGTCGCTGAGCTGGAGGCCGTCGTCGACCAGGCCGAGGAGATCGCCAAGGACGACTTCGACGGCGACCCCGAGATCGCCCGGCTCGACCGTGAGGCAGGGGACCGCCGCATCGCGGCCCGCACTGCCACGCTCGAAGCGAAGGTCGACGCCGTGCTGGCGGTGATGCGGGGATGAGCACCGTGAACGAGACGCCGGCGACCGGGAAGGCCCGGCGTCGCCGGTCCCGTCCGGTCCGCTTCGAGGACCCTGTCCGCAACGCGGCCTACTGGGCTCGCATCGAGCGGATCGTGGACGAGGCCCCGCCCCTCAGTGACGAGCAGATCGCCACCCTGCGGGTGCTCTTCGCCCCCGCCGTGGCCAAGCTCCGGGCGGCGAAGTGAACAAGCAGGCACTTCCGCAGTGCGGGCACTGGATCGGCGCCGAGCTGCGGCCCTGCCAGGAAGCCGACCGGGTCCGCCCCTTTCTCCCCGGCCTGCGTTGCCCGGCCCACTCCCCGAACGCTCTTCGTGGTCTGCCCGAAACCCCGCCCGGGCCCGGCTGGCCGATCCACCGCAAGGAGGCACGGTGACCAAGAAGAACCCCGGCCAGTGGCCGGTCAACCAACCTGCCGACCTGGGCGCCCTGACGCCGCAGACCGAGGACCGCCTGTACGTGCAGCGCGCCTCCGAGCGTGCGCTGCACGAGATGGTCCTCGACTCCATCCGGCACGACCTGGAGCAGCAGCCCAGCCCGCTGACCGTGATCACCGCCGCGCGGAACTGGTGCTACCGCATCACCGCCGCCGCCGACGACATCGCCCAGGCCAAGCGCAAGGCCGCATGACCGCGCGCGGCCGCCGCGTCCTTCCACGCGGCGGCCGCGCGCCACGAACCACCAGACCCAGCTCGTAGAAGAGAGCAGTTCGTGACTGACACGATCGCCTTCAACAGGCTCGCGGATCTCCTCCGCGACAGGGGCGAGCCCATGCGGTACCAGGGCGGCGCGCTCCGTACCCGCGGCATCTGCCACGGCGGTGACGCCCCCGGCACCGTCGCCATCAAGCGCACCGCCGAAGGCGTCGCCGTCTACTGCCACAAGTGCATGGGCAACGAGGACTTCCTCACCGAGGTCGGCTGGACCCTGGCCGACCTCTTCGACAAGCCTCTCGAACGTCCCCTCGATCGGCCTGCCGACGACGCGTGGATTCCCTGCCTCGACCGGGGGCACAAGCGGGTCGCGCAGTACGTCTACCGCGACGCCAACGGCCACACTGTGCACGGAGTCACCCGCTGCGACCACAAGGACTTCGCGCAGTGGCGGCCCGCCCCCGACACCAAGACGGGGCGCCGCTGGTCCCTCAACGACAAGCAGGGCAACCGGCTCGTGCCCCTGGTCCCCTACCGGCTGCCCGAACTGCACGCCGCGAAGGAAGCAGACCGGGTCATCTGGATCGCCGAGGGCGAGAAGGACGTCCACGCGCTCATCGACCACGGCCTGGCCGCCACCTGCAACGCGGGCGGGGCGGGGAAGTGGACCGCCGAGCACGCTCAGTACCTTGAAGGCGCCGACGTCACCATCGTCGCCGACCGCGACGCCAAGGGCCGCGAGCACGCCACCGTCGTCGTCGACTCCCTTCGGGGCCTTGCACATTCCGTGTACGTCGTCCAGGCCCGCACCGGCAAGGACGCCGCCGACCACTTCGCCGCCGGTCACACCGACTCCGAGTTCAACCAGGTGTGGGCACCCGTCCCGTACCCGGGCGACCCGGCGGCGGCATGAGTATCGCGGCGGCCTGGGCGCCGGACGTCCACGAGGCAGACCCCGAGGTTGCTGGCCGACCCGGGCGTCTGCCCGAGGAGTTCTGGAACGCCCGGCCGCTGTTCAAGCACATCCGGGATGCCGCGCATTCCGAAGGCTGCTCTGGCGATGTGCTGTTCTACAGCAGCCTCGCCCGCCTTTCCGGCATGGTCTCCCACCACTACCGGGCGGTCACCGGCATCGGCGGGCGGGCGTCACTCAACATCTTCTCGGCGATCGTCGGCAACTCCGGTGCGGGCAAGTCCACCGGATCCTCGCTGACCCGGAACCTGATGCCCGCGCCCGAAGGTGACTTCCGTGACGGTCTGCCCGTGGGCAGCGGCGAGGGCATCGCCGAAGCCTTCATGGGCACCGTCGAGGAGAACACAGGGGAGCTTCACACCCACGGCAGAAACAAGGGCGACCCCGTCACCCGCCGGGTCCGCAAGCAGGTGCGCCACAACGCCTACTTCTACGTCGACGAGGGCCAGACCATCGCCAAGCTCGGCGAGCGGAACGGTTCCGTCCTCGGCGAGACTCTGCGTCGGGCCGCCGTCGGCGAAACGCTGGGGCAGACCAACGCCAGCGAGGAACGGACCCGATACATCCCGGCCGGCTCCTACAGTCTGGGCCTGCTCGTCGGCTTCCAGCCCAGCACCGCGGTGCCAGTCCTCGCAGACGCGAGCACCGGCACCCCGCAGCGCTTCCTGTGGGGCTGGGCAGACGACCCGGCCATCCCCGACTTCCCTCCGGAGAACCCTGGCCCACTGTCCAGGCATCCCGGCACCCGGCAGCTCAGCGAGCCGCGCGACCTGAAGTTCCCGGAGCGGATCCGCCGGCTCCTGTGGGCTGAGCGGATCGCCCGCAACCGCGGCGAGATCGAAGTCCCGGAACTCGACGGCCACGCGGGACTGATCAAGGTGAAGGTAGCGGCCATGCTCGCGCTGCTCGACGACCGCGAGTACGTCACTGAGGACGACTGGTCGCTCGCCGAGATCGTGTGGACGGCATCGTGCGGGGTGCGTGACCACCTGGTGGAGCGTGCGCAGCGGGAGGCCGCCGCCGAGCGGGAGCGGGAGGAGACGGCCAAGGTCCTGCAGGTCGTTCGGGAGCACGAGGCGATGGCGGATGCGACCGTCGCCGTCGAACGGGTGGCCCGCCTGGTGCGCAAGCACTCTTCGCAGGTCGGCGGCATCACCTGGGGCGAGCTGAACCGCCGTATGGCGAGCCGGGACCGGAAGGTGCTCCGCAAGGCCGTGGACCTGGCGGAGGCCCGGGACTGGGTGTTCGGCGAGGGCGACCGCCTCTGCGTGAAGACGGACTGATCGGACGTGCAGGGGCGTGGACGCGCGCAGCGATGTGGACACGTGGACACGTGTCCACAACCCCCCGTCTCGTTCAGAGAAGCCCGCCCTAGACCGCTCTATATAACAACAAATAGGACATGCGTGTTCACTCGCGTCACGCGCGACGGGGGGACGTGGACACGCGTCCACATGTCCACGTCCACATGTCCACACCTGAACGCCGCGCAAGAACGGCCGCCCGCGGAAACCAGGTCGGCCACTCACCAGCACTCCCCAGCCGTGGGGATACACCCACGGCTGCCCATCCCGAAGGAGTTCGTCATGGCAGGCGAGACCGTGATCACCGCTGTCGGCAATCTGGTCGACGACCCCGAACTGCGCTTCACCCCCGCAGGCGTGGCCGTTGCGAAGTTCCGCATTGCGTCCACCCCGCGCACGTTCAACAAGAGCACCAGCCAGTGGGAGGACGGCGAGGCCCTGTTCCTCACCTGCTCGGTCTGGCGGCAGGCTGCCGAGCACGTCGCCGAGTCCCTCACCCGGGGACTCCGCGTCATCGTCCAGGGGCGGCTGAAGCAGCGCAGCTACGAGGACCGTGAGGGCGTCAAGCGCACGGTCTACGAGTTGGACGTCGACGAGGTCGGCCCGTCCCTCACCTTCGCCACCGCCAAGGTCACCAAGGCCAGCAGCGGACAAGCTTCCCGCCAGGAAGCAAGTGGCGACCCGTGGGCCGGCGCCCGCCCGGCGAACGGCCAGCAGCAGAACGGCGGCTGGGGCGGCACCCCGCCCGCGCAGCAGCAGCCCGCAGCACAGCGCGCCGGGCACAGCGACGAACCCCCCTTCTGAGCGGCGCTGGCCGGGCCCGCAGGATCGGGCCCGCCCCCAGCCGCAACCCGCGCTGAACTCCCTGAAGGAGTCCAGTCGCCCACCCCGAAGGAGATCCCCTGTGTCCACCTGCGAGTGCTGCGGCAACGCTGCCCGCGGCTACCTGTGCACCCGGCACGGGGACGAGCTGGTGAAGAACCTGCTCGACCTGCCCGGGCTGTACGACGAGGTCGGCGAGTGCCTGGTGCCCCGCCGTTCCACGTTCGGCGACATCATCCCGACGCGAGGTTCGGCCGGCCCGCGGTCGCCGGTCAACGAGGACGTCATCGACACGGTGAACTGGGGCCGCGCCTGCGAGGTGATGCGCTCGTGGCGGGAGGACGTGCGGCGGGTCCGGTGGCCGCACCGGGGTGCTCCGCCTCCGGGCGGGCTGGTGGAGGACTGCCGGTGGCTGGCCCTGCAGCGTGACTGGATCGTGGCGGCCTATCCGGCGGCCGGGGATCTGGCGCGTGAGGTGCTGGAGCTGCGGCGTGCTGCCGAGTCTGTCGTGGGGGCGCTGGAGCCGCGGCCGCAGCGGCTGGGGAACTGTGTGGCCGTGACCGGGGAGGGTGTGGTCTGCGGGGCGGTGATCAGCCGTCTGCCCGGGGAGACGCGGCTGGTCTGCCCGTGGTGCGGCTACGTGTACGAGACGGCGCAGGACTGGGCGTTGCTCGTGCACTTCGCCCCCAAGGAAGCAGCGTGAGCGCGCCGAACGCTTGCAGGGGGACACTGTGTCCCCCTATACTGAGCTGCGTGCCAACCTCCAATTGGCGCGAGCGCGTTGCTGCCGAATCTCGGCGACAGCGTGAGCTACGGGACGAGATCGCGGCCAGCGCCCGACGCCGAGCAAGAGCGTTCGAAGAAGGCGTCCGAGAACTCGGAACGAAGAAGGCTGTCGCCCGGGAAACCGGGATCGACGTCCGCATCGTGCGAAGAGCGATGAACGAGTACGGACCGGCGACTGCACCGCCGCCCGACTCCACAACTGAAGACCAACCCAACGAGTAAGGCCCCCCGGCTTAGGCGACTGCACCGCCGGCCGAGGGACCTGTACCCGCCACTCGGGAGGCGCGCAAACGCCGACCCGAGGACTTGATCACGAGAGAGAAGCGACCTCCTCATGACCCAGCAGAACCTTAGCGCGCCCACGTGCGCGCCGATCGACCCCGCCCAGCAGCTCGACGAGCTGTTCACCACCACCTACAGCAGCTACCTGCCGATGGTCCGCGCGACCATCCACCACCTGCTGGACGACAGCGACAAGCACCTCGTCGACGACCTCACCCAGAACACCTTCCTGGCGTTCTACCGGCGACTCCACAACACCACCGAGATCCGAAACACCGGCGGCCTCCTGCGCGTCATGGCCCGCCAGTCCATCAGCCACCACTTCCGGCTGATGCGGAACAGCCACGAGAAGCCCGCCGACCTCGGCCACTGGACCTACGCCAACCGGGAGATGGACCCCACCGGCGCCGGCTACTACACCCCGGCCGCCACCGGCTTCCGCACCGCCGCCCTCGCCAACGGCGACTCCGACCCGAACATGGACGAGGCCCTGCGCCGCGCCCGCCAGGGCGGGGGCAAGCGATGACCACCCCCCAGGACCCCCAGTACCGGCACGGCACCGTCACCCTCCGCACCATCGACCACGGCCAGGTCACCGTGACCGAACCCGCCTGGTGCACCGGCCACGACAACGACCCCGTCAACGCCCTCGCCGACCTCACCCACAACGGGGCGGCCACCACCGCCAGCGCGATCACCGCCCGCTACGGCCAGCTCGACATCATGGACGCGCACATCACCCAGACGCCGCACGGGCGCACCCTGCCCGAGCCGCGCCCCCTGCTCGCCGTCCACGTCGACATCGACGCCACCGTCGCCCCCGAGGACGCCCGGCACCTCGCCCAGGCCCTCCGCGTCGCCGCCGTCCGCCTCGACCGCCTCATCGCCGACCTCGCCCACCTGCGAGGTGAGCACCGATGAGCCAGACCCCCGACACTCTGACCGGCCCGGTCCGGGCCCTGCTCGCCGCGATCAGCGAAACCCTCACCCTGCCCCACCCCGGCCACGACTACACCGACCTTGTCAGGTACGAGCGGCACGCCAGCGACCGCATCACCCGGATCCAGGCCGCCATCCGCGCCACCCTCGGCGGCGAAGCAACCCTCGGCCTCCAGTGGGAGGCCGACTACCTCCGCAAGCAGACCGAGCTGCTCCCGGCCGACTACCGGACCGTCGACGAGTACGTCGAGGCCCTGAAGGCGGGTGGGGGCCAGTGAACACCCTCGCCTCGCCCGTCCTCACCATCACCGCCCTCGTCCTCGCGCTCGCCGTTCTCGGCCTGCTCCTCCGGGCGCTCCGCAGGACACCGGCCGCCGTCGCCGTTGCCTCCCTCGCTGCGATGGCCTGCACCGCCTACAGCGCCGACACCAGCTGGCGGTTCGCCGAGCACCGCCTCGACATGGCCTCCGCCACCGAACGCGGCGCCATGTTCGCCGCCGCCGAGCTGGCCCTGTTCTCCTGCGCCCTGATGGCCCGGCAGAACTTGCGCGCCCAGGGCGCGCCCGGCACGCCCGGCATCCTGGTCTGGGTCATCACCGGCGTCCAGGTCATCCCCGCTTACAGCGAGTCCGGCATCATCGGCGGCACCGTCCGCGCGGTCGTCGGCCCCGTCCTCGCCGCTCTCCTCTGGCACCTCGCCATGGGTATCGAGCTGCGCCACGGACGGCCCGACGCCGCCTCCCAGTCCCTGCCCGCCCTCCTCGCCCGCGAGGCCCGGGAGCGGCTGCTGTCCCGCCTCGGCCTCGCTGTTCGGGACCGCAGCGCCGAGCAGATCACCCGGGACCGCTGGACCCTCAAGGCTGTCGACCTCGCCGCGAAGCTCGCCGACACCCCGGACACCCGCGGCCGCCGCCGGGCCCGTACCGCCCGTCGGCTCTCCGTCGCCGTCGGCAAGGCCCAGGCAGGCGCCTCCGAGGAGCAGCGGGCCCGGCTGCTGGAGCTGCTCGCCGCCCGCCGGCACGCCGCCTCCCTCGCCACGATCACCCTGGCGTCCCCGTGGCAGGACACCGACGCGGACGCCCAGGACGCCCGGGACGCGCCCGCGTCCCCGAGCGTCCCGCCCTACCCCCACCCCGTCCCGCCCGGCACCCGGCTCCTGCCGATCGTCGCGCGCCCCGAGGACGCCCCCCGGGACGGCCAGGACACGCAGGACGCGCCCGCGTCCCGGGCCGTCCCGCCCTACCCGCGCCCGGTCCCGCCCGGCGCCCGGCTCCTCCCCCTCATCGCGCGCCCTGAGGACACCCAGGACGCGCCCGAGACGGAGCAGGACACCCCCGCGCCGCCGCTGCTGACCTCTGCAGACGTCGCCCGGCACTACGGCATCGAGAAGTCCACCGTCCGCACCTGGGTGTCCGCAGGACGCATCCCCGTCCACGGCAAGGACGCCCGGGGACACAACCTGTTCCACCCCGACGACCTGCCCCAGCTCCAGGTCAGCACCCCCGTTTGAAGAGACCGGGCGGCAGGCCCCTCCACGGCCTGCCGCTGGTACTCCACCCGGCCACGCTGCCGCTCACCGCCCAGCGTCCTGCCCCCGCTCGTCTGGTCCTTCCACTTGAGGATTCCCATGATCAGCCGACAGCACGGCCAGGCCGCGCGCCCGCCCCTCGGCGGTGACGAACTGCGCGCCCGCGCCCTCCTCCGCCGGTCTCACGTCAGCCCCTTCGGCCACCAGGACCCCGCCATGACCATTCCCGAGCCCCGACGACCCGTCACCCCGACCCGGATCATCCCCGCCGGTGCCCCGCTGCCCGCCCGGGCGCCCGAGCCCGGCGAGGCCCCGCCCTGGCGCACCCCGCCCCCGCCCCCGCCGCCCGCCGCGGCGCCCCCGGTGCCCGTGCCCGCAGCGCCGCCGCCCGGCCCGCTCCCGCAGGTCGTGCACCACATCCACGAGCTGGTGCTCACCGTGCCCGAGCCGGAGCCCGCACCGCCCCCGTGGTGGGCACGGCTCTGGGACCGCCTCGTCACCTGGCGGATGATCCTCGCCATCACGGCCGCCCTCACCCCCTGGGCCGGCGGCCGCAGCCCCGTCGGCCTCTGGGCCGGAGCCCTCCACGACGCCCGCACCGAAGCGGGCGTCCTGGCCGCCTACATCGTCGCCACCGTCGCGATCGGCGCCGCGTGGGCCCTCGACCGGCGCACCGGCCGCGTCGTCCCCCGCTTCCTCCTCGTCACCGCCAGCCTCGGCGCCCTCGGCGTCTTCGACTGGTGGGACCCCTTCCTGATGCTCACCGGAGTCACCCGATGACCGGCACCACCACCCTGACCCTCGGCGGCCTCCTCGCCGCCCTCATCATCCTGACCTGCAACCTCTACCCCTGGTGGACCGGCAACAGGGAGCTGAAGCAGCTGGCCGCGTTCGGGAAGGGCTTCGGCGGCGCCGCGTGCGCCGCAGCCTGCCCCGGCGGCCTCCTCGGCTGGGCCCACTCCCGCACCGGCACCGTCGCCAACGGCACCGGCGAACGCGCCGGGACCGCCGCCACCGGCACCGCCTCCGGCAGCGGACTGACCACCGGGCAGCTCACCGGCCTGGGCACCACCGGCGCCGTCGTCGCCGTCATCGTCATCGTTCTCGTCGTCCTCGCCTTCAAGGCCGCAGGCAAGAAGGACAAGAAGCGGATCGTGGGCGGCGCGTTCGTCGGCTCCGTCCTGCTCCTCACCGCCGGTGTCGCCGGGGCCCTGGCCTGGCTCCCCGGCGCGCTCAACGGGGTCGGTGACGCGGTGGTCGCCGCTGTGCAGGGAGCGGGGGTCCTGTGAGCCGCCTCGCCCGCCCGGCCGCCCGGCTCACCACCGGCCACCGGCTCACCGCCCGCCGCACCGGCGCCGCCCTCGCCCGCTGGACCCGCCGCGCCCGCCGCAACGACCTCACCGGCTGGCGCGCGGTCCTCGGCTGCTGGGCCCGCCTCGCCCTCCTCGCCCTCGGCCTCTACCTCGGCTGGCGCCTCATCCGCGCCCTGCCCGCCCTCCTCTGCCCCCTCACCGCCGCGTGGCTGACCCTCGCCTGGATCACAGGCCGACCAGCCCCCGAAGAGGCCGAGGAGACCCCCACCGAGCCCCTGCCCCAGGAGCCCCCGCCGGGGGCATCGGGGAAGGCCCTGCGCACCCTCCTCCTCGACCTCATGGGAGAAGGCTCCGGGGTGCACCTCCGCACCGTCCTCGCCCACCTCCAGGAGCACGGCCAGTGGGAGGGCCGCACGGTCAGCGACCTGCGCGCCCACCTGGCCGCCCTCAGGGTGCCCGTCTCCCGGTCCGTGAAGGTGGCCCGTGTGCCCACCTGGGGGGTCCGCCGACGCGACCTCACCGCCACTCCCCCCGAGAGCGCCCCGGCCCCGTCTCCCGCAGCGTCTACCGCCGCCTGACCTGCACGTCTACCACTCCGTCTACCGGCATCTACCGCCCGTCTCCGGGCCCGTCTCCCTCGATGGGGGCGGGCCCGGAGACGTCGTAGCACCCCGCGCGCCCCGGGGAATGGGCCGGCGCCCGCCCCGCTAGATGCGGGACGGGCGCCGGGCGCGTGGTGTTCAGCGGCGGGTGAGGCGGACGCGGTAGATCCTGACGGCAGCGATGATCGCCGCGCAGATGCCCCAGAAGATCCAGGCGCCGGTGGGGGTGTCGACCGCAGCCAGGGTGATCCCTGCTGCGGTGATCGCGATGATGTCGCCGTACCGGATGAGCGGGTGCATGTGGCTCCTTCGTGGCTGGCCGGGTGGGTGGTCTGTCTGGGATGATGGGGACCCCGGAGGGGGCGACTAGTCTTCGCCCCCTCCGGTTTCTCAGCGGCGGCGGTGGCGCCCCCGGCGCTTCACCGCTTCCCTTGCGTACCACCCGCAGATGCAGGTGGCGATTGCGCCGATCGCGGAGATGATCAGCGAGGCAAGGACTGCCGCTCGGTCCCAGTTCATTCTTTCCTCCTTTCTCCCCCGTGCTTGTGACTCCACTGTACATCCCAGGATGTACAGACGTCAACCCCGGGATGTACAGTGACGTCATGGACACCATCCAGAACGCCTTCGACCAGATCAGCGCCACCGCCGCCGACCCCGACCCCGCCACCCGGGCCAAGCAGGCCGCCGCGATCCTCGACCGCATCCCCGACCTCCAGAAGGCCCTCCGCGAGATCCGCCGAGCCGCCGTCCTCGAAATGCGTGCCGCCGGAGCCAGCCACGCCGACGTCGCCGCCGCCCTCGGAGTCACCCGCTCCCGCGCCCAGCAGATCGCAGAAGGCCAAGCAGGCGGCACCAAGAAGAAGACCACCTGAGCGCTGGCGCATCATGGGGCGTATGGACCACCTGTACGCCCCGCCCGGCCGCCTCACCACCCGCCAGACTGCCCAGCTCCTCGGCATCGCTCCGGGCAGCGTCCGCCAGCTCGTCCGCCGCGGCCACCTCACCCGCGTCGGCGGCACCCAGCGCCACCCCTGGTTCGCCGCCCGGGATGTCGCCGCCCTCTACGCCACCCGCCGCGCACAAGCCGCCGCTTGACCCCAGGTCAGAGACCTGTCACGATCGCGGTGAACACCTGTGCCCGCAGACGGCACCACGAGACTCACGATGAAGCCCCGGACGGCCACCAGGCCCCGGGGCTTCCTCGTGCCTACACGTCCGCGCAGGGCGCCCGATCGCTCACAACGTGCGGGTTGCTGCTGGCGCTGCACCCTGCGCGGACCCGCCACGTCACAGGACGGACACACCGTCACCACGCTGCCCCCACATGCCCGAGGATGACCCCCACGCCAGCATCCCGACATCCCTGGGGGGACCCGTGCTCTTCAACAGAGATCCTGAGAAAGCCGCCGCACGCGCCGCAGCCCGCGAGGAACGACGCGCACAACGACGCGCCGCCGCCGACCAGCGCGCCCAGGAACGCCTCGACCTCAAGCTCTGGCGTGACGACCACCCCGCCGAGACCACCCTCAACCAGGCCGCGCGCATCGGCGCCTGGCCCTCGTCCAAGAAGGGCCAGACCGGCGCGGGCCCGGTCCGAGGAGGCCAAGCCGAGTTCGTCAACGCCGGTGCCCACAAAGCGTGGACCGCGACCCGGCTCCTGGCTGGCGCCGCAACCCTCGGCACCTCGGCGGTCGTGACCGGCCGGAAGGACAAGGGCGCAGCGATGATCAACGTCATCTTCGGGAACGGAGCAGCCCAGACCTACAAGGTCACGCCCGAGTCGGCCACGCTGCGCGCTGCGAACCAGTACGTCAACGCGTTCAACGCCCTCGCCGCCCAACTGGACGGCGAGCAGTAGGACAGGAGGCGCCCGTGACCGGCAACCCCCGCAACGGGCGCCCCTACCGCCGCCTCGTCGACTGGCTCCGCGCGCAGCGCCTGCCCTGCTGGCTCTGCGGCCGGGAGATCGGCTACCACCTCGACGCCCGGCACCCGCTCAGCTTCACCCTCGACCACGAACAGCCCCTCTCCCGGGGCGGCCAGCTCCTCGACAAGGCCAACGCCCGGCCCGCGCACCGCCGCTGCAACAGCGCACGCGGCAACCGCACCGCGCCACCCCGGCCCGCACCACGACAACCCCAGCTCAGGTGGTGACACACAGTGCTGTACGTCGTGACCGGTCCGCCGGCTGCGGGCAAGACGAGCTGGATCGAGAGCAGAGCCAAGCCGAGCGACATCGTCATCGACCTCGACCGCATCACCCGCGCGCTTTCCGGCCCCGGCGCCCCCAACTGGAACCAGAACCCCACCCTGCTCCGCGTGGCCCACAAGGCCCGCTACGCAGCCATGCACGAGGCGTTCGAGCACCGCACCCGCACCGACGTCTACCTGATCCACACCATGCCCTCCGCGAAGTGGCTCGCCCGCTACCGGCGCATGGACGCCCAGGTCATCGCCGTCGACCCCGGACGCAGCATCGTCATGGCCCGGATCGACGCCATGCGGGACCCCGAGATGCGCCGGGTCGCCACCCGCTGGTACCGGTCGCGGACCGCGACCGCCCCCGGCCAGAGCGCCGGGACCGCGCTGGAGTGGTGACCGGGCCCCCTCCCCCCTGCCTGTCTTTTGAGGGCGGGACCGGGCGACCCAAAAGCCCTTGTCGCCCGTTTTTTTGCGCGGGGCTATTCACCTCGAACTCAGTTCGACTGAATTAGTGGCTAATCACCGCGAACCGGGTTCGACCGAATTAGCGGAAGTCACACACAGTTACATAACTAAGAGTGACGACCGGGGGTGATCATGGGTGCGGTCGAGGACAAGATCACAGAAGAGATCGACCAACTCCGTTCGGACGAAATAGCGCCTGGCCTTGCGCAAGTCGCGCTCCGGCTGGCGCGGTCGATGGATGAGCCCGGCGGGCAGACCGCCCTCGCCAACGCCGCGACGGCGCTACGGGCCGTGATGGTGGAGCTGCGGAAGCTGGCGCCCGTGGGCGAGGAGGGGGACGGCGTCGATGACATCGCTCGTGAGCGGGCGGAGCGCCGCGCGCGGCTCCGTGCCGTCCCGGCCGCCGGTGAGTGACGACGGGCGGGTCTACGGCTGGCAGATGCCGCCGATCGAGACCGTGCCTCCGGCGGTGTCCAGCGCCGGCCAGGAGGCCATCGAGCTGGCCGCGCGGGCGGGTCTCCACCTGGACCCGTGGCAGCAGCACGTGCTGCGCCGCGGGATGGGGGAGCGGGCGGACGGGTCGTGGGCCGCGTTCGAGTGCTGTGTCAACGTGCCGAGGCAGAACGGCAAGGGCGGGATCATCGAGGCCCGCCAGCTATGGGGGCTGTACATCGGCGGTGAGCAGCTCATCCTCCACTCGGCGCACGAGTTCAAGACGGCGAAGGCCGCGTTCAAGCGGATCGAACGACTGATACGCGGGTGCCCTGACCTGCACAAACGTGTGAAGGCGTACCGGTACACGGTCGGTGAGGAGTCGATCGAGCTGCACTCGGGGCAGACGCTGCGGTTCATCGCCCGGTCGAAGGGCAGCGGGCGGGGCTTCACCGGCGACTGCAACATCCTCGACGAGGACATGATCCTTGGTGACGACGCGATGGACGCCCTGCTGCCAACCATGGCGGCCGTGGACAACCCGCAGATCTGGTACCTCGGTTCGGCGGGGATCGGAGCGCCCTCGGTGCAACTCGGCAGGCTGCGGCGCCGCGCCCTGGCCGCCCTGGAGTCCGGCACCCCGGACCCGTCGCTGGCGTACTTCGAGTGGTCGTGTGACCTGCACGTGGACGAGTGCCCGAGGGACTGCGACAAGCACGACGACGCGGGATCCGACGAGGCGGTACTCAAGGCCAACCCGGCGATCGGCTACCGGCTGACGCTGGAGAAGACCGCCAACGAACGGTCGACCCTGAGCGCCGCGGGCTACGCGCGCGAGCGGCTGGGGGCCGGCGAGTACCCGGCGGACGAGGCGGAGACGTGGCAGGTCATCGCGGAGGAGGCGTGGCGGGCCCTGGCCGTGGGGGATGTCCAGGCGGTCGCCGGGGCCCGTAGGGCGGGCCCGGTGGTGCTGTCCGTCGACATGACGCCGGAGCGGTCGCACGCGGCGATCAGCGCGGCGTTCCCGTATCTGGGCGGTGTGCACGTCACCGTCGTGGACCACCGGCCCGGGACCGGGTGGATCGTGGAGCGGGCCAAGGAGCTGCACAGGAAGTACTCCCCGCGGTGCTGGGTCGTCGACCCGGCCAGCCCGGCGGCCTCGCTCATCCCGGAGCTGGAGGAGGCCCTGGGCATCGAGGTCGTCAAGCCGAAGGCCCGGGACATGGCGGCGGCCTGCGGCCAGTTCTACGACGCGGTCACCACGCAGGCCATGACGCACTTCGACGATGCGCCGCTGGCGTCGGCGCTGGCGGGCGCGCAGAAGCGTCCGCTGGGGGATGCGTGGGCGTGGGCCCGGCGGATCCCGTCGGTGGACATCAGCCCGCTGGTGGCCGGGACGCTCGCCAAGTGGGGGCTGGGGGCCGGCGTGGAGAAGCCGAAGAACATCCTGGAGAGCGTGTGGTGAAGGGGGCAGTCATGAGGTGGTGGCCCTTTCGCCGGACGGCGCTGAAGCGGGCGATCTCCTATCAGGACGTGTGGGGGGCGGGGGCGGACCCGGCGGCGCTGCGGGGGACGGGCCAGGAGCGGGCGCTGCGGCTGTCGCCGGTGTACGCGGCTACGCGGCTGCTGGCGGACGCGGTGGCGTCGCTGCCGGTGAAGATGTACCAGCAGGCGGGGGACGGGCGTCTGCCGATGCCGCTGCCCGTGCTGCTGCGGACGCCTGCGGCGGCGGGCTCGCGCTACGACTGGCTGCACCGCTGCATGACCTCGCTGACCCTGCGGGGCAACGCGTATGGGCTGGTGGTGGGCTGGGGGCCGGACGGGTGGCCCAGCCAGGTGGAGTGGCTGCACCCGGACGACGTCCACGTCGAGGACAACTTCGCGCCGGTGCCGGTCTGGTACTACAAGGGCCGGCGGCTGGAGGAGGGGCAGCTGTTCCACATCCCGGCCTACACGCTGCCCGGGCAGACCCTGGGGCTGTCGCCGATCGGGCACTTCGCGGTGACGACGGAGACGGGGCTGCTGGCGAACCAGTTCGGGCGGGACTGGTTCGCGAACGGCTCGACGCCCAGTGCTGTCCTGGAGACGGACCTGGAGGTCGGCCAGGACGCGGCGAACATCCTCAAGGCCCGGTTCAAGGAGGCGGCCCAGGGCCGGGACGTGGTCGCGCTGGGCAACGGGGTGAAGTACCGGCCGATCAGCGTGCCCGCCGAGGAGTCCCAGTTCCTGGAGACGATCAGGGCGACCGCCAACCAGATCGCCGCGATCTACGGGGTGCCGCCGGAGAAGGTGGGCGGGGAGACGGGCGGCAGCCTCACCTACGCCACGGTCGAGCAGAACAGCATCGACCTGCTGACGTGGACGGTCCGGCCGTGGCTGACCCGTCTGGAGCAGGCGCTGTCGCGGCTGCGGCCGCCGGAGCAGGAGGTCCGGTTCAATCCGGACGCGATGCTCCGCACCGATCTGCTGTCCCGGATGCAGGCCCACGGGATGTCTCTGGACCAGGGGTGGCGCAACCGTGACCAGGTGCGGGCCCTGGAGGACGAGGCGCCGCTGCCGAACGGGCTGGGGCAGACCTACCTGCCGCTGTCGTCGGCGATGTCGGTCAGCCTCGACCCGGACCAGGCCACGGCCCGCAACATCGTCGAGATGGTGCAGAAGCTCGGCTCCGGCGTCGGCGTGATGCTGACGGCGGACGAGGCGAGGGACATCCTCAACCAGGCCGGTGCCAGGCTCACCGGCTCCTACAGGCCGCCCGCGGCGACGGAGGGACCATGACAGAGCAGGAGCGTCGGTTCACGCGCGGCCTCGTGGAGGTCCGGGCGGCCGGCGACAGCAGGACGATCGGCGGCTACGCCGCGAAGTTCAACAGCCTCTCGCGGAACCTGGGCGGGTTCGTGGAGCGGATCGACCCCGGCTTCTTCGCGAAGAGCGAGGGGGACGGCTGGCCGCGGGCCATGGCCCGCTACAACCACGACAGCAACATGCTGCTCGGCACCACCCGGGCGGGCACGCTGCGGCTGCAGACCGACGGCACCGGCCTGGACTACAGCGTCGACGTGCCGGCCGCACGGGCGGACGTGTACGAGCTGGTGCAGCGCGGCGACGTGTCCGAGTCGAGCTTCGCGTTCTTCACGTTCGAGGACGACTGGGCGATGACCGATGACGGGTTCCCGGTGCGGACGCTGCTGTCCGGGCAGCTCGTCGACGTCGCGCCCGTCAACGATCCGGCCTACCTGGACACGTCGACGGGCCTGCGGTCCCTCGCCCAGCGGGCGGGCGCGGACCTCGCGGAGGTCCGGGCGGCGGCCGACGCCGGTGAGCTGAAGCGGTTCCTCGGGGCCCCGGCCCCCACGGTCATCCCGGGCAGCGGGCAGGGCGACACCCACCCGCTCCTCGCGGTACGGCAGCGGCGGGCCGAGCTGATGAACCGCCGCACCTTCTGAGGCAGGGCGACACCCACCTCACCCATCCACCACCAGACACCCGCGGCCACCGGCCGGGGGTGTCGTCGTCATGCCCAGGAGGGCTCATGTCCAGCCACATCAAGGCGCTCCAGGAGCGCCGCGCGAGTATCTGGGAGCAGGCCAAGGCGCTGCTCGACGCCGCCGAGAAGGAGAAGCGGGACCTGTCGGCGGAGGAAGAGACGCAGTACCAGGCGCTGAACGCCGACCTCGACAAGATCGACGCGCGGGCCAAGCAGCTCGCCGAGGCGGAGCAGCGGAACAAGGACGCCGAGGAGGCGTTCGCGAAGCTCCTCGCCAGGCCGGCCGACCAGCGGCAGGCCCCGCAGGACAAGGACTCCGAGCTGCGCCGGTGGGCGCGGGGCGAGGTGCGCGGCATCGACATCCCGGTGCCCGCCGGCGTGGCCTTCCGGGACCTGCTCAAGGGCACCGCGACCGCGGGCGGCCACACCGTGCCGGTCACGTTCTACGGCCAGCTCGTCCAGCACCTCATCGAGGTGTCCGGCGTGATGATGGCGGGCCCCACCGTCCTGAACACGGCGTCGGGCGAGAGCATCGACATCCCGGTGACGACCGCGTACTCCAGCGCGGCCCTGACCCCCGAGGCCGCCACCCTGACCGAGTCGGACCCGGCGTTCGCCAAGCGGACCCTGGGCGCCTACAAGTACGGCGTCCTGCTCCAGGCGTCCACCGAGCTGCTCACCGACTCCGGTGTGGACCTGGAGGGCTTCCTGTCCATGCAGGCCGGGCGGGCGCTCGGCAACGCGTTCGGCGCCCACGCGGTCACCGGCGACGGGTCCTCGAAGCCGACCGGCGTGATCACCTCCGCGACGACCGGGAAGACCGGCGGCACCGGGGCGGGCGGCGCGTTCACCGCGGACGACCTGATCGATCTGTACTACTCGGTCATCGCCCCGTACCGGAACAGCGGCTCGTGCGCCTGGCTGATGCGGGACGCCACGCTCGGCGCGGCCCGGAAGCTGAAGGACGACCAGGGCCAGTACCTCTGGCAGCCGTCGATCCAGGTCGGCGTGCCGGACCTGCTGCTGGGCAAGCCGGTGCACACCGACCCCACCGTGGCTGCCGTCGGCACGGGCGCGAAGTCCGTCGCGTTCGGTGACTTCTCCCAGTACTTCGTCCGCATGGCGGGCGGCGTGCGGTTCGAGCGGTCGGACGACTACGCGTTCAACTCCGACCTGGTCACCTACCGGGCGATCATCCGCGCGGACGGGCTCCTGGTGGACCAGACCGGCGCGGTCAAGGTCTTCGCCGGCGCCGCCACCTGATCCCGGGCCGGGGCCGCCCCCGGGGCGCCCCGGCCCGCCCACCACGAAGGGAGTAGCCATGCGCGTGCGCATGAGTGTGAGCCTGTCCGGGACGAGGGACGGCGAGCCGTGGCCGCCGCGGGGCCACCTGGCCGACCTGCCCGACGGGGAAGCCGCCGACCTGGTGGCCGCCGGCCTCGCGGAGCCGCCCGGCGACGACGAGAACCCGCTGGAGACGGCGACGGCCCCCGAAGCGGAGACCGCGACCGCCGGCCGCCGCAAGGCCCCCGCCCGCGGCAAGTAGCAGGGGGGCGGGCATGGCGCTGCTGACACTGCACGAGGCCAAGGCACAGCTGAACCTCACCGACGACACCGACGACGAGGAGCTGACCGCCTACATCGAGGCGATCGGCCCGGTCATCGACCGGTTCATCGGCCCGGTCGAGCCACGGCAGGTGACGGAGACCCACGAGGCCCCCGGAGCCCGCATCCTGTTCCTGCGCACACCCCCCGCCCTGGAGCTGACGGCGCTGGAGCCGCTCGTGACCGGCGGCCCCGGCTACGACGTGGCCGCCCTGGTCCTCGACGGCGCCACCGGCGAGGTCCGCCGCGCGGACGGCGGCCGGTTCCTCGGCCCGCTCCGCGTCACCTACCAGGCCGGACGGCCGGACATCCCGGCCACGGTCAACCTGGCGGCCCGCATGCTGGTCCAGCACCTCTGGCGGACCCAGAACGCGGGCCGGGGCCCGGTCCTGGCCGGCGGGGACGACTTCTCCGTCAGCGAGCCCGTCCCCGGCTTCGGCTACGCCGTGCCCAACCGGGTGCTGCAGCTGCTGGGCCCCTACCGGCTCGCCCCGGGGGTGGCGTAATGGCCTCCCGCGTACCCGAGGTGATCGCCCGCCTGGTGGCGCTGGGCAAAGCGGACCCGCTCCTGGCCGGGGTGTACGTGTCCGACGGGCCGGAGGTGACGGCGAGCACGGTGCCGGACTGGCTGGTCATCGGGTTCGACGGCGATCCGAACGGCGACTTCGAGGCCGCCCAGTCCGTCATCGAGTGGACGGACCTGGGCGGCACCGGCCGCGAGGAGGAGTTCCAGGTCACCTGCGCGGCCGCGACCAAGCGGGGCGACACGAACGCCCCGGCCGCCCGCCTCCGGGTCGAGGCGATCGGCGCCCGCCCCGAGGTGTGGCTCCGCGACGACCCGACGCTCGGCCTGCCCTCGCTGACGGCGTGGGTCTCCGGGACCCGGCTGGTGCAGGACCAGACAGACAGCGGCGTGCAGACGGTCCTCCTGATGACCGTGACCGGCCGCGCCTTCACCTAGGAGAGAGAGGGGCACGTCGTGAGCGTGCGGATGCAGCACAAGGGCCTGGACGAGGAGATCGAGGTGCCTGACATCTCGGTCAAGCACTACGAGCGGTCCGGGTGGGAGCGGGTCGAGGCGGAAGCCCCGGCCGCAGAGACAGCAGCGGCCCCGGCCGCGGAGACGCCGGCGGCACCGCGCCGCCGGCGAGAGGGAGGGGACTGACCATGGCAACGCCGATTCAGCCAGCGACGAGGTACTACCGGCGCGGCACCTCCCGGGTGCTCTGGGTGCCGACGATCGTCAACAAGCAGAGCCCGACCCGTGCCGAGCTGGACGCGGGCACGGCGCTGGAGGGCGAGACCGGGGCGATGCAGGGGTGGCAGACCACCTCGGGCACCGTGCCCACCCCCGCGCTCGGCTCCCGCTTCACGCCGACGGTGCCCGGCGAGATCACCGCCGCCGACTCCAGCCTGACGTTCTGGGCCAGCAAGGACGGCGACGATGTGCGCACCTTGCTGGTGCGCGAGGCCCGAGGGTTCATCGTGTGGATGGACGAGGGCGACGTCCCGGCCCAGCCGATGGACCTGTTCCCCGTGCAGGTCACCTCCCAGGCGAAGGTCCGTGAACTGGACGGCGCCGCACAGATCATGTGCCAGTTCGCGATCACCAGCGAGCCCGCCGAGAACGTCCTCATCCCCGCGGCTGCGGGCGGGGGCGGCTGAGCCGTGGTCCGCAGTGTGCAGATCCTGGGGACCGGCCAGCTGGTGACCCTGTCCCGGCGGCTGCGCACGGCGGGCGGCCCGCGGCTCCGGCAGAACACGGCCCGCCGGATCCGCCGGGCCGCGGAGCCGCTGCACCGGGACCTGCAGCAGGCGATCCGGACCCAGCCGTTGGTCAGCGAGGGCCGCAAGGCGGGGAAGCGGGGCGGCCGGTCCCCGACGACCAGGCCCTTCCGGGCGATGCTCGCGCGCGGCGTGCGGATCAGTGTCCGCTCGGGCGCCAGCCCGGGGGCCCGGGTCTGGATGGACTGGACCCGGCTGGAGCCGAAGGCGAACGGGGTCCCCCAGCAGATCGACGAAGGCCGCCTGCGCCACCCGGTGTTCGACAACCGGAAGCGGTGGGCGACGCAGTGGGCCCGCCCGGCGGGCTGGTGGACGAAGACGGTACGGGACGGGACCCCGCGGATGCGGGCCGAGATCGAGCGGGTCCTGGGCGACGTGCGCCGGGACCTGGAGTGAGAAAGGGACCTCGTGATCATCACCTATGTGCAGGACGACGGCACCAAGCTGGAGCTGTCGACGGAGGACCTGTCGGCGCTGGAGGCCGCCGCCATCGAGGAGGCCATGGGGGACACCCCGTGGCGCCTGGTCGAGGACCGGCTGCGCGTCCAGGACCCGACTGCGATGCGGGCGGTGCTCTGGGCCCACCGGCGCCGTGACGACAAGAACCTGGCCTTCCACACCTTCGACGTGCCCGGGTGGCGGCGGCGGCTGACCGCGCGGATCGAGCGGGCCGAGATCGACGAGGTCCTGACGAACATCCTCACCGAGGCCCTGGCCAAGTCGGAGGACTCCGCGATCGACGCGACGCTGCCGCACCTGCGGCGCCTGGCCTACGACCGGGCCGACGTGGACGCGGCGCTCGTCGCTCTGGGAAAAGGCCACCTGGTGCCCGACCCGACGGCATCCGGGGACTGATCACCGAGTACCGGTGGCTGCTGGCGCACTATCTGCACATCCGCCCGTGGGAGATCCAGCGTCTGTCTCCCGATGAGCTGGCGTCAGCGGTCGCCTGGATCAACCAGCACATCAGCCAGTAGAAGGGGGGACCGGTGTCGCGCCTCACCTTCACTCTGACGGGCCGTGACGAGCTGTCCCGGGTCCTGAACGGCACGGCCGACAGCGCGGACCGGCTGCGGCTGCGGCTGTCCGGCATCACGGCGGACTCGGAGGGCCGCCTGCGGGACCTGCGGGGCCGGTACCTGTCCGTCACCGACGCCCAGAACCGGCTGGCCGACTCCTCCCACGGGACCCGGGACGCACTCGGCCAGCTCCGGGAGGAGTCGGGGAAGCTCGGCGAGGCCCTGCGCTCCAGCCTCATCACCCTGGCCCCCGCGGCGATCCCCCTCGTGGCCGGGCTCGCCGGGTCGGCCGCCGTCCTGGCCGGGCAGCTCGGCGCGGTGACCCTGGCGGCCGGCGCCTACGCCCTCGCCCTCGGCCCGCAGATCGGCGCGATCGCGGAGGCGACCGAGGCGGAGAAGACGTGGCAGGCCGCGGTCGAGGAGTCCGGCGCCACCTCCCAGGCCGCTGCCCAGGCACAGGACCAGTACCAGAAGAAGCTGGCCTCCCTGCCGCCCGCGACCCGGGACGCCGCAGTCGCCGTCGGCCTGCTCAAGGACGCCTACGCCGACTGGTCCGACGAGCTGTCCACCGACGTGATGGCCCCGGTCACCAAGAGCATGGCCGTCGCCAACTCCCTGCTGCCCAAGACGACCGGCCTGGTCAAGGGCACGAGTCACGAACTGGACCGGCTGATCACCCTGGCCGCCGGCGGCGTCCAGACCCCCGGCTTCGACCGGATGAACGACCGGTTCACCACGTTCACCGAGCGGACCCTGCGCCACGGCGTGGACCGGCTGACCGTCTTCCTCGCCAAGGCGTCCGCCGGGGAACTGGACAACAGCGGCCTGGCCCGGTGGATGGACTACGCCCGCGAGCAGGGGCCCGCCGCCTGGCACACCCTGGAGCAGATCGGGGACGCCCTCCTCAACGTGCTGGAGGCCGGCGCCGACGTCGGTGTCGGCATGCTCGACGTGATCAACGCCCTGTCCGGGATCGCGGCCGCGGTCCCGCCCGAGGCCATCACCACGTTCGTGCAGCTCGCCATCGCGATCAAGGCGGTGAAGCTGGCCGCGGCGGGGACCACGGCCGCCAAGGCCGCGCTGCTCGCACTCGGCACGCAGGTCATGGCGCTGCGGACCTCCGCGGCCGGGGCGCCCGGCGCGATCGGCGGGGTGACCGCCGCGATCAGCGGACTGTCCCGCGGCGCGAAGCTCGCGATGGCCGGCACCGGGATCGGGCTGCTGCTCATCGGGCTGGACATGCTCTCGTCCAAGAGCGAGAAGCCCCGGGCCGACACCGACAAGCTGTCCACGTCGCTGCTCACCCTCGCCGACTCGGGCAAGGTGTCCGGGGAGGCGCTGCGCGTCTACGGCCAGGACCTCGGCGGCCTGGCCAAGGCCCTTGACACCCTGTACGACCGCTCGGGCTTCGAATCGTTCCTGCAGGGCTGGGCGGAGTTCCTCGGCACGGACTCCACCGACGTGAAGAACGCCAAGGCCGCCATCGACGACATCGACCAGGCCCTCGCCTCGCTGGTGTCCCAGGGCCGGGCCAAGGAAGCCGCGGCTGCCCTGGACATGGTCATGGCCAAGCTGGAGGACCAGGGCAAGTCCACGGACGGACTGCGCGGCCGGCTCAACGACTACAAGGAGGCGCTGGCCGGGCAGGCCATGGAGCAGCGGCTCGCGGCCGAGGCCATGGGCACCTTCGGCGCCCAGGCGCAGGAGGTGCAGCGCCAGCTCGACGCGCAGAAGGCCAGCGCCGACGGGCTCAGGCAGAGCATCCAGGCCCTCAACGACGTCCACCGCCAGGGCCTGACCGGCATGATCGGCTTCGAGGCCGCCGTCGACGCGGCGACGAAGGCCGCACGGGACAACGCCGGAGTCCTGCAGATGCAGGGCGGGGAACTCATCCTCACCACGGAGAAGCAGCGGGCCGCGGCGACCGCGCTCAACGACCTGGCGGCGAAGACCGACGAGGCCGCCGCGTCGGCGCGGGAGTCCGGCGCGTCCTGGGCCGAGGTGTCCCGCATCCACGAGCGGGGCCGTGACCAGCTCATCCGGTCGGCCACGCAGATGGGCCTCAACCGGGAGCAGGCCAAGGCCCTGGCCGGCCAGATCCTCAAGACCCCCGACAAGACCGCCTACCTGAAGGGCGACCTCCACGACCTCAAGGTCAAGCTGGCCGACGCGAAGGAGCGGCTGGCCAAGGCCCCGTCCTCGAAGACCGCAGAGATCAAGGCCGAGATCGAGGACCTGAAGCGGAAGATCCGCGAGGCGCAGGCCAAGATCGACGGCGTGCGGGGCAAGACCGTGGGCATCGGTGTCTACACCACCGAGTACTACAAGAAGGTCCAGTCGGGCAGCAACGTCCCGCCGATGCTGCGGAAGCAGGCGGCCGGCGGGCCGGTCAGCCGCTACGCCGACGGCGGCGAAGTCGTCCAGCTCATCCCGGACGGCGGCGCCGTCTTCGGGCCGGGCACCTCCACGTCGGACAGCATCCCGGCCTGGCTGTCGAACGGCGAGTACGTCATCCGGGCATCAGCCGTGGACCGCTACGGCATCGGCCTCTTCGACGCGCTGAACGCCGAACGGTTCGCCGGCGGCGGCCGGGCCGGTGACTTCCGGTACGCGCCGACCGCATCGGCAGCCGCGCGGATCTCTACCTCCACCGTGTCGTCCTGGTACGACGAGGACGTGCGTCGGCTCAAGGACGCCTGGGCGGAGCTGAACAACGCCCTGCGCGAGCAGGCGAAGAAGTCGACGGCGGCGACGCGGAAGGCGGTGGCGGATGCCCAGCGGGCGGTGAACGCCGCGGACAAGGCGCTCGGCCTGCGCGCCGGAAGCAAGGTGGGCGGGTTCAGCCTGACCGGCTACGCGACCAACCTCGGCGAGGCTGTCCGCGCGTCGGAGGCGTGGGAGCGGAACCTCAACCGGATCGGGAAGCGGGCCGGCGGCGACGTCGAGGAGACGCTGCGCGGGATGGGCGAGTCCGGCCGCTCCCTCGTCTCCGCCCTGGCCAAGGCCAGCACCCGCGAGTTCAACGGGATCGTCGCCAACCTGAGACGGCTGGCGCCGACGGCCGCGGCGACGCTCGCGGACTACACGAAGCAGCTCAACACCACGACGTCCGCCAGCCGGAAGTTCCAGGGCGACCTCCTCAAGTTGGCCGCCCGCGGCTACGGGGATCTGGTCATGCAGCTCGCGGGCCAGGGCGACGCGGACGCCATGGCGATCGCCGCCGCGGCGGTCAAGTCACCGGCGGCCGCGAAGAAGGCGTCGGCCGCGCTCCAGGCCAACGGCAAGCTGCTGTCGGCGGAGGAGCTTTCGGCGGCGGCGCAGATGATGGGCGCGCTCGCCGGGAAGAAGGGCGCGACCGTGGCGGACGTGGTGGCGGCGGGGGTGAGCTGGCCGATGATCGCCCACCTTGCGCCGCTCCTCGCCAAGGAGATCAAGGCCCTCCCCGGCAGCAGCGCCTTCGTGAAGGAGGTGAAGGGGCGCGGGGTACGGCTGGCCGAGGGCGGGCTGCTGACGGGCCCGGGCACCTCGACGTCGGACAGCATCCCGCTCTGGGGGTCGACGGGCGAGTACATGGTGAAGGCCTCCGCCGTCGCCCGGTACGGCGAGAAGTTCATGGACGACGTCAACGGGGAGCGCCTGGCGGTGGGGCGGGCGGCGCGGCCGGGGCTGCCGGCGCTGCCGGTCCGGACCGCACCTGCGGCCGGCACCGACCGCCCGGCGGTCACCTACGCGATCTACCCCCGCGCCAGCGTGATCGATGTCCACGACCTGCGGCTGATCCAGCGGCAGGAGGAGGCGCGCGAGCGCGTGAGGAGGCCCAGGTAGATGCCCCTGATCTCACCCGCCGTCATCGATCCGGAGGACCCCGGCCCGGAGATCCCGCCGCCCATCGAGATCCCCGAGGTCGGCTACGCGTCGATCACCTATGTCGACCCGACGGGGACGCGGTGGCCGATGACGGACCTCGCCGGGCAGTGGTACGCGCTGGCGGAGGGGGTGTCCGGGCTGGGGGCGGCGCCGGTCTCTCTGGTGACCGACCCCCATCCGCGCGGCGGGGAGCGGCTGCGGCACGTGCAGCCGCTCGCCCGCACGATCATCTGGCCGATGCTGGTCAAGGGCAGCGACCACATGGATTTCACGCGGACGTGGCGGGCCCTGGCGACGGCGTTCACCAGGACGCTGCGGGAGGGGCCGGGCTGGCTGGAGGTGGTCCGCCCGGACGGCTCCGGCCGCCGCATTGCCGTCCACTACGAGGAGGGCTGGGACGGGCTCGGCCAGCCCGCTACCGGGATCACCTGGGACAAGGCTGTGCTGACGCTCTGGTGTGAGGACCCGTACTGGGTCGACCTCCAGGCGCAGACCGTGCACCGAGAGCAGGGCGCCGGGGCGGACTTCCTCCAGCCGTACCCGACCGTGTCGTCCAGCCAGGTACTCGGTGCGACCACCCTCGTCCAGCCCGGCGACGTCGAGGTCTGGCCGACGTGGCGCATCACCGGCCCGGCCACCTCCGTCGCCTTCTCGGCGACCAAGCGGGTGCGGGGCCCGGCCGGACTCCGGACCGTGACCGAGGCGTTCACCCTCGACATGACCGCGACCGTCCACGGTGCGCTGCTGGCCGGGGAGACGGTGACGATCTCCACCGATCCGCCCCGGGTCCGCTCCGGCACCGGCGAGAACCTGACGAACGGGCTGAGCTGGCCCGGGGCGGTGCTCTGGTCCATCCCGCCGGGGTCGACACAGGTGAGCTTCCAGCTCGCCGGGGCCGGGCCCGGGAGCGCGGTCGATCTCCTCTACTACCCCCGCTACGAGACCGCGTGAGGAGGACCCCGTGGCACTCCAGCTCCTGGTCACCGACCGGAACCTGAACGTCCTGGGCGACCCCGTCACCGGGTGGGGACAGCTCTCCTGCGACCTGACGTTCAACGTGCCGGCGGCCGGGTCGGTGACGCTGCCCGCCCGGCCCGAGGTCATGGCCCTGCTCCAGCCCGGCAACCGCATGGTCCTCATCCGGGACCAGGCAGTGTGGTGTGCCGGGCCGCTGGAGGACCCGCAGGACTACACCTGGGATCTCGGGCAGGCCGCGGGCACCGGCACCGTCACAGCCCGCTGGACCGACGACCTCGGCCGGATCGCCGGGTACCTCACCTACCCCGACCCCGCCAAGGCGTGGACGGCCCAGACCACCTACCTCGACGAGAGCCGGAAGTTCACCGCCGTCAACGCTGAGTTGATCATTCGGCAGCTCGTCTCGGAGAACTGCGGGCCCGGCGCTCTGACGGCCCGCCGGATTGAGCGCCTGGTCCTGGACACGGTCGCCGGGGTCGGCACCAACCGAACGCTGTCCACGCGGTTCGAGCCGCTGCTCGACGCGTGCCGGGCCGCGGCCGTCACCGACGCGCTCGGCTTCCGCACCCGCCAGGTCGGGGACCAGATCCGCTTCGGGGTGTACGCCCCGCGCGACCGGACCGGGACGTGCAGATTCTCCAAAGGTCTCGGCAACCTGCGGCGCGTCGGCTTCACGCTGGGGGCGCCGACCGGAACGTCTGCCCTGGTCATGGGCGGCAGCGACCCAGCCCAGCCGTCCACCCCGCCGAACGTCCGCTCCTACCTGGAGACGGCGTCGGGCGCCGCCGCCACCTGGTACCGGGTCGAGCGCCTGGTCCAGGAGTCCGGCACCGACGACGACAGCGAAGGCGAGCTGACCCTCGCCGCGCGGCGGGCCCTGGCCGACGACGCCGCGCAGGTCTCCCTGTCCACCGAGACCGTGGACACCGACGACCTCCAGGCGGGCCGCGACTACGGGCTCGGCGACCGCGTCACGGTCGAGCTGCCGACCGGGCTGGAGGTCACGGACATCGTTCGGAGCATCCGCCTGGAGGCCACCCCCGAGGGCGGCGAGCAGGTGACCTCGGTCATCGGCTCCAGCGACCAGACCACCGAGACCCGCATGGTGCGCACCGTGCGCGACCTGGCGGCCCGCCTGGGACGAATCGAAGCGAGAGGCAGGTAGCCACCATGGCCCAGCAGTCCTGGCCAAGTCCGGAGCACAACGCGCGGTTTATCACGGATGTCGAGTACGAGCAGATGGCCCGGTACTTCACCGGGAGCGGCATCTACGGCTCGCCGACCGATCCGGCGGTGGTCCGGGCGGGGGTCGGCCTGACGGTGACGGTCCGGCCGGACGTCTTCGCGTCCGTCTCCGGGCACGGCTGGACGTCGGGGACGACCGGCGACACGCTCACGATCGACCCCAACACCAGCGGCCAGACCCGCGTGGACAGGGTGATCCTGCGCCTGTCCCGCACGACCTGGACGGTGCGCGCGGTCGTGAAGAAGGGCACCCCGGGCGGCGGGCCACCGACCCTGGCCACGGGCCCAGACCTCCCGAACTACGAGACCCTGTTGGGGAACGTCACGGTCCCGCCGGGCGCTCTGTCGGTGACCGTGACGCGCGGTGAGCGGTACGTCGGCCGGACCCTGCGCGTGACCACCTCGACCGCCCAGACCAACCCGAACCCGGAGCTGGGCGACCTCACCTGGGAGTCAGACACCAAGCGGCTGCGGCTCTACGACGGGCAGAAGACCCGGACCCTCTACGAGGACAGCGGACAGGTCGTCATCACCACGACGGTGTCGGGATGGAAAGCAGGCTCCGACAGCGTGCTGGAGCTGAAGAACGGGGCGGTCTACCTCCGGCTCGGCTCGATGGAGCGGACCGGCGGCGGGCTGTCCGGCAGCACGTCCTCCCGGCTGCCGGGCCTGATCCCGGCCGCGTACCGGCATCCGACCCGGGATCAGCCGGTCCTCGCGTACATCACCGGCGCCTGGCTGGCGCGGCTGGTGGTCTACGCGGCGAACGCGCCGAAGCCGGGACAGATTTGGCTGGAGAACTACAAGGAAGTCGGCACGGGCGATGACGTCTTGCCGGAGGGTGGCGTGAGCTGGGTGGTGGACTGATATGCGGTATTCCTTCGGGGCCGGTATCGGGGACTTCGTGGTCCTCCCGGTGGACGGCCAGTGGGGCGTGGGCGCCGCGCGGGAGATCACCTTCTGGGACTCGAAGGTCGACGGGACCCGGTACACCGATCTCCTCGACGGCACCGGCGCCGCTGTCGAGTCGGTCTTCTCCGACGAGTACGGGGCGATCCCCGGTCTCCAGGGCCCGCACTGGGTGGACGGGATGTGGGGGGACGCGGGCGGGCCCCGGGTGTGGCTGGACGCGCACGTCAGTGCCCGCCTGCGGGAGTCGTCGAAGGCGGTGGTCGTCACGGCGCCCGTGGCCGGGTCGTGGGTGATCTGGCGGGCGCCGAGTCCCGGCACGATCACAGCGGTCCGCGGCTACCGCGTCGGCGGGACCGGCCTCACCATCAACGCCACCAGGAACGGGGGCGACCTGCTACCCACCGACCTGTCCCTGGCCGTGGCGGACACCTGGCTGTCGGGCCCGGAACTCCAGGGCGCCGCCTTCGACACCGGGGACACCTTCGCAGTCGCCGTGCGCAGCGTCTCCGGGGCGCCCACCGCGGCGACCATCCAGCTCGACATCAGGGGGCTCTGAATGCCGCTGCTCGCTGTGCTGGACGACCAGCACGACCGGCGCCCGCCGTCCGCCCCGCTGGTCACGGAGGTAGTCGCGGGGGTCCCGCGGCTGCTGCGGGTGTATGACACTCGGGGGCTGCTGGCGACCCTGACCGAGGGCGCGAAGACGGTGACCGTGCGGGGCCAGACGCGGACCTTCACCGAGGACAAGAGGCCGTTCGTCGACGCCTTCCTGCGGACGACCACGAGCGGATGGGGGGTGTCGCCCGCGGGCGGCTCCTGGTCCAACTCGAACGGCGTCGATACCGACTACACGGTGACGCCCGGCCGGGGCCTCATGGCGATCACCGCGGTCAACGCGAGCCGCCACACTTCCCTGGTCAACGACGTGACGGACCTGAACGCCAGGCTCTCGTGGTCGCTGGACAGGATACCCACCGGCAACGCCTCGTCGCTGGCCCTGGCGTTCGCGTACACCAGCTCAACGTCGCAGTACCGGGCCCGGCTCTCGGTCCTCACGAGCGGGGTCGTGCAGCTCGTGCTGGAGTGCCAGACCCCCAGCGCCACCACGACCCTCGGCGCGGCAGTGGAGCTGGGCACCGGCTACGCCGTCGGGGACGTCTGGCACATCCGGGTCCAGCGGCAGGGCACGACCCTGCGGTGCCGGGCCTGGAAGGACGGCACCCCGGAGCCGTCGAGCTGGGCGCACGAGGTCGTGGACGCGACGCTCGGCGCCGGGCGGATCGGCGTCCGCGGCATCGCCTCGTCCGGCTCGACGGCCGTGCCGTTCGTCTTCCGTGTCCACGACGTGCAGCTCTACAGCGGGTCGTGGCCGGACCCGCCCGTGATCACCCACGACACCTGGGTGCGCGTTCTGTCGTCCCCGTTCACCGGGCAGTGGTCCCCGGCGCTCGCCGCGCAGATCCAGGCGTGGGCCGCCGACACCACTCCAGACGCGCTGGCCTACGCCGTCATGTACGCGACGGGTGCCCCGCCGGTCTACGATCCCCGGCTCGGCGCCGGGGCACAGATCGCAGGGCAGTCGAAGTACGGGCCCGACGCGGCGGACGGGCTCCGGAGAGAAGGGGCCGACTGGCACCAGTTCGCTGGCCTGGACTGGGTCTTTCCCAACGGCGAGTCGAAGACGACCAGCCCGGAGTGGGACGGGTGCATGGACTGCAGCGGCTTCGTCCGGATGATCTACGGCCACCACATGGGCCTGCCCATGGTGAGAAGTGCCGGGATCGACGGGCTCACCTTGCCGAGGCAGACCAAGGACATCGGCCCCAGGGGACCGGGCGTGATCGTCGCCCAGGCGGTGGACACCGCGCCGCCACTCACCGCCATGCTGCCTGGGGACGTCCCGCACTTCGACGCCGACCAGACCGACCCGGTCGCGGGCCAGCTCGACCACAACGGCATCTATCTCGGCGTCGACCAGCACGGCCGCCCCCGCTTCATCAACTCGCGGAAGACCCCGAACGCGGCCACCTTCGGCGACCTGGGCGGGGCGTCCGCGCTCGACGGCACCGGCCTCTACGCCACCAGCCTGCGCGTGATCCGCCGTTTCTGACCCCCGCACCGCCGCTCACCACCGCCAGCCCCGGACCGTCACGGCCGGGGCTTCGTCATGTCTGGAGGCCCCATGGCCGACCCCATGCCCGCGCCCACCTTCCTCGCCGCCCTGGAGGCCGAGGGACTCATCGTCGTCCAGGAGGGTGCCTGGCCAACCCGCAACCGCGACCACAAGGGCCCCTGGGGCCCGGTGCACGGCGTGATGGTCCACCACTCCGTCACCCGGGGCACCGCCGCCACCGTCCGGATATGCCGCGACGGGCACTCCGACCTGCCGGGCCCGCTGTGCCACGGCGTCATCGCGAAGGACGGCCGGGTGCACCTGGTCGGTTACGGCCGCACCAACCACGCCGGGGCCGGCGACCCGGACGTCCTCGCCGCGGTCATCGCCGAGCGCCCCCTACCGCCCGACAACGAGGCCACCGTCGACGGGAACCGGCACTTCTACGGCTTCGAGTGCGAGAACCTCGGCGACGGCCAGGACCCGTGGCCGCCCGTGCAGGTCGAGGCGATCGTCCGCGCGGCCACCGCGGTCTGCCGGCACCACGGCTGGGACGCCCGGTCCGTGATCCGGCACCTGGACTGGCAACCCGGCAAGGTCGACCCCCGCGGGCCGGGCCTGGACTGGGCGGACATCGAGCGGCGGATCGCGAAGCGGCTCGGCAGCAAGACCCCGGCCCCCGCGCCGCGGCCGGTCCCGGCCCGGCCGGTCGTCGACCTGTCCGAGCTGGTGAAGGCCGCCCGCTCCAACCCGGCTGCGAAGGGCACGCCCGTCACCTACGCCGGGGTCCGGACCGTCGAGGCCGCCCTCGTCGACGAGGGGCTCCTCGCGAAGAGGTACAGCGACGGCCACTTCGGCACGACCACCGTGGCCGCCTACGCGGCCTGGCAGCGGCGCCTCGGCTACACCGGCAAGGCCGCCGACGGCATCCCCGGCAAGACCAGCCTCGCCCGCCTCGGGGCGAAGCACGGCTTCGACGTGAAGGACTGACCCATGATGAGCACCTCCTTCCTTCTGGACCTGGGCGAGCGCGCGGGCTGGACCGGGGCGCAGGCCGCGCTCGGTCTGGTCGCGGTCGAGCTGGCCGACGTACCGATGTGGTGGGCGGCGCCGGTCGCGCTGGTGGCCGCGGCCGCGAAGGCGTGGGCGGCCCGGCAGGTCGGCCGCAAGGGCACCGCCTCCACCCTGCCCTCCAGCCAGGATCCGGCGACGTGGAGGGTCGAATGACGGGCCCGGACCCGGGCGTGTACATACCGCCCGCACAGATGTACCAGGAGCTGAGGTCCCTGAGCGATGGTGTGACCCGGGTGGAGACCAAGCTGGACGGGATCGCGCAAGGGCTGTCCGAGCTGGGCAAGGACGTGGCCGACCACGAGTCCCGGCTCCGGGCGCTGGAGGCGATGCCGAAGGGCAGCGACATCGAGCCGCGGGTCTCCACCCTAGAGCGGGCCCGCTGGCCGCTGCCGGCACTCGCCGCGCTCACCAGTCTCGGCGCCCTGGCCCTCACGCTGTATCAGGCCCTCGGCCACTGACCACCGGCCCCGCCCTCCCCCCGCCTGGGGGAAGGGCGGGGCCCTTCGTGCGTTCAGGGGTGCGGTGTTAGTCCGCACCCTTCGCGGCATCGGGGACGGCGATGACGAACACGCCCTTGCCCTGGACGCCCTGCACCAGGCCCTCGGCGGCGAGTACCTCAAGCGCGCTCTTGATGGTGCGCCGCGAGACCACGCCGCCCGTCTCCACTTCCAGCTCGGCCTGGGAGGGCAGGCGCCGACCGACCGGGATCTCTCCGTTGCGGATGCGGTCGCGCAGAACGTTGGCCAGCTGCACGTACAGCGGCGTCATCGCGTCCCGGTCCAGTTCGATCATGCCGTGACCGTATGAGCACATCCCGTCATGACATAGACCTACCTACGACGTCAGAGGACGTACCAAGACGTACCAAGTTGGCGTACAGTCCTTGGCCATGAAGAACCCCCGCAGCCTGGCAGGGCCCGGGGGACGGCCGACCGGATCGGAGTCGACATGGCGCACCGTACCGCCCCTGCCGCCAGACGGGGAGACCCACCACCGCAGGACCAACGGCCGCCCCTGCCCGACCCGGCGGGCCTCACCGAGGACCAGCTCCGCGGCGCCGTCTGCGTCTGGGGCACCGCCCGACTGACCGGAGCGGACGCCGTCGACCTCGGCGAGCAGACCAACGCCATCCTGGGCCGCTGGTACCCGCGGGCCTGCCGCCCGCACGCCGCCGCTCACGGCCACCAGGACGGCCCGCAGTGAGTGCCGCGCGCCCGCCCCTCAGCCCCGAGGAGCGGGGCACGACGATGCTGGAGCTGCCAACGCCGCGCCTCCTCTCCGACGACCAGCGCGACGGCCGGGCCTGCCCCTGGTGCGCGGCCCCGGTCACCGAGGACACCGGCATCGATCTCGGCGTCCGGCCCGGACCACTCGGCACCCCCATCCACCCCTGGGCCTGCCGGCCGTGCGTGCACCGGGTCGCGGTGGAGAAGTACGGCAGGCACCCGCAGTACTGCCAGCGCTGCGAGCGTGCCCCCGCCCGGTGCGAGGCACGCCGGACCCTGGGCCGTCTCGTGGAGGAGACCCGGTGACCCCCGAGGACCTCGCCGCCGGCCGCGCCGCCGGGTACTGCTGGGTCGAGTTCGGCCCGCGGCAGTTGCACTGCTGCCGGCCGCCCGGCCACGCGAACGAGGACGGCCACGACGACGAGGACGGCCACGCCACGCCCAACGGCGGCGGCCCCACTGAGTTCCGCTCCCGGCTCGCGCCACGCCGACCGAGCCAGTAGCGGAGCCGCGGCCCCGGACCGACATCCCCCGTCGGCGGTCCGGGGCCGCTTTCTGTACTCACCTTGGATTCGAAGGCCCGTCCACAAGCTGGGGATATCTGCCACATAACCGCAGGTCAGAGGGGTCGCGAATCACTCTGCCAGCCTCGGCGAAGCGACCTCTCATTAAAGGCGTCACAACCATATGTTGGGGTTCCCGCTGCCCGTCCCGCCGCTGACGAGGAACGACAGCCGGGCCCGCACGAGCGCCCGCAGGACACGCTCACCGCCCGGCGGCACCGTCCCCGCCGCCGTCAGCTCGTCGAGGGTGAAGGCACGCGGCCGGACCACCCGCAGGGAGAGGCAGGCGCAGCCGACGGCCACGGGCGGCAGCACCGCGTGCAACCGGGTGCCGTCGGGCAGCCGGGCGTCCACCCACGGGCGGGCGTCGTCGAGCCGCCGCCCGGCGACCGCGGCGAGGCGCTGGGCGAGCCTGCGGACCGCTCCGGCGTCCGCGAAGGACACCGGCGTCAGTTCCAGCCCACCGCCCCGGTCGACCCAGACCCGGTCCGGCGCGGAGACCAGCACATCCGTCACCGAGGGGTCCGCGAGCAGGGGCTCCAGCGGCCCGCTGCCCACCAGTTCCGACCGCAGTTGCTCGGCCGCGGCGAGGACCTCCGCGTCCCCGAGCACCCGTCCCTGTTCCCGGAGTGCCTGGGCCACGCGCGCCGGGGTCGGCTCCGCACCGCTCTCGGCGAGCCACCGCCGTACGCCGTCGAGCATCCCGGCGGTCCGGCCGGGCCCGGGCCCCAGAGGCGCCCCTGCCCCTGGCACCGTCCCAGTCCCCGGCCGTACCCCCGGCCCGGTCCCCGGGCCCGTGCCCGGCCCCGGGGCGGGGTCTCCCGGCCGGGGCGGCATGCCGGTCCGCCGCGCGTCCGCCGTCGCCCACCGTCGGCGCGGGTCCCCGCCGCCATCGCCGGGGACCGGCTCCGGACCGGCTCCCGGAAGGGCCCATCCGTGAGCGCCCAGGGGCCGCACGGCCCCCGCGACCGGCCCACCGCCCGCCACGCCTCCCACGGCACCGGCGGGCCCGCCACCGCCCGAGCCGCGCTGCCCGCCGGGAGCCACGACGCCGCCCGGCGCCCCGGACACCACCGCGCTGCCCGGCTCCCCCGGGGGCACCGCCCAGCCGGCCCCGTCGCCCGGCCCACCGACTGGCACCGCACCCGCGGGCGCGTCCCCGTAGGCCCCGCCCGGCACCGCCCCGCCGTCCCGCACGGCCCCCGCGGAGGCCCTCGCTCCGCCGAACCCCGTATCCGTCGCCGTCCTTGCCGTCCTCATGCGCCGCTCCCACCCGTCTCCATCAGCGCCCGCTCCCAGAACTCCCGGCAGAAGCCCGCCAAGGGGCCCCGCCCACCGGCACCCGGCGGGCGGCCGTCCTCCGCCGCGCGGAGCAGCCCGGACTCGACGGGCAGTTCACCCGCCAGGGGCAGCCCGAGCAGCCGGGCCACCTCGCGGTCGTCCAGACCGGCGGGGTACGGGCCGCGCACCACGACCCGCAGATCGCGCAGCGCCGGGCCGACGGCGGCGGAGACCCGGGCCGCCGCCGCGACGGCCCGCAGTTCCGCCGGGACCACCAGGAGGCCCAGGTCGAGTTGACCGAGCACCTCGGCCACCCCGTCGTCGGCACGGCGCGGCAGATCGACCACGACGGTGCCGCCCCGGCGCCGGGCCGCCGCGAGCACGGCACGCACGGCCTGCGGAGGCACCGCGACGCAGTCCCCCCGGTCCCAGCTCAGCACCCGCAGCGAATGCAGTTCGGGCAGCGACTCCTCCAGGGCTCCGCCGCCCACCCGGCCCCGCGAGGCCGCGAAGGCCGGCCAGCGCAGCCCCTCGGCCGATTCCCCGCCGAGCAGCACGTCCAGCCCACCGCCCAAGGGGTCGGCGTCCACCAGGAGGCTGCGCCGCCCCTCGCGGGCGGAGGTGACGGCCAGCGCGCAGGCCAGCGTCGACGCGCCGGCGCCGCCCCGGCCGCCGATGACACCGACCGTGAGGGCGGGTCGGCCGGCGCCCTCGGCCACGTCGGCGATGCGGTCGACCAGCCACTGCTCCCCGTCGGGCAGCACCAGCACGTGGTCGGCGCCGATCTCGACGGCCCGCCGCCAGACCCCCGGGTCGTCCGGATCCCGGCCGACGAGGACCACACCTCGTCTGCGGGCGGCGCCGCGCACCCGTGGCGCCGCGTCGTCGCCGACCAGCACGAGCGGTGCGGCGTCCCAGCCACCGGACCGGTCGGCACCGGAGGGGGGCGGGGCGTGGTGCACCTGCGGGGTGGCGCCGGCCGCGGCGCACAGGCGCAGGAGGTCGTCGAGGAGCCCGGTGTCCTCGGTGACGATCAGCGGGCCGCTCTGGCGCCCCCCGGCGGCGGACGGCGGATCGTCGATGACTGTTTTGGACATGGCACGAGCCCCTTCGCTGCGTCCGTCGTCAATGCGCGCCCGGAAAACGGAACCGGCCGTGAAGTCGGCGCGGTCCGGACGTCTCGGGAAACACGGTGCGGCGAACCGGGAAATCGTGTGGATCTTGGTCGAAAACTGTGGACAACTCGGAGCCTGTGAATATCGCCATCACCCGTACAGGTGAGCGCGGAACGGCCCCGGGCCGCCCTTCGCGCGGCCTCCCGAGAGGAGGCCGACCATCACACAGCGTTAGATGTCATATGCATGACAAGCGCGCACCTCGCTGTACAGCACCGATGCCCTGAATCCTCGGGAGGAGCGAAAAACGCATCCGGACATGCGACGACCCCCGCCGGGGGGGGAGAGCGGGGGTCGTCTCCACGGCCGACTCGGGGGGGAGGAGTCGGGCCGGGTTAGCACGGTCGCGAACGATCCGTGACTTCCATGGTGTACCCGAGAGCCTTCTCAGGCAAACCCACACGCCCCACCTTACGCCGAATGGGCTGCGCCTATGCTCGGGGTCGTGGAAAACCACTCCTTGCGCCACTCCAAGCCCCGCACAGCCGCCTTCTTCGACCTGGACAAGACGGTCATTGCGAAGTCGAGCACGCTCACCTTCAGCAAGTCCTTCTACCAGGGCGGGCTGATCAACCGGCGGGCCGTCCTGCGCACCGCGTACGCCCAGTTCGTGTTCCTGGCGGGCGGTGCCGACCACGACCAGATGGAGCGGATGCGCGAGTACCTCTCCGCCCTCTGCCGCGGCTGGAACGTCGAGCTGGTCAAGGAGCTGGTCGCCGAGACCCTGCACGACCTGATCGACCCGATCATCTACGACGAGGCCGCCTCCCTCATCGAGGACCACCACATCGCCGGCCGCGACGTGGTCATCGTCTCGACCTCGGGCGCCGAGGTCGTCGAACCCATCGGCGAGCTGCTCGGCGCCGACCGGGTGGTGGCCACCCGCATGGTCGTGGGCGACGACGGCTGCTTCACCGGCGAGGTGGAGTACTACGCGTACGGACCGACCAAGGCGGAGGCGATCCGGGAACTGGCCGAGTCCGAGGGCTACGACCTGTCCCGCTGCTACGCCTACAGCGACTCGGCGACCGATCTGCCGATGCTGGAGGCCGTCGGCCATCCGCACGCCGTCAACCCGGACCGGGCGCTGCGCCGCGAGGCACTCACCCGTTCGTGGCCCATCCTCGACTTCCACCGGCCCGTCCGCCTCAAGCAGCGCATCCCCGGGCTCTCCGTGCCGCCGCGCCCGGCGCTCGTCGCCGCCGCCGCGATAGGCGCCGCCGCGGCCACCGCGGGCATCGTCTGGTACGCGAGCCGGCGCCGGTCGGCCTCCGCGGCCTGATCCGCCCGGGGCCGGGGCCGCCACCGAGCCCCGGGCCGGCCCCCGAAACGCCGGGGCGCGCCCCCTCACCTGTATTTGAGGGTGAAAGTAAAGAAGTGCGGGATCCCCTTCCGCTTCTTCCGGCCCCGGAGTACAAAGGAATCAACGGCCCGCGAGACCAGGGACATCCGAGAGGATCACCCGAGAAACGCATTCGGCCCCACGGACCGAGCATGAACACCGGGCACCCACGCGACGTCGACCCGTCGATTACGGGCCAGCCGCACCAGGTGACGGGCGAAGATCCCGGCCTGATGGGCAATACATCGAGGACGCTTGGTACCCCGGTGAACGTGCCAGCGGCGGTACGAGTCTCTCGTACCGCCGCATCACTCTGTCGCGGCCACCGGATGCCCGGGCATCCGGAGAGCGCCGGACCGGCGGCCCGTCACGCCGCTCCGCGCTGGAGCGCCTCGCACACCGCCATGGACTCGCGCGCGCCCAGCTCGACCGCCCGGCCGCAGTGGCCGATCCAGGCAGCCATCCCCTCGGGCGTGCCGGAGGCATAGCCCTCCAGGGCCGCCAGATAGGCGGCACGCCCCAGTTCGGCGTGGCCGACCTCCGCCGGGCACACCGACTTCGGGTCCAGGCCGCTGCCGATCAGGACGATGCGGGCCGCCGCGCGCGCGACCAGGCCGTTGTACGAGGCGAAGGGCAGCAGGGCCAGCAGTTCGCCGTGCACCACGGCCGCCGTGACCAGGGCCGGGGCGGACCCCCCGGCGATGATCAACCCGGCCAGGCCCTCCAGCCGTCCGTGCGCCTCCGCGGCGTCCGGCAGCGGCACCTCGACGAAGGGCTCGTCCACCGGCTCACCGCCCTGCCGCGGACGACCCACCCGGTCGGCCCCCTCCGCGGCGGCCACCAAATGCAGTCTGGCCAGCACCCGCAGCGGCGACTGCCTCCAGACGGACAGCAACTGCCCCGCCTCGGCGGTCAACCGCAGCGCCGCGCCGACGGTGCGGGCCTCGTCGTCGCCGCCGAAGTCGCCCCGTCGGCGCACCTCCTCCAGCGCCCAGTCCGCGCCGGACAGGGCCGCCGAGCCCCGGGCGCCGCGCAACGCCGCCTCGGAGGTGACCGCGTTGCTGCGGCGCCGCATGATCCGGTGACCGTAGACCCGGTCCACGGCCCTGCGGACGGACTCCACGGACTCGGCCACGCCGGGCAGCTCGCCCAGGGCCGCGAGCGGATCGGCGTTCGCGCCTGTCGTACTCATGGGTAAGACCCTACGCACCCGGGTGCCGCACCCCACGAAGGAGTGGTCTTCGTCTCGCACCGACGGCCGCGCGCGCCACGCACCGCCAGCGCCCCACTACGCTTGGTGAACATGAAAATTGCTTTCGTCGGGAAGGGCGGCAGCGGCAAGACCACCCTGTCCTCCCTGTTCATCCGCCATCTCGCCGCCGCCGGCGCGCCCGTCGTCGCCATCGACGCCGACATCAACCAGCACCTCGGGGCCGCGCTGGGCCTCGACGAGACGGAGTCGGCCGCGCTGCCCGCGCTGGGCGAGCACCTCCCCCTGGTCAAGGACCATCTGCGCGGCTCCAACCCGCGCATCGCCTCCGCCGAGACGATGATCAAGACGACCCCGCCGGGCGAGGGTTCGCGCCTGCTGCGGGTGCGCGAGGACAACCCCGTCTACGACGCGTGCGCCCGGCCGGTGGAACTCGACGGCGGCTCCGTGCGCCTGATGGTGACCGGTCCCTTCACCGACGCCGACCTGGGGGTCGCCTGCTACCACTCCAAGACCGGGGCGGTGGAGCTGTGCCTCAACCATCTGGTCGACGGGCGGGACGAGTACGTCGTGGTCGACATGACGGCGGGCTCGGACTCGTTCGCCTCCGGCATGTTCACCCGCTTCGACCTCACCTTCCTGGTGGCGGAGCCGACCCGGAAGGGGGTCTCCGTCTACCGCCAGTACAAGGAGTACGCCCGCGACTTCGGTGTGGCGCTCAAGGTCGTCGGCAACAAGGTGCAGGGCCCGGACGACCTCGACTACCTGCGTGAGCAGGCCGGGGACGACCTGCTCACGACCGTGGGGCACTCGGACTGGGTGCGCGCCATGGAGAAGGGCCGCCCGCCCCGCTTCGGCCTCCTGGAGGACGCCAACCGGGACGCGCTGCGCGCCCTGCACACCGCCGTGGACGCCACTCATGAGCTGCGCGACTGGGAGCGCTACACGCACCAGATGGTGCACTTCCACCTCAAGAACGCCCGGAGCTGGGGCAACGAGCGCACCGGCGCCGACCTGGCCGCCCAGGTCGACCCCGGCTTCGTGCTCGGCGAGGGGATCGCCGCCACGGCCTGACGGCGGTCCCCCGTCGGGCGGCCCAACCGCCCGGCCGGCGCTACTGCTTGGCGGCGGGTGCCCCGGGGACGCCCTTCGGCGCGGGGGCCGGATCGGCCGACAGGAAGGACGCCCAGCCCTTCTCCGGGGCCTCGCCGACGGTGAGGGTGCGCAGCTTCTTCAGGACCTTCGGGTCCTGGGCGTCCAGCCAGTCCGCGAGCTGCCGGAAGGACACGCAGCGCACCTCCTTCCTGTTGCACACGTCCTTGACCACCTCCTCCACGGCGTTCATGTAGGTGCCGCCGTTCCAGGACTCGAAGTGGTTGCCGATGATCAGCGGCGCGCGGTTGCCGTCGTAGGCCCGCTGGAAGCCCCGCAGCAGGCTGTCGCGCATCTGGTCGCCCCAGCGGTCGAACATGGCCGGGTCGCCCTGGGTGGCGGTGCCCGACTGGTTGACCATGAAGTTGTAGTCCATGGTGAGCTGTTCGAAGGTGTGGCCGGGGAACGGCACGAGCTGCATGGACAGGTCCCAGAGGCCGTTCTTCTTCCCCGGCCAGACCTGGTTGTTCACCCCGCTGCTGTCGTAGCGGAAGCCCATCTCACCGGCGGCCCTGGTGAAGTTGTCCTGGCCCTCCAGACACGGGGTGCGGGCGCCGATCAGCTCCTTGTCGTAGTCGAAGGGCAGTGGGGAGGCGCTCTTCGAACCGGTGTTGGTCTTCCAGGTCTTCACGAACTGCTTGGCCTGGCTGATCTCGCTCTTCCACTCCTCGACGGACCACTCCCCGACGCCACCGCCCGCGCCGCAGAAGTGGCCGTTGAAGTGGGTGCCGATCTCGTTGCCCTCCTGCCAGGCGAGCCGGAGCTGCTTCACGGTGTCGGCGATGCCCTGCTCGTCGTTGAAGCCGATGTCGGAGCGGCCCGGGGAGTGCTGCGGGGGCTCGTACTGGTCGCGGTCCTTCTCGGGCAGCAGGTACACGCCGCTCAGGAAGTACGTCATGGTGGCGTTGTTCTCCTTGGCCACCTCGCGGAAGTGCGAGAACAGCTTCTGGCTGTCCTCGCCCGCGCCGTCCCACGAGAACACCACGAACTGCGGGGGCTTCTGGCCGGACTTGAGGCGTTCGGCGCGGGGCAGGTGGGGCTGGGCGCCGGTGTAGGCGGTGGAGCCGTCGCCGATCAGCCGGACGGCGTTCTTCGGGGCGGGCGCCGCCTTTCCCTTCTCCTTGCCGGGGTTCCCCCCGGCGGGAGCGGAACCATCGGTGCCGGCCCCACAGCCGGCTAGCGAGACGGCACAGACCGCGGCGACCACGGCGCCCGCGGCGATCCTCTGGGTGGCGGCCATGTTCCGCCCACCTTCTTCCTTCTCTCGGGCCAACGCCGGTGACGGCGATGTCGGTGATTCGGCTGCCGGGGCCGCGCGGGCCGCCAGCGCCGCCAAGCTGGCACGAGGGCGGAAATGAATTAGTACGACAAGCCGATGAAAAGACTGATTCACTCTTTAGGGCGAGCTATTGCTTCATATGCTCGAAAAGTTCTTGCCCGTTCTTTACTCTGAATTACGGGTCGTTTACCGAACGCGTCCGATTCCCCCGCCGTGCCGAGCCCGCCCCCTCGCGCCCGGCAGGGGGCGCCCCTCGGCCGCGGGCGACCGGCCCGGACGGATCAGCGGCCCGGGCCGGCGACCCCGGTCAGCGGCCTCGGCCGGCGGCACGGATCGGTGGCCGGTCGGCGGCTCCGAGGGACAGGAGGACCCGAAGAGGCAGGAACGGCAGGGGAGATGGAGGAGAGGGGAGGTATCGGAGAGACCGCAGGAATCGACTGGAGTGACCTGACGGGCCGGACCGGCCGCATGACCCGCAACACCCGGACGGGACAGGACGGGACAGGACGGGACAGGACGGGACGAGCGGACGCTTCGGACCCGCCGGGCGGCTCGGCCCCGCAGGTGCGGGCTCGGACGCACCGGGCGGGCCCGGACGGATCCGACCAGCCCGGACGGCCCGGACGGACCTGATGGACCTGATGGACCGGACACCTCAGATGGATCAGAAGGAGAGGAAGACATGCCTGCCTGCGTGCCCTCCCGGGCCGATTCGGCCCGGATCGCCTACTCGCATCCACCGCACAGCCCGCCGCGCGGCCGCTTCCCCCGCCCACGGATCGCGGGCGCCGACGTCTCGGCCTCGATCGCGGTCTTCCTGATCGCTCTCCCCCTGTCCCTGGGCATCGCCCTCGCCACCGGGGCCCCGCTCCAGGCCGGTCTGGTCGCCGCCGCCGTCGGCGGGATCGTCGCCGGATGGATCGGGGGATGCCCCCTCCAGGTCAGTGGGCCCGCCGCCGGGCTGACCGTGGTCACCGCCGACCTCATCCAGCGCTACGGGTGGCGGACGACCTGCGCCATCACCGTCCTCGCCGGGCTCTCCCAACTCGCCCTCGGCTGCCTGCGGGTGGCACGCACCGCGCTCGCCGTCAGCCCCGCCGTCGTCCACGGCATGCTCGCCGGCATCGGCATCACCATCGCCGTCGCCCAGCTCCACATCGTCCTGGGCGGCACCCCGCACAGCTCCGTCCCGGACAACCTGCGCGCGCTCCCCGCCCAACTGGCCGCTCTCCGGCCCGCCGACCTCGCGGTGAGCGTGCTGACGCTGACCCTGCTGGCGTTCTGGCCCAAGATCCCGGGCCGGTTCGGACGGGCCACGGGAAGGCTTCCGGCCGCTCTGGTCGCGGTCGTCGGCGCCACGGCCGTCGCCGCTCTCCTCGGGCTACGGGTGCCCGAGGTCGACCTGCCCTCCTGGAGCAGCCACGCCCTGGCCACCCTGCCCGAGGGGCCGGTGCTCGCGCTGGCGGCCGCCGTGCTCACCACCACGCTGGTGTGCAGTGTGCAGTCCCTGCTCGGCGCGGTCGCCGTGGACAGGCTCGTGGCCGCCCGTCCCGGGCCGCCGCCCGAGATCCGGCGCTCCCGGCTCGACCGGGAGCTGCTCGGCCAGGGCGCGGCCAACATCGTCTCCGGATCGCTCGGCGGGCTGCCCATCGCCGGGGTGGCGGTGCGCAGTTCGGCGAACGTGCGGGCCGGGGCCGTCAGCAGGAACTCCACGATGCTGCACGGCGCCCTCGTGATGGTCGCCGCGCTGCTCCTGGTCCCCGTGCTGGAGCTGATCCCGCTGCCTTCGCTGGCCGCCCTGGTGATGGCCGTCGGCGCCAGGATGGTGTCACTGCGCCACATCCGCACGGTGACCCGTCATCGCGAGGCGCCCGTCTACGCCGCCACCACGGGCGGGGTGGTGTTCCTGGGCGTCCTGGAGGGCGTCGCGCTGGGCATCGCCGTGGCCGTGGGTGTCGCCCTGCACCGGCTGGCGCGGACCCGTATCACCCATGAGGAGACGGACGGGGTGCACCGCGTCCGGGTGCGCGGCCAGTTGACCTTCCTCGCGGTGCCACGGCTCAGTCGGGTGCTGCACCAGGTGCCCCAGGGAAGCGACGCGGTCGTGGAGTTGGACGGGTCGTTCATGGACCACGCGGCGTACGAGACCCTGCGGGACTGGCAGCGGACCCACACCGCCCAGGGGGACGGCAGCGTTCGTCTCACCGGTTCCCACCCCTCGCCCAGCGGGCCGTCGGGCACCGGGTTCCCGGACACCGGCCCTTCCAGCACCGGCACGCTGAACGGCGGGCCGCTGAGCACCGGCTCCTTGGACGTGGAACCGGTGGGTACCGTGCCGTCGACCGGGCCGGAGCGCGGAACGCACACCGCTTCGGGTGCCCGGCCGACCGGGGAGCCGCCCGACGGGCCGCGCGGCGGGGCACGTGGCCGGCCCCCTTCCGGGGCGCGCGTCGGTCCGGACTCCGCAGAGGACGCTCCCGGTGGCGTTGACGCGCGCGGGACCGTCGCCGTATCGACGAACGGTGTCGTCACGGCCGGTCTCCGCACACCGGCTGCCGCCGACATCCACGGCGTTCCCGGTTCACCCGATCTCACCGATGATCTCCGAGTACCGCGCACCCTCGGAGGCCCGGGAGACCTCGGAACTCCGGAAGGCACCGGAGCGCTGGGAGACACCGGAGCGCTGGGGTACCCCGGTGCGGTGGTGGACCCAGGGGCGCCTGGAGACCTCGGATCGACGGGCGGTCCAAGAGCCCTCGGGGACCCGCGCGGCGCGGGGGCCTCCGGCGCGGCCGGAGCTCCCGGCATCACCGGGCCCTTGGGAGGCGCACGCCTCTTCGGTCGGCGTGGCCCCACCCACCGCCTTCGGCGCTTCGCGGGTCGGATGGACCGGTCACGGGGCGGGGCCGCGGTCGCCCCCTCGTCGGCGGACCTGGCCGCGCTCACCGTCGAGTTGCGGCGGGTCCGGCGCGCGGTCGAGGCCGGGTTCACCCGCACCGACGGTGCCCTCGCCCCCCTGACGGGGCGGTACGACCGGGCCGACCGGGCCCTGGACGACCACGCGGCCCGTCTCGACGCCCTGGAGCGTCACCGGCGGCCGCTGCTGTTCCTGGCCGCGGTGACCGGGGTCGTCGCCCTCGCCGTGAGCGTGTGGCAGGTCCTGGCGCACTGACGTACCGGCGCGCGCACGAGATCCCCTCGCACGACGTCCACCGCACGATGTCCCACCGCGCCGCGTTCCCGCACGCGAGGTCCCCGTACGCCCCACCGCACCCGTGGGTGCGAAGGCGTGCGGGGACGGTGGCCGGTGGTGGGGCGGGGTTCGGCCCGGTTCCGGTGACGCCCTTGGCCCCGCCCGCCGGGGGCCGCCGCAGCCCTCGGGGCCGAACCTCCGGGTGACTACGCCTCGTCGAGATCGACGGCGTAGTCGACGATGGTCGTGTCCGCGCGTCGGACTATCGGGTGGGCCACCTCGACGACGCGTCCGCCCTCGGCGATGTGCCGGCGCGTGATCCGGAACACGGGTACGCCCTTGCCGATGCGCAGCGCCTCGGCCTCTTCCGGTGTGGGCATGCCACCGCGCAGCGACTCCGTCACGCGGACGACGCGTATGCCGAGGGTGGCGAGTTGGGCGGCGGTGCCGCCGGGCCACGGTTCCAGCAGCGGGTCGGCGACGGGCGTGCCGACCACGTCGGACCACCGGACGTAGCTGGTGCTCATCTGGGTGGGCACATCGTTGTCGTAGACGACGAAGTGCCGGGCGAGCAGGCGCAGTCCGCGCTCCGCCTCGAAGAGGGCGGCGAGTTCGTCGTCCGCCTCCGTCCGCTCGAACCGCTTGTCGAGCCGGTACTCGGACCATCCGAGGCCCTGGGCGCGGGCCGCCGCGCCGGCCGCGCCCGCGGGGCCCTTCCACCGGTAGCGGTCCACGGCGAGCCGCTGCACCGGGGGCCGGGCCCGGACGAGGGTGCCCGCGCGGGCACGGGACTCGATCAGCCCCTCGACCCGCAGCAGTCCCAGCGCCTGCCGGACGGTGGGCTCGGACACGTCGTGCGTCTCGGCCAGCTGCGGCAGCGTGGGCAGTCTGTCGCCCGGCCGGTACCCGTCGGCTCCCGCGGTGATGCGGTCGCGCAGCTCACGCGCGATCCGCATGTAGCCAGGCTCGTCGGTACGTGCCACGGCGCTGCCTCCCTCCGGGTGATCCTCGGCCTTTCTGATGACACATATTGCACGGATCGGCTTGACCGACGCCAACCATCCCGCCACTGTGTAATCAGAAACGCGATTTCAGTAATCACAAAAGTGGGGGCGGCCAATGGCCGAGTGCGGTTGCGGGCAGTCGTGGCAGCGCGCCTTCAAGGGGCTGCCGCAGCAGGCGCGGACTGCACGCCGATGGGCGGGCAGCCGTGCCGGGCACGCCGATGCCGAGCAGGTTCTCGGCGAGTTGTTCGCGGCGGTGCTCTCGGCCGGGCCGGACCTCGTCACGGTCACCGTGTCGACGGCCGGCAGCCGGGTCCGGATCACCGTGACCGGCTCCGAGCACCTGACCGCCCACCTTCCGCCCGGTCTCGGCCGCACCATCGTCGCCGCCCTGTCCGCCCGTTCCGGAACGACCCCGGACGGCTGCGGGCTCTGGGCCCAGCTCACAACGGAGTGAACATGAACCTCCCGCCCACTCCGGGCACCCGTCCGGAGCAACCGCAGGCCAGCCCCGAGAGGCGCGGTACGACGATGCTGGCGCTGCCGACGACGCGACTGCTCTCCGACGACCAGCGCGACGGCCGGGCCTGCCCCTGGTGCGCGGCCCCGGTCACCGAGGACACCGGCATCGACCTGGGCACCCGCCCCGGCCCACTCGGCATCCCCATCCATCCCCGGGGCTGCGCGCCCTGCGTGCACCGCGTCGCGCACCACACCTACCGCCGTCACAGCACCTACTGCCGGCGCTGCGAGCGCGACCCCGCCACGTGCGAGGCACGCCGCACCCTGCGCCGCCTCGCCCAGGAAGACACCCGGTGATCTGCGACCACTGCGGCACCCCCATCATCGGGACCCCGCGCACCATGGCGCCCGAGACGGGCTCCGGCGCCGCTCCCGCCGTCCACCTCCACCCCTGGCCCTGCCGTCCCGCGGTCCCGGGGCGCCCCCACCTCGGGCGGGTACCAGCACGCGAACGGGACCGTACGGGAGGGGAGGACACGGAAGACGGGGACCGCCGCCCCTCCCCACCCGCCGCGTAACGGCCGCTCCGCCCTCGCGACGTGCGGCTCCCTTCCCCACGCGCGAGTGCCGGTTCCTTCCACCCCGCGCGTGTGCCGATCCCATCCGCGCCCCGTCGCTCGTCGGCCCCTTCGCCGCCGTCACGGCGGTCACGCGTCGCCCCGGCCCGGGGCCCGGGCGCGGCGCTCCCCGGCACCCCCGTGCCGCGAGCCGCCGCGCGGGCACGGGCCGGGCGTCCACGCGGAACCCGGCAGGCGTCCGGCCGACGGCACCGGCGCGACCGGCCGCCGCCCCAACAGAGCGGAGGTCCCCCACCTGAGGAAAGACCGCTCCCGGCATGGGAACGCCGCCCCCGGTATCAGGCCCCGGACCCAGTTCGGCCCGACCGCCCCGGCACCGACCCTTCCAGCCCCGACCCGGCCAGCCCCGGCCAGGCCCGCCCCGGCCATCCGCCCAGCGCCGATCCGCAACCCGGCCCAACCGCCCCGCACCCGACACCCCACCCGTACCGGGCCCCCGCACCGGCGCCGCCCCCACCGCACCCCGCCCGGCAGGACCCGTCACCCCCAGGCCCGCACCACGCCACCACCAGGCCCGCAGCACGCCACCGGCCGCCCGCCCGTCCCCGCCGGCCCGCCCCCGCTCACCCCACCGGAACGGACCGTCGCGACCGCCGCCCCCCGGATGCGCCGCGACGCGTCCCGCACAACCGCCCACCCCCCCGCACCACCCCGTAATATCCATGTGGATAATTCCCGGAAAACCCCGTCACTCGGTCGTCGGCCGGTCACGTCGGGTAGGCGGTCCACAGGGGTGTGAACCCCCACGGGCCGTGATACGTGATCTGGGTGAGGATCAGGGAAGGGGTTGACCGACTACCGGGGCCGCCGGAGAATCAGCCCCGTAAATGGTCTAAACCACGTGGGACGGTGCGTAGATGGCTGCTAACGAGAGTGCTTCCCTCTCCAACCTGCTCAAGGAGGAGCGACGCTTCGCGCCCCCCGCCGATCTGGCCGCCAACGCCAACGTCACGGCGGAGGCGTATGAGCGGGCGGACGCCGACCGGCTGGCCTTCTGGGCCGAGCAGGCCCGCCGGCTGACCTGGGCCGTGGAGCCGACGGAGACCCTCGACTGGTCGAACCCCCCGTTCGCCAAGTGGTTCAAGGACGGCAAGCTCAACGTCTCCTACAACTGCGTCGACCGGCACGTCGAGGCGGGCAACGGCGACCGGGTCGCCATCCACTTCGAGGGCGAGCCCGGCGACGGCCGTTCCCTCACTTACTCCCAGCTCAAGGACGAGGTCAGCCAGGCGGCCAACGCCCTGCTCGAACTGGGTGTGCGCACCGGCGACCGGGTCGCCATCTACATGCCGATGATCCCCGAGACGGCGATCGCGATGCTGGCCTGCGCCAGGATCGGCGCCGCCCACTCGGTCGTCTTCGGCGGCTTCTCCGCCGACGCGCTCGCGACCCGCATCCAGGACGCCGATGCCCGTGTCGTGATCACCGCCGACGGCGGTTACCGCCGCGGCAAGCCGTCCGCGCTCAAGCCCGCCGTCGACGAGGCCGTCAGCCGCGTCGAGGGCGTCGAGCACGTGGTCGTGGTCCGCCGCACCGGCCAGGACGTCGCCTGGGACGACACCCGCGACAAGTGGTGGCACGACGTCGTGGGCGGGCAGTCCACGGAGCACACGCCCGAGGCGTTCGACGCGGAGCACCCGCTCTTCATCCTGTACACGTCGGGCACCACCGGGAAGCCGAAGGGCATCCTGCACACCTCCGGCGGCTACCTCACGCAGAACGCGTACACCCACTGGGCGGTCTTCGACCTCAAGCCGGAGACCGACGTCTACTGGTGCACCGCCGACGTCGGCTGGGTCACCGGCCACTCGTACATCGTCTACGGCCCGCTCGCCAACGGCGCGACGCAGGTCATGTACGAGGGCACCCCGGACACCCCGCACCAGGGCCGCTTCTGGGAGATCGTCCAGAAGTACGGCGTCACGATCCTCTACACGGCGCCCACCGCGATCCGGACGTTCATGAAGTGGGGCGACGACATCCCCGCGAAGTTCGACCTGTCGTCGCTGCGGGTCCTCGGTTCGGTCGGCGAGCCGATCAACCCCGAGGCGTGGGTCTGGTACCGCAAGAACATCGGCGCCGACAGCACCCCGGTCGTCGACACCTGGTGGCAGACCGAGACCGGCGCCATGATGATCTCCCCGCTGCCCGGCGTGACCGACGCCAAGCCCGGCTCCGCCCAGCGCCCGCTGCCCGGCATCAGCGCCACCGTCGTCGACGACGAGGCCAACGAGGTGCCCAACGGCGGGGGCGGCTACCTGGTCCTCACCGAGCCGTGGCCGTCGATGCTCCGCACCATCTGGGGCGACGACCAGCGGTACATCGACACGTACTGGTCCCGCTTCGAGGGCAAGTACTTCGCCGGTGACGGCGCCAAGCGCGACGACGACGGCGACATCTGGCTGCTCGGCCGCGTCGACGACGTGATGCTGGTCTCCGGCCACAACATCTCCACCACCGAGGTCGAGTCCGCGCTCGTCTCCCACCCGGCGGTCGCCGAAGCCGCCGTGGTCGGCGCGGCGGACGAGACCACCGGCCAGGCCATCGTGGCCTTCGTGATCCTGCGCGGCACCGCGGACCAGTCCGACGACCTGCTCGCCGAGCTGCGCAACCACGTCGGCAGCACCCTCGGCCCGATCGCCAAGCCGAAGCGGATCCTCCCGGTGGCCGAGCTGCCGAAGACCCGCTCCGGCAAGATCATGCGCCGTCTGCTGCGCGACGTGGCGGAGAACCGCCAGCTCGGAGACGTCACGACGCTGACCGACTCCTCGGTGATGTCCCTCATCCAGTCGCAGCTCCCGGCCGCGCCGAGCGAGGACTGACCCACCGCGCGAGGGGCACCCGGCGAGCGCCGTGCCGGGTGCCCCTCGCGTGTGCGGGGGCACTCCTTGCCGGGCACCCCCGCCGGGCATCCCCACCGGATGCCCGGGCGCCCCGGGCCCCCTTCCCGGGACGCCGTCCCCCGCGTCGTCCCGGCGCGCGCACGCCCGAGGCATCGTCCGCGTCGCGTTGGGTAGGCTGGTGGACGCGTAAGAGACATCGAAGAACCTCATGGTGCGCCGGGAAGTCTGGTCGGCACGTGTTCCGTGCTGCCCATCGACCGGAGGTCTCCCCGTGACCGCGCCCCGCACCCCCCGCAAAGCCCTCGGACGGCTCTCCCTGCCCGAGCGGACATACGTCGCGGACGCGCTGCGCACCGAGACCGTCGGCGGCGTCCTGCTGCTCCTCGCCGCCGTCGCCGCGCTGGTCTGGGCGAACGTGCCGGTGCTGCGCGACAGCTACGGCAACGTCAGCGGCTTCCACTTCGGCCCCGGGCTCCTCGGCCTGAACCTGTCCGTGGCGCACTGGGCGGCCGACGGGCTGCTGGCCGTCTTCTTCTTCGTCGCCGGCATCGAGCTGAAGCGCGAACTGGTCGCCGGGGACCTCAAGGACCCCAGGGCCGCCGCGCTGCCGGTGATCGCGGCGCTGTGCGGCATGGCCGCGCCCGCGCTGGTCTACACCGTCGTCAGCGGCACCGGCGGCGGCTCGCTCGCCGGCTGGGCCGTGCCCACCGCCACCGACATCGCCTTCGCGCTCGCCGTGCTCGCCGTCATCGGCACCTCGCTGCCGAGCGCGCTGCGCGCCTTCCTGCTCACGCTCGCCGTCGTCGACGACCTCTTCGCGATCCTGATCATCGCGGTCTTCTTCACCGACACCCTGAACTTCGCGGCGCTCGGCGGCGCGGTCGCCGGCCTCCTCCTCTTCTGGCTGCTGCTGCGCCGGGGGGTGCGCGGCTGGTACGTGTACGTCCCCCTCGGCCTCGTCATCTGGGGGCTGATGTACAACAGCGGCATCCACGCCACCATCGCCGGTGTCGCGATGGGCCTGATGCTGCGCTGCCACACCCGCGAGGGCGAGGAGCACTCCCCCGGCGAGCGCGTAGAGCATCTGGTGCGCCCCCTGTCGGCGGGCCTGGCGGTGCCGCTGTTCGCCTTGTTCAGCGCGGGCGTGTCGCTGTCCGGCAAGGCGCTCGGGGACGTGTTCACGCTGCCCGAGACCCTCGGTGTCGTGCTCGGCCTGGTCGTCGGCAAGGCGCTGGGCATCTTCGGCGGCACCTGGCTGACCGCGCGGTTCACCAGGGCGTCCCTCAGCGACGACCTGGCCTGGGCCGACGTCTTCGCGGTGGCGACGCTGGCCGGGATCGGGTTCACCGTCTCGCTGCTCATCGGGGAGCTGGCCTTCGAGGGCGACGCGGTGCTGACGGACGAGGTGAAGGCCGCCGTCCTGACGGGCTCGTTCATCGCCGCGCTCCTGGCGACGGTGCTGCTGAAGATCCGGAACGCCAAGTACCGGCGGATGACCGAGGACGAGGACCGCGACGAGGACCTCAGCGGCGTCCCCGACGTGTACGAGCAGGACGACCCGGCCCACCACCTGCGGATGGCGGCCCTCCACGAGCGCAGGGCGGCCGAGCACCGGCGGCTGGCGGCGGAGAAGGAGGCGGCGCGGCGTGCCGAAGTGACGGGCGGGGCAGGCGAGGGGGACGACCGTCCGGCATGATCTGACGGGACGGTACAAAAGACGGACCGCGCCGTCCCCGCGCCAGACGCCGGCGGCCGCGGCCCGTAGGCACTCCAGCCAGCAGAAGAGGGAGACCGCGATGAGCGCACCCGACGGCAGCCCGGTCGGCGCCGAACGGACCATCGGCCAGTTGTTCGCCTCGGCCACCACCGAGATGTCGGCCCTGGTGCACGACGAGATCGCGCTGGCGAAGGCGCAGCTCAAGCAGGACGTCAAGCGCGGCGCGGTCAGCGGCGGGGCGTTCTCGCTGGCGGGCGCGGTGCTGATCTTCTCGCTGCCGATGCTGAGCTTCGCGCTCGCCTACGGCATCCGCACCTGGACCGGCTGGAACCTCGCGGTGTGCTTCCTGCTGTCCTTCGCGGCCAACGTCCTGGTCGCCGGACTGCTGGCGCTGATCGGCGTGGTCTTCGCGAAGAAGGCCAAGAAGGGCCGCGGCCCGCAGAAGGTCGCCGCCTCCGTGAAGCAGACGGCGGGCGTCCTCCAGAACGCCCGGCCGCACCCCCGCCCGGAGCTGCCCGCGGACCGCTCACCGGAGGCCATCGAGGCCATGGCCCGCCCCTCCTCATGACGGACCGTCCTCCCATCCCTTCGGCGCAGCCCGCCTCGGTCGTCCGGCTGCCGCTGCCCGGCGGTCGCGAGGCGACCCACCGGGACGTCGCGGCCAACGGGGCCCGCTTCCACATCGCGGAGCTGGGCGACGGGCCGCTGGTGCTGCTGCTGCACGGCTTCCCCCAGTTCTGGTGGACCTGGCGGCACCAGCTCACGGCGCTCGCGGACGCCGGTTTCCGCGCCGTCGCCATGGACCTGCGCGGCGTCGGCGGCAGCGACCGCACCCCGCGCGGCTACGACCCCGCCAACCTCGCGCTGGACGTCACCGGGGTGGTCCGCTCCCTGGGCGAGCCGGACGCCGCGCTCGTCGGCCACGACCTGGGCGGCTACCTGGCCTGGACGGCCGCCGCGATGCGCCCCAAGCTGGTGCGGCGGCTCGTGGTGGCCTCGATGCCCCACCCCCGGCGCTGGCGCTCGGCGATGCTCGGCGACGTCCGCCAGACCCGGGCCGGTTCGCACATCTGGGGCTTCCAGCGCCCCTGGGTCCCCGAGCGGCAGCTGACCGCCGACGACGGCGCGCTGGTGGGGCGGCTGATCCGGGACTGGTCCGGTCCGCGCCCGCCGGACGACGAGGCGGTGGAGGTCTACCGCCGGGCCATGTGCGTCCCCTCCACGGCGCACTGCTCGGTCGAGCCGTACCGCTGGCTGGTGCGCTCCCTGGCCCGGCCCGACGGCATCCAGTTCAACCGGCGGATGAAGCGGCCGGTGCGGGTGCCGACACTGCACCTGCACGGTTCGCTGGACCCGGTGCTGCGCACCCGCAGCGCGGCCGGCTCCGGGGAGTACGTCGAAGCGCCCTACCGCTGGCGGCTGTTCGACGGCCTGGGCCACTTCCCGCACGAGGAGGACCCGGTCGCCTTCTCCACCGAACTGATCAGCTGGCTGAAGGATTCCGAACCCGATCGGTGACCGGCCGAACGCGATCGGTGTCCGAACCGGAACGGTCGTCATATGAGCGGCCATGTGCCCGGCGCATAGGCCAATTGGGGCCCACCGGAGAGGTTATGGACCACGAGCCGGGGGCACAGGTCCCGGTATGGGCTGGACGCACGACTACAGTGACGTAGCACGCGACGGCCGCTCCATGAGCGGCGTGAGCACCCACCGGCGCGGTGGCGCCCCGCAACTGGCGGGCGCCGACCCCCGGGTGGGCATTCCGCGCATCCTGCGCCGCAGGGCCCGCTGGGTCTCCGTGCGGCTGCGCCATCCACGCGGCTGAGCCGCCGGGCCGCCGTACGGCCGGGCCGCCGCGGCACCGGCCGCCGCCCCGCTCCGCACCGGGCCCCCGCCCCCGTACCCCGGCGGCGCCATCCGGCCGCCGGGCGGTCAGAGTGCGCAGTTGTCGCTGTTCACCTGCTGGCCGGCGGTGCGGCCCCGGGTGATGTCCTCGCGGATCTCGTCCGCGGTCAGGGCGTATCCGGTGTCGGCGTCGTCCAGCGACTTGGCGAAGACCACGCCGTAGACCTCGCCCTCCGGGGTCAGCAGCGGCCCGCCGGAGTTGCCCTGCCGAACGGTCGCGTAGAGCGAGTACACGTCGCGGCGCACGGTGTCCCGGCGGTAGATGTCGGGGCCGTTCGCCGTGATGCGCCCCCGCACCCGCGCGGCCCGCACGTCGTACGCCCCGTTCTCCGGGAAGCCGGCGACGATCGCGCTGTCGCCGCCGGCCGCGTCCTTCTCGGTGAACCGCAGTGCGGGCGCGTCCAGTTCGGGCACGTCGAGCACGGCGATGTCGCGCCGCCAGTCGTAGAGGACGATCGTCGCGTCGTAGAGCCGCCCCTCGCCGCCGATCTGCACGGTGGGCTCGTCGACGCCGCCCACCACATGGGCGTTGGTCATCACCCGGCGCTCGGCGAAGACGAAGCCGGTGCCCTCCAGGACCTTGCCGCAGCCGGTGGCGGTGCCCATGACCTTGACGATGGAGCGCTGGGCGCGCCGGGCCACCGCGCTGTCGGCCAGCTCCGGGTCGGGCGGCCGGACGTCGGTGATGGGCTCGTTGGAGAACGGGCTGAAGACCTGCGGGAAACCGTTCTGCGCGAGCACCGAGGAGAAGTCCGCGAACCAGGTGTCGGCCCGCTCCGGCAGCGCCCGGGAGACCCCGAGCAGCACCTTGGAGCCGCGCACCTCCTTGCCGAGCGTCGGCAGAGTCGTCCCCGCGAGGGCGGAGCCGATCAGCCAGGCGACCAGCAGCAGGGCGACGACGTTGACCAGGGCGCCGCCGGTGGCGTCCAGGGCGCGCGCGGGCGTCCAGGTGATGTGCCGGCGCAGCTTGTTGCCGAGATGCGTGGTCAGGGCCTGGCCGACGGAGGCGCAGACGATGACGATGACGACCGCCACCACGGCTGCGGTCGTGCCGACCTCCGCGTTGTCCGTCAGGGCGTCCCAGAGGACCGGCAGCAGATAGACGGCGGCGAGGCCGCCGCCGAGGAAGCCGGTCACCGACAGGACGCCGACGACGAAGCCCTGGCGGAAGCCGACGATCGCGAACCACACGGCGGCGACCAGCAACAGGATGTCCAGCACGTTCACGAGGGCCACCCTGTCATGCGCGCCGGTCCAGCGGGACCTGCTTCTCCGGGTCCCAGGGCCGCTCCCAGCCCGCGTAGTGCAGCAGCCGGTCGATCACCCCGGCGGTGAAGCCCCAGACGAGGGCGGACTCCACGAGGAACGCCGGCCCCCGGTGGCCGCTGGGGTGCAGCGCGGTCACCCGGTTGGCGGGGTCGGTGAGATCGGCCACGGGGACGGTGAACACCCGGGCCGTCTCGGCCGGGTCGACGACGCCGACCGGGCTGGGCTCGCGCCACCAGCCCAGCACCGGGGTCACCACGAAGCCGCTGACCGGGATGTACAGCTTGGGCAGCGCGCCGAAGACCTGGACGCCGGACGGATCGAGCCCGGTCTCCTCCTCGGCCTCGCGCAGGGCGGCCCGCAGCGGCCCCTCCCCCTGCGGGTCGCCGTCCTCCGGGTCGAGGGCGCCGCCCGGGAAGGACGGCTGCCCGGCGTGCGAGCGCAGGGTGCCGGCCCGCTCCATGAGGAGCAGCTCGGGGCCGCGCCCGCTCCCGGCCGGGTGCTCGCCGTCGCCGAACAGGACCAGGACGGCGGACTGCCGCCCCGCGCCGTCCTCCGGCGGCAGGAAGCGGCTGAGCTGCCCGGGGCTCACCGTCCGCGCGGTCCGCGCCACCGGCTCCAGCCAGCCCGGCAGCCCCGCCGTACCGGGCGCCGCGCCCCGGGTGTCGCCCGCCCCCGTCATCGCCACCCCTGTCCCGCCCGTCCCGCGCGTACGCTCCGTGCCTCCGCCCGCGCCGCTCGCGGGGCCGTTCCCGCCCCGTTCAACGCCCGGCGGCCCCTGGTTCGTTCCGTCACCCCGCCCTCAGCGGCGGCGCCGGGATGCCGCCCGCGTCCAGATAGGACCGCGGGGGGTTGAGGCGCTGGCCGGGCAGCCCGGCCTTCTCGTACTTCAGCAGCTTGCGGGCCTTCTCCGGGTCGGTCTCGCCCTCCCCGTACGCCGGGCAGAGGGGGGCGATGGGGCAGGCGCCGCAGGCGGGCCTGCGGGCGTGGCAGATCCGGCGGCCGTGCCAGATCACGTGGTGGGACAGGTCCGTCCAGTCGCTCTTCGGGAAGAGCGCGCCGACGGCGGCCTCGATCCTGTCCGGGTCGGTCGCCTCGGTCCACTTCCAGCGGCGCACCAGGCGCTGGAAGTGGGTGTCCACGGTGATGCCGGGCCGCCCGTAGGCGTTGCCCAGCACCACGAACGCGGTCTTGCGGCCGACGCCGGGCAGCTTGACCAGGTCCTCCAGGCGGCCCGGCACCTCACCGCCGTGCTCCTCCGCCAGGGCCTTGGAGAGGCCGATGACGGACCGGGTCTTGGCGCGGAAGAAGCCGCACGGACGGAGGATCTCCTCCACCTTCTCCGGATCGGCGGCGGCCAGGTCCTCGGGGGTGGGATAGGAGGCGAAGAGGGCGGGCGTCGTCTGGTTGACGCGCAGGTCGGTGGTCTGCGCGGAGAGCACCGTGGCCACCAGGAGCTGGAAGGGGTTCTCGAAGTCCAGCTCGGGGTGGGCGTACGGGTAGACCTCGGCCAGCTCGCGGTTGATCCGGCGGGCGCGGCGGACCAGGGCGGTGCGCGACTCCTGGCGCGGCGGCTTCGGGGCGACGGTCTTCGCCGGGGCCAGGCCGCCGACGGCGGCGGTGGCCTTCTTGGGCGCGACCACGGCCTTCTTGGCGGGGGCCGCGGGACGCCGGACGAGGGCCTTCCCGCCGGGGGCCTTCGCGGTGGAGGTCTTCGCGGCGGCGGTCTTCCCGGCGGCCGGGGCCTTCTTCGCCGCGGCCTTCCCGGCGGAGGTCCTCACGGCGGGAGCCTCTCCGGCGCCGGTCCCCTCCCCCGCCTTCCTCGCGGAGGTCCTCTTGGCCGGGGCCTTCCCGGCGGCGGCCGTCCCAGCGGCCTTCCCGGCGGTCTTCTTCGCCGCGGTCTTCTTCCCAGCGGCCGTCCCCGCCGCGGTCTTCTTCGCGGCAGCCCGCGCCGCGGTCTTCCTCGCGGGGGCCTCCGCGGCGGAGCCCTCCGCGCCCGTTCCCCCGGACTCTCCTCCGGCCGGGGTCCGGGCCTCGGGCGTCGTGCCCGCCACCGTGCTCCCGGCCACCGTCTCCGTGGCCGCGGCCTTCTTCGCGGACGTCTTCTTCACGGCACCCTTCTTCGCGGTCACCCTCTTGGCGGGCCCCGCTTCCCTCGTCGCGTACGCCGTTCCCCTACCGCCATCGGGGCCCTGTTCGCCCATGGCGGAATCGTGGCGAGCGGTCACCCGCGCGGCTCCCAGCCCTGTGCCCCCACCGGCGAATTGGACACCCGGCCAGCCTACGGCCCGGGGTCCGCGTCCGCCCCGGACCCGGAGGATCGGCGCCCAATTGGACCCCTGCCGCGTACCCCGGGACACCAGTGCGGCATCCTTGTGACAGATCACACTGTTTGGACTGTCCTGCAAAATGGGCACCACGGTTCCCTGTCAGACAGGGGAGCGCGATCCCCTGAGCAGGTCGACAAGGAGAGAACTCGTGGACGACGTTCTGCGGCGCAACCCGCTCTTCGCGGCGCTCGACGACGAGCAATCCGCGGAGCTCCGCGGATCCATGAGTGAGGTGACCCTCGCCCGTGGCGACTCGCTGTTCCACGAGGGCGATCCCGGGGACCGCCTCTACGTGGTCACCGAGGGCAAGGTGAAGCTCCACCGCACGTCGCCCGACGGCCGCGAGAACATGCTCGCCGTGGTCGGCCCCGGCGAGCTGATCGGCGAGCTGTCGCTGTTCGACCCGGGCCCGCGCACCGCCACCGCCACCGCGCTGACCGAGGTCAAGCTGCTCGCCCTCGGCCACGGCGACCTCCAGCCCTGGCTGAACGTCCGCCCCGAGGTGGCCACGGCGCTGCTGCGCGCCGTCGCCCGGCGGCTGCGCAGGACCAACGACGCCATGTCCGACCTGGTCTTCTCCGACGTCCCCGGCCGGGTCGCCCGCGCCCTGCTGGACCTCTCCCGCCGCTTCGGCGTGCAGTCCGAGGAGGGCATCCACGTCGTCCACGACCTCACGCAGGAGGAGCTGGCCCAGCTGGTCGGCGCGTCCCGCGAGACGGTCAACAAGGCGCTGGCCGACTTCGCCCAGCGCGGCTGGCTGCGGCTGGAGGCCCGCGCGGTGATCCTGCTGGACGTGGAGCGGCTCGCCAAGCGCTCCCGCTGAACCGGGCGGCCCGCCCCGGCGCCCCCGTCCCGCCGCCGCCCGTCCCGGCGGTGGCCCGGCCGGAGCCGGGGCCCGTACCCGCGCCCCGGCGGCCGGTCCCGTGCGCGGCTCCGGCGGTTCGGTCCCGCTCACCGGCCCCGGCGGCCCCTACCCCGGCGGCGGGATGAGCCCGTGCTCGCGCAGGTAGTCGAGCTGCGCCCGCACCGACAGCTCCGCCGCCGGCCAGAGCGAGCGGTCGACGTCCGCGTAGACGTGGGCGACGACCTCCTCGGCCGTGCGGTACCCGTTCTCCACGGCCGTCTCCACCTGGGCGAGCCGGTGGGCGCGGTGCGCGAGGTAGAACTCGACGGCGCCCCGGGCGTCCTCCAGGACCGGCCCGTGCCCCGGCAGCACCGTGTGCACACCGTCGTCGACCGTGAGCGACCTGAGCCTGCGCAGCGAGTCCAGGTACTCCCCGAGGCGGCCGTCCGGATGCGCCACCATCGTCGTGCCGCGCCCCAGGACCGTGTCGCCGGTCAGCACCGCCCCGTCGGCGGGCAGGTGGAAGCAGAGCGAGTCGGAGGTGTGGCCCGGGGTCGGCACGACCCGCAGCTCCAGGCCCCCCGTGGTGACCACGTCCCCGGCGGCCAGTCCCTCGTCGCCCAGGCGCAGCGCCGGGTCCAGGGCCCGCACCTTCGTCCCGGTCAGCCCGGCGAAGCGGGCGGCGCCCTCGGCGTGGTCCGGGTGCCCGTGCGTCAGCAGGGTGAGCCCGACGCGGCGGCCGGACCGCTCGACGGTGCCGATCACCTCGGCCAGGTGCGCCTCGTCCAGCGGACCGGGGTCCACGACGACGGCCAGGTCCGCGCCGGGTTCGGCCAGGATCCAGGTGTTGGTGCCGTCCAGGGTCATCGGCGAGGCGTTGGGCGCGAGGACGTTCACCGCCCGCTCGGTGGCCGGTCCCGAGTGGACCGCGTCCCTCGGCTGTCCGGGCAGTGCCGCGGCGTCCGTCATGCGGGTGCTCCCCCGTTCGCGATGTGCTTGGTGAACTCGTCGTGGCCGGGCCACGCGAGCACGATCCCGTCACCCGTGACCCGGGCCCCGGCCAGTACGGGCGCCATGTCGCGGCCGGGCGCGGCGGCGAGCGCCCCGGCCGCGGTGCCGTACGGCGCCAGGGCGCGCAGCGTCGCGACGGTCGGCGGCATCATCAGCAGCTCGCCCCGGTCGTAGCCGGCCGCGGCCTCCCCGGGCGTGATCCACACGGTGCGGTCGGCCTCGGTGGAGGCGTTGCGGGTGCGCTGGCCCTCGGGCAGGGCGGCCACGAAGAACCACGTGTCGTAGCGCCGGGCCTCGAACTCCGGGGTGATCCAGCGCGCCCAGGGGCCCAGCAGGTCGGTGCGCGGGACGAGGCCCCGGCGGTCCAGGAACTCGGCGAAGGACAGCTCCCGGGCGACCAGGGCGGCCCGGTCGGCCTCCCAGTCGTCGCCCGTGGTGTCCCCGACGACCGAGCCGCCGTCCGGACCGGCGAGCAGGACGCCCGACTCCTCGTAGGTCTCCCGGACCGCCGCGCAGACGATCGCCTGGGCGTCCGCCTCGCCGACGCCCAGCCGCCCGGCCCACCAGGAGCGCGGCGGACCCGCCCAGCCGACGGCGCGGTCGTGGTCGCGCGGGTCGACCCCGCCGCCCGGATAGGCGTAGGCGCCCCCGGCGAAGGCCATGGACGTGCGGCGGCGCAGCATGTGCACCAGCGGGCCGCCGGCGCCGTCGCGGAGCAGCAGGACGGTGGCGGCGCGTCTCGGGGCGACCGGGGTGAGCGCGCCGGCCGCGAGGGCCCGGATGCGGTCGGGCCACTCCGGTGGGTACCACTGACCATTCGCCATGGCCGGAGGCTATCCGCTGGCGCCCGGATCTTCGAGAGGCCCCGGAGGACGTCGGCCGGGCGGGCGCGGGCGGGCGCCGGAGGCCGTGGAGGGCGCCGACCGGCCGGCCGGGCGCGGGCGGGCGCCGACGGCCGTGGAGGGTGCCCGGCAGCCCCGGAGCGGGCCGTGCGCGCCGCCGTCGCCGCGGGACCGGCGGGACCAGCGGGACCGGCGGGACCGGCGCCGTGCGGCCGGGGCGGACGCCGAGGAGGGTGCGCCGCCGCGCGCGGGCGGACCCGGCGTTCGTCACGGGCACCCCACCGCGACCAGGGCGACGTCGCCCCGCGCGTACGGACCCGGCGGTGTGCGGATCGACCCCCGGGGAAGGCGCCCGGCGTCGCCCGGCGCGCGTACGGGCCCGGCGCGGCATCCCGCGCCGGGCCCGTACCCGTCCGTGTCCCGGCCGCTCAGCCCTGGACGAGCTCCACCTGGATCTCGACCTCGACCGGCGAGTCCAGCGGCAGCACCGCGACGCCGACCGCGCTGCGGGCGTGCACGCCCTTGTCGCCGAGCACCTCGGCGAGCAGCTCACTGGCCCCGTTGAGGACGCCCGGCTGGCCGGTGAAGTCGGGGGCGGAGGCGACGAAGCCGACGACCTTCACCACGCGCGCGATCCGGTCCAGGTCCCCGGCGGCGGACTTCACCGCGGCCAGGGCGTTCAGCGCGCAGGTGCGCGCCAGCTCCTTGGCCTCCTCGGCGGTGACCTCGGCGCCCACCTTGCCCGTGACCGGCAGCCTGCCGTCCACCATCGGGAGCTGGCCGGCGGTGTACACGTAGGGCCCGGAGGTCACGGCCGGCTGGTACGCGGCCAGCGGCGGCACCACCTCCGGCAGGGTCAGGCCCAGCTCGGCGAGCCTGGCCTCGACGGCGCTCACGCCTGCCTCTCCCGCTTCAGGTAGGCCACGAGCTGCTCCGGGTTCGGCCCGGGGACGACCTGGACGAGCTCCCAGCCGTCCTCGCCCCAGGTGTCCAGAATCTGCTTCGTGGCATGGACGAGCAGCGGCACGGTTGCGTATTCCCACTTGGTCATGCGGCCGACTGTATCGGCTGTTATCCACAGCCTCCCGCGTAGCCCGGGGCCGGACTGGTTACGCTCGAATACGTGAGCAGGCTCCAGGTCGTCAGCGGCAAGGGCGGTACCGGCAAGACCACGGTGGCCGCGGCCCTAGCGCTGGCCCTGGCCACCAGCGGGAAGCGCACGCTTCTCGTGGAGGTCGAGGGCCGCCAGGGCATCGCGCAGCTCTTCGAGACGGAGGCGTTGCCCTATGAGGAGCGGAAGATCGCCGTCGCCCCCGGGGGCGGGGAGGTGTACGCCCTCGCCATCGACCCGGAGCTGGCGCTGCTGGACTACCTCCAGATGTTCTACAAGCTGGGCGGCGCCGGCCGGGCCCTGAAGAAGCTCGGCGCGATCGACTTCGCGACGACCGTCGCCCCCGGCCTCCGGGACGTCCTGCTGACCGGCAAGGCGTGCGAGGCGGTGCGGCGCAAGGACGCGCGCGGGCGGTTCGCCTACGACTACGTCGTCATGGACGCGCCCCCCACCGGGCGCGTCACCCGTTTCCTCAACGTCAACGACGAGGTGGCCGGCCTCGCGAAGGTCGGTCCCATACACAACCAGGCCCAGGCCGTGATGCGGGTGCTGAAGTCCCCGGAGACCGCCGTGCACCTGGTGTCGCTGCTGGAGGAGATGCCGGTCCAGGAGACGGCCGACGGCATCGCGGAGCTGCACGCGGCCCGGCTGCCGGTGGGCCGGGTCGTCGTCAACATGGTCCGGCCCGAGGTGCTGGACGCCGCCGCCCTGGACCTCGTGCGGAGCACCCCCCGCACGGCCATCGCGCGCTCGCTGTCCGCCGCCGGGCTGGGCGGGGCGCGGCGCGGCGGGCACGCCGAGCGGCTGGTCGACCCGCTGCTGGCGCAGGCCGGGGAGTACGCCGCGCGGTACGCGCTGGAGCAGGAGCAGCGGGCCGCCCTGGGCGAGCTGGGGCTGCCGCTGCACGAACTCCCGCTGCTCACCGGGGGCATGGACCTGGCGGGCCTGTACGAGCTGGCCACCGAGCTGCGGAAGCAGGGGATCGCATGAGTCCTGACCCGGCCCAGGCGAAGGAGGGCGCGCGGCGCCTGGCCCCCGCGCGGCTGCTGGAGATCGACCCGCTGCTGGAGGACCCGGCGACGCGGATCGTGGTGTGCTGCGGTTCGGGCGGGGTCGGCAAGACGACCACCGCGGCGGCGCTCGGGCTGCGCGCGGCGGAGCGGGGCCGCAAGGTGGTGGTGCTCACCATCGACCCGGCGCGGCGGCTCGCCCAGTCCATGGGGATCGACTCGCTCGACAACACCCCGCGCCGGGTGAAGGGCGTCGACGACGCGGCGGGCGGCGAACTGCACGCCATGATGCTGGACATGAAGCGCACCTTCGACGAGATCGTCGAGGCGCACGCGGACCCGGACCGGGCCGCCGCGATCCTGGGGAACCCCTTCTACCAGTCGCTCTCGGCGGGCTTCGCGGGCACGCAGGAGTACATGGCGATGGAGAAGCTGGGGCAGTTGCGGGCGACCGACGACTGGGACCTGATCGTCGTCGACACCCCGCCGTCCCGGTCGGCGCTGGACTTCCTGGACGCCCCCAAGCGCCTCGGGTCCTTCCTCGACGGCAAGCTGATCCGGGTGCTGCTGGCCCCGGCGAAGGTCGGCGGGCGGGCCGGGATGAAGTTCCTGAACGTCGGCATGTCGATGATGACGGGCGCCCTGGGCAAGCTGCTGGGCGGGCCGCTGCTGAAGGACGTGCAGACCTTCGTCGCGGCCATGGACTCGATGTTCGGCGGGTTCCGCACCCGCGCGGACGCCACCTACAAGCTGCTCCAGGCGCCCGGTACGGCGTTCCTGGTGGTCGCAGCCCCGGAGCGGGACGCGCTGCGCGAGGCCGCCTACTTCGTGGAGCGGCTGGCGGAGGAGCGGATGCCGCTGGCCGGGCTGGTCCTCAACCGGGTGCACGGCAGCGGCGCCGACGGGCTGTCGGCCGAGCGGGCGACGGCCGCCGCCGAAAATCTTGAGGACGCCCGCATTGTGGATCAGGACGACGGGAAGGCTGGACCTCGACACCCCTCCGACGTCCCCGGCGGTTCAGCGTCCGACGCCCCCTCGGACGGCGGCTCCGCGGACGCCGGTCCGGCCCCCTCCGGCACCGCACCGGACGCCGGTTCCGCGCCCGGCCCCGGCCACCGCCCGGCCGGGGGCTCGCGGTCCCCGTCGTCCGACCCGCACCCCGCGCCCGACCCGCACCCCGCCGACGCACCGCCCTCCTCCTCCGGCCCCTCCGACGCGCCCCCGGCGGAGCCGGGCCCCGACGCCCCGTCCGCTTCCGGCGGCCGTGCGGAGGACGGGCCGGACGCCGGGACGGCCGAGGGATCGGCGGAGGGATCCGTGGAGCTGCTCACGGCGGGCCTGCTGCGGCTGCACGCGGAACGGATGCGGCTGCTCGCCCGCGAGCAGCGCACACGGGACCGCTTCACCGCGCGCCATCCCGAGGTGGCGGTGACGGAGGTGGCCGCGCTGCCCGGCGATGTGCACGACCTCGCGGGGCTGCGGGACATCGGCGACCGCCTGGCGGCGGTCCGGCCCGAGCTGCCCGAGCCGGGCGCCTGAGCGAGGCACCGGGACCCGGAGGTCCGTACGCCCCCGGGGCCGGGTCCGCCGTAAGCCGCGCCCGCCGGAGCAGTGCCGGTCCGGAGCAGTGCCGGCGCCGGGCCGCGTCCGCCCGGTGGCCGCCGGCCCGTGGGAGGGCGTGTCCGGCGCCCCGCGGAGCCGGACCGGTGACGGGGTGCGGGGAGGGAGCGCCTCAGCCCACCGCCGCGTAGTTCTCGTAGACCTCGTCCTCTTCGAGGGGCAGGATCCCGGCCCCCCGCTCGTACTCCGTGCGCGCCGTCTCCAGCAGCCGGCGCCAGGAGGTCACGGTGGGCCGCCTGCGCAGCAGCGCGCGGCGTTCCCGTTCCGTCATGCCTCCCCACACGCCGAACTCGACGCGATTGTCCAGCGCGTCGGCCAGGCACTCGGTGCGCACCGGGCATCCCGTGCACACCGCCTTGGCCCTGTTCTGCGCTGCTCCCTGGACGAACAGTTCGTCCGGATCGGTAGTGCGACAGGCAGCCTGCGCACTCCAGTCGGTTACCCAGCCCATACCGGCGCCGTCCTCTCCCGAATCGAGGCTCCCCCACGGCGGCAGCGGCATATTCCCCGCCGCCAGTTGAGGACGTTACGGAAGGCGGGCACAGCGCAACACCCCCGTCGGGCCCAATCTTGAATGGCCCGAACGGACTATGGGTAAGCGGCAGATCACCCGGGGGAGTGAGCTGGCGACATGCGCGACCATCCCGGCATAGGAGACATCTCCGACGGGTAATAACGGGCACCACACAACACACCGGGTGGTTCCGGACGCATGTGCCCCGCACCGCGGAGCACACTCGGACGGGCCTGCGCGCCTCCGTCGGCGCCGTGCGGAAAAAAGTCGAACAGGTCCGGAACGATTCGGGTTCGCCGGACGTGTTGATACGTGACCACAAAGCTGTGACAGTCGAGTGCAGCTTAGGCCAAGGCATATACGCGTGTCCGGCGAATGAGAACGTAGGCTGCCCCCATGCCTAAGAAGCCCTCCGGTGGTGGCCTGTCGCCCACTCAGCAGGCCGCCAAGTTCCTCGGTGTCAGTGTGCTCGCGGGAGCAGTCCTGGCCGGCCTCGCGCTGCCCGCCGTGGGCGCCCTGGGACTCGCGGCCAAGGGGTCGGTGGAGAGCTTCGACGCTCTCCCGGCCAACCTGAAGACGCCCCCGCTGAGCCAGCGCACCACCATCCTCGACGCCGAGGGCGGCCACATCGCCACCGTCTACTCGCGCGACCGCACGGTGGTCCCGCTCAAGGACATCTCGCCGTACCTGCAGAAGGCCATCGTCGCCATCGAGGACTCGCGCTTCTACGAGCACGGCGCGGTGGACCTCAAGGGCGTCCTGCGCGCCCTGAAGAAGAACGCGGGCAGCGGCGAGGTCTCCCAGGGCGCCTCCACCCTGACCCAGCAGTACGTCAAGAACGTCTTCGTCGAGGAGGCGGGCGACGACCCGACCAAGGTCGCCCAGGCCACCCAGCAGACCATCGGCCGCAAGATCCGCGAGCTGAAGCTGGCGATCCAGGTGGAGGAGGAGCTGGGCAAGAAGAAGATCCTCGAGAACTACCTGAATATCACCTTCTTCGGCCAGCAGGCCTACGGCGTGGAGGCGGCCTCCCAGCGCTACTTCTCCAAGCACGCCAAGGACCTCGACCTCGGCGAGGCCGCCCTCCTGGCCGGCATCGTCCAGTCGCCGACCCGCTACGACCCGGTGAACGACGAGGCGGAGGCCAGGAAGCGGCGCGACACCGTGCTGCACCGCATGGCCCAGGTCGGCGACATCTCCGTCGCGGAGGCGGAGAAGGCGCAGGCCGCGCCGCTCAAGCTGAAGGTCAGCCGCCCCAAGAACGGCTGCATCACCGCCACCCGCGACGCGAGCTTCTTCTGCGCCTACGTGCGCGAGGTGTTCCTGAGCGACCCGGTCTTCGGCAAGAGCCGCAAGGACCGGGCCAAGACCTGGAACCGGGGCGGCCTGACCATCCGCACCACCCTGGCGCCGCAGGCCCAGGACTCGGTGCAGGCCTCGCTGAAGAACCACGTCTACAAGTCGGACTCGGTCGCCGCGGCCGCCACCCTGGTCGAGCCGGGCACCGGCCGGATCGTCGCCATGGGCCAGTCGAAGCCCTACGGCTCCAACGCCAAGCAGCACGAGACCGAGTACAACTACTCGGTCGACGCGGCCTACGGCGGCTCCAACTTCGGCTTCCCGACGGGCTCGACCTTCAAGCCGTTCCTCGCGGCGGCGGCCCTGGAGCGGGGCATCCCGGCGACGAAGGAGTACTCGTCGCCCTACGACATGGACTACCCGAGCCCGATCCAGACCTGCGGGCAGCCCTGGATCAACGACGGCAACTACACCGTCGAGAACGAGAACGAGAAGGAAGTCGGCCCGTACCGCTTGAAGGAGGCGATGGCCATGTCGGTCAACACCTACTTCGTGCAGATGCTCGCCGAGATCGGTCTCTGCCCCGTCTCGAACATGGCCGACAAGCTCCACGTGATCCAGGGCAACGGGGACAAGCTGCCGCAGAACCCCTCCGCCCTCGCCCTCGGTTCGGTGGGCATGTCGCCGCTGAGGATGGCGAGCGCCTACGCCGCCTTCGCCTCGCGCGGCATGTACTGCACGCCCATCGCGATCGAGTCCATCTCGCAGAAGGTCGGCGACCAGCGCAAGTCGCTCGACGTGCCGAAGTCGACGTGCTCGCGGGCGATGTCCGAGAGGACCGCGGACACCGTGAACACCCTGCTGCGCGGAGTGGTCGACTCCGGTACGGGTAGGGCGGCCGGCCTCGGCGACCGCGACAACGCGGGCAAGACCGGTACCACCGACGAGCGGCGCAACGCCTGGTTCGTCGGCTACACGCCGAACATGTCGGGCGCGGTCTGGGTCGGCAGCGGCAGCCAGAAGGTCAAGATGCGGAACATCTCCATCGGCGGTGTCTTCCACCAGCTGGTCTTCGGTGGCGCGGTGCCGGGTCCGATCTGGAAGGACGCCATGACCGGCGCCCTGTCCGGCAAGGACGCCCCCTCGTTCAACCTCGTCGACATCCCGGACGCGGACAAGAGCAAGGACAAGGACAAGGACAAGGACAAGGGCCGCGACCGGGACAAGGGCCGCGACGACGGACGCAACCGCGGCCGGGGCGGCTTCATCGCCGGCCAGACCGGCGGCACCGCCGGCCGGGGCGCGACCCACGGCGGCGTGACCACGGGCGCCACGGCGGCCGGAGGCGTGGCCAACGGCGGCGTGACCACCGGCGACCCGGGCACCGGCGGGGGCGGCAACGGCGGCACCGGCGACGGAGGGGCCGCGACCGGCGGCACCCCGACCGGCGGTACGGGCGACGGCGGCGCGGCCACCGGCGGACTCCCGGGCGTCCCGTTCCAGGGCCAGGCCAACGGCGGGGAGCAGGGCTGAGAACGGCGCTGGTGACCCGCCCGGCACAGGCGGGTCACCAGCGGCGACAGCGACGACAGTGACGCGCGGCAGCGGTACGGGCATCGGATGACGAGCGCGTACATACCTGCCGGGGAGCGGCCGGGGTTTCCCTTACGGGAGCCCCGGCCGTTCGCCGTGCGGGGGCGGGGCCCGCCGGGGGCGGGAGGTCCCGGGCGCCGACGTCCCCGCCGCGGCCGGGGGCCGAGGTCCCGGGCGGCGGCGGAGGCGGAGGCGCGGGCGCGCCGAGCGAAGGCGGGGGCGCCGACCACGAGCCCTGGACAGGGGCGGCACACCGGGCAAGGCGCCGGGCGAAGGCGCGGTCAGGAGCGGACGCACTGACGACGGCGGGGACGCCGGGCCAGCACACCGGGCGGGGCGAGCGGCCCGCGCCGGGTGCGTCCCGGGGCGTCCCGGGGCCGCCGGGTGGCGCCGGGACGCACCCCGGCCCACCCGGACCCCGCCGGGGTCAGCCCGCCAGCAGCTTCTTGACGACGGCGGCGACCCGGCCGCCCTCGGCCAGTCCGGCGACCTTCGGATTCACGATCTTCATGACCGCGCCCATGGCCCGGGGCCCCTCCGCGCCGCCGGCCCTGGCCTCCTCGACGGCCTGGGCGACGATGGCGTGCAGCTCGTCGTCGGAGAGCTGCTTCGGCAGATACGCGGCGAGCACCTCGCCCTCCGCCTTCTCCCGCTCGGCCTGCTCGGGACGGCCGCCCTGGGCGAAGGCGTCGGCGGCCTCACGGCGCTTCTTCGCCTCGCGGGTGATCACCTTCTGCACCTCGTCGTCGGAGAGCTCCCGCTTCGTCTTCCCCGCGACCTCCTCCTTGGTGATCGCGGTGAGCGTCAGCCGGAGGGTGGAGGAGCGCAGCTCGTCCCGCTCCTTGATCGCGGAGTTGAGGTCGTCGTGCAGCTTCGACTTGAGCGTGGTCATGGGCCGATTGTCTCAGGTACGGGCGGGCGGACGCCCGTCGTTTTGCCGGAGGCGGGGCGGTGGCCCGCGGCGTCGGGCCGGCGGTGGACGCGACGGCGGGCGGACGGTGGCACCGGGGCGAGGGGCCGCGGACACGGCGGCGGGCGCGCGGTGGACGCGGCGGTGGGCGCCCCCGGGTGGGCCATGGGCACGACGGCGGGTGGGCGGCGGACGGGCGGTGAGCACGGCGGCGGACGGGCGGTGAACGCGGCGGCGGGCGCACGACGGACGGGCCGTGACACCAGTGGTGAGGGGCGGCGGGCGCACGACGGACGGGCCGTGACACCGATGGTGACGGGCGGCGGGCGCACGACGGACGGGCCGTGACACCGATGGTGACGGGCGGCGGGCGCACGGCGGACGGGCCGTGACACCGGTGGTGAGGGGCGGCGGCCGCGGCGGCGAAGGGACGGCGCCCGCGCGGTCGGCCGCCCCCGCCGTTTCTGACACGATGGAGTCATGCGCGCGCGATACACAGTGCCCCTGGGAATCACGGCGGTCGGCGCCGCCGGTCTGCTCTACTCGGCGGGCTTCGAGGCCCGTTCGTTCCGTCTGCGGCGGGTGACCGTCCCCGTGCTGCCTCCCGGGATGCGCCCCCTGCGCGTGCTCCAGGTCTCCGACATCCACATGGTCGGCGGCCAGCGGAAGAAGCAGCGGTGGCTGCGCTCCCTGGCCGGGCTGCGCCCCGACTTCGTGATCAACACCGGCGACAACCTGTCCGACCCGGAGGGCGTGCCCGAGGTGCTGGACGCGCTGGGCCCCCTGATGGAGTTCCCGGGCGCCTACGTCTTCGGCTCCAACGACTACTACGGCCCCAAGCTGCGCAACCCCGCCCGGTACCTGCTGGAGAAGGCCCAGGGCCGCCACGGCCTCAACGGCAACGCGCCCGCCGTCGGCGCCGTCCACAACCCGTGGGAGGACCTGCGCGACGCCTTCGACGCCGCCGGGTGGCACAACCTCACCAACACGCGCGGCACCCTGAAGATCGACGGGATGACGGTCGAGCTGACGGGCGTGGACGACCCGCACATCAAGCGGGACCGGTACGCGGAGGTGGCGGGCGGCCCGTCGGACACGGCGGACTTCTCTATGGGCGTGGTCCACGCTCCGTACCTGCGCGTGCTCGACGCGTTCACCGCCGACGGCTACCCCCTGGTCCTGGCCGGCCACACCCACGGCGGCCAGCTCTGCATCCCCTTCTACGGCGCCCTGGTCACCAACTGCGACCTGGACACGGACCGGGTGAAGGGCCTGTCCACCCACACGGCCCGGGGCAACACCTCCCACCTGCACGTCTCCGCGGGCTGCGGCACCAACCGCTACACCCCGGTCCGCTTCGCCTGCCCCCCGGAGTCGACCCTGCTGACGCTGGTGAGCCGGGGGTAGCGACGGAACGCCGGGGGGTCCGGGGCGGAACGGAACCCGGGACGGGACTGGGGCCGGGACGGGACTGAGGCCGGGGCTGGGGCGGGACGGAACTGAGGCCGGGAGAGCACAGCGGTTCCCGCCCCGCGGCCCGGCGCCCCGGGCGGACGCCCGCCTTCGGCGCCGTAGCGGGCACTCCCCCGGCCCCCCGGACAGCCACTCCCCCACCCTCACCGACCGGGAACCGGGGTACCGCCGCCCGCACGGGCGGACACGCACCGGCGATCGCCCCGGCACCGCTCCTGACCTCGCCGGGCCCCCGCGCCACCACCGCCGAAACCGGATTTCGTCTCAGGCCACCAGTGGGCTAAAGTAAACGACGTCGCCGCGAGAGCGCCGACGATCGGGGTGTGGCGCAGCTTGGTAGCGCGCTTCGTTCGGGACGAAGAGGTCGTGGGTTCAAATCCCGCCACCCCGACTTCGTAATCGCAGGTCAGGGCCGGTCTCCTTTTGGGGAGACCGGCCCTGACCGCGTTGTGTCTGGGTGCCATCCGGGCGTCATCTTGAAATGGGGTGTCACCGCTCGGCGGCGCGCTGCTGCAGCAAATACGTGGAGACGTGCCACATGGGCCAGACGTGGGACGGCGTGCGGAAGCGGCGCGGCTGGCTGGACGAGGAGGACCAGGCCGCGGCCGGCGACGTGCGGCTGCTGCGCGTGCTCAAGTCGGTGAGGAGTTCGGGGAGGCGGCGGAGGCCGTCACCGGGGGCCCCGGCGCCAACCCGCGCAAGGGCAACAGCCACACCTGGGAGGACGTCGAGAAGAAGTTGTGCGACGTCATCGTGACTGCCCAGGTGGCCCTGCGCACGATCAACCCGGAGACGGAGAAGGTCCTGGACGCGCGAGTGCAGAGGTTCCTGGAGCGGCCGACCCTCAGCGCGAACGCACCGCTGTCCCGGAGTCAAGGAGACTGGGCCCGGGGCAGCGGCATGCCCCGGCCCGGTCTCAGGTGGCGGGGCGCTCGGCCGTGACGAGGAGGGTGGCGGCAGGCCGGAGGCCGTCGCCAGCGGGCAGCTCCTCGACGCGGATGTCGGTGAACCCGGCCTGGTCCAGAACCTTGGTCCACACGTGCTCCTGCAGCACCCACCGGTGCATGGTGGCACTCTCGCCTCCCGGGGTCTTCGCCGGCACCTCGGCGGCGATGACGTCCGACTGCGCGGGCTTGCCGGACAGGTAGTGGGCAAGGGTGGAGAAGACCAGGTGTCCACCGGGGCGGAGCGCGTCAGCGGCGGCCGGGAGCAGCTCGCGGGGGTCAGTGAAGTCCACCGCCCCGAAGTGGCTGTAAAGCACGTCGTAGGCGCCCGGGTTCGCACGAAGGTGGGCGACGACGTCCGCGTGGACTAAGTGCAGGCGCGGGGCGAGGTCGGCGTACAGAGCGGTGGCCATGCCGTGCTGGGCCGGGGAGGCGTCCACGGCGTCGATCCGGTTCGGGGCATGGTGCACGGCCAGGTGCGCGGCGTGGCGGGCGGCGCCAGCGCCGAGGTCGGCCACGGTCTTGCCGGTGAGATCGCCGAGAACTTCCGGGCCCGGCCCGTCCTGCTGGTCCCAGGTCCAGCGGAAGGAGTCGGAGACGGCGTGGTCCTGCGCGGCGCGGGCCCGGCCGTAGTGGTGCCATAGGTCTGTGGTCGTGGTCGTCACCCGCGTCATCCTGGCGGCACCGCGCGGGGGCTGCTGCCGGTTCGGGCGAAAGTCACCCGGGCGCGCCTCGGCGACCCGAGCCGTGGACCCGGACCGCCGAGGGCGTCACGTGGAGGTCAGTGCGAGTCGTTGCCCGGGTGGCAGGGGCCGCAGTCGGCGGCGTCCTCCCACAGAGGGAGGTCCACCTCCCAACCTGCGCGGGCGACGAGGTGGGCGGTCTTGATTACCGACCCGTCGTTCTTCATCTCGACCTTGGGCACGTGGTGCAGGAAGTGCCCGCCGTTGTACTTGTCGCACAGTTCGGCGTAGGCGACGGTGTCCAGGATGATCGTGTGGGCGCCGATGTCGACCAGCTTGCTCGGGGCGAGTCCCAGGCCCTGGCCCCGGAGGGACATGGCAGTGAGCAGGTAGGCGTAGCCCTGGCCGAGGACGCGGGTTGCCATGACGGAGTCGTACGGGCAGTCCCGCATCAGCAGGCCGATCTGCTTCTCCCAGAGGTCCGCCGGCACGATGTCACGGGGGGAGCGGGCCGGCCCGGTCACCGGGTCGGTGGCGGCGGGGGTGTCGGCTGCGGTTGCCATGGTGCCTCCCTTGGATGGTGCCCCACGAGGTGCGGGGCGATGTAACGAGAACACCGCATCCGGCACCCGGTCAGTGGTCAACTGACTCTCCTTGCAAGGCGTTTGCACGTTGTGCAAGCGGTCTCGACGGGTGCCGTCCCACGCCCGTACCGTGGTGACCCCCGGTCGTGCAGCAGGGGGAGGGACCAGTGCCCGGTGACCCGCTCTGGAACAGCGCGAAGGTCAGAGAGCTAGTCGCCCGGCGGCAACCGGGCGGACTCGTACGGTTGGGCCGTGAGCACCGAGGATGGACACTCGCCGGACTCGGCGAGCATCTGGGGTGCTCGGCGGCGACGGTCTCGCGGATGGAACGCCGCACCCAGGTAACCGACCTGACGCTCATTCACCTAGCCGCCTCCGCAGTAGGCGTTCCTCGACACGTCCTGGTGAGTTCTCTGGTACCCCCCGCTCCTTCCGGACAGGCCAGCACTAGAGTGTCGGCCAGTCCGCACGCCGAGGAGGACCCGATGCGCCGCCGCTCGTTGCTCACCGCCACGGCGACCGTACCGGCTGCCATGCTGCTCGGCGTGGACCGGGCTTTGGCCGACACCCCGCCACCGACGGGCAGGGGTGCCTTGAACGACCGTGTGGCCTCCGCCCGCGGCCTCTACGACAAGGGGGCCCACACGCAGCTCCTCGGGCTGCTGCCGGGCCTCTTGGCCGACGGGCACGCCGCTGCCTCCTCGCGCCGCGAGCTGGACCAAGCCCGATTGTCCTCCGTCTACAGTCTGAGCGCCGCCCTGCTGATCAAGCTCGGCTCGTACGAGCAGGCCCGCCTCACCGCCGACCGCGCGCGCACCTGGGCCGAGGTGTCCGGGTCCCCGCTCGCCGCCGCTGCCGCCTCCCGCGAGTTCGCAATCGTGCTGCGCCACCAGGACCGGGGCGAGGAAGCCCAAACCCTCATGGAGTCGGCCGCGGCCCGGGTGGAGACGACAGGGCTGCGGACGGACGCGGCCTCGTCGGCCTACGCGCAGATGCTGTGCACCCTGGCCTACACCGCCGCCCGGGGAGGCCGGCGCGCGGAGGCCCTGACCATGGCCGAGGAGGCACGGCGGGCCGCACGGCGCCTGCCGCTCCAGGCACCTGCCGGGCGTCTCTTCCCCATCAGCCCGGCCGCCGTGGATCTCTACGCCGTCGGCGTCCACTGGGCCCTTGGCGACGCCGGTGCCGCGCTGGAGGCGGGGCGATACCTTCGGCCCGAGCATTTCCCCACGGCCGAGAGGAAGGCACGCCTGGGCACAGACATGGCGCGTGCCTGGTGGGCGTGGGGCCGCCCTGAGCAGACCGCCCGCGCCTTGCTCGACGCTCACCGTGCGAGCCCCGGCGAGGTGAGAGACCGTCCCGCGATCCGCAGCATCGTGACCGAGTTGGCGCAGCGGCACCCTCGTGCCGTTGGTGTGCGGGAGTTGCACGCCGCCGTGTCCGCCCCGGCGAGCTGAGACCGCCGCCCGTCGGGCCCCGCCGGATCCGGACATGCCTCGCTCCCGGCGCTAAGGGGTCCCAGCCGGCCTCGACCAGGCCTGAAGCGTGTCGGCCAGGCCCGCACCGCCCGTGAACGCCTGCGCACCACGGTCCGTACCGCCGTGGCCGCCGCCACCAGCATCGAGCAGTTCATCAGCCTGCTCCAGCACACCGACCACATAGAAGAGCCCCCGCACAACCAACCCGTGGCACCAGGCCACTGCCGTTGCGGAACGCATCCCCCATCGCCTCGAACACGCTGAGGACGCGGCAGCCCAGGCCCGCCTGGCCGCCGTCGGCGAAGCCCTCGACGCCCTGTCCCTTCGCGCGCCCCAGGCCATCCGCCCCCACCTCCGGCAGGCAGCCGAGGCATTCGAGCGCGCCACCCGCTCCCGCGTCCACGCCAAGCACCAGCACGCCCGCGCTCTGCGCGGCGCCGTGCGGGCCATGGTCCACGAACCCGCCCCGAGGGACGGCGCGCTGTTGGCGATGTCCTCGACGCCGCGATCCTTGTCGTCATCACCGCCGCCCGCTGGCACCAGCGACGTCACCACGACCAGCAGGTGGCGGCAGCCCACCAGACCCTCATCCAGCTGCGAGCCGCCTACGAGCACCCAGCCGTCGCACCGCTGACCGCACTCGCCCAGCGTCGGCCACCACAGCAAGTGGTGCAGCGCCACATCCTCCTCATCCACCGGACCATGCCAAGCAGGTGGTCGAAAACCCGTCCTTCGACGCACTCACAGCCGTGCTCGCGACCGCCAAGAAGGCCGGAGACGATCCGAAGCAACTGCTTCAGCAGGCAACCGACGAACGGGCACTCGACGACGCCCGAAGCCCCCCACGGGTGCTGACCTGGCGCGTCGAGCGACTCAGTGCCAGGCCGGTTCCGAGTGAGCGTGCACGTGTGGCAGGCATGCGGAGTGCGGCACGGTGGGCGGGCACGCCGGTCCGATCGACAACGGTTGCGCCGGCCTCCCAGCCGCAGCTTCCACAGGCACGTCGACGTTGATCACACTCGCTTTCGTACCCGAAGCGGGTGTCAGGCCGCGCACCCCAGCGCATCGTGGGCGAACGCGAGAGCCCGGAACCGAGCTCCCACAGCGTCGGGGACGCGGAAGACCAGTGCCCGCAGAGCACCGACCTGTCGCCCCGAGGCCCACAGCCCAGTGGCCGGGGAGAGAAACGGGACGACGGCCACGCCCAGCTCGGTGAAGGGCGCATGGTCCAGGTAGGTCATGCCGCCGGTGCCGCACAGGTACGCGCGTGCACCGGTGGCGTCGGCCAGGTCGGCCAGCCGCTCGGACCGGCCGGTACGTGCGGGCAAGGCGCTGCTGGTGAAGATCTGTCCCCGCCAGCCGAGCAGTCCGAGCAGGGCTCGAGTCGAGGCCGTGGCGACCGGCGCGACCCTTCCTGTGTCGAACGCATTCCAGACCGGCTGAAGGGCACGGTCAAGTGCGGGCCAGTGAGAGCTGGTCCCGTACTGCTGGCGCAGGATCGTTGAGGCCCGGCGTCGGGCCGCGGCAGGGTCGGCGATCAGGGCGTCTCTGATGAGGGTGGCCCGCCCGGAGGGGCGATGAGTGGGGAGGGTCAGCCACCGGTTCGGGCCGAGGCCGTCGAGTGCGGCGATGCGGGCGCGATGCTGGTAGTCGCGGCGGGCGAACTGCACCTCGTCCAGGACGATCCAGTGATCCGCCGCGAACAGCTTGGCCAGCGTGGTCAGCCGGGGCATGAAGTTGGGCTGGTGGATGGCGCACAGGCCGCCTGGGGTGGAGAGTTCAGGAAGCGATGAGGCGGCTGGTGAAGCCGGCGTGGATGAGGGATTCGTACGCGGCATGCACGTCCTCCGGGACCTCCTGCTCGATGGCGAACCCGAGCTTCGGATACTCGATCACCCGCTGGAGGTCGCCGACGAGCATGTCCACCACGAGCTTCTCGTCGCCGATGGACTTGAGGTAGTCGTCGAACTCCAGGGTTTCCGAGGCGCACACCATCTCGGCCTCGGGCCACAGCTTGCGGGCGGTGGCGTACGACCGCCGTTCCATGTAGGGCTTGGAGACCAGCAGCACCCTCTTCGGGGTGATGCCGGCGTTGGCCAGGACCTCGCGGGCGAGGGTGATGTTCTGCCCGGTGTTCGCGGCGTGGGGCTCCAGCAGGATCGCGGAGGCGGGGACATCAAGGTCGATGGCGTGCTCGCGGAAGTGGACCGCTTCGCCGCGTGGGAAGACCTTGACGGTGGTCGGGCTGTTGCCGCCGGTGAAGACCAGCGTGGGGTAGAGACCCGCGTGGTACAGCTCGGCGGCGCGCGTGGCCACCCCAAGGTCATGGCTGCCCAGGCCGATCGCCACGTCCACGGGGCGGGCCTGGTGGTGCATCTGGTGAAAGTCCCAGATCGCCTTGGCCTGGTGCCACTGGTCTTCGGTGATGGCCTGCTGGTTGTCACTCACGCGTTCGTCTCCCTGATCACCGTCGGCGAGGCCCGGGGCAGCCCCTCACTGCTGGCCTTGACGCTCTCGATACTGCGCAGTTGGTGCACGAGGCCGTACTGCGCGGCCGTCCGAGCGGCCTGGCCGAGAACGCGTAGCCCATCATCGCGGGTCGCCGTGTCGGAGAGCAGGATGTGGCCGTGAGCGGTGTCCAGTCGTACGCGTTGCATCGGTGAGTCGGTGCTCCCGCTGCTTCGGGCGATGTCGATGAAGTGCAGGGCCTGGGTGAGGTCTCCGACGCCCCGGCGGGCCAGGGCCAGCTTCTGATGGGCCACCGACCAATCGTCGGGTTCGGTGAGGTCTTCGAACTCACGGGTCGCGGCCTGCATCACGCGGGTCGCGTAGTCGTGGTTGCCGTCCTTGCTGAGTGCCATGCCCACCCACAGGCGGGCTCTGGCCCGGTCACGGCGAGAGAGCCGGTCGTCGACGGCGAGCGTCTCGTACGTACGGGCCGATGCCTCCAGGTCACCGGACATCTCCGCGACGACCGCGAGGGACAGATCGAGCTGGGCGACACGGCGGGGGATGTCGAGCTGGGTGAAGATCGAGCGCGCGCCCGCGTAGGCGTGGCGCGCGGACAGCGGTCCGAGCACAGCGCCCTGATCGCGCTTGAGGTCTCCGAGTAACGCGGTGGATCGGGCGTAGAGGTACAGGCCCTTGTCGTCGAGTTCGGCGGCCGTGAATCGGTTGAGCCATCGGCCCAGCAGGCTGTCGGCGAAGGTGAAGTTCTGCCGGGACAAGGCGACGACGGCACGGTCCAGGTCGTCGGTCCACGACTCGTACTCCCAGGCTCTGGGCCCGGCAGCCGTCACCCGGCGCCCGGCTGCCGGCTGCCCGGGGCCGGCCATTTCCGACAAGAGCGTTTCGAAGCGCAGGTGCACGGAGGCATCGGCGCGGCCGAGCGCGGTGTCGAGAATGGCCTGGGTGTCGGGGCGGGGCTCGGTCACGGACCGGAGCTTTTCCCACTTCGAGATGGTCGCGACGGCGAGACCGAGGCGCTCGGCGAAAGCCCGCACACTCAGGCGTAGGGCGAGCCGTAAAGCTCTGGCCTCCAGGCCGGTCCAATGGTGCACGGTCGCCACGCGTCGCTCCCTTCCACCAGCCATGGAAGCAGAAGCGTGTGGCCGGTGGGGCGGAAGTAGAGCGCAAGTGGAACAGCCGGTGATTCCCTGCGCGTTGGGGTACGGCGACGCTCAAGGGGTCATTCTTTCGCCGAGTCCCTTGAAGGGTCACCAGCATGGAACTCCTTACCGAGCACCGCCCGGTCAACGGGCCCGTCGTCTACGGCTTCCTGCGGCTGGTCGGCGTCTCCGCAGCCCGTCAAACGGCGTTACGGGCGTCTCTGACGGAGTACTGCCGGATCCATGAGTTGCAGCTCTCCGGCATCTTCAAGGACAGGCGCGCGACGACCGACCCGACCTCCACCGCCTTCACCGGTCTGCTGGACGCGCTGGCTCTTCCCGACGTCTACGGCGTCATCGCCCCCGCCCTGTCTCATCTGGGGCCGAAGCACCTCGCCGCCGAACGCGCCCGCCTTATCGAGGCCGCCGACGCCCGCCTGCTGCTGGCCCGCCGCCCCCGCATCGGGCCTGGCCACGTACCTCGTCAGCAGACCGCCCACCGCCGCTTCCCCGCGCCACTCCTCCTCCTGAGCACGGAGTCATGAGGCACCCCATGCCCGAGTCGCTTCAGCAGTTCTTCGACGCTCGACACCAGTCCGTCCGCAAGGCAAGGGAGTTCGCCACCCGGGCGCTGGACGGCTGGGGCCTGACGAGCCGCACCGAGGACATCCGCCTGTGCGTCTCCGAACTCGCCACGAACGCTGTCCTCCACGGCACCACCCGCGGGCACGGCTTCCTCGTCCGGCTCGACATCGACGACAACTGCGTACGCCTGGAAGTGCACGACAGCCGTCGCCGGCAGCCCGTCGTACGCGAGCCGACCGCCACAGACATCTCCGGGAGGGGCCTGATGTTGGTGGCCGCGCTCTCCGACGAGTGGGGAGTGAAGGACCGTACCCCGCTCGGAAAGGTCATCTGGTCCTGCTTCAAAACCGCGGACGACGACGCAGCCCCGATCAGCCCTCCCGGCTCAGACCGCGACGACTGCCCTGTGAAGGTCCGATGACCACAACCGGCACACCGGATCGGGCTGCGCCTGCCGCAGCAAGCACGCGGGGCACTGAGACCGGCTCGTTGCGCCGCCTCGCCATCTCCGCGGACGGCCGCGGAGTGTCTTCGCCGGCACTCGCCACACTCAGTCACCGCGCTCGGGCGGGCAGCCGGGCAGGGCCAAGGAGACACGGCACCGGGCGTCCAACTCGTTCGTACAGTCGCACGCTGCGGCTGAAGCGGCCGGTACGGTGCAGTTCCCGGAGCGGGCGACGGCAGGGGCGGCCATGAACACAGACACGGGCACGGGCACGGGCACGGGCACACCGCATCACGAGTTCCGGGTGGGTGACGTTCTGCGAGTCGGCTGCCCGCCCGCTGAAGGACGAGTGGCCGAGGTGTCCCGCTTCCACGCCTCGGTCGAGTGGCCATGGGCGGAGATCGATCCGCACTCCCGGTTCAGGTGGAACGGGCAGAGGGCCTTCGCGATGTCGCCCGACTCCCCGGAGTGGACCATGAGCCTGTTCAAGACCGATCCCGAACCGTGGAACCTGCACGCCGGTGACAGCTGCCTGGTGGGCATACCCGAGACGCTGGTGCGGATCATCGATATCGGCCGCTATGACCCTCCGCAGGATGTCGGCTGGCTCCCCCGCCCTCACACGATGCTGATCGTCGTGCCCGCCGACTACCCGGACGAAGCTCTCTCCGAGCACGACGGAGACACGATCGACCTTGAATCAGCGGCACCGGTGACGATCGAGCTGGTGTCCCGGGGCTGACCGGGGCATGTCCCTCGCGTGCCGTGCGGGCCCGATCGGCCCAGCCGCGCAGCAGCCCGGGGCACACCCGGGGAGAGCGTCCAACTGCGCGGCGACGCCGACGGGATAGGTGATTCCGGTGGCGTCGGCTCAGGCTGCCGCGTCCCGGACCGGCGGCGTACGGGTGCTGTCCGGGCTGGTCGCGGAGGGCGGCCGGGGCGTGGGCCGACGGCGCGCTCCGGGCACGGTGCGTGAGGGTGCCGGCCCGGTCGGCCCGGGAACCGTCGGCCCGGGAACCACCAGCCCCGGCGACCGCGTTCGGGGCCCGGTGCCGAGACTGTGGCGACTCCGGGGAGGGCCCCGCCCGCCCTCGCCTCCGTGGAGGGCCTGCCCGCCCCCGGTGGTGGGAGGGCCTGCCCCCCGGTGGTGGGAGGGCCTGCCCCCGGTGGTGGGAGGGCCTGCCCGCCCCTCACCGGCTCCGCCGGGGCAAGGACGCCGATGTCGTCCCCGGTGAGCACGAGGAGGCCCGAGGTGGTGGTCCGGCCCGGGTGTGGCGCCTGGCGTGCGGCGCCTCCGCCGCGGGGACTTGGGGCGCCGCCACCACACGGAGGGGCACCCCCCGCCACCTTGAGGCACCGCACGCCGCGGGGAGGGGCGCCCCGCCGCCTTGAGGCGCCGCCACCACCCGGAGGACGCCCCCGCCGCCTTGGGGTGCTTCCACCACGCGGGGGGAGGCGGCCCATCCGGCCCGCCTCCCCCTGCTTGGTGTTCCGCCCCGGCGTCAGGCGGTGGTCGGGAGCGGGGTGAACTTGCGCAGGCGGAGGCTGTTGGTGATGACGAAGACCGACGAGAGGGCCATCGCGGCTCCGGCGATCATGGGGTTGAGGAGGCCGGTGGCGGCCAGCGGGAGGGCGGCGACGTTGTAGGCGAAGGCCCAGAAGAGGTTGGCCTTGATGGTGCTGAGGGTGGCGCGGGCGAGGCGGATCGCGTCGGCGGCGGTGTTGAGGTCGCCGGCGACGAGGGTCAGGTCGGCGGCCTCGATGGCCGCGTCGGTGCCGGTGCCCATCGCGAGGCCGAGGTCGGCCTGGGCGAGGGCGGCGGCGTCGTTGACACCGTCCCCGGCCATGGCCACCGAACGGCCCTCCGCCTGGAGCCTCTTGACGACGTCGGCCTTGTCCTGCGGCATGACCTCCGCGATGACGTGCTCGGGGTCGATGCCGACCTCGCGGGCCACGGTGCGGGCGACGGCGGCGTTGTCCCCGGTGAGCAGGATCGGGGTGAGGCCGAGGGCCCGCAGCCGGGCGACGGCCTGGGCGCTGGTGTCCTTGACGGCGTCGGCGATCTCCAGGACCGCGCGGGCCCGTCCGTCCCAGGCGACGGTGATGGCGGTGCGTCCGGCGGTCTCGGCCGCCGCCTTGGCGCGGGCCAGGTCCTCGGGCAGCTCGATCGCCCAGTCGGCGAGCAGCCGCTCGCGGCCGGCCAGCACCGCGTGGCCGTCGACGACGCCCTGCACGCCCAGGCCGGGCAGGTTGGCGAAGTCCTCGACCTCGGGGAGGTCGCCGTGGCGGGTCCGCGCGGCCTCGGCGACGGCGCGGGCGACGGGGTGCTCGGAGGCGTGCTCCAGGGCTCCGGCCAGCCGCAGCACCTCGTCCTCGTCGGTGTCCGGGGTGGTGTGCAGGGCGAGGAGGCTCATCCGGCCGGTGGTGATGGTGCCGGTCTTGTCCAGGACGACGGTGTCGACGCGGCGGGTGGTCTCCAGGACCTCCGGGCCCTTGATGAGGATGCCGAGCTGGGCGCCGCGGCCGGTGCCGGCCATCAGCGCGGTGGGCGTGGCGAGGCCCAGGGCGCAGGGGCAGGCGATGATCAGGACGGCGACGGCGGCGGTGAAGGCGGCGGCCCAGCCCGCGCCGTTGCCGAGCCAGAAGCCGAGGGTGGCCAGGGCGAGGCCGATCACGACGGGGACGAAGACGCCGGAGATCCGGTCGGCCAGGCGCTGGGCGGCGGCCTTGCCGTTCTGCGCGTCCTCGACCAGCCGGGCGATACGGGCGAGCTGGGTGTCGGCGCCGACCCGGGTGGCCTCGACGACGAGGCGTCCGCCCGCGTTGACGGTGGCCCCCGTCACGGTGTCCCCGACGGTGACCTCGACGGGCACGGACTCGCCGGTCAGCATCGAGGCGTCGATCGCCGAGGTGCCCTCGACGACGGTGCCGTCGGTGGCGACCTTCTCCCCGGGGCGGACCACGAACCGGTCGCCGAGGGCGAGTTCGCCGACCGGGACGCGGACCTCGCGGCCCTCTCGGAGCACGTTCACCTCGCGGGCGCCGAGTTCCATCAGGGTCCGCAGCGCGGCTCCGGCGCGGCGCTTGGAGCGCGTCTCGAAGTAGCGGCCGGCGAGCAGGAAGGTGGTGACCCCGGCCGCGGCCTCCAGGTAGATGTTGCCGCTGCCGTCGCTGCGGGCGAGGGTCAGCTCGAACGGGTGGGTCATCCCGGGGGTGCCGGCCGTGCCGAGGAACAGGGCCCAGACCGACCAGGCGAACGCGGCCGAGGTCCCGACCGAGATCAGGGTGTCCATCGTCGCCGCCCCGTGCCGGGCGTTCAGGAACGCCGCCCGGTGGAAGGGCCACGCCGCGTACGTCACCACCGGGGCCGCCAGGACCAGCGACGCCCACTGCCAGTACGTGAACTGCCAGGCCGGGACCATCGCCAGCAGGATCACCGGCACCGACAGCACCGCCGCCGTCACCAGGCGCTGGCGCAGCGACCGCAGGCCGTCGTCCGCCGCCGTCTCCGCGCCCGCCGCGGCGGGGGCACCGGGAGTCCCCCCACCGGCGGCGGCGCCGGACGGCTCACCCGCGGCGGGGGCCGGGGCGGAGGCCGGGGCGGGAGGCGAACCGCCGGGCAGGACGCGGGCCGCCTCGCGGGCGGTGTACCCGGTGGCCTCCACCACCGAGACCAGCTCCGGCACCGAGACCGGCGCCCCGTCCTCCACGATCACCCGCGCCTTCTCCGTGGCGTAGTTGACCGACGCGGACACCCCGTCCAGGCGGTTCAGCCGCTTCTCGATCCGCGCCGCGCAGGACGCGCAGGTCATCCCTCCGATCGCCAGCTCGACCTGGGTCGTTTCGGGAACGGTCGTGGTCATCACGGTCTCCTCGGATTCATCGGGACGCACGGGAGGGGGGGCGGGGAGGGGGCGGCCGGGCCCGCGGCCGGGTCCGGCCGGGGGCGGTGCTCAGGCCGCGCGGCCGGTCAGCTCGTAGCCGGCGTCGGCGACGACGTCCGTCAGCAGCGCGTCGTCGGGGGCGCCCGCCGTGGTGACCGCGACGTGGCCGGCCGCGAGGTCGACCTCGACCGCCAGCACTCCCTCCACCGCGCCGATCTCCTTCGTGAGCGTGGCCTCGCAGTGCCCGCAGGTCATGCCCGCGACGGCGTAGACGGTGGTGGTGCCGGTGCCGATCGTGGCGGTGGCGGTGCCGGTCGAGCAGGAGCCGTCGGGGGTGCAGCAGGACATGGGGTTCTCCAGACGATTGCGGTTCGTACCCCTGGGGGGTATCGGTGATGAGTCATGTATACCCCCCCTGGGTATCACCCGCAAGCCCTCGCGCCTCTTTTCGCCGACCGTCGCGGATCCCGCACGCATACGCCCCAGGGGCATGGGCCTCACGACGGCCGGCCGCGGTGACGGCGCCGAGGCCCGGTCGAGCGCGCCGGGGCCGCGGTCGGGCGCCCGCGCGGGACCGAGGGCCGGGTCCGGCGGCTCCGGCGCACGACGGAGACGGGCGCCCACCGCATCAACACCCCGCCCCAGGCCTCGCCCGCCACCCGGACCCCGCGGTCGTTCGCCTTCCGGGCGCTCGACGACGGACACATGGCCACCCGCGTGCGCACGGCCGCCACGCACGACGGCCGCGACGGCGACTACCGGCGAGGGCGGCGGCGGCTGGCGGCTGGCGGCTGGCGGCTGGCGGCTGGCGGCTGGCGGCTGGCGGCTGGCGGCTGGCGGCTGGCGGCTGCGAGAGGTGACAAGGACGGTGAGGGCGGCGGTGGACCGGGGGAGGCCGGCGACGCCATCGCCCGCCCCGTACGCTCCCGGACACCGGGAAGCGAAGGGCCCCACGCAGGGGGTTGCATGACCATGCGTTGTGATGCATACTTTTCCCATGTCCAAGGTCCTCACCTCCCTGCCCACCGGTGAGCGCGTCGGTATCGCCTTCTCCGGCGGCCTCGACACCTCCGTCGCGGTCGCGTGGATGCGCGACAAGGGCGCCGTACCGTGCACCTACACCGCTGACATCGGTCAGTACGACGAGCCCGACATCGCCTCGGTGCCCGGCCGCGCCGAGGCGTACGGCGCCGAGATCGCGCGCCTGGTCGACTGCCGCGCCGCCCTGGTCGAGGAGGGACTCGCCGCGCTCACCTGCGGGGCGTTCCACATCCGCTCCGGCGGGCGCGCCTACTTCAACACCACGCCCCTCGGCCGGGCCGTCACCGGCACCCTGCTGGTCCGGGCGATGCTCGAGGACGACGTGCAGATCTGGGGCGACGGATCGACGTTCAAGGGCAACGACATCGAGCGGTTCTACCGCTACGGTCTGCTCGCCAACCCCCACCTGCGGATCTACAAGCCCTGGCTGGACGCGGACTTCGTGACCGAGCTGGGCGGCCGCAAGGAGATGTCGGAGTGGCTGCTCGCCCACGCCCTCCCCTACCGGGACAGCACCGAGAAGGCGTACTCCACCGACGCCAACATCTGGGGCGCCACCCACGAGGCGAAGACCCTGGAGCACCTGGACACGGGTGTGGAGACGGTCGAGCCCATCATGGGCGTCCGCTTCTGGGACCCGTCGGTGGAGATCGCCGCCGAGGACGTCACCATCGGCTTCGACCAGGGCCGCCCCGTCACCGTCAACGGCAAGGAGTTCGCCTCCGCCGTCGACCTGGTGATGGAGGCCAACGCCATCGGCGGACGCCACGGCCTGGGCATGTCCGACCAGATCGAGAACCGCATCATCGAGGCCAAGAGCCGCGGCATCTACGAGGCCCCCGGCATGGCCCTGCTGCACGCCGCCTACGAGCGCCTCGTCAACGCCATCCACAACGAGGACACCCTCGCCCAGTACCACAGCGAGGGCCGCCGGCTCGGACGGCTGATGTACGAGGGCCGCTGGCTGGACCCGCAGGCGCTGATGATCCGCGAGTCGCTCCAGCGGTGGGTCGGCTCCGCCGTCACCGGCGAGGTCACCCTCCGGCTGCGGCGCGGCGAGGACTACTCGATCCTCGACACCACGGGCCCGGCCTTCAGCTACCACCCGGACAAGCTCTCCATGGAGCGCACCGAGGACTCGGCGTTCGGCCCGGTGGACCGGATCGGCCAGCTCACCATGCGCAACCTGGACATCGCCGACTCCCGCGCCAAGCTGGAGCAGTACGTCGGCCTCGGTCTGATCGGCTCCGGCGGCCCCGCCATCGGCGCCGCCCAGGCCGCCGCCACCGGGCTGATCGGCACCCTGCCGGAGGGCGGCGCGGAGGCCATCGCCTCCCGCGGCCAGGTCTCCGGCGACGACGAGCTGCTCGACCGCGCCGCCATGGAGTCCGGCACGGACTGACCGCCCGGCGGGGCGCACGATCCCGCCGCGCGACGGGCCCGCGAGGGCCCGGCACGGCCCCCTGGGCCGCGCACCGCAGGGAACCGTCCGAAGGGCCGGTCCGGTGTCACCCCACCGGGCCGGCCCTTCGCGCGTCCCGTCCGCCCCACGGTCCCGCCCCGGGTCCCGGCCCAGGCCCAGCCCCCGCCCCCGGCCCCGGCCCCGGCCCCGGCCACCCCAGGGTCCGCGCCCCGCCCCGGCCCTCCGGCCGCACGGCCGCCCACCGAACAGGGACACCTCGCCGCACACGGCCCCGCGCCACACCTGCCGGCAACGCCCGCCGCGCACGACCAAGCGCCCCGCTCCGGCCGCCCCACCCGCCCGCGGCTCCCCGCCGCGCGCACGAGCCCCGCCCGGTACGCGCCCACCCCACCGCTCCCGCACGCCCCCTCCCACACCCTCCGCCCCACCCGCGTTGCCGGTTTCCGGCAGCCTTGGCTACCCTCCCGTTGCCGACTTCGCACGGGGCGGGCGGCGGGGAACGGAACGGGGGACGACGGTGCAGCGGGAGACGGCCCATCTGACCGGGTACGCGGCCATGCTCGCCGGGGTCGCGGAGACGGGGCGCCGGCTCCACCGCACCGAGCTGGCGGACCGGCGGCAGCGCGGCGAGCGGGCCGCCGAGGAGGGGCACAGCCTGCGCACCCTCGTCCGCGAGCACCTGGACGCCACCCGCGCCTGCTGGCCCCCCGGGGCGGACGGCGCGGGCACCACCGACAGCGTGCTGGCCGCCGTCGCCCAGGCCGTCGACGCCTTCGCGGAGGGCTACGAGCGCGCCCAGCGGCTCGCCGTGCGCCAGGAGGAGGCCGCCCGGCGGGAGTTCATCGACGATCTGCTGTACGGCCGCAGCGACCTGGGGCGGCTGGCGGAACGCGCCGAGCGGTTCGGGCTGGTGCTCTCCAGCGCCCACGCCGTGGCCGTGGCCCAGGGCCCCGAGGTGTACGACGACACGGCGCCCGTCACCCGGCTCGTGGAGAGCGCGCTCATCGCCCGCTTCGGCGACCGGCGCATCCTGATCACCACCAAGAACGGGCAGCTCATCTGCATGGCCCCCGGCGACCAGGACGAGATCCTCGCGTTCTTCGCCAAGCAGGCGTACGCGGCGACCGACGGCAGCCGGGTGGCGATAGGCCGGCCCCAGCCCGGCGCGGGCGGCGTCGTGCACAGCTACGAGGAGGCGCTGAGCACCCTGGAGCTGGCCGACCGCCTCGAACTCGACGAACCCGTGGTCCGCGCCGCCGACCTGCTGGTCTACCCCGTCCTCACCCGCGACCGGCAGGCCATGGCCGATCTGGTGCTGAGCGTGCTGGGCCCGCTGGTCGACGCGCGCGGCGGGGCCGAACCGCTGCTGGGGACCCTGGAGGCGTACTTCGCCTCCGGCTGCACCGCCGCCGAGGCCGCCCGGCGGCTCTCGCTCAGCGTACGGGCGCTCACCTACCGGCTGGACCGGGTCCACCAGCTCACCGGCGCCGACCCCGCCGACCCGGTGCACCGCTACACCCTCCAGACGGCGGTCATCGGGGCGCGGCTGCTGGGCTGGCCCGGCCAGGAGATCTGACCGGGCCCGCCCGGTGGGGAGGACGGCCGGTCAGCCGGTGATCTCCACCTTGCCGTTGACGGAGTCCGGGCGGTCCGGACCGTCGTCCGCGCCGGGCTCCACGGCGGCGCCGTTCTTCACCGCGAGGTTCTTCAGCAGGGACGCCAGGTCGACGCCGGTGGTGGAGGTCAGCAGCTCCATGCCCTGGGCCACGTTGTCGGCCACCGTGCGGGAGATCCGGCTCGCGCCGTCCGTGGAGATGACCGTCATCCGGTCCACGGCCGCCAGCGGCTCGGCCGCCTTGGCCACCACCTGCGGCAGCACCTCGACCAGCATCTGCAGCACGGCCGCGTCGCCGTACTGCGCGAAGGCGTCCGCCTTCTTCTGCATCGCCTCGGCCTCGGCCGCGCCCGTGGCGCTGATCGCCGCGGCCTCCGCCTCGCCCTCCAGCCGCACGGCCTCCGCGATGGCCGCACGCCGGGCCCGCTCGGCCTCACCCTGCTTGAGACCCTCGATGGCCTCCGCCTCGGCCAGCGCGCCGCGGCGCTGCTTCTCGCCCTCACCGGTCAGCCGGGCCCGCTCGGCCTCGGCCTGGGCGGCGGCGATCTCGGCGGACCGCTCGGCCTCGGCCTGCTTCACCCGGGCCACCCGGCGGGCCTCCGCCTCCTGCTCGGCGGCGTACCGCTGGGCGTCGGCGGGCTTGCGGACCTCGGTGTCGAGCTGGCGGTCCTTGAGCGCGGCCTGGTGCTCGGCCACCTTCTCCTGCTCGGCGAGGATGTCCTGCTGGCGGGCGGCCTCGGCGAGCGGACCGGCGGCGTTGGCGCGGGCGGCGGCCTGGTCGGTCTCCGCCTTGATCTCGGCCTGCTTCAGGTAGAGGGTGCGCTGCGCGACCGCGATCTCCTCCTCCGCCTTCAGCCGGGCCTGCTCGGCCGCCCTCCGGGCCACGGCCTCCGCGATGTCGGCCTCCTGCTTGGCGCGCGCCGCCTCGGGACGGCCCAGGTCCTCCAGGTAGGAGCCCTCGGTGGTGATGTCCTGGATCTGGAAGGCGTCCAGCACCAGGCCCTGCCCGGACAGGCTGGCCTCCGCCTCCTCCGCGACCTGGCCGGCGAAGGCCGCGCGGTCCCGGATGACGTCCTCCACGGACATCCGGCCGACGATCGCGCGCAGCGCGCCCGACAGCACCTCCTGGGTGAAGCCGACGATGCCGTCCTGCTGCATCAGGAACCGCTGCGCCGCCGCCCTGATGGCGTCCTCGGTGCCGCCGACCTTGACGATGGCGACACCGTCCAGGTTGGCCTTGACCCCGCGCAGGGTCACCGCGCCGCGCACCGCGACCGGGATGTGCCGCGAGGACAGGTCCAGGGTGAAGCGCTGCTGCACGAACGGCACGACGAAGACGCCGCCGCCGACCACGACCTTCTGGCCGCTGTTGTCGGTGAAGACCCGGCCGGTCTCCGGATCGGTGGACTTCTTGCCGCGCCGCCCCGTGACGATGAACGCCTCGCTCGGACCGGCGACCTTGTACCGGCTGACGACCACCAGCGCGAGCAGTACCAGGAGTACGACGACTCCCAGGACCGCGATGACGACTGGACTCATGATGACCATGCCCCCGTATCACAGAGAAGGACGGAAATGCGGAACGTTGCGATGACCGGCGGCGCCGAAGCGGTCGCCACCGGTCCGCTTCGGCCCCATTGAAGACGAAGCCACCGGACAAAGCCATGGGAGGCGGTCACGGAGGACGAGGACGGAGGGGGACGAAGCCGGACCCGATGAAGTTGAGGACGCCCGGATCACCCGGGCCGCCGCGACCGCCCCGGACCCCCGGAGCGCACCGCGGCCGCCCCGGTCCCCCGGGACACGTCGGCCGGAACCGGCGGGGACGCCGGTACGGCCCTGCTGTGGGCGAGGACGCTCGGCGGGGGCCTCAGCGTTCCACCGGGCGCACCACGACCGAGGTGGAACTCGGGACCGCCTCGACCCACACCTCGGTCCCCCGGGGCACCGGCCGGTCGCTGCGCGCCGCGCACTTCAGCGGCTGGCCCGCGAGGGTCAGCAGCACCTCGCCGTACCCGTCGGCGGGGATGGCCGTGACCACCCGGCCCGAGGTGCCGAGCAGATGGTCCTTGGTCGGGGTCACGGACGTCTGGTCGCGCATCAGCATCCGGCTGAGCCGGTACGCCAGCCAGCCCGTGCCCACGCCGCAGACCGCGCCGATCCCGGCCGCGCCCACCGGCCCCGCCCAGCCGGAGCCCAGGGCGATGGCCCCGCCGAAGCCCGTCATCGCCGTGAAACCGGCGACCACCGGCAGCGACAGCCAGCCCTCCAGGAGCCCGTCCAGGATGCCGTCGAACAGGCCCTCCAGGATCCCGCCGAAGACCAGCGACAACGCGAGCAGCACCACCCCCGCGATGCCCAGTCCGAGAAACCAGGCCATGTGCCGTCCCCCTCCCGCCCGTCGCTGAGCTCCGGTGAAACCGATCGTCACACGGCCGACCCGGCCGCGTCACTGCCGTTTCCCGGCAATGTTCCCCCCTGTTGTGCGCCGCCCCGCCGCCGGGGCGTCCGTCCGGGCCCGTCCGCCGCCGGAAGGGAACCGCGGGGCGCCCGGCGGGGGTCCTTCGGGCCATGGGGAGCGTTCCGAACCAGAGCCCGCCGCCCGGCTCGGCGGACGGCACCGACACGCACCTGGTGGTGTGCGGCGACGACGGCCTGGCCCACCGGCTGGCCGCCGAACTGCGCGGCGTCTACGCGGAGCAGGTGACCCTGGTCGTCCCGCCCGCGGGGCCCCGGCCGCGCCGCCCGATGGCCGGACGGGCCCGCGCCGCCTCGGCCGCCCTGCGGGACCGCGTCAGCGCGGCCGTCGGCCGCGCGAACGGCGGGCCCGAACCCGTGCCCGTCGTCGGCCGGGAGCTGGAGGCCCCCGGCCCGACCGAGGAGGTCCTCCTGGAGGCCGGGGTGCGCCGGGCCGCCGCCCTGGCCCTGGTCTACGAGGACGACGAGACCAACATCCGCGCCGCCCTGACCGCCCGCCGGCTCAACCCCCGGCTGCGGCTGGTGCTGCGGCTCTACAACCGGCGGCTCGGCCGTCACATCGAGGACCTCCTCGACCAGAGCGCCGACCTCGCCCCGGGCGGGCGCCCCCGCGGCCCGGACGGGCTGGAGGCGTCCACCACGGTGCTGTCCGACGCCGACACCGCCGCGCCCGCGCTGGCGGCGACCGCGCTCGTCGGCACCAGCAAGGTCGTCGAGACGGACGGGCTGCTGCTGCGCGCCGTCGAACGGCGGCCGCCGGGGCCGGGCGAGGTGGCCGACCCCGGGCTGTGCACCCTCGCGCTGCTCTCCGCCACCAGCAACGACCCCGCGGGCGCCGACGGCTCCGAGGGCAGCGGCGAGGACGGGCCGCGGCTGCTGCCCGACGCGGCGGCGGTGGCGGCGGCCACCGGGCGCGCCACGGTCGTCCTGGAGCAACTGGCGTACTCCGGGCCGCCGCAGCCCTCGGCCCGTGCCGGGGTGCCGACCTTCGCCTCGCTGTTCTCCCGGCGGCTGCGCTGGTCGCTGGCCGGGCTCGGGGCCTGCGTGGTGGCGCTCGCCGTGGCGCTGATGGTGGTCACCGGCGACCATCCGCTGCACGCCGTCTATGTGACGCTGCTCGACCTCTTCGCCATCAACGACCCCGCGCACGACGCCGAGCGCGGGCGGCAGATCCTCCAGCTCCTCTCCGGCTTCCTCGGCCTGCTGCTCCTGCCGGTGCTGCTGGCCGCCGTGCTGGAGGCGCTCGGCACCTTCCGCAGCGCCTCCGCCCTGCGCAAGCCGCCGCGCGGGCTCGGCGGGCACGTGGTCCTGCTGGGCCTCGGCAAGATCGGCACCCGGGTGCTGACCCGGCTGCGCGAGCTGGACATCCCGGTGGTGTGCGTCGAGGGCGACCCCGAGGCGCGCGGCATGGCGACCGCCCGGCGGCTGCGGGTGCCGGTGGTGCTCGGCGACGTCACCCAGGAGGGCGTCCTGGAGGCCGCCAGGATCCACCGCGCGCACGCCCTGCTCGCCCTCACCAGCGCCGACACCACCAACCTGGAGGCGGTGCTGTACGCCCGGTCCGTCCGGTCCGATCTGCGGGTGGTGCTGCGGCTGTACGACGACGACTTCGCCAGCGCCGTCTACCGCACCCTGCGGGCCGCGCACCCGGGCGCCCTCACCCGGAGCCGCAGCGTGTCCCATCTGGCGGCGCCCGCCTTCGCCGGGGCGATGGCCGGGCGCCAGATCCTCGGGGCGATCCCGGTCGAGCGGCGGGTGCTGCTGTTCGCGGCCGTGGAGGTGGCCGGGCATCCGCAGCTGGAGGGGCGGACGGTGGCGGAGGCCTTCCGGCCGGGCGCCTGGCGGGTGCTGGCGCTGGAGGTGACCGACGGGCGGGGGCCGGGAACCGGCGGCGCGGGCGCCGGGGGCGAGCGCCCGGCCGGGCTGGTGTGGGACCTGCCGGACACCTATGTCCTGCGGGACCGGGACCGGGTGGTGCTGGCCGCCACCCGCCAGGGCCTGGCGGAACTGCTGGGACGCCGCTCCCGACGCGCCACGGCCTGACCGGCCGGGTGGACGCCTCGCCCCGGGCGATGCCTCACCCGCCGGGGGCACCGCCCGATCCGCCGGGGCGGGGCCTGGCCCGCCGGGGGGCCTGACCCGTCGGAGTGGGACCTGGCCCGCCGGGGGACCTGACCCGCCGGAGTGGGACCTGGCCCGTCGGGGCGAAGCCCGGTCCGCCGGAGCGGGACGTGACCCATCCGGATTCCGCCCGACCCGACCCAACAGGGTGGGACCTCGTCCCGGGGCGGTACCTCACCCGCCGGGGCGGAGCCTGGCCCGTCGGAGGCGGAGCCCGGCCCATCGGGGCGGAGCCCGGCCCATCGGGGCGCGCCCGATCCGACGGGGCGGGGCCTGGCTCGCCGGGGAGGCACTCGGCCCGCCGGGGCGGGCGGGTGCTCCGACCCGCCGCCGAACCATGCGCCCAGAGTCCTGGCGCCCTCGCCCCCACCGCCCCGGCCTCCGCCGGAACACCCCTCGGCCCCCGGCCCTTTCGGCTCGGAGACCGGGTCGCCCCGGGGCGCCGGCCGCCGGGGTCCCGCCCCGGCGCGGCACGCCGCATCCGCCGCCGGGAAGGGGCGCCGGAAACAGGGAGGCCCGCCGAGGCCCTACGGCGCCACGAGGCCGGCGGCGGGCCGGGCCGGGGCCGGGCCGGGCCCCGGCGGCCCGGGCCGGCCGTCGGGTCGGCGTCGGCGCGGCGCCCCCGGGCGGCGCTGCCCCCACCACGGCGACGCCGGGAAGGAGCCGCCGGGAAGCGTGGGCCCCGCCGACGGGGCCACGGGGCCACGGCGCTACGGGGCCACGGGGCTACGGGGCTACGGGGCTACCGCGCCACGGGGTCGGTGGCAGGCGGCAGGTGGCGGGCCGCGAAGTCCAGCTCCAGGCGGAGCTGCTTGATCCGCTCGTCGACCACCAGGGACCCGTGTCCCGCGTCGTAGCGGTAGACCTCGTGGACGGCGCCCCGCTCCTCCAGCCGCCGTACGTAGTTGTCGATCTGGCGGATCGGGCAGCGCGGGTCGTTGACGCCCGCCGAGATGTACACCGGGGCCCGGACGTCGTCGACGTAGGTCAGGGGCGAGGAGGCCGCGAAGCGCTCGGGCACCTCCTCGGGGGTGCCGCCGAGCAGGGTGCGGTCGAGGGCCTTCAGCCCCTCCATCTCGTCCTCGTACGCCGTGACGTAGTCGGCGACCGGGACCGCCGCGATGCCCAGCGCCCACGCCCCGGGCAGGGTGCCCAGGCCGAGGAGGGTCAGGTAGCCGCCCCAGGAGCCGCCGGTGAGGACCAGCCGGGCCGGGTCGGCGAGACCGGAGGAGACGGCCCACTCCCGCACCGCCGCGATGTCCTCCAGCTCGATCAGGCCCACCCGGTGCTTGAGCGCGTCGGTCCAGGCCCGGCCGTAGCCGGTGGAGCCCCGGTAGTTGACCCGGACCACCGCGTAGCCGTGGTCCACCCAGGCGGCCGGGCCCGCCGCGAAGGCGTCGCTGTCGTGCCAGGTGGGGCCGCCGTGGATGTCGAAGACGGTCGGCAGCGGACCGCTCGCGCCCGCCGGGCGCTGCACCAGGGCGTGGACCCGGCCGCCCGGGCCCTCCACCCACACGTCCTCCACCGGCACCGAGCCGGGCGACCGCGGGCCGGGCGGGTCCAGGACCACCCGGCCGGTGGTGGAGCGCACCGCCGACGGCTCGGCCGCCGACGACCACAGGTACTCCACGGTGCCGTCGGGGCGGGCGGTGGCGCCGGAGACCGTGCCGGGCGGGGTGGGGATCTCCACCAGCCCGCGCTCGGCCAGGTCGTAGCGGAACAGCTCGCTGCGGGCCTCGTAGCCGTGCACGATCAGCAGACCGCGGCCGTCCGGGTACCACTCGGCGCTCACGTCGCCGGGCAGTTCCAGGGCGAGGTCGGTCTGCTCGCCCGTCGCGACGTCCCACACCAGGGGCTCCCAGCGGCCCCGGCGCTGATGGCCGATGAGCAGCCGGGTGTCGCCGTCGGCGGGGGCGAAGCCGAGCACCTCCAGACCCAGCTCCTCGGTGCCGCCCCGGGTGTCGTCCAGCTCCGCCACGACCGACCCGTCGGGGCGCAGCACGCGCAGCGCGAAGTGCATGGAGTCGCCGTGCTCGGTGTGCTCGACGGCGATCAGGGTGCCGTCGTACGACAGGTCGCCGACGCCCGCGGACTCGCGGTGCCGGTAGATCTCGACCGGGTCCGCGCCCTCCCGCGCGAGGTGGACCGTCGAGCCCTCCTCGTCCGTGGAGCGGCCGATCACGGCGGTGCGCCCGTCCCGTCCGAGGGCCAGCCCGGCCGGGTAGGAGGGGGCGAGCCCGGGGACCGCCGTCCGGTCCTCGCCGCCGGTGAAGGGCTGGCGGCGCCAGACGCCGAACTCGTCGCCGTCGGTGTCGTCGAACCACCAGATCCACTCCCCGTCCGGGGAGAGCTCGCCGTCCGTCGTCCCGTTGGGGCGGTCGGTGACCTGGCGCCGGTCACCGGTCGCCCGGTCCCAGGCGTACAGCTCGTAGGTCCCGGTCGCGTTCGACACGAACAGCGAGCGGCCGGGGGCGTCCTCCGCCCAGTCGGGCAGGGAGACGCGCGGTGCCCGGAACCGCTTCTCCCAGTCGGGCATGGCCTCAGCGTCAGTCATGCCCCCATCCAACCCGATACCGGGCGGGTGCCGTCCGCCCGCCGCCGGAAGCCGCCGGCCGCCCGGTCGGGACCCGCCGCCCCGGGGCCGCGTCCCACTTCTCCCCGTCCGTCCCCAGCCTGTGGACAAAGGGGCGGCCCATGCGCGGCCCGGCCGCCGGGGCGCGGCGGCGGCACCGTACCGTGGGGGCGTGTACCGGTTCCTGCTGACGCCCCGCTGGTGGGGGATCAACGTCTTCGTCCTCCTCGCCATCCCGTTCTGCGTCTTCATGGGCTCCTGGCAGCTCGGCCGGTTCGAGGACCGGGTGCAGAGCCACGAGAGCGCCACCGCGCGGGCCGTCACCGACCGCGACGAGGCCGCCCGGCCGCTGGCGGAGCTGCTCCCCGTGGACAAGGCCACCGTCGGCAAGCAGACCACCGCGCGCGGGCGGTACGGCGAGCAACTGCTCGTGCCGGACCGGACGCTGGACGACCGGCGCGGCTACTACGTGCTGACGCTGCTGCGCACCGGCGGCGGCGAGGCCCTGCCCGTGGTGCGGGGCTGGCTGCCCGGCGACCCCGACCCGGCGAAGGCCCCCGCGCCGCCCCCGGGCGAGGTCACCGTCACCGGCGCCCTCCAGGCCCCCGAGTCGCCCGGCGACAACGGGGTGAGCCCGCGCTCCGGCTGGCCCGCCGGGCAGACCGGCGCCATCAGCGCGGCGTCCCTGGTCAACCTCGTCCCGTACGACGTCCACGACGCCTGGGTCACCCTCAACGAGGGCGACGCGGGGATGCGGACCGTGCCGGTCAGCGCCCCGCAGAACACCGGGCTGGACCTGAAGGCGTTCCAGAACCTCGGCTACACCGCCGAGTGGTTCGCCTTCGTGGGCTTCGTCGTCTTCATGTGGTTCCGGCTGCTGCGCCGCGAGGTCGAGCTGACCCGGGACGCGGAGCTGGGCCTGCTCCCGCCGGACGGCGGGGACCCCGGGACCGGAGCCCCCGGCGACGGGGACACGGACGGCGGGGACACGGACGGCAGGGGCACGGACGGCGGGGGCGCCGGGAGCGGAAGTGCCGCGCCGGCCGACGGCGATGCCCGGCCCGCCACGGCGTCCGCGGTCTGACCCGGGGCCGCTGCCCCGGCGCCTGCCCGGAGGGGGCCGCCCGGCGCCCGGTCCCGGGGCGGGGCCACCTCCGGTGCCCGGTCCGGCGGGCCCGGCGTTCCCGGCCCCGCCCGCCGCGGGCGCACCGCCCCGGCTCCCTCGCGTCCCCCGCGGTCCCTGCCGACGGGGCGGGGCCGCAACCCGCCCCGTTCGGTCCCGGTCGGGGTCAGCCCGCCGGGAGCATCCCCGTCCAGTACACGGTGCCCGCGCAGGCGTTGTCGACGGTGACCGCCGCCGACTCCCCGCCGCCCTCCGGGACGTAGGCCACCGTCACACCGCCCTCGGCCGGCCCCTCCTCGGCGAACAACTGGGGCGTCACGCCCTCCTCGGCGGGCGCCCCGGTGGCGGGACCCTCGCCCCCGGTGGTGGTGTCCTCGCTGGGCGACGGCTCCGGGGTGGGGACGCCGGTGGGGGCCCCCGTGGAACCGCCCGTGCTGCCGCCGCCGGGGGTGGGGCAGGTCTCCGAGGGCACCCAGGCGAACCGCACCTCGTACGACTCCCCCCGCTCCAGCGTCGCGGAGGCCGCCTCCAGCGACGGATCGGGCAGCCCCGCCGCCGCGTCCCCGGCCGCGTGCCGCGCCGTGCCGACCCGGGCCGCCTCGGCGACGCCCAGCGGTACGGAGGCGACGCTGCCGGGGCCGCCGACCACACAGGCCGGGGAGGCGACGTTGGTGACCGTGAACGAGCCGTAGACCGCGCCCGTGGAGTCCGGTTCGGCGCTGCTCGCGAGGACCGGGCCGAAGTCCGCGCCCGAGCAGGCGGGGACGGGGGCCGTGGTGCCGGCGGAGGGCTCGGCGCCGGTGGTCTCCCCGGCCGTGGCGCCGGGCTCCGCGTGCTTCGGCGGGGCCGTGGCCGGCTCGCTCGGCTCCCGGCCGGGCTCGGTGGCCCCGGCCGATCCGGCGATGCCGCCCTGGCCGCCCGCCGGGGACGTGCTCCGGCCGGTGCCGTCCTGGGCCCGCGAGGCGCTGCCCGCGACGGAGGGATCGGCGTCGGCGCCGACGGAGTGCGTGACGTGCACCAGGGCGGGCACCGCGGTGCCCAGGAGGAGGGCGGCGGCGGCCGCGCCGACCAGCGCCTGGCGCCTGCGGGCCCGCCGGGCGGGCACCGCGCGGCGCAGCTGCTCCAGGGTGCCGTCGGCGGGCTCGATGTCCTCGACCGCCGAGCGCAGCATCCTGCGCAGCACCAGTTCGTCGGCCGCGAAGGGGCCGGGGGCCTCCCGGCCGGGCTCCGCCCCGCCGACGGCGCGCGGCGGGACGGCCCCCGGGCGACCCGCGCCCGAGCCGGTCCCGGTGCCCTTGCCGGTTCGGGCGCCGTGCGCGGTACCCGCGCCGTGCGCGGTACCCGCGCCGTGCGCGGTACCGGAACCGGCGGTGCGGGAACCGTCGGCACCCGCGCCGCCGGACACCGCGCCGGTGCCCCGCCCCGCGCCGCCCGCACCGCTCCCGCTGTCCGGCCCCGCCGCACCGGCTCCGTCCCGAGCCGCACCGCCACCGGCCGCACCCTCCGTGGCAACGCCCCCGGCGGTGCGGGAACCGTCGACGCCCAGGCCGCCGGACACCGCGCCGGTGTCCCGCCCCGCACCGCTCCCGGCACCCGTCCGCGCGCCGTCCGTGCCCTCGTCGGCGTCCCTGTCCGTGTCCTGGTCCGGGGCCGGGCCCGTGTCCTGGTCCGGGGCCGCGCCCGTACCCGCGTCCTGCGGGGAGTCCGCGCCGCCGTCCGCCTCCGGGCGGGCGCCGTCCGGGCCGCTCCGGTCGCGGCGGGAGCCGTCGCCGGCTCCGGGCGGGGCGGCGGCCCCGGTGGCCGGGCCCGCGCCCGCGCCCGCCGCGCCGTCGGTGCCCCGACCGGCCGTGGCGGGGGTGTTCCCGTCGGGGGTGTCCCGGCGGGGCCCGGGGCCCTGTTCGTCGGGGCCGTCGTTCACAGTTCCGTTCCCAGCGTGCGTGTGCTTCGGCTCTCGCCCGTGCGCCGCGGCGGCCCCGGCCGGTCCGTGCCCCTCGCGGGCACCGCCGTCCCCGTCCCCGCCACGGCCCCCGCGGTCCCCGCGGTCCCCGCGCCCCTCCCGGGCCGGGCCGTCCGCCCCCCGCGCGTCCTCCCCGCCGGGCCGCGGCCGTACGTCCTCGGCGCTCATACCGGCGCCTCCATGGCCACCCGCAGGGCCGCTATGCCCCGGGAGCCGTACGCCTTGACCGAGCCGATGGATATGCCGAGCGTGTCGGCGACCTGGGACTCGGTCATGTCGGCGAAGTACCGCAGGACCAGCACCTCGCGCTGCCGTCGCTGGAGGCCCTTCATGGCCTTGATCAGCGAGTCGCGCTCCAGCTGGTCGTACGCTCCCTCCTCCGCGCTCGCCATGTCCGGCATCGGCTTGGAGAGCAGCTTGAGGCCGAGGATGCGGCGGCGCAGCGCCGAGCGGGAGAGGTTGACGACGGTCTGGCGCAGGTACGCCAGGGTCTTCTCGGGGTCGCGGACCCGTTTGCGCGCCGAGTGGACGCGTATGAACGCCTCCTGGACGACGTCCTCGCAGGAGGCGGTGTCGTCGAGGAGTAGCGCGGCCAGACCGAGCAGCGACCGGTAGTGGGCGCGGTAGGTCTCGGTGAGGTGGTCGACGGTCGTGCCCGCCGCCACCGTGTCCTCGGCGCCGTCGCGCTGGTTGGGCAGGCCGGCCGGGCGGGTCGCGGGCATCGGCGCGATCACCGGCATGCCACCGGCCGGCGCGCCGGACGGACGGGGACGAGCGGGCCGGAGCTGCCGTACGGGTGCCCGCAGCGCGCTCGCGCGCGTCGTCGCGGTGAAGTCGAGTACCTCTGCCACGCCAGTTGGACACACGCATCCCCGTGAGGGTTGTACGTGCCGGGCGCCCCGTTGTCCGTGCCGGGCGCCGCGTTCCCCCGCCGGCCGCCGGGCAGCCGTCCGTCCGACAGTGCGCCAAGAGCACTCATACGTCCCGTTCTTCCCCTGTGTTCATGGGTGCGCGTCCCCACGCGCGCCCGGCCTCCCCGCGCCGGCCCGCGCCCGGCGCCCCGAAGGGGTGACGGCAAAGACGCCCGCCGTCCTTCGCACGGTTGCGGGGGCGGGAAGGAAAATCCTCCGATGCCACCGGTACCGGCGACAAGTGCTGCGGGATGACGTCCGGATCACGACTCGTTCACGGATCTTACAAACGAACACCGGGACGACCGGGCGCTTCCCCCCGCGGACGGGCGTCCGGCCCGCCCGGCGGAGGGATGTCCGGCCCTGTCGGCCGACGGATGTCCGGCCCGGCCGGGGGGCGCGCGGCCCGTCAGGGGAACTCGGCGGCGACCAGTTCCGCGATCTGCGCGGTGTTCAGCGCTGCGCCCTTGCGCAGGTTGTCCCCGCAGACGAAGAACTCCAGCGCGGTCGGGTCGTCCAGGGCCCGGCGCACCCGGCCCACCCAGGTCGGGTCGGTGCCGACCACGTCGGCGGGGGTGGGGAACTCCCCCGCGGCCGGATCGTCGAAGAGGACCACGCCGGGCGCGGTGGCCAGGATCTCCCGGGCCTTATCGACCGTCACCTCGCCCTCGAAGCGGGCGTGCACGGTCGCGGAGTGCGCGGTCACCACCGGGACCCGCACACAGGTGACGGCGACGGGCAGCCTCGGCAGCCCGAGGATCTTGCGGGACTCGTCGCGGACCTTCATCTCCTCCGAGGACCAGCCGTCCTCGCGCGCGGTCCCGGCCCACGGCACCACGTTCAGCACCACCGGCTCCGGGAACGGCCCGGTGTCGTCGCCGACCGCCCGCCGCAGGTCGCCGGGGCGGGTGCCCAGCTCCGTGCCGGCCACCAGGGAGAGCTGGCGCCGCAGGGTGTCCACGCCGTCCCGGCCCGCCCCGCTCACCGCCTGGAACGCGGAGACCACCAGTTCGCGCAGCCCGTACTCGGCGTGCAGCGCGCCCAGCGCGACGATGACGGATAGGGTCGTGCAGTTGGGGGTGGAGAGGATGCCGCGCGGCCGGATGCGCGCCGCGTGCGCGTTGACCTCGGGCACCACGAGGGGCACCTCCGGGTCCATCCGGAAGGCTCCCGAGTTGTCGACCACCACCACGCCCCGGGCGGCGGCGACCGGCGCCCAGCGGGCGGCCACCTCGTCGGGGACGTCGAACATGGCGACGTCGACCCCGTCGAAGGCCTCCTCGGTGAGCGCGACCACCTCGACCTCCTCCCCGCGCACGGCCAGCTTGCGGCCGGCCGAGCGCGGCGAGGCGATCAGGCGGATGTCGCCCCAGATGTCCGCGTGCTGGGACAGGATCTGGAGCATGACCGTGCCGACGGCACCGGTCGCGCCGACGACGGCCAGGGTCGGCCGCCCGGCGCGCCCGGTCCGCCCGGTGGCGGCCATCAGCGTCCGGTGCCCCCGTAGACGACGGCCTCGTCGCTCTCGGCGTCGAGACCGAAGGCGGTGTGCACGGCGCGCACGGCGTCGAGGACCGAGTCCTTGCGGGTGACGACCGAGATGCGGATCTCGGAGGTCGAGATCAGCTCGATGTTCACGCCCGCGTCGGCCAGCGAGGTGAAGAAGTCGGCGGTGACCCCGGGGTTGGTCTTCATCCCCGCGCCGACCAGGGAGATCTTGCCGATCTGGTCGTCGTAGCGCAGCGAGTCGAAGCCGATGCTGGAACGGTTCCTCTCCAGCGCCTCGATGGCCTTGGGACCCTCGGCCTTCGGCAGGGTGAAGGAGATGTCCGTCAGCCCGGTGGAGGCGGCGGACACGTTCTGCACCACCATGTCGATGTTGACCTGGGCGTCCGCGATGGTGCGGAAGATGACGGCGGCCTCGCCCGGCTTGTCCGGCACGCCGACGACCGTGACCTTGGCCTCTGAGGTGTCGTGCGCGACACCGGAGATGATGGCCTGCTCCACCTGCTTGTCCCCTCGCTTGATCGGCTCGCTGCTGACCCAGGTGCCCGGCAGCCCGCTGAAGCTGGAGCGCACGTGGATCGGGATGTCGTACCGGCGGGCGTACTCCACGCAGCGGTGGAGCAGCACCTTGGAGCCGGAGGCGGCGAGCTCCAGCATGTCCTCGAAGGAGATCCAGTCGATCTTCTTCGCCTTCTTCACCACGCGCGGGTCGGCGGTGAAGACGCCGTCGACATCGGTGTAGATCTCGCAGACGTCCGCGTCGAGCGCGGCGGCGAGGGCGACGGCCGTGGTGTCGGAGCCGCCCCGGCCCAGCGTGGTGATGTCCTTGCTGTCCTGGCTGACGCCCTGGAAGCCGGCCACGATGGCGACGTTGCCCTCGTCCACCGAGGTGCGGATGCGGCCCGGCGTCACATCGATGATGCGGGCCTTGTTGTGGACGGAGTCGGTGATGACCCCCGCCTGGCTGCCGGTGAACGACTGCGCCTCGTGGCCCAGGTTCTTGATGGCCATGGCCAGCAGGGCCATGGAGATCCGCTCCCCGGCGGTCAGCAGCATGTCGAGCTCGCGCCCGGCAGGGATCGGGGAAACCTGCTCCGCGAGATCGATCAGCTCGTCCGTCGTGTCGCCCATCGCGGAAACGACGGCGACCACCTGGTTGCCGCTCTTCTTCGCTTCCACGATCCGCTTGGCGACGCGCTTGATGCCCTCGGCATCGGCTACGGAGGAGCCTCCGTACTTCTGCACGACAAGGCCCACGTGCGCTCCTCGCTCATCCGTCTCTTTCCGCACGTACGTACCCGTACTGCGGTCGGCTCATTTTACCGAGCGTCCACCGTTCCCCCCTGCGGTATCGCATGGTGAGACCGGGGTGCCCGGGGTGGCTCATGCCCAGGAGCCACCGGCCCACTCGGAAAAGTGCCGTGTGTCACACGTTCACAAGCGAATTCCGGCCCGGTCGGCGCAGGGCGTCACCCGGTCGCGGCCCCCGGCCGGGCGGCCGAACGGACGGCCGGGCGGGGCCCGGTGGGCTGCCGGGCGGGGCTCAGACGACGGGCCGCAGTCCCAGCGGTCCGGCGATCTCCTCGACCATGACGCGGCCCGCCTCCGACTCCAGCAGCTCGTCGGCCGGGTCCTGGTCGGTGTCGAGGCCGTCCAGCTCCTCCAGCGGCTGGTTGAGGCGGACGTGGGCGACGACGGACTGGAGGGCGCGCAGGGCCGCCGAGGCGATGGAGCCCCAGTTGGAGAAGTAGGAGAACTGCCACCACCACAGGGCCTCCGTGGTGCGGCCGGCCCGGTAGTGGGCCATGCCGTGGCGCAGGTCGGTCATGACCTCGGTGAGGTCGTGGGAGATGCGGGCGGGCACGGGGGCCCGGCGCGGCTCGTAGGGGTCGAAGACCTCGGAGTAGACGTCGACCGGTTCGAGGATGCGCGCCAGGTTCTCGCGGAGCGCGTCCACGTCCTGCTCCGGGCCCAGGTCGGGCTCGTAGCGCTCCTCGGGGACGATGTCCTCGTGGGCGCCGAGCCGGCCGCCGGCCAGCAGGAGCTGGGAGACCTCCAGGAGGAGGAAGGGCACCGCCGAGTCCGGTTCGTCGCCCTTGGCGACCTCCGTGACGGCGACCAGGAAGCTCTCGACCTGGTCCGCGATCTGGACGGCGAAGTCGTCGGGGTTCTGGTGGGTCGCGTGCAGCGTGGCGTCAGACATCTAGGAGTCGTCTCCCCTCGAAGGCACGGCCGAGGGTCACCTCGTCCGCGTACTCCAGGTCGCCACCCACTGGGAGGCCGCTGGCCAGGCGGGTGACCTTGAGGCCCATGGGCTTGATCATGCGGGCGAGGTAGGTGGCCGTGGCCTCGCCCTCCAGGTTCGGGTCCGTGGCCAGGATCAGCTCGGTGACCGCGCCGTCGGCGAGGCGGGCGAGGAGTTCCCGGATGCGCAGGTCGTCCGGGCCGACACCGTCGATGGGGCTGATCGCGCCGCCGAGCACGTGGTACCGGCCGCGGAACTCGCGGGTGCGCTCGATGGCGACGACGTCCTTGGGCTCCTCCACGACGCAGATGACCGACGTGTCCCGGCGCGGGTCGCGGCAGATGCCGCACCGCTCCTCCTGCGCGACGTTGCCGCAGGTGGCGCAGAAGCGGACCCTGGCCTTGACCTCCGTCAGGGCGTGGGCGAGGCGCCGCACGTCGGCCGGCTCCGCCTGGAGGATGTGGAAGGCGATCCGCTGCGCGCTCTTGGGACCGACGCCGGGCAGCCGCCCCAGTTCGTCGATGAGGTCCTGGACCACGCCTTCGTACAACGGACTGCCGTCCTTTCCGGTTCTCGCACTACGTACGGTAGAGGGCTTCGCCCCGTACCGGGAGGGGTGGGGCGGGAGTGCCGTCCGCCCGGGGCGGGCGGGGCGGCCGGGTCAGAAGGGGAGGCCGGGGATGCCGCCGCCGAGGCCCTGGGCCAGCGGGCCCAGCTTCTGCTGCTGGAGGGCGCGGGCGTTCTCGCCGGCGGCCTGGACGGCGGCCACGACGAGGTCCGCGAGGGTCTCGGTGTCCTCCGGGTCCACCGCCTCCGGGGCGATCACGAGGCCGCGCAGCTCGCCGGAGCCGGTGACGGTGGCCTTCACCAGGCCGCCGCCCGCCTGCCCGTCGACCTCGGTCCTCGCCAGCTCCTCCTGGGCCCGGGAGAGGTCCTGCTGCATCTTCTGGGCCTGCTGGAGCAACTGCTGCATGTTGGGCTGGCCACCACCGGGGATCACGTTCAGCTCCCATCGCCGCTGTCCCCACCGCCGTAGCGCGGCGGGTTTTGCCGTTCGGCACGAGCCTACGTGCTCCGGGCGGCCCTCGCCCCAGCACTCTTTCGAGTGAGTCCGTCCCGCGCCCTATACCTGATCACGGCGCCCTCGCGGGCGGAAAGCCGTTCACGACCGCGTTTCCGCCACCCGTTGGGCGGTAGGAAGGGTGCGGCGCGTCGTCCCCGGGTGCCACAGGAGCGCCGCGGGGTCTTCACGGACGGCGATCAGTAGGGAGTGGCCGGGTGGGTCAGCCGGAGAAGCAGCCCGAGGGGCCGCCGCAGGACGGGCCGGGCGGTGACCTGGCCGGGCGGGCCCTTCCGCTCGGGGACTGGTCCATGCCCGCCGAGCGGCTGGACGAGCTGTACCGGTGGGTGGAGCGGGGCGCGCTGGAGACGGCGGCCTGGTATCTGGCGGACCGCACGGGCAAGCGGCGGGGCGCGCGGCTGCTGCGCTGCGGGGCGGCGGCGGGGACGGTCGGCGGGGCCGCGCTGCCGCTGCTGGACATGACGGGGATCGCGGGCGGGACGGCGCCCTGGGGGTATCTGGCGCTGCTGCTGGGGGCGGCGTGCATGGCCGGGGACCGGTACTTCGGGGTCACGGCCGGGTGGATACGGGACGTGGCGACGGCGCAGGCGGTGCAGCGGCGGCTGCGGTCGCTCCAGTTCGACTGGGCCTCGGAGAGCGTGCGGGAGGTGCTGGGGCCCGCGGACGGCACGGCGAGCGAGGCCGCGGACCGGTGCCTGCTGGTGCTGCGGCGCTTCTCGGAGGACGTGGCGGAGCTGGTGCGGGTGGAGACGGCGGACTGGATGGCGGGCCTGCGCTCCGGCCCGGCCCCGCTCGCGCTCCAGGCGCCGCCGGTGGCCGCCGCCCGCCAGGAGCCCGGCGGCGCCGGGACCGCGGGCCGCTTCTCGCTCCCGGGGAGCGGCCCCCGCCCCAACATGCCGCGCCAGCGCCCCCCGGAACCGCGCTGACCGGAGCCCGCGCGGGGGCCGCCCCCTCCCGGGGCCACCGCCCCGCACCGGGTGGCCGCCTCCGGCCCGGGGTCACCCCGCGCCGGACGACCGGCCCGCCGCGTCCGGCCACCGCGCGGAGCCGGGCCCCGCAGGTCCGGCACCACCCCCGTGCCCGGGTTGCCCGGCGCCGGGGGCCGGGGGCCAGGGGCCGCCCGGCGTACCGGCCCGCCGTTCGCGACCCCGGCCCCCGCCCGGCCCCGTCCCGTCCCGTCCCGGCCCCGTCCCGTCCCGGCCCGTCCCGGCCCCGTCCCGTCCCGGCCCGGCCCGGCCCCGATGAGGCTCGGTTCGGCCGCGCCCCCGGGTCATCGCCTCCGGGCTCGGCGTCCACGACGGCGGACGGAGGCTCGCGCCGGGCCTCCGGACCCGTACCGCTGTCGTGGCCCGGCCCGGCCGCGGGCACCGCACCTTCCCCCGGGGCGGGCCGCCTCGCGCCGTACCCCGGCCCGCCGCGGCCGTGCCCTCCTCACCCCGGCCCCCGGCCCCGGCCTCGGCACGCACCCCCGCGCCCCGGCCCCCGCGCCCCGGCCCTCGGGCCCGGGCCCCCGGACCCCGGGTCCTGGCGCCGGGAGGCCGCCCGGTCCGTCCTACGGCGCGGGTCCCGCGCACCGTGCGCTGGCTCGGCCCCTCCCCTCGGCCCGTACGCCCAATACCCTTGCCTCCTAGGGGTGGACAGTATCGCCCGGCGCCTGCCATGCTTCCCGTGCCGGCGGGGCAGGGCGCCCCGGACGCACGGTGCGGCGGCGCGGGAGTGTCCGCGGGCGCACGGGTGCGCGGCACGACGGATTCGGGGGCAGGACATGATCCACATCACGCTCGGGCGGATGCGCTACGTCGACCCGCGGGAGGACCAGCTCGGCCGCGACCACGTGGGCTGGGACGAGAACATGGGCGAGGCGGCGCTGTTCCGCGCCAACCGCGGCTGCTGGGTCCTGGGCGAGCGCGCCGAGCGCGAGCAGTACGCCCTGTTCTCGGCCGAGGGGCTGGTCCGCCTGGCCGTCGAGATCGACCGCCTGGTCCCCGTGGCCGGGGGGCGCAAGGCCATCGAGGGCCGCTGGCTGGCGGCGGGCGACCCGGTCCACGACGCCTACGTCGGCGGCGCGCCGCCCGTCGGCGTGGTCCGCAACCCGGTCACCTACTTCGACTCCCCGCACGGCGCCCGCGCCTGCTACTGCGGCTGCGGCGAACCGGTCCCCACCGGCTGGTTCCTGGCCGGGCACGACCAGAAGGCCCTGCACGCCCGGGTGGCGCGGATCGGCACCGTCCGGGAGTTCATCGACTGGTTCGACCGCACCTGCCCCGAGCCCCCGGCCGGCTGAGGCACGGCGCCCGCCCCCGCCGGGTCACTCGCGCCGGTAGGTGAGGGCCTCGCCGTCGGGGCCGGACCGCCGGAGCCCCCCGTCGGGCAGCAGGGTCACCTCGGTGGCGGGGCCGGGGTTGCAGGAGGAGGCGGGGCCCGAGGTGACCCGGGACGGGCCGATGTGGAGGGTGCCGCCGCCGTCGGGCGCGGTGCTCAGCTCCGCCTCGAAGACGCAGCGGTAGGTGCCGCCGCCCGCGGGGCCGTCGGCGACGAGGGAGAGCACCGTGTCCCCCACCCCGCCCTGCCGGATGGTGAGGCTGCGCCCGTGCTCACCGGAGTCGTTGCTGATGGCGGCGGTCCAGGTGCCGAGGTAGCCGTCCGGGACGGTGCCCGCGGCCGGGGAGGACGGCGGGGGCGATTCCGGGGGCGCGGTGGTCCGCGTCCCGGCACCGGCCGTCGGGCCCCGGGTGGGCTCCGCGGTCGGCGCCGGGGGCGGGCCGTCATCCGCCCGGTCGACCTTCCCGGTCATCACGGCGTACACCGCGCCCCCGGCGCCGAGCGCCACCACCAGGGCGATCACGACCAGCAGCACCGTCGAGGGCCCCCGGCGCCGGGTCTCCGGGGCGGGACCGTACGGCGGAAGGGGCCCGTACGGCGGGGTGGGCCCGTAGGGCGGCGTCGCGCCGTACGGCGGGTGCGCCGCGGGGGGCTGCGGGGGAGCGCCGTAGGGGGCCTGCCCGTAGGGGGCGGGTGCTCCGTACGGCGCGGGCGGGCCCGCGTTCCAGGCCGGGGCGGCGTACCCGGGGCCGGCGTACCCGGGCGCGGCGTCGTGCGGCGGCGCGGGCGGGGGCCCGTAGCCGGGGTGGGCGGCGGCCGGGTGCCCGGTCGCCTGACCGGGCGGCGGGGTCGGACCCGCGAACCGCGTGGCCGGGCCGTCCGGCGGGGCCGGGCCGTCCGGCGGGGGCAGGGGCGCCGTCGGGGCCCCCGCGGGGCGGTCCGGGGCCCCGAGGTCCGCCACCAGGGTCCGCCCGGGTCGGTCCCCCTCGCCCCGGACCGGGGACCCGGGCTCCCCCGGTCCCTCCGGGTTCTCCGTGTCCAGCAGCCGCACCGCGTGGCGGCCGAGCTGGGCGACCAGGGTGCCGGGCAGCCACGGGTCCCGGGAGCGCCCGTCGGCCACGGTGTCCAGGGCGCCGGTGCGGGCCAGGACCGCGTCCAGGCCGGGACGGGCCGCCGGGTCCTTGCGCAGGCAGTCGCGGACGAGGTCGGCGAGGCCCTCGGGGACGCCCGTGAGGTCGGGCTCCTCCCGGGCGATGCGGAACATCAGCGCGTGCCCGCCGCTGTCGGCGGAGCCGAACGGCGTCCTCCCGGTGGCCGCGAAGGCCAGCACCGACCCCAGGCAGAACACGTCGCACGCCGGGGTGATCCGGTCCCCCCGCACCTGCTCCGGCGCCATGAACCCGGGCGAGCCGACCAGCGCGCCGGTCCGGGTCAGCCCGTCGTCGGCCACCGTCTCCAGGGCCCGCGCGATGCCGAAGTCGATGACCCGGGGGCCGTCGATGGTGACGAGCACGTTGGACGGCTTGAGGTCGCGGTGCACGATCCCGGCCGCGTGGATGTCCTTGAGGGCGAAGGCGAGCCCCGCCGCCAGCGTCCGCACCGACCGCTCGGGCAGCGCCCCGTGGTCGTGGCCGACGACCCGCTGGAGGCTCGGCCCGGCGACGTAGCCGGTGGCGACCCACGGCACGGCGGCCTCGGTGTCCGCGTCCAGCACCGGCGCCGTCCAGTACCCGCCGACCCGGCGCGCGGACCGCACCTCCTGGCGGAACCGCTCCCGGAACTCCTCCAGCGCGGCCAGCTCCCCGCGGACGAGCTTGACGGCGACCGTGCGGCCCCGGTCCGACCGGGCCAGGTAGACGTCCCCCATGCCGCCCGCGCCCAGCCGCCCCAGCAGCCGGTACGCCCCGATGTGCTGCGGGTCCCCGTCCCCGAGCTCGCGCATGTCCCCGTCGCCTTCCCCCGAGCCTGAGCAACAGACCGAAGGATAGGCCGGGGCGGTCACGGAGCGGGACGGTCCCGTCCACGGTTCCGTAACAGGCCCGGCGCCGTGTGCCGCGCGGCCTCCGGGGCCGCCGCCGGGCCCGTCGGCAGTCTGTCGCGGAACGCCCGGCACCCCGTACCGGACGCCGGTACCCCCGCGCGGCGCGGGCCTCTACCCTCGGCCGCATGACCCTCCAGCCCAACCCCCAGGCCGGCGCCGCCGTGAAGGCCGCGGACCGCGCGCACGTCTTCCACTCCTGGTCCGCCCAGGACCTCATCGACCCGCTCGCCGTCGCCGGCGCCGAGGGGTCGTACTTCTGGGACTACGACGGCAGGCGCTACCTCGACTTCGCCAGCGGGCTCGTCTTCACCAACATCGGCTACCAGCACCCCCGGGTCGTCGCCGCGATCCAGGAGCAGGCGGCCCGGATGACGACCTTCGCCCCGGCCTTCGCCGTCGGGGCGCGCTCGGAGGCGGCGCGGCTGATCGCCGAGCGCACCCCCGGCGACCTGGACAGGATCTTCTTCACCAACGGCGGCGCCGACGCCGTGGAGCACGCGGTGCGCATGGCGCGGCTGCACACCGGCCGCCCCAAGGTGCTCTCGGCGTACCGCTCCTACCACGGCGGCACCCAGCAGGCCGTCAACATCACCGGCGACCCGCGCCGCTGGCCGTCCGACGGGGGCACCGCCGGGGTCGTCCGCTTCTGGACGCCCTACCTGTACCGCACCCGCTTCTACGCGCGGACCGAGGAGGAGGAGTGCGCGCGGGCGCTGGAGCACCTGGAGACGACCATCGCCTTCGAGGGCCCCGGCACCGTCGCGGCGGTGATCCTGGAGACCGTCCCGGGCACCGCGGGCATCATGACCCCGCCGCCCGGCTACCTCGCCGGGGTCCGCGCGATCTGCGACGCCCACGGCATCGTCCTGATCCTGGACGAGGTCATGGCCGGGTTCGGCCGGACCGGCGAGTGGTTCGCGGCCGGCCTGTACGACGTGGTGCCCGATCTGATGACCTTCGCCAAGGGCGTGAACTCCGGCTACGTGCCGCTGGGCGGCGTCGCGATCTCCGACCGGATCGCCGCGACCTTCGCCGAGCGCCCCTACCCCGGCGGCCTCACCTACTCCGGGCACCCGCTGGCCTGCGCCGCCGCCGTCGCCACCATCAACGTGATGGAGGACGAGGGCGTGGTGCGCAACGCGGCCCGGCTCGGCTCCGAGGTCCTCGGCCCGGCGCTGCGCGCCCTGGCCGAGCGGCACCCCAGCGTGGGCGAGGTGCGCGGGGTCGGCATGTTCTGGGCGCTGGAGCTGGTCCGCGACCGCGCCACCCGCGAACCGCTGGTCCCCTACAACGCCACCGGCCCGGACAACACCCCGATGGCCGCGTTCGCCGCCACCGCCAAGAGCCACGGCCTGTGGCCCTTCGTGAACATGAACCGCACCCATGTGGTGCCGCCGTGCACCATCACCGAGGCCGAGCTGAAGGAGGGCCTGGCGGTGCTGGACACGGCGCTGTCCGTGGCGGACGGCTACACCGTCTGAGGGCCGTCCCCGCTCCCCGCCCGCCCCGCGCCGCACCGCGCCCCCGGTCCACCGCGCCCGGGGGCCGCGGTGCGAGCGCGTAAGGTGGCGTGCCCGTACCGGCGGGACGCGGTCCCGCGTCCCGCCGCCGCACGCGACGAGGAGACCGCACGACCATGCCCGGCACCAGCGGCAGCGCCGTGACGCGCAGCACCCTGCGCCAGCAGCTCGCCGACGCGCTCCGCGACGAGGTGCTGGCCGGACGGCTCCAGCCCGGGCAGGCGTTCACCGTCCGGGAGATCGCGGACCAGTACGGGGTGTCCGCGACCCCGGTGCGGGAGGCCCTGGTCGACCTGTCCGCGCAGGGCCTCCTGGACGCCGACCACCACCGGGGCTTCCGGGTCCACGAGTACTCGGTCGAGGACTTCCGGGGCATGGTGCGGGCCCGGGGGCTCGTCACCGACGGGATGTTCCTCGCCCTGGAGCGCCGCCCGTCCGGGCCCGGCGCCGAGGAGCAGCGGCCCGTCGCCGCCCTCGCCGCGGTGCGCCGCCGGGGCGAGGAGGCCCAGCGCGCCGCCGCCGCCGGTGACCTCACCGTGCTGATCGGCTACGACCTGCGGTACTGGCGCGAGCTGGGCGCCCTGTTCGGCAACCCGTACCTCTCCGACTTCCTGCACCGGCTGCGGGTGCAGAGCTGGGTGTGCACGGTGCAGCACCTGCGCCGCCTCGGCGATCTGCGCGGCACCCTCTGGTCCGGGCACACCGAACTCGTCGACACCCTCACCCGCCGCGACTACCCGGCCGCCCGCTCCCTCGTCGACGCCTACAACGCGCACTCCATCGCGCTGATCGAGCGGCTCACCGGCCGGTGACGGCGCCGCACCGGGCCGGTCCGCGGGCCGGGCGCCCGGTGCCGGGCGGACACCGGACGCACCCCCTCCGGCCCCCGTGCGGGCCCGGGGCGGGACCCGGCCGGACACAGAGCCGGACACCGGGCCGGTACGGGGCGGGCGGCGGGCGGGCCCGGGACGGGCACCGGGCGGGCGCGAGGCGGGCGCACCCGTCATCCGCACCGACTACGCTGCCCTGACCACCGTCCTGTGTGAGGAGCCCTCTTTGGCCTGTGACCTGTGGCTGGTACCGCTCGTCGACATCCTGTGCCACACCCCGGACAACCCGTTCGCCGAGGAACTCGCGCAGTACGACAAGGTGCTGGCCGAGGCCGGGCTGCCACCGGTGCCGGTCCACCCGTACATGCCGGGCCTGTCCGGCGAGGTCGCCCCCGTCGCCGGCTTCGACTACGACGCGCTGCACCTGCTGCGCCGGGCCCACCTGCTGGGGATCTGCGGGCTGCCGGTCACCCCGGTCGACGAACTGGGCGGCGACTACGAGCAGTTGCTGGAGATGTTCGAGCCGACGGCCCAGCAGTCGCATCTGGTCTGGCACTACGACCACGCGGGCGCGTACATCCCCGTCGACTTCCCGCACCCGCTGGCCGACGACGAACTCCTCGCGGGCGGCGGCCCGCTGGGCTCCTCGCACGCCCTGCTGCGGGAGCTGCAGACGGTCGCCCCGGTGCTCGGCATCGATCCCGCCAACCCCCCGGCCGCGCCCCGGCCGCCGCTGGGCCCCACGGAGCTGGAGGAACCGGCCGCCCCCGCCCCGGACGACCCGAGCCCCTTCGCCCGGGAGCGCCATGTGTGGCTCGGCCTGCACGCGGCGGCGACCCGGAGCCTGGCCCAGGGGTCGATGATCGTCCTGAGCTGACCGGCGGCCGACGCCCCGCGCCGGGCCCGGGGCACGTCCCCGGAACGGCGCTTTCCCGGCGCTTTCCCACCCCCGGTGGCGAGTTGTCGCCGTTGTCCGGATCACCGGGCCCGTGGCAGAGTCGCGGCACCGGGCGGGCAGGCACCGGAGCGGGTTCGGGGAGGGACCGTTGATGACGGTGACCGGAGGACGGACGATACGGCGGGCCGTGTGCGCGACGGCCGTGGCGGCGGCACTGGTCTGCGCGGCGGTGGCACCGGCCGTCGCCGCGGGCGGACCGGGCGGCGCGGCACCGGGCGCGGCGCCCGCGCCGGTGGCGGCGCGGGTCCTGGGCGACCCGACGCCCCAGGAGCGGGAACGGCTCCGCGAGGTGGCCGGGGCGATCTGGACCCCGGCCCTGGCGGCCGGCTGGGACATGAACGCGGACGTCGCCGACGTCCTGTCGACGGCCACCGGCGAGATCCTGCGGTGCAGCGAGGCGTTCGCCCTCGTGCCCCGCCCGCCGGGCTTCGTCCCGGGCCTGGGCTACCTCGTGGACTACTGGGAGAACCTCCGCGAGTACTTCCTCGTGGTGCGGGAGAACCGCACGTACCGCCCGTGCGTGGTCACGGTCGCGGCGTCCTACCGGTCCGCGATCGAGCTGGCCTCCATGGGCGTCTGAGCCCCGGGCCCCCGGCGTGGCTCCACCGCGCCGGGCCCCGACGCCGTCCGCCCCCGGCCGCGCGGGGCGGACGGGGGCGGACGGACAGGACGACCGGCCGGGGCTACAGGAACGAGTTGATCTCGATCGTCTCGTCCCGGCCCGGGCCCACGCCGATCGCGGAGATCGGGGCGCCGGACATCTCCTCCAGCGCCTTGACGTACGCCTGGGCGTTCTTCGGCAGGTCGGAGAAGGACTTCGCGCCGGTGATGTCCTCGCTCCAGCCCGGGAGCATCTCGTAGACCGGCTTCGCGTGGTGGAAGTCGGTCTGCGAGTACGGCAGCTCCTCGACCCGGCGGCCGTCGATCTCGTACGCCACGCAGACCGGGATCTGCTCCCAGCCGGTGAGGACGTCCAGCTTGGTGAGGAAGAAGTCGGTCAGGCCGTTCACACGGGTCGCGTAGCGGGCGATGACCGCGTCGAACCAGCCGCAGCGGCGGTCGCGGCCGGTGGTGACCCCGCGCTCGCCGCCGATCCGGCGCAGCGCCTCGCCGTCCTCGTCGAACAGCTCCGTCGGGAACGGTCCGGCGCCGACGCGCGTGGTGTACGCCTTCAGGATGCCGATGACCCGACTGATCCGGGTCGGGCCGACGCCCGCACCGGTGCAGGCGCCGCCGGCGGTCGGGTTGGAGGAGGTGACGAACGGGTACGTGCCGTGGTCGATGTCCAGCAGCGTGCCCTGGCCGCCCTCGAAGAGGACGACCTTGTCGTCGTCCAGCGCCTGGTTGAGGACCAGGACGGTGTCCGTCACATAGGGGCGCAGCTTGTCCGCGTACTCCAGCAGCTCGCCGACCACCTGGTCGACGGCGATGGCGCGCCGGTTGTAGAGCTTCGTGAGCATCTGGTTCTTGACGTCGAGCGCCGCCTCCACCTTCTGGGTGAGGATCGACTCGTCGTAGAGGTCCTGGACGCGGATGCCGACGCGGTTGATCTTGTCGGCGTAGGTCGGGCCGATGCCCCGGCCGGTGGTGCCGATCCTGCGCTTGCCGAGGAAGCGTTCCGTCACCTTGTCGACGGTCACGTTGTACGGCGTGATGATGTGGGCGTTCCCACTGATCAGCAGCTTGGACGTGTCGACGCCGCGCTCGTTGAGACCACTCAGCTCGGAGAGCAGGACCGAGGGGTCGACCACGACCCCGTTTCCGATGACCGGCGTGCAGCCGGGGGAGAGGATGCCGGAAGGAAGCAGGTGCAGGGCATACTTCTGGTCGCCCACGACCACCGTGTGGCCTGCGTTGTTACCTCCCTGGTAACGGACCACGTAGTCGACCGACCCGCCGAGCAGGTCCGTGGCCTTCCCCTTGCCCTCGTCACCCCACTGAGCACCGAGCAGCACAAGTGCGGGCACGCGCGTACACCCCTTCCGGGCGGGGCATGTCCAAGGTCGAGAGCGTGCACGGAGGGTTTCCGCCGCGTACACCGCGACCGTCGTCGGTCGCCAACCGTCGGACCGGATGCCCCGGAATAGACGAAGCCCCTGGCGCAAGAGCGCAAGGGGCTGTTGCACAAAGATGCTACCCGAGGAAGCGAGGCATGGCCGAGGTGGCGACTTCCACGACGCCCGATCAGCTCCTGGTGGTCATCGATCCCGTCGCCCGACGGATGGACGGGGAGTCCGTACGGATAGCGAAGGACGTGCTCAGCGCGGGCGCGGCGGGAACGAAGGTGTGCCTTCCGGACGGCCCGGAGGAGTTCGCGCGGGCCCTGCGGCGGCGCGGTTCGCGGCGGCCGGTGGTGATCGGGGACGACGCCGCCCTGCTGCGGGCCGTCGGCCTGCTGCACCGGCAGCGGGAGCTGGCCGGGTGCGCCCTGGCGGTGGTGCCGGTGGGCCCGGCGCTCGGCCTGACCCGGGCGCTGGGCCTGCCGACGGGCGCGGTGGCGGCGGCCCGCGCGGTCCTGGACGGGGCGGCGCGGCGGCTGGACCTGCTCGTCGACGACAGCGACGGGGTGGTGCTGGGCTCGGTCCGCATCCCGCCGGCCGGGGCTCCGGTGCCGCCGGACCCGGCGGAGCACGCGCGTCCGTGGCTGCGCGGCTGCCGGTCGCTGGTGCGCACCCTGGCGCCGTCCCGGCCGGCCCCGGCCGGTCCGGGCGGTCCGGTGCGGCTGCGGGTGGAGGTCGACGGGGTGACGCTGGTCGACCTGGACCGGCCGGTCGAGTCGGTGTCGGTGCTGCCGGGCACCGGCGGGCGGGCCGAGGTGGAGGTGCGGCCGGCGGGCGCGGAGGCGGCGCCGCTGACGGCGGCCGGCCGCACGGTCACCGTCTCGGGCGCGCACTTCCGCTACCGCGCTGACGCGGTGGTCTCGGGGCCGGTGCTGACCCGCACCTGGTCGGCACGCGAGGACGCGTGGGCGCTGACGCTGCCGGCCCGCTGACGTGCCCGGCAAGCCGCCGCGGCCCCCGCTCGACAGGACGGGGGCCGCGGCGGCGCCGTGCGCGGGAGGTGCGCGCGGCGGTCGGGGCCGGGCGAGCGGGTGCGCGGCGAGGGCGCGCGGGCGGGTGTGCGCGGCGGGGGCGCGCGGGCGGGTGTACGGGGCGGTCGGGCCGGGGGCGCGTCACACCTCCACGTTCAGCGCCTCCAGCCCCCGCATCACGAAGTTCGGCCGCCGCCGGGGCTCCCCCACCGGCCGCAGCCCGGGCGCCCGCTCCAGCAGGGCGGTCATCGAGGCGGCCAGTTCGATCCGGGCGAGCGGGGCGCCGATGCAGTAGTGGATGCCCGCGCTGAAGGAGATGTGCGGGTTGTCCCGGCGGGTCAGGTCGAGGCGGCCCGGGTCGGCGAAGGCGGCGGGGTCGTGGTTGGCGGAGCCGAACAGCATCGCGATCTCCGCGCCGCGGGGGATCGTCGTCCCGTCGATCTCGATGTCGTCCAGCACCCAGCGCTCGAAGAGCTGGAGCGGGGTGTCGTAGCGCAGCAGCTCCTCGACGGCGCTCGGGACGAGGGAGTGGTCGGCGCGCAGGGCGGCGAGCTGGTCCGGGTTCCGGAACAGCGACCACCAGCCGTTGACCGTGCCGTTCACCGTGGCCTCGTGGCCCGCGTTCAGCAGCAGGACGCAGGTCGAGATCATCTCCTGCTCGGTGAGCCGGTCGTCGTCCTCGTCGTGGGCGGCGATCAGACCGGAGACGAGGTCGTCGCCGGGCGTGCGGCGGCGCTCGGCGATCAGGGCGCGCAGGTAGTCGGAGAACTCGACGGAGGCGCGCACCGCCCTGGCCGCCGCGTCCCCGGACGGGTTCAGCTCGTACATCCCGCAGATGTCGGCCGACCAGGGGCGCAGCGGGGCCCGGTCCGCCTCGGGGATGCCGAGCATCTCGGCGATCACGGCGACCGGCAGCGGCTCGGCCAGGTCGCGCTGGAGGTCGCCGCCCCCGGCCTCGACCAGGCGGTCCACGAGGTCGTCCGCGAGCCGCCGGACGTACGGCCGCAGCCGCTCCACCGTGCGCGGGGTGAACGCCTTGGTCACCAGCCGCCGGATACGGGTGTGGTCCGGCGGCTCCAGGTCGAGCATGCCGTGGTCGTTGAGCGTGTGGAACGGCTCCTGCTCGGGCGGGGGCGGGGTGCGGCCGAACTCCTCGTGGTTGAAGCGGTGCAGATACGTCCGCCCCAGCCGCCGGTCCCGCAGCAGCGCCGAGACGTCGGCGTGGTGCGGGACGAGCCACTGGTCCGTCGGCGCGTAGTAGTGCACCCGGCCCCGCTCCCGCAGCTCGGCGAAGGCGGGGTAGGGGTCGGCGACGAAGCCGGGGTCCCACGGGTCGAACGCAAGATCGCTTTCAGCCGTCATGAAACGGACCATAAGCCCTGACCCGGGCCCCTGCCCAGAGCCGGACGAACCCGGACGCGGGGGGCCGTACGTCCTGCCGCCGGCGGTGGGGCGGGGGCCGGGGCGGGCCGGGCCGGGGGCCGGGGCGGGGGCCGGGGCGGGACGGACCGAGCCGGGGCCGGGACGGACCGAGCGGGGGCGGGACGGACCGAGCCCGGGCTGGGACGCAGGCCGCCCACGGAACCGGGCCGGGAGCGAAGGCCGGACCGGGCCGAGGCGCAGGATGCCGGGCTCCTGCCCGGAGCCCGGCGAACCCGGACGCGGGGATCCCGCCGCCCCGGCCTTCCGGGGCGGGTGAGTGGGCCCCGGGGCGCGGGAAGGCCGCGCCGCCGCGCCCCGGGGGCTGGACCTGGATCGGAAGCGGACCGGGCCGAGGCGCCGACCAGGCGACCCGGGGCCGGAGGCCAGGACCGGAGGGGCCCGGGGGGCCCGGGGGGCCCGGGGGGGGCCCGGGGGGCCCGGGGGCCGGAGGGGGCCGGGGAGCCCGAGGGGCCCGGAAGGGCCGGGGGCCCGGAAGGGGCCGGAGGCCCGGAAGGGGCCGGAGGGCCCGAGGCCAGGCCCGGAGAGCCTGACCAGGGCTGAGCAGGGGGCGGACCCGATCCAAGGCGGAGCGGGGCGGGTACGAGCCGGAGCGGACCCGAGCCAGAGCGGGCACAAGCCGGGGCGGACCCGGGGCGGAGCGGACCCGGGGTGGTCAGCGGGGGGTGACCAGGCGGGCCTCGTAGGCGAAGACCGCGGCCTGGGTGCGGTCGCGCAGGCCCAGCTTGACCAGGACGCGGCTGACATGGGTCTTGACGGTGGACTCCGCGACCACCAGCAGCCCGGCGATCTCCGCGTTGGACAGGCCCTGGGCGATCAGCACCAGCACCTCCGTCTCCCGCTCGGTCAGCCCGCCGTACGCCGCCCGCGCCGCGGCCAGGGGGCGCGGGGCGTCGGACAGCCGGGCGAACTCGGTGATCAGCCGCCGGGTCACGGACGGCGCGAGGAGGGACTCCCCGGCCGCCACCACCCGGACGCCCTCCGCGAGCTGGCGCGCCGACGCGTCCTTGAGCAGGAAGCCCGAGGCGCCCGCGCGCAGCGCCTGGTAGACGTACTCGTCGAGGTCGAACGTGGTCAGCACGAGGACCTTGGTCGCGGTGCCGGCGGCGACGATCTCCCGGGTCGCCCCGATGCCGTTCAGCTCGGGCATGCGGATGTCCATCAGGACCACGTCCGGGGCGAGCGCGCGGACCTTGTCCACCGCGTCCCGTCCGTTGACCGCCTCCCCGGCGACCTCGATGTCCGGCATCGCGTTCAGCAGGACCGAGAACCCCTCGCGGACCATCATCTGGTCGTCGGCGACCAGGACCCGGATGCTCACGCCGCCTCCGCCGGGACCGCGGTGACCGGCAGGAACACCGCCACCTCGTACCCGCCGTCGTCGGCGGGGCCTGCCGTCATCTCGCCGTTCAGCATCGCCACCCGCTCCCGCATGCCGGTGATCCCGTGGCCCGCGCCGGGCGACGGCCGGGACGGACGGCCCCCCGGGGCGGGGCCGTTGACGATCCGCAGGCCCAGGCCGCCGAGGACGTAGGAGAGTTCGACCCGGGCACCGGCGCCGGGCGCGTGCCGCAGGGTGTTGCTCAGCGCCTCCTGCACGATCCGGTACGCCGACAGCTCCACCCCCGGCGGCAGTTCGCGCACCGCGCCGGTCACCGCCCGGTCGACGGCGAGACCGGCGGCGGCCACGTTGGCGAGCAGGGCCTCCAGGTCGGCCAGCGTGGGCTGCGGGGCGTCGGGGACCTCGTACTCCTCGGCGCGGACCACCCCGAGGACCCGGCGCAGCTCGGTCAGGGCGGCCACCGCGTTCTCCCGGATGACGGCGAACGCCCGCTCCAGCTCCTCCGGCGGGTCCTGCACCCGGTAGGGCGCGGCCTCGGCCTGGACGGCGACGACGGACATGTGGTGCGCGACCACGTCGTGCAGCTCCCGGGCGATGGTGGTGCGCTCCTCCAGCAGGGTGCGCCGGGACCGCTCGTGCTCGGTGACGGACTGCTGCGCGGTCACCTCCTCGCGGGCCCTGCGGCGGATGTGCCAGAGGGAGACGGCCAGCAGCACCAGCGCCGACAGGACCAGCATCGAGGCGGTGTTGGCGGAGGGATGGCCGCCGCCCAGCGCGGACTGCACCAACAGGCCGTAGACCGCGGTCGCCGCCCACATCCAGGCGATGGTGCGGGGGTCGGTCCGCAGCGCCACGATCACCAGCACCAGCAGATGGGAGGTGAACGTGCCGGGCAGCCACGGCCATTCGCCCTCCGTGGTCCCGACCAGCGTGGCCAGCGGTGCCGCCGCGACCGACAGCCAGAACGCGCCGACCGGGCGGACGGCCGTCATCAGCACCGGCACCCCGCACAGCAGACCGCCCAGCAGCAGCAGGGAGAACCCGCCGTAGGGGCCGTCCGCCACCACGCCGAGCCAGAGGACCAGCAGCGCCAGCAGGCACACGAGGCCGAACGGGAGGTGCCTCGCGCCCCCGCGCATCCCGGCGGGCAGGCGGCGGAGCAGCGCGCCGTCCTCGGCCAGGGGGGCCAGCGGGCGGTGGGCGAAGGCGTCCGTCATCAGCACCCCGCGCATCCCTTCCAGGGTGTTCACCGCCAGCCGGTGCTCGGGGCCCCGGTACCTGGCCTCCCCCGGGGGCGCGGTCCTCGTCTGCGTCGTGTCGGTCACCTTCCCCACGGTATGCGGGGACGGGGGCGGCGTCGTCCCCTGCGAGGGGGGTTCCGCGGCATCCGTCTCAGGTACTACGCGCCCGCGCCCGGGGCCCGTTCCACCACCGCGCCCCGCCCCGGCGGACCCGCGCCGGGGCAGGGGCCGGGCGGAGCCGCGCCGCCGCCCGCCGGAGCCGCGCCGGAGCAGGAGCGGATCCCTCCGCCGCCCGCCGGAGCCACGCGGCCGGGGCCCGCGCCGCCGAAAGGCGCGCCGCCGGACCGGCGTTCCCGGGACCCGCGCCGAAGTCCCGCCCCGCCGAAGCCGTACCGCCGTACCGCGCCGTCCACCCGGACCCCGCCCCCGGAGCCCGCGCCGAAGTCCCGCGCCCCGGAGCGAAGCCGTACCGCCGCCACCCGGCGCCCGAGCCGGCGGCGGCGCCCATCGGACCACGTGTCCAGGGCGCCCGCCGGGCCACTTGCCCGGGGCGCCCGCCGGACCTCCCGCCCGGGGTGCCCGCCGGTGCCGGTCAGGGGCCCGCCGGGCGCACCACTCCCGACTCGTACGCGAAGACGGCCGCCTGGGTGCGGTCCCGCAGCCCCAGCTTCACCAGGATGCGGCCCACGTGCGTCTTCACCGTCTGCTCGGCGACCACCAGCCGCCCGGCGATCTCCGCGTTGGACAGCCCCCGGGCGATCAGCACCAGCACCTCCGTCTCCCGCTCCGTCAGCTCCCCCACCCGCCGCGTCGGCGGGGCCCCGGGGCCGCCGTCCAGCCGGGCGAACTCGGCGATCAGCCGCCGGGTGACGGCGGGCGCCAGCAGCGCGTCACCGGCCGCCACCACCCGCACCGCCTCCGCCAGTTGCGCCGCCGACGCGTCCTTCAGCAGGAACCCGGAGGCGCCCGCGCGCAGCGCCTCGTAGACGTACTCGTCGAGGTCGAAGGTGGTCAGCACCAGCACCCCGGTCCCGGGGGCGGCGGCGGTGATCCGGCGGGTCGCCTCGATGCCGTCCATGCCGGGCATGCGGATGTCCATCAGGACGACGTCCGGCGAGAGCCGCCCGGCCAGGCCGACCGCCTCCAGCCCGTCCACCGCCTGGCCGACGACCTCGATGCCGTCCTCGGCGCCGAGCAGCACGGTGAAGCCCTGCCGGACCATCTGCTGGTCGTCCGCGATCAGTACCCGGATGCTCACGCTTCCCCCTCGTACGCCCCGGTGCCCGGCAGGAACACCGTCACCCCGTAGCCTCCGTCATCCCTCGGGCCGGCCGTCATCCGGCCCCCCAGCATCGCCACCCGCTCCCGCATGCCCAGCAGCCCGTGCCCCGCCCCCGGAGTCGGGGCCGGCCGCCGCGCGGCACGGGTGTTGGCCACCTCCACCTCCAGCCCGTCCCGGCGGTACGCGAGGTGCAGCCGGGCGGTGGCGCCGGGCGCGTGCCGCAGGGTGTTGCTCAGCGCCTCCTGCACGATCCGGTACGCCGACAGCTCCACCCCCGGCGGCAGCGGGCGGCGCTCCCCGGCGGTGGTGGAGGTGACGTCCAGCCCGGCCGCCCGGACATTCTCCAGCAGGGCGTCGAGCCGGTCCAGGGTGGGCTGCGGGGCATGGGGCCCGGCGGTGTCCGCCGTGGTCCCCCGCCCTCCCCCGCCCGGCGCGGACGCGAGCGGGTCCCCGGCGGCGCCGGTCTCCTCCGAGCGCAGGACACCGAGGACCCGGCGCAGTTCGGTGAGCGCCTCCACCGCGTTGCGCCGGATGCCCTCCAGGTTCTCCCGCAGCTCCTCGGGCGGGTCCGTCACCAGATGGGGGGCGACCTGGGCCTGGATGGAGATCACCGACATGTGGTGGGCGACCACGTCGTGCAGCTCGCGCGCGATCCGGCTGCGCTCCTCCAGCAGGGTGCGCCGCGCGCGCTCCTCCGCGGTGAGCGTGGTCTGCCGGGCGAGCGCCGAACGGGCCTCGCGGCGCCCGCGCAGCGCGGTGGCGAGGACGACGACGACCGCGGACAGGGCGACGGACAGCGCCCCGGTCGGCTGGTAGGCGCCGGTGGCCAGCACCCCCGTGTAGAACCAGGTGACCAGCACCGTCAGCGCCAGCGCCTCCAGGGCCGCCCGGGCGGGCACCCGCAGCGAGAGCAGCAGCAGCACGAAGAGGTGCGCGATCAGCCCGGCGGCCGTCCAGGGCCAGGTGAAGAGGGTGCCGCCGGCCTCCGTGCCGCCCCTGACCAGCCAGGCCGCCAGTGCCATCGACCCGAGCGACAGCCACCACGCCGGGACCGGCCGCCGCAGCGCCAGCACCATGGCGCCGGCCTCGGCGAGGGCGAACAGGGCGGCGGTGCCGCCGTCCAGCCCGCCGTGCTCCCTGAGCTGGGCCGTGTCGCCGATGAGCACCCCCAGGGCGGCCAGGCAGACGACGCCGTGCGGGACCCAGCGCAGCCAGACGGACGGCGGCAGCGGGTCCGTCCGCACCGTCCCCAGGTCGTCGCGCAGCATCCGCAGCCGGCGCCCGGCCCACGCGCGGGCCCGCGTACTTCCCCATCCCCTCACGCCGCCACCCTAAGGGCCGTCTCGTCGCGGGCCGCCCGCCCGGAGCGCCCCGGGCCGGGGCGCGGCGCGCGGCGGCCGGGGCCGTGCCCGGCACGGCGGAAGGCGCTCCCGCAGACGGCCAGGACCAGCGCGAACACCGGCAGCCAGAGCAGCCGGGCGGCGATCCAGCCGGGGCCGTCGGGCGGGGTGTGCAGTCCGGGCAGGGGGCCCGCGGGGAGCCCGGTGACGGTGGTCGCCATCAGGGCCGTCTGGTGCCACAGGAAGACCGTCATCGCGGACAGGTTGAGCAGCGCCACCGCCGCCCAGGCCACGGGGCGGCGCATCGCCCGGCCCAGCCGCTCGCGCAGCAGCAGCGCCAGTCCGCACTGGGCGAGGCCGAAGGTGACGGCGGCGAGCGTCGGCGGGTTCAGGTTGGAGACGGCGGCGCCCGGCACCCCGACCATGGCCGCCGGGTAGCCCGCCCAGGCCACCAGCCCCGCGGTCGCCGCGGCGCCGCCGCCCAGCAGCAGCAGACCGGTGGAGCGCCGCTCCAGCTCCCCCCGGGTCCAGGCGGCGCCCAGGGTGTACGGCACCAGCCAGCCCGCGGCGAGGTTGATCCAGCCGAGCCCCTCGGGACCTCCGAGCCCGAAGCGCACCAGATCGACGTGGAGGACGACGGCCAGCGGCCACAGCGGGTGCAGCCGGGCCAGCAGCGGGGTCGCCGCCGTGAGCGCCGCGAAGACCAGCAGGAACCACAGGGGGGAGAGCGCCAGCTTCACCAGCGTGCGGACCGTCGGATACGCGGCGCCGCTCAGCAGCAGCGCCGCGGCCACCGCCGTCCACAGCGCGAGCAGCACCCCGGCCGGGCGGAACAGCCGCGCCAGCCGGGCCCGCAGCCACCGCCCGTAGCCGGTGCCCCGGGCCCGTGCCGCCGCGTACCCGCGGGTGGCGACATGGCCGCCGACCAGGAAGAAGACGGCGAGGGTCTGGAAGGTCCAGGAGACCGGGGAGAGCCATGGCATGGACCCCAGCGGACTGGCCGTACGGAGGTCCCCGCCGTCGGCGACCAGCGCGGTCACCAGCCAGTGGCCGAGGACGACCCCGAGCACGGCGCAGGCCCGCAACGCGTCCACGGCCCGGTCCCGGGAGGGGGGCGTGGCGGCGCCGATCCGCCCGGCGGCCCGCCCCACCCGGCCCCGCACCCCGCCGACGGCACGCGCCACGGGGCCGGACCGGGGGACGGCGGCGCCCGCTCCCCCGCCGGGCGCCGCGCACCCGGGCACGGACGCGGAAGCGGAAGCGGGGGACGGGCGGGTGAAACGGGTCGGACGGCGGGTGTCAGGCATCGGGGGCCTCCGGGAACGTGCCGAGGGTGATGCGGGCGAGGTTGGCGAGGGAGCGGGAGCCGGGGGCGAAGTAGTCGCCGTGGCCGCCGTGGCCCGCGTCGAAGACCCGGGCGCCGAACCCCGGGGAGACCGGGTCGGCGCCGAAGCCGACGGTGGCGCCGAACAGGGCGGCACGGGTGTGCGGCACGTGCCGCGTCCAGTCGCCGCCGCTCCGGGCCGCCCAGATGCGGGCCCGCCCGCCCAGCCCGGCGGCGGTGTCCGCGCCGGTGCCGGGGCTGCCGACGAGGACGATGTCGCCGACGTCCAGGCCGGGTGCGGCCCGGCCGCAGACGACCGAGCCGTAGGAGTGGCAGAGCAGCGCGATCGGGGTGCCGGGCCGGGTCACCCCGCGCAGGGTGCCGACGAGGGCGCGCAGCGCGGGGGCGGCCTCGTCGGCGCGGCCGGTGGTGACGACGGCGGCGCTGACCGTGCCGGGGGTGGCGTAGCCGAGCCAGGCCACCACCGCCGTGCGGACCCCGTCGGGGGCGTCGGCGGCCAGTCGCCGGTGCAGGGCGAGGGCGGCGGCGCGGAACCGGCCGTAGCTGTCGAGGCCGGTGTCGGCGCCGGGGACCAGGACGGCGACGCGGTCGGCGCGGGCCAGGTCGCCGAGCACCTCCGTGACCAGCCCCGCGCCCCGGCCGTCGAAGGCGAGCAGGTGCCGGGAGGGCGCGGCCAGCGCCCGGTCCGCCGCCGCGCGGCGGCGGTCGCCGTGTCCGGCCGCCATCCGGGACGCCTCGGCGGCGTTGGCCCGGTGCGCGGCGTAGGTCCGCTCCAGGGTGGCCGCCGTCGGGGCGGCGGGCGCGGCCGGGGCCGGGGCGGGCACCCCGGGCCGCGCGGCGGCGGACAGCGGCACCACCAGGGCACCGGCGATCAGCACGGCCGACGCGCCGCGCCGCACCCCCGGCCACCGTCGCCGCCACCGCGCCGCGCCGCCCCGTCCCATGACCGCCCCCTCCCGGGGACCCGCCGACCGGGCCCCGTGGAAGGGACGTTAGGGAGCGGGCGGGGTAACCGGCGTCCCGCCGGGGGACTCACCCGCCGCGTAGCTCTCAGGTACTACGGGGGGTACGGGGCCGCTTCGCCGGAGCCCCGACGGCCTGTGTCACCAGGCGAGTTGGGCGATCTCCTCGGCCACCACCGCGCAGGCGTCCGCCGCCGGGTCGATCAGCGGGAAGTGGCCCACGTCCTCCAGCAGGGTCACGCCCACCACCTCGCCGGCCCGCGCCGCGGCGTCGGCGTACGCCTCCGCCACCGCCTGCGGCACGACCACGTCGGCCCGGCCCTGGACGAGGGTGGTCGCGATGCCGGTGGGCAGCAGCAGCGCGGGGTCGGCACAGGGCCTCCGCTGCTCGAACAGTGCCTCCCCGCCCAGCAGTTGGCGCACCGCTCCACCGCACACGCCGAGCTTGGAGGCGACCTCGAAGTCCGCGATCGGGGCCAGTGCCACCACCCCGCGCAGGGGCGCCGGGCGGTCGGTGCGCCAGGGCGCGTCGGCGGGCAGTACGTGCCGGGCGGCGGCCCAGAGGGCCAGGTGGGCGCCCGCCGAGTGCCCGGTGAGCACCGTGCGGCGCGGATCGGCCGCGGGCAGGTGCTCCCGGACCAGCGCGGGCAGGGCGTCCAGGGCGGCGGCGACGTCGTCGAAGGTGTCGGGCCAGCGTCCGGCGACCGGGCCGCCGCCCGCCGCCCCCTCCGCGCCGCGCCGGTACTCGACGCTGGCCACGGCGAAGCCCCGGCCGGCCAGGAACCCGGCGAAGGGGCTGACGTGCCGCCGGTCGTACGGGGCCCGCCACGCGCCGCCGTGCAGCACCGCCACCACGGGCGCCGGACCGCCCGCGCCGACCGTGCCGCGCGGCGCGTAGAGGTCGATCACCTGGTCCGGATGACCGCCGTACGCGCAGGTGAGGTCGGGGTCGACGGGCGGGCGGGAGAGGGCTGCCCTCTCCTCCGCGGCGTCCCGCGCGGCGGCGGTACCCGGTTCTGCGGCGTCCGGCATGGTCAACCTCTCAGCGGGGGAACGGTGTTGACGGACCGTGGTGGGGGACTCGGCCGATGGCGGGACGGTATCAGGCCGATGACGTGCGCGAACACACGGATGTCACGCAGGGTGAGGGGTGGCCGGAACGCCCCGGACCGCCCTCCGCACGAGGGCGGGCACACCCCCGCGCCACGGTCCCCGCGCCACGGCCCCGCGCCGGGTCCGCCGCCCCACGCGGGCCTGAGCCCGCCGCCCCGGCCCCCGAGCAGGACAGGCGCCGGACGGACCCGGACGCGGGCCGCGCGGGGGGCTCGGCGGACTCGGGACGGACGGGCGTCAGGGACTCGGGACGAGCGCGGGGCGCCGCACCCGGAGCGGCGGCGTCCCCCGCTCCGGCGCCGCCCGCTCCGACGGCGGACCGGGCACCCGCCCGCGGCGAACGCGCCGCACCGCGCGGCACGGTGAGCCGCCCGGCACGGCCCCGTGAGCCGCCCGGCGCGCGTACCCGGCGGCGCGGCCCGCCCCCGCCGGGTAGGCGCGGCCCGCCCCCGCCGGGTACGCCCCGCGCCGCGGCTCACCGCCCCGGCGGACGCGGCCCCGCGCCGCTCAGTCCGCCACCTCCACCACCTCCGCCAGCACCCGCGCGGCCCGCTCCGCGTCCGCGAAGCCCACGTACAGCGGGGTGAAGCCGAAGCGGAGGATGTCGGGCGCGCGGTGGTCCCCCACCACGCCGCGCCCGATCAGCCGCCGCATCACGCCGCCCGCGTCCGACGGGCAGCGCAGCGCCACCTGGCTGCCGCGCTCGGCGTGCGCCCCGGGGGTGACGGACTCGACCCGCCCCGCGGGCACGTACTCCCCGACGCAGCGCAGGAAGAAGTCCGTCAGGGCGAGGGACTTGGCCCGCACCGCCGCCACGGACACCCCGTCCCACACCTCCAGCGCCGCCTCCAGGGCGAGCAGCGAGAGGATGTCCGGCGTGCCGACCCGGCCGCGCAGGGCGCCCTCCGCGGGCTCGTACCCGGGCCGCATCCCGAACGGCTCGGCGTGCGAGTTCCAGCCGGGCAGCGGGGAGTCGAAGCGGTCCTGGAGGTCCCGGCGGACGTACAGGAAGGCGGGCGAACCGGGCCCGCCGTTCAGGTACTTGTAGGTGCAGCCGACCGCCAGGTCCACTCCGTGCGCGTCCAGCCCCACCGGCAGGGCGCCCGCGCTGTGGCACAGGTCCCACACGGTGTACGCCCCCGCGGCGTGCGCGGCGGCCGTGAGCGCGGGCAGGTCGTGCAGCCGCCCGGTGCGGTAGTCGACGTGGTTGAGCAGCACCGCGGCGGTGCGCCCGCCCAGCGCCGACGGCACCTCGGCCGGGGCGACCGGCCGCAGCCGGCAGTCCGTCAGCCGGGCCGCCGAGGCGGCGATGTAGCCGTCGGTGGGGAAGGTGGTGGCGTCGACGAGGATCTCGTCCCGGCCGCCCCCGTCCTCCCGGGCCATGCGCACGGCGGCGACCAGCGCCTTGAAGACGTTCACGCTGGTGGAGTCGCCCACCACGGTCTGCCCGGCCGCCGCGCCGACCAGCGGGGCGATCCGGTCGCCGACCCGCTCGGGCGCGGTCCACCAGCCGCCCTCCGTCCAGGAGCGGATGCGCAGTCCGCCCCACTGGCGGCGGATCACGTCCTCCATCCGGGCGGGGACATGCGCGGGCAGGGCGCCCAGGGAGTTGCCGTCCAGATAGACCGCGCCGTCCAGCACGAAGCGGTCGCGCAGCCCGGCGAGCCCGTCGGCGGCGTCCCGCGCCTCCGCCTCGCTCAGCAGCTCAGACATGGGACCTCGCCGTCCACAGCTCGGGGAACACCTGGTTGCGGGCCCGCTTCTCCAGCCAGGAGACCCCGGCGGAGCCGCCGGTGCCGGTCTTGGAGCCCATCGCGCGGCGGGTGGCGACCAGATGGTCGTTGCGCCACCGCCAGACCAGTTCGGCCACGTCGGTCAGGGCCTCGCCCAGCCGGGCCGCGTCGGCCCCGGCGTCACCGGCGTAGATCTCCGTCCAGGCCGCCTCCACCTCGGGCGACGGCTCGTACCTGCGGGTGACGTCGCGGGACAGCACGGCGTCCGGGATCGCGTGGCCCTGCCGGGCGAGGTGGCGGACCACCTCGTCGTACAGGCCCGGCTGGTGCAGCGCCTTCTCCAGCTCGTCGTGGACGCGGGGCGAGCCCCGGTGCGGGACGAGCATGGACGCGGACTTGTCGCCGAGCAGGAACTCCATCCGGCGGTACATGGCCGACTGGAAGCCGGACCCCTCGCCGAGGGCCCCGCGGTAGGAGTTGAACTGCGCCGGGGTGAGCCGCGCGAGCGGCTTCCAGGAGGCGTTCAGCGCCTCCAGCTCGTGCGCCGAGCGCCTCAGCGCGTCCGTCGCCCCGTCCACCCGGTCCTCGCGCAGGGCGCGGGCCGCGGTCTCCCACTCGTGGACGATGACGGTGAACCACAGCTCCATGACCTGGGTCGTGACCAGGAAGACCATCTCCCCGGGATCGTCGGAGAGGGTGTGCTGGAGATGGGTGAGCACGTCCGCCTTGACGTAGTCCTCGTACGGCGTGCTGCCCTCGAAGTCGAGGTTCGGGGCCTCGTGGGACATCGCTGTCTCCTGCGTGCTTTCGGGTAGCGGTCCGCCCTGCCGTTACCGGCACGGGGCCCCGGTCCCCACCGGCATACTCGGCAATCCTCGCAGGAAACCGCAAGGCCCGCTCCCCGCGGGCCCCGCGGTGCGCGCCTCAGCCCAGGACGTCGGCCGCCTCGGCCGAGGAGTCGCGCAGGAATCCGGCGCAGCGCTCGTGCTCCTCGGTCTCCCCGATCGCCCGCGCGGCGCGCGCGAGTGCGTGCAGGGCGCGCAGGAAGCCGCGGTTCGGCTCGTGCTCCCACGGCACCGGGCCGTGCCCCTTCCAGCCGCTGCGGCGCAGGGAGTCCAGGCCGCGGTGGTAGCCGGTGCGGGCGTAGGCGTACGACTCGACGGCGGCGCCCCGCTCGAACGCCTCGTCGGCGAGCCGGGCCCAGGCCAGCGAGGAGGTGGGGTACTGCGCCGCGACCTCGGCGGCGTCGGTGCCGGAGGCCAGCAGCTCGCGCGGGCCGGGGTCGTCGGGCAGGAGGGTCGGGGGCGGTCCCCCGAGGAGGTTCTCGTGAATGGCCATGGGGCCCAGTCTGCGCCATCCGGCGGCGCGCCGGGCACGCGGTCCCGCCCGGGACGCGACGGGGCCCGGCGCCGCGCGGTGCGGTGCCGGGCCCCGTGCGGTGCGCGGACTACTTGATCCGGGTGCCCGCCGAGCGCAGGTGGCCGCAGGCCTCGACGACGCGGGCCGCCATGCCCGCCTCGGCCAGCTTGCCCCAGGTGCGCGGGTCGTAGGTCTTCTTGTCGCCGACCTCGCCGTCGACCTTCAGGACGCCGTCGTAGTTGGTGAACACGTGGCCGACGACCGGACGCGTGAAGGCGTACTGGGTGTCGGTGTCGATGTTCATCTTGACCACGCCGTTCTCCAGCGCCGTCGCGATCTCCTCCGCGGAGGAGCCGGAGCCGCCGTGGAAGACGAAGTCGAACGGCTTGCTGCCGGCCGGGCGGCCGTACTTCGCGGCGACGCCCTCGTTCAGCTCCTTGAGCAGCTCGGGGCGGAGCACCACGTTGCCCGGCTTGTACACGCCGTGCACGTTGCCGAAGGAGGCGGCCAGCAGGTAGCGGCCCTTCTCGCCGAGACCGAGCGCCTCGACGGTGCGGACCGCGTCGTCGACCGTGGTGTACAGCGAGTCGTTGATCTCGTGCGAGACGCCGTCCTCCTCGCCGCCGGTCGGGGTGATCTCGACCTCAAGGATGATCTTCGCGGCGCGGGCGCGCTCCAGCAGCTCCTGGGCGAGGGCCAGGTTGTCGGTCAGCGTCTCCGCCGAGCCGTCCCACATGTGGGACTGGAACAGCGGGTCGCGGCCGGCCTTCACCCGCTCCTCGGAGACGGCCAGCAGCGGGCGCACGTACCCGTCGAGCTTGTCCTTCGGGCAGTGGTCGGTGTGCAGGGCGATGGTGACGTCGTACTTCGCGGCGACGATGTGCGCGAACTCGGCCAGCGCGACGGCGCCGGTCACCATGTCCTTGTTGTGCTGGCCGCCCAGGAACTCGGCGCCGCCGGTGGAGATCTGGACGATGCCGTCGCTCTCCGCCTCGGCGAAGCCGCGCAGCGCCGCGTGGAGCGTCTGGGAGGAGGTCACGTTGATGGCCGGGTAGGCGAACCTGCCGGCCTTCGCCCGGTCCAGCATCTCGTTGTAGACCTCGGGAGTTGCGATGGGCATGTGTCCGCTCCTTGTATGTGCGGGTGGGCACGTACACCTGAGTCGACGCGACTCGGTACGTTTCTTTACGGCCCTGACCTGAACCTTGGGTGCGACGTCATCGTCGGCCCCATCCTCCCAGACGGAGGGGGATACTCCGAGCGGGCGTCCACGGACGCCCGCCGGATGCGGGCACGGGGCGTCAGTCCAGCCCCAGCTCGTCCTTGCCGAACGCGTACCGGTAGGGCACCCCGGCGCCCCGCTCGATCTTCTCGGCGGCGCCCGTCGCCCGGTCGACGATCGTGACGACGGCGACGACCTCGGCACCGGCCTCGCGCACGGCCTCGACGGCGGTGAGCGGCGAGCCGCCGGTGGTGGAGGTGTCCTCGACGACGACCACCCGGCGGCCCTTGATCCCGGGACCCTCGACCCGGCGCTGCATGCCGTGCGTCTTGGCGGTCTTGCGGACCACGAAGGCGTCCAGCCGGCGGCCCCGCGCGGCGGCGGCGTGCAGCATGCTCCCGGCGACCGGGTCGGCGCCCAGCGTCAGCCCGCCGACGGCGTCGAAGTCCAGGTCGGCGGTCAGGTCGAGGAGCACCTGGCCGACCAGCGGGGCGGCCTCTCCGTCGAGGGTGATGCGGCGCAGGTCGACGTAGTAGTCGGCTTCCAGGCCCGAGGAGAGGGTCACCCTGCCGTGCACCACGGCCTTGTCCTTGATCTGCTGCAGCAGTGCGCCGCGAACGTCTGTCATGGTGGCCAGCTTAGAGCCGCCGCCAGCGCCAGGTCGTCGCGGCCTCCAGCGGCTCCAGCGGTGTGACCAGGCGCGGAAGGGTGTTCAGCCCGTTGGGCGGCCCGGTCTGCGGCTCCACGCAGACGGCGGCCTCCTGCTCGTCGTAGACGACGGCCCACCGCTCGGGACTGGTCACCCGCAGCTCCAGCCGGCCGGGCCAGGTCAGGGTCACGTCGACGCCGTCGGGCATGCCGAAGCAGTCGTCCCAGGGACCCGGCCCGGGCTCGACGCGCCTGCCGGTGGGCAGGTGGTCGGGGCCGCGCTCCTCCTGCCACGCCGGGTCGAAGGAGAGCCGCACGTCCGCGCCGTCCAGGGCGCGGCGGAACCAGGGGTGCCAGCCGAGCTGCGCGGGGAACGAGGACTCGTACGTCTCCACGGACATGGTCAGCGTCAGGGAGTCCCGGTCCAGGGCGATCACCTGGGTGACCCGGCCGGTGTACGGCCAGGGGTCGGTGAGGTCGTGGGTGAGGACGGCCTCGTCGGCGGTGACGCGGGCGGTGCGCCAGGCGCCGTCGCGGGCGGTGCCGTGGATGGCGTGCGGCGGGGCGTTCAGCGGCATCCGGTGGACCACGGCGCCGTCCTGGAAACGGCCCTCGCGGATCCGGCCGCACCAGGGGGCCATCGGGAAGCAGCCGTAGCGCTCGCCCTGGCGGAGCAGTTCGGTGCCGCCGACGCGGAGCCCGCCGATCCGGCCGCCGTCGCCCGGCAGCACGGTCACCTCCGCGTCGCCCGCGGTCAGCGTGATGGGTTCGTTGCTCACGCCCCGACCCTACTGGGGTGATCAGGGCGCCCCCGGCCGCCGCACGGATGCCCGTCGCTGCCGGGGGCCTGCCGGGGCGGGCGGGAACGGGGCGGAGTGGACCGGGGTCCGGTGAAGCCGTCCCGCCCGGGGGCTCCGTGCGGGCCCCGGAGCCGGTTCGCCGCCGGGGGCGCGACGGTGCCGCCGCGGTGTGCGCGGACCGGCTCAGCGGCGCTTGCGCAGCGCCCGGCCGACCACGACCGCCGAGACCACGGCGAGCGCGGCCGCCGGGGCCGCCCAGCGCAGGGGACTCGCGGCACCGGTCGCCTCGGGGGCGGGGACGGGCGCGTAGCGGCCCCGGGGCGGCGCGTGGTCGACCTCCTCGGCGCTGCGGCCGATCATCGTCCGCCGGGCGTGCGCGGCCTCGGCGGGCGGGACGGGGGCGTCCGGAGTACCGGGGGCCCCGGACGTGCCGGCGCCCCCGCGGCCGGGGGAGGACGGGGGCACCTCGGTGTCGAAGACGGAGGGCCGCCCGGTGGAGTCGGAATCGGAATCGGAGTCCGAGTCGGGGGTGGGCTCGGCATCGGGGCCGGAGCCCTCGGAGGAAGCCCCGGAATCGGTCTCCGGGCCGTCCCCCGAGTCGGCCTCCGGGCCGTTCCCGGAACCGTCCCCGGTCCGGGCGGCGGGGGTGTCGCCCGTGGGCGATCCGGTCCCACCGTCGGTGGCGGGACGGGACCCGGAGTCGGCGTCCGAGCCGGCGGCGGCATCCCCGGCACCCGGGCCGTCCGGCTCGCCGGATTCCGCCCCGGTGGGCGCCGGTCCCCCGGACGCCCCCTGCCCGGCGGCCCCGGAGCCGCCCCCTACCGCTTTCCCGCCGGACGCGCCCCGTGCCGTGTCCGCGTCCCCGGCCGCCCCCCTGCCCAGGTTCGCCGCGAAGCGTTCCAGGAGCCGGGTCACGGCCGAGGCCACCGCGTCGGCGGGGAGTTCCGTGACGCGTCCGTCCGCCGTCGCCGTGCCGCCGACGGTGAGCACGCTGCCCCCGTCGGCGTCCCGGACGCGCAGGGTGAGGGCGAGGCCGACGGTGCCGCTGCCGCGCGACTCGGTGGCCCCGCCCTCCGCGGCGTACGCGCCGTCGCCCCGCGCGAAGACCCGCAGGGAGCCCCGGTAGGTGATGGAGCGGCCGCCGACCCGCACCTTCAGCCGTCCCGCGACGGGCTCGGCGCCGGCGTCCTGCTGGAGCCCCGGGACCGCCCGCGCGACCCGTAGGGGGTCGGCCAGCGCGTCCCTGAGCCGCTCGGCCGGAACCGGAACGAACACCTCGTGCTCCATGTCACGGCACCCTACCCACCGGGCGCCCGGCCCACCCCCCGTCAGCGCCAGGTCGTCGGCCCCACCGCGCCCCACCGCCCCCGCCGCGCCCCGCTTCTCCGGGGCGCCGTCCAGGCTCCCCGCGCCGTCCGCCGCGCCGCCGGGGCCGCCCCGCCGCTCCCCCGTGCCGTCAGTGGCGCGGGTGCACCAGTGTCGACGGCGGCAGCCCCGGCACCCTGGTCGCCGCGGCCGAGGCAGCGGCGGCGGCCAGGGAGCCCGGGGCGAGCGTGAACGGCCGCACGTCCGCAGGGAGGCGCAGCGCGGGAGCCCGGCCGCCCTCGGCGGCCAGCAGGAACCCCCAGTCCCCCGGCGCGCCGGGGGCCGCCGCGGCGGGGCCGGCGAGGCGGTACGCGGTGGCGCGCAGCCCCGCCGCGCGGAGCGTCGCGTCGACCGTCCAGAACGCCCGGGGGCGGGGCAGCACCGGCCCCGCGTGCACGGCCAGCCGCCCGCCGGGGGCGAGCACCCGCCGGACGATCCCGTAGAACTCCTGCGAGTACAGCTTCGTGCCCTCGGTGACGCCCGGGTCCGGCAGGTCCGAGACCACCACGTCATAGCTGCCGGTGGCGGTCGCGCGCAGCCGGCCGAAGGCGTCGGGACCGGCGACGCGCAGCCGGGGGTCGTCGAGGGCGTGCTCGTTGAGCGCCGACAGCCCCGGGTCCCGCCGGGCCAGCCGCACCAGTCCCGGATCGGCCTCGACGAGGTCGACCCGCCGCACGTCGCGGTGGCGCAGCACCTCCCGGGCGGCGAGGCCGTCACCGCCGCCGAGGATCAGCACCCGGGCGTGCGGGCCCGCCATGGCGGGCTGGACCAGCGCCTCGTGGAAGCGCCGCTCGTCGCCGCCCCCGGCACGGGACCGGCCGTCGAGGAACAGGTCGAGGGGCCGCCCGCCCGTGCCGCCCGCCAGGACGACCTCCTGGAGCCCGGTGCGCAGGGCCACCCGGACGTCCGGCCCGAACATCGCCCGCCGCGCGGCGTGCTCGAAGTCGTCGGCGAGCACGGTGGCGCAGGCCAGCACGGCGAGGACGACGACGTTGACGGCGATCAGCAGCCCGCGCGCCCGGCGGCTCAGGTCCCGCCGGAACAGGCCGAGGACCAGGGCGGCGCCGACGGCCGCGTTGACCGTGCCGGTGACCAGCGCCCCGGTGAGCTGGCCCAGGAAGGGCAGCAGTACGAAGGGGAAGGCGAGGCCGCCGACGAGCGCGCCGACGTAGTCCGCCGCGAACAGGTCCGCGACCGCGCCGCCCGCGTCCTGCCGCCGGATGCGCTGGATCAGCTCCATCAGCAGCGGCACCTCGGCGCCGATCAGCAGGCCGATGGCGAGCGAGAAGGCGACCAGCAGCACCCGCGGTCCGTCGGCCCAGAGCCCGCCCCAGCCACCGGTCCAGGCGAAGACCGCGTAGAGGGCCATCGCGCTGGAGCCGCCGACCAGGGCCAGCACCGCCTCGACGGCGCCGAACCCGGCCGCCGCGTACCTCCGCAGCCGCTTGGCGGCCAGGGAGCCGATCCCCATGGCGAAGACCATGACGGACAGCACGATGGACGCCTGGGTGACCGAGTCGCCGATCAAGTACGAGGCGAGGGCGACGAGTTCGAGCTCGTACACCAGGCCGCAGGCGGCGCAGACGAACACCCCGGCGAGCACCAGGAACCGCCCGGTGCCCGGCCGCACGGGCAGCCACGGCACCGCCCCGGCGCCTGCCTCGCCCGCCCCGGCGCCGACCTCCCCCGCCTCGGCCCCGCCCGTCCCGGCCGCCACCACACCCGGCGCCCCGGCACCGGCCGCACCCGCACCCGCTCCCGCTCCCGGCGCAGCCGCGTCCTCACCCGCCGGGCCGTCCCCCGTCCCGGCGCCGCACGCGCCCGCGCCGGCGGCGGTGTCGCCGTCGGCCCGGTCACCGGGCCCGGCGGCCCGGGAGCCGGGCGGGGCGGACGCGTGCGATTCGATCACGCAGTGACGTTACGTCACGACACCGTCGCACTTCGTCACCCACACGTGTAGAGCTGCGGTCCACCGGCATCGTCGGGTTTATCCCGCCGCCACCCCGGACGGCCGGTGCCAGGCCGCCGACGGCAGCCGCACCCCCACTCTGGTCCGGGTCGCCACCAGCTGTCCGTCCTGCGGATAGGCGTGCCAGGTGCGCCAGTGCACATGCCCCTCATGCCGGTGCGCCAGCAGCGCCGTGAAGGCGTGCGGACTGCCCGGGAACACCCCGATCAGGCCGTGCGGATGGTCGGAGACCAGGGCCAGCAGCTCCTGGGCGCGGCCCGCGAAGGAGCCCGGTGTGAGCATCTCCACCCGGGCGGCGAACTCGTACTCCCAGTCGCCCACCCGCTTGGCCACGCCCAGCGGGAGGGGGGTGCTGCTGCCCGGAATGCACGCCACCGTCTCCGAGCACGTGCCCCTCTCCTCCTCCAGCAGGACTTGATGGGACGCCCCGAGCAGTCTCAACTGAAGTTTCGCGCCGCGCAGTTCGAGGTCGAGACTGGCCAGCGCGGGCAGTGGCTCACGCCCGAGGGCCCAGGCGAGATCGGCGGCACGGGTATCGGTGTAGGAGGTCTTCAGGGTCGTGAGCATGGAACGGCTCCGCAGGCACGCATGGAGAGGAAGCGGGCCGGCGCGCCTGTCACCGAGGGCGCGGCCCGGTCAGCCCGTTCGACCGGTCAGAAGAGGTCAACAGGTCGTCGGATGGGCTGGGTTGATAGATGAGAGCGAATCACGAACTGCGGGACCGCCACAGTGTTTTTACCCAACTTCATAGGGTTTCCATCCGTCAGAGGGCTCCCCAGCTCACTTGTTCAACCTTCGCGCGCCCCCTGTTCCGACGGTGCGCGCCGTCCCGGCGCGAGCGCCCGCCGGGTGGCGTTCCCGGCGGACGTTTCCGGCCACGCCACGGGCGCGGGCGGAGCGCGGCGCGGAGTCGGCGGACCCGGGCGGGAGATGGCCGGATACGACGGGTCCCGCCCGGCGGCACGTGACCCTCCGGGCACGGACCGTGGCCGCCCGGCTCACCCGGTGCGGCCGTCCGGCACGGCCGCGCGTGACCGCCGCCCCCGTCGGACGCGGCCCACCCGGTACGGCGGCCCGTGACCGTCGCGGACGGAGCATGGACGCCCGGCTCACCCGGTGCGTCCGCCGCGCATGTCCCCGCCTGTCCACGGGGTATGACCAGGTGCCGTGGCCGCCGCCCCCGCCGGACGCCGGACGCGCCCGGCACGGGCTGCCACGGCCCGGACCGCCGGGCATGGCCTGCGGCCGCCCGGTTCACCTGATGTGGCCCGCCCGGCCATGGCCCCGCGTGTCCGCCGGTCGGGGCCGGGTGGCCGCACCCGGCCCCGGGACCACCGCGCCGGACCGCCGGGGCGGTGGGTCACCCCGGATACCCGGTACGGAGCCGGTACGGCCCCGTGCGACCCGCCCCGACATGCCTGCGGCAAACGGCCCGGCAGGGCTGCGGCAGCGGCAGCGGCAGCGGCCCCGCACGGTCCCGTACGGCTGCGGACGGGCGGGCGTGTCCCCCGTGCGACCCGCCCGCGCGGCGGAGCCGACCGCCCCGTGTCGGTCGGCTCCGTCCCGCGTCAGTCGCCGCCGCCCCCGCATCCGCCCCCGCAGGACGAGCCTCCCCCGCAGGACGAACCGCCGTGGTGCCCGCCCCCGGACGAGTCGCCCGAGCCGCCGGCCCACCAGCTGTCGCCCGACCCGCCGTCGGATCCCCCGCCCCCGCCGGCATCGCCGTGGGAACCGCGCGACCGCAAGACGCGGCTTCCCCGCCGCCCACCGCCGCCCCGCCGTGCCCGCGCGGCGGACGCCCTGCCGCGCACCGTGGACAGGACACCGAACACCACCAGAATGACGATCGCCGCCAGGATGAAGCCGAGGAACATGGCACCATCCTCCTTCCGATTCCCCCGAAGCGGCCCCCCGTGGGCGCCCCGCACGCGTTGCGTGCCCCGGGGATGCCCTCCCCGCGCACCGCTCAAAGCCGAGTTGAGCAACTTCTGAGGGTACCCGCGACGAAACACCTCCTGACCTGCGCGGAAGCAGCTCGGGGGACGGCGCGCGCACGGCGGGCCCAGGCGATCGGGACCTCGCGCGGCACCGGGCGCGGCGGCCCCCGGACACCCCCGCCGCACGGGCGGGTTGAGGACCGGAGGGCTTCGGCGCAGGATGGCGGCCATGACCGCCATGAACCGCAGCGACCGCCCGCTCCTCAACCGCCGGCTCGCGGAGTTCGGCACGACGATCTTCGCCGAGATGTCCGCCCTGGCCGCGAGCACCGGGGCGATCAACCTGGGCCAGGGCTTCCCCGACACCGACGGCCCGGAGGAGATCCGCGAAGCGGCCGTACGGGCCCTGCGCGACGGGCGCGGCAACCAGTACCCGCCGGGGCCCGGCGTCCCCGAGCTGCGCGAGGCCGTCGCCGCCCACCAGCTCGCCCGCTACGGCCTCTCCTACGACCCCGGCACCGAGGTGCTGGTCACCGCCGGGGCCACCGAGGCCATCGCCGCCGCCCTGCTCGCCCTGGTCGAGCCCGGCGACGAGGTCGTGGCCCTGGAGCCCTACTACGACTCGTACGCGGCGAGCATCGCCATGGCGGGCGGCACCCGTGTGCCCGTGACGCTGCGCCCGCGCGACGGCGCCTTCCGGCTCGACCTGGACGAACTGCGCGACGCGGTCACCGACCGCACCCGGCTGCTGCTGCTCAACACCCCGCACAACCCGACCGGCACCGTCCTCACCCGCGAGGAACTGGCCGCCGTCGCGGAGCTGGCCGTCGAGCGCGACCTGCTGGTGGTCACCGACGAGGTCTACGAGCACCTGGTCCTGGACGGCCCCGGGCACGTCCCGCTGGCGGGCCTGCCGGGGATGCGCGAGCGCACGCTGACCATCTCCTCCGCCGGGAAGACCTTCTCCTTCACCGGCTGGAAGGTCGGCTGGGTCACCGGCACCCCCGCCCTCGTCACGGCGGTCCGCTCGGCCAAGCAGTACCTCACGTTCGTGGCGTCGGGCCCCTTCCAGTACGCCGTGGCCGAGGCGCTGGCCCTGCCCGACGCCTACTTCACCGATCTGCGCGAGGACCTGCGGGCCAAGCGGGACCTGCTGGTCACGGGGCTGACGGAGGCGGGCTTCGGCGTCTTCCGCCCCAGCGGCACCTACTTCGTCACCACCGACATCCGCCCCCTGGGCGAGAGCGACGGCTTCGCCTTCTGCCGCGCCCTGCCCGAGCGCGCGGGCGTCGTCGCCATCCCCAACGCGGTCTTCTACGACCACCGCGAGGCGGGCGCCCCCTTCGTCCGCTTCGCCTTCTGCAAGCGCACGGAGATCCTGGAGGAGGCGGTGACCCGCCTCAAGCGCCTGTCGTCCTGACGCCGGCCCCACCGGCACGGGCGCCCCGGAGACACACGGGAGCCCGGTGCGGGCGTCGGCCCGGGTGGCCGGCGTCCGTACCGGGCTCCCGGTGGTGGTGCGGAGTCCCTAGGCGTCGTCCCCGTCGGCCGCGTCGGGGCCGGAGCCCTCGATGTCCTGCTCCAGGCCGAGCTGCTCCACCAGCCACCGGTCGAACTCGATGGCCGCGCGCACCCAGCTCACGGTCGAGGAGATGAAGTGCTCCAGGCTGACGCCCATGCCGATGAGCATCTGCGCCTCACCGATGAGGCGGACGGTGCCGTCGTCATGGGTGTGGGTGTAGACCTTGGGCCACAGGGTGCGCCGGTTCCAGTCGTCGATGGACTCCAGGAGCTGCGGCTTCACGTCGATCGTGTGGGGGCGGTCGAAGAACGTCCGCACCGAGAAGACCTGCTGGTCGTCCTCGCCGCGGAACATGAAGTAGGTGCGGAACTGCTCCCACGGCGCCGCGAGGTCGCCCTCGTCGTCGACGACGTACTTCAGCTCCATCTGTTCCAGGAGCTGCTTCACGAGATCCTGATCCGGGACGACGGGGCCCGCCGGTCCTTGGGGCTGCGGGTCGGGCTTGCCCCCGAAGTTCGGAATCGAGGACGGGTCGATGCTCACCGTGATTTTCCCTTCGTACGGATCAGGCCATCCTCCCCCATGCGGGGAGGGGGGTGGCAAGCCCGCCGCACGCCCGCCGGGGCAGGAAGGCTCGATCCGGCCGCCCGCGCCGGACACCGGACGCCCCGCGCGGGTGTCCCCGCGAGGGGCGCCGGCACCCGGCCGGGCGCACGGGCCGCGCGCCCGGGGGAGCGGGCTACAGGGTCTTGCCCCCGGCCGGGCCCACGATCAGCTCGTCGCCGAAACGGTCGACGCGGACCGTGTCGCCGTCCTTGATCTCCCCGGCGAGGATCTCCCGGGCGAGCCGGTCGCCGATGGCGGTCTGCACCAGGCGGCGCAGCGGCCGGGCGCCGTAGGCCGGGTCGTTGCCCTCGTCGGCGAGCCACTCCAGGGCCCCGTCGGTGACCTCCAGGGTGAGCCGCCGGTCCGCGAGCCGCCGGGCCAGGGCCTCGGTCTGGAGCCGCGCGATCCGGCCCAGCTCCTCCTTGCTGAGCGCGGAGAAGACCACGAGGTCGTCCAGCCGGTTCAGGAACTCCGGCTTGAAGGAGGCGCGGACGACCTCCAGCACCTGCTCCCGCTTCTCCGCCTCCCCGGCCACCGGGTCGACCAGGTACTGGCTGCCCAGGTTGGAGGTGAGGACGAGGATGGTGTTGCGGAAGTCGACCGTGCGGCCCTGGCCGTCGGTGAGCCGGCCGTCGTCGAGGACCTGGAGGAGGATGTCGAAGACCTCCGGGTGGGCCTTCTCCACCTCGTCCAGCAGCACCACGGTGTACGGGCGCCGCCGCACCGCCTCGGTGAGCTGGCCGCCCTCCTCGTAGCCGACGTAGCCGGGCGGGGCGCCGACCAGCCGGGCCACGCTGTGCTTCTCGCCGTACTCCGACATGTCGACGCGGACCATGGCCCGCTCGTCGTCGAAGAGGAAGTCGGCGAGCGCCTTGGCCAGTTCGGTCTTGCCGACGCCGGTCGGGCCGAGGAAGAGGAAGGACCCGGTGGGCCGGTCGGGGTCGGCGATCCCGGCGCGGCTGCGCCGCACCGCGTCGGAGACGGCCCGGACGGCCTCGCCCTGGCCGATGAGGCGCCTGCCCAGCTCGTCCTCCATCCGCAGCAGCTTCTGGGTCTCGCCCTCCATCAGCCGTCCGGCGGGGATGCCGGTCCAGGAGGCGACGACGTCGGCGATGTCGTCCGGGCCGACCTCCTCCTTGACCATGGTGTCCCGGGCGGCCTCCTCCTCGGCCTCGGAGGCGGCCTCCAGGTCGCGCTCCAGGGCCGGGATCTCGCCGTAGAGCAGCTTGGAGGCGGTGTCGAAGTCGCCGTCGCGCTGGGCGCGTTCGGCCTGGCCGCGCAGTCCGTCGAGCCGTTCCTTCAGCTCGCCGACGCGGTTGAGGGACTGCTTCTCCTTCTCCCAGCGGGCCGTGAGGCCGCGCAACTCCTCCTCCTTGTCGGCGAGATCGCGGCGCAGCCGTTCCAGGCGCTCGCGGGAGGCCGGGTCGGTCTCCCTGCCGAGGGCCAGCTCCTCCATCCTCAACCGGTCGACGGCGCGCTGGAGTTCGTCGATCTCCACCGGCGAGGAGTCGATCTCCATGCGCAGCCGGGACGCGGACTCGTCGACCAGGTCGATGGCCTTGTCGGGCAGGAAGCGGGAGGTGATGTAGCGGTCGGAGAGGGTCGCGGCGGCCACCAGCGCGCTGTCCGCGATCTGCACCTTGTGGTGGGCCTCGTAGCGGCCCTTGAGTCCGCGCAGGATGGCGATGGAGTCCTCCACGCTCGGCTCCGCCACCAGCACCTGCTGGAAGCGGCGCTCCAGGGCGGGGTCCTTCTCGATCCGCTCCCGGTACTCGTCGAGGGTGGTCGCGCCGACCATGCGCAGCTCGCCGCGGGCGAGCATCGGCTTGAGCATGTTCCCGGCGTCCATGGCGGAGTCGCCGCCCGCGCCGGCGCCGACGACGGTGTGCAGCTCGTCGATGAAGGTGACGACCTGCCCGTCGGAGTCCCTGATCTCGGCGAGGACGGTCTTCAGCCGCTCCTCGAACTCGCCGCGGTACTTGGCGCCCGCGACCATGGCGCCGAGGTCCAGGGAGACGAGCCGCTTGTTGCGCAGCGACTCCGGCACGTCGCCCTTGACGATGCGCTGGGCGAGCCCTTCGACGACGGCGGTCTTGCCCACGCCGGGCTCGCCGATGAGGACGGGGTTGTTCTTGGTGCGGCGGCTGAGCACCTGCACCACGCGCCGGATCTCCTGGTCGCGTCCGATGACCGGGTCGAGCCGGCCCTCGCGGGCGGCGGCGGTGAGATCGGTGCCGAACTTCTCCAGCGCCTTGTACTGCCCCTCGGGATCGGCGGTGGTCACGCGGCGCCCCCCTCTCGTCGTACGGAATGCCTCCTGGAGCCGCTTCGCTCCGGCGCCCTGCTCCTGGAGCACCTCACCGGCCGCGCCGCCCTTGGCCGCGATGCCGATGAGCAGGTGCTCGGTGGAGAGGTACTCGTCGCCCAGCTCCCGGGCGCGGGCCTGCGCGTCCGCGACCACGGCGAGCATCTCGCGGCTGGGCTGCGGCGGGGCGACCGTGGACCCGGTCACGCTGGGCAGCCCGGCGAGGATGCGCTCGGCGCCGGAGCGCACGGCCGCGAGATCGGCCTCGGCGGCGGCGAGCAGATCGGTGATGTTCTCGTTGTCCTGCCCCTGGAGCAGAGCCAGGAGCAGGTGGGCGGGGGTGAGGTCGGGGTGACCCTCGGTCACGGCCCGGCTGCTGGCCGCGTTGATCGCGTCCCGGCTCCGGTTGGTCAGCTCGGCGTCCACGGTCCGGTTCTCCTCCTGTGTCCTCGGGCTCGGCTGCGTCTCCCAGTGCTGACTCAGCCAGCGTGCACAAACTTGAGTCTATTCCACTCAAGGCCGTTCCGGCACGGTCCCCTGCCCAACGACACCGGAACCGTTCCGGAACACGGCCGCGCCGCGGCACCGGGGGGGGCGGTGCCGCGGCCGGACCGCGAGGGAGGGGTACCCGCCGGACGCGGGGACGAAGAGGGCGGGGCCCGTGGCGGACGGGCCGCACGGCGGAGGGGGAGGGCGCGGGCGGTCCGGAACGGGCGCGGGCCGGGAGCGCCGACGGAACGCGCGGGCGCGAGCGGGAGGAGCGCCGGGCGCGAGGGGTTTTCCGGCCATTGCCGGGACGGATGCCGGCGGCGGGGCCCGGCGCGGGGGCACGGAGGAGCCCGGCAGGGGCCGCCGGGGGACCGGGCGGGGAGGGGGCCGAAGGACCCGGAGCGGGCGAAGCCGTCCGAAAACAACAGCGGCGTCACCGTGTTCAGGTCACGGTGACGCCGCTGCGGGGGGAAGCACCTGAGCGATGTGTTGCGACGGGGGAATCGCGTCAGGCACTGCGGGGGGTGGCTGTGGTGGCCCTCGTACCGGAGGTCTCGGGCTGGGGGAGACTCTGGTCCCGCTGGTCGAGGTTCACGAAGATCATTCCGTACCGGATGGCGCACCGCACCGGCTGCGGCGCACCCCGGGGCCGTCGCAGGCACCGGTAGGCCCGCACGTCGCCGTCCTCGTCCAGGGTGACGACGACCGGCTCGCCGAAGACGGTCACCATGAGCGAGTCACCGGGGTGGGGGATCGCGGTGACCAGGTCGATGAAGTGCCAGCCCGAGCGGTACGCGGTGGCCATCTCTCGCCGGAAGGAACGGTCGTCGGGTGGAGTGGTCATCGCGATCAGTCCCACACGGTGTCGGCCGGAAGGGCCACCGGCCCACCGCCCTTGATAGCGGTCGCCACGGAGTGAGCACCGTCCGCTCCGTGCTCACCACTCGCCCCGCTCGAGAGGCCGGCCGGCACACCGAAGGCCACGATGGCGGAGAAGGTGGCAACCAACACCGAGCGAAGCATTCTCATACGCATAGTCGGCTTCGTCCTCACTTGATGGTCCCTCATTCCCCCGTCCGATAAGACGATGGCTCATTCAGGCACATCATGGCCACACAATCAGTGCATCATGTTCCTGCATGTTCAGGACCCTGGGGGGTGGATATTCAGTGCCAAAAGGGACGAATCCGGAGCATCCCCATTCGCCGTCCAAGCTCTGCCCGCAGGGCAGCCGCCTCTACGCAGACGCCCTCAGGGCCGGCCGCGTGCTCAGAGCCGACGTCGAGGCCGCTCCGTGCCTGGTGGACCAGGCATTGCTGCGCCTCGACCCGGATGACGACGAATGGATGCGTCCCGTTCCACCCTCGATCGCCCTCGCCCAGCGGCTCCATCCGATCGAGCGTCAGATCCACGAGCACCACCAGCGGTCCATCGCCCTGGCGGAGCTGTTCGAACCGTTCATGGGCATCAGTGCCCAGGGGAGCAGTCCCGCCCACTCCATCACGGTCCTGGAGGGACTGGACCGCATCAACGCGGCCCTCGACCTCGCCACGGCGCAGTGCCACACCGAGGTGCTGAGCGTGCAGCCCAGCAGCCACCGCCGCCCCGAGAAACGCCTGATGGAGGGGCTGGAACGGGACAGGCCGCTGATCGAACGCGGTGTGCGCATCCGGACGCTCTACCAGCACACCGCCCGCTACAGCCCCGACCGGCTGGCCTACGCCGACCAGTTCACGGACGGGAAGGTGGAGTACCGCACCATCGACGAGCTGGTGGAACGCCTCATCATCTGCGACGAGACCGTGGCGTTCATCCCCGTCCGCGAGGACCGACAGGTCGCCCTGGAGCTGCGCCACCCCGGACTCGTCCAGTACCTCGTCCGCGTCTTCGAGTTCATCTGGAACCGGGCCGTGCCGCTCAGCGCCGGAGCGCCCTACGAGGCCGACTCGGGCGGCATCACCGAGATCCAGCACTCCATCGCCAAGCTCCTCGTCGAGGGCTACGTGGACGAGGCCATCGCCCGCCGCCTGGGGATGAACGTCCGCACCTGCCGCGCCCACATCGCCAAGCTGGCCCATCTCCTGGGCAGCGGCAGCCGGGCCCAACTCGGCTATCTGATAGCCCAGTCCGGAATCCTCAGAAAGGACGACTGAGCCCCGGGAGGAGCGCCCCGCGTGACCGCCGAGGCCCACCGCGACGCACCGGACGGGCCGTGCGACACCGGCCACGCCCTCCGCACCGCCGCGCCGCGCCGCGCCGCGCGAAGCGCCCCGCCCCGTTCCCGGCGTGGCGACGGCCCCGCCACCGCGCGCGCCCGGCCACGGCCCGCCCGGTCGCCCCCGCCCGCGCGCCGTCCCGCGCCCCACCACCCCGGCCGCCACCGGCGGGCCACGAGCCGTCCCCGCCACGCGCCCCGGCCGCACCGCCCCGTACCGGCACACCGTCGCCCGCCACCCCGCGGGCCGCGGAGAGACGATCATTCCGGAGCGGCCCCGCGGAACCGTCCGCACCGCCCGCTCCCGCACCGCCGTACCCGCCGCCACCCGCGGCGGCGGGCGCCGCACACCCGCGGCCACCGCACGGCGGACCCACCACGACCGAGGAGGGGAACCGATGACAGGCCCACATCCGGCTCACGGACCCGAAGAGGTGTGCGCCGCGGGCATGCGGCTGTACCGGAGGCACTGAAGGACGGGCACCTGGCGGTACCGGACGCCGGCGCGGCCCCCTGTCTGCTCACGTCCGGTCTGCTCCACCCGGCGCCCCTGCGCCCCGGCATGCTCGAACCGGCCCCTCCGGTCGCCGCGCTGCACGGCCTGCTGCGCGCCTCGGGCCGGCGCATCGCCGACGAACGGCGCCGCGAGGAGCGACTGGTGGAGGAGTTCGGCCCGCTCCTGGACGAGATGTCCGACACGGGGGCGGGCGCCACCACCCTGCTGCCGGTCTCGGGCAAGGAGCGGATCAGCCGGGCCATCACCGAGGCGCTGTCCCAGGCCACCGAGCAGGCCCTGACCATCCAGCCCTACCTCGGCTCCAACGCCCCGCCCGTCCAGGACAGCGAACGGTCCCTGGCCCGGGACCAGGCGTTCCTGGACCGCGGCGGCCGCATCCGCACCCTCTATCAGCACACGCACCGTCACGCGCCGCACGTCCTCGCCCGCTACGAGCGCCTCACGGGTGACGTCCAGGCGCGCACCCTCGACGAGGTCACCGAGCGGCTGATCGTCGTGGACGGCACCGTCGCCTTCATCCCCGCCGGCTCGGACCGCTCCACCGCGCTGGAGGTCCGCCACCCGGCCCTCATCGCCTACTTCACCAACACCTTCGACCGGCTCTGGCAGTTGGCCGTCCCCATGCACCCCCGGCCCGTGCGGCGGGCCACGCTCAACGGCGTCACTCCGCGCCAGCGCGCCATCGCCAGCCTCCTCGTCGAGGGCCACACCGACACCGTGATCGCCGACCGCCTCGGCATGAACGTCCGGACCGCCCGCGTCCACATCGCCAAGCTCGCGGCCACCCTCGGCAGTGAGAGCCGGGCCCGGCTCGGCTACCTCATAGGACGGTCGGGGATTCTGGAACAGGCGCCCGGGGCGCCGTGACGATCGGAGCCGCCGGATGCGGACCGTCCAGGCCCACCTGGGCGATCCGCACACCGAGCTGGGTCCTGCTGGCCGCGCCCAGCGTCTCCGAGAGACGGGCGATGTGGGTGCGGGCCGTCCGGACGCTGATCCCCAGCCGCTCCGCGATCACCGCGTCCTGGTGGCCCTCGGCCAGCAGCGCCGCGATGGACCGCTCGCGGTGGGAGATGCCCTCGATCCCGGTGTCCGGGAGCGGCGTGGTCAGCGGGATCGCCAGCCGCCACATCCGCTCGAAGACGGTGGCCAGGTAGGAGATCAGCGCCGGGTGCCGCAGCTCCAGCGCCATCGTGCAGTCGGCGTTGGCGGGGATGAAGGCCACCGTGCGGTCGAAGAGGATGAGCCGGTCCAGGACCTCGTCCAGGGTGCGGGCCTCCACCGTGTCGCCCATCAGCTCCAGGTAGTTGAGCAGCCCCTGACCGTGCCGGGCCACATGGGTGTACAGGTCCCGCATCCGCACCCCCCGGCCGCGCAGCGCCAGCGCCCGGTGCAGTCCCTCGGACAGCTCGGCCTCCCGCCGGATGCCGCCGGGCTGCACCGTCAGCACCTCCGTCGTGCAGACCCTGGTCGCCTCGTCCATCGCGGCCTGGATGCGGGAGAGCCCGTCCAGCACCCTGATCGCCGTGCCCTCCGCTGCGGCCGGCGTCCGTAGTGCCCCGCCCAGCCCCGCGTACGCCTCGAACGCCTCCACCGCCGAACCCACCCGCCGCTGGCTGGCGCTGACCTCGTCGTACACCTCGCGCAGCAGCCGGGTCATCACCTCCTGCGGCGACGTCGGCACCAGCCAGTCCATGTCGTCCGGGTCGGGGTGCAGCAGCGCCAGTTCCAGCAGACAGGGCACCGGCTCCGCGTCGGCCCGCGGGACCCGCCCACGCCGCACGGCACGGGAGTACACATGGTCCCCGGCCCGGCACAGCCGGTCGGCACCGTGGGGATGCTGCTCCGTTCCGCGCTCGGCCATCGCCCATCCCACCCCCGGTTCCGGCTCCTTCCGCAGCGCAACTATGCGCGGCCGGGACGGGGTCCGCAACACGGCTTCACCCCGGCGGGCAACGGACATATGCCGAAACGGGCTTCTTTGTACGTCCTCCCCTTCTCCTCGTTGCAACAAGCTGAAGGTGTTGGGGCGGTGGGCGGACCCTGCATGCTGACCACCGGCGGCGCCGGGCCCGTTCCCGCCCGCGCACCCGCCCGGGGCACCCGCCCGGACCGATGCCGGGGCGCCGCCGCGAGCTGTCGACGGAGTGACCGGGAGGGACCGACCATCGTGATACGCGTGAGCGTTCTCGGCTCTGAACCGCTGGAACGGGCCGGGGTCAGGCGCGCCCTGGAGGAGGACGGCAGGGCACGGGTCGTCGGCGAGACGGCGGCGGCCACCCCGCACCTGCTGCGGACGCACCGCCCGGACGTGCTGGTCAGCAGCCACAGCCGCCCCGAACAGGCCCTGGACGTCCTCCGGTTGTCCAGAGCCTCCGCGGCCCCGGAACCCGCGGGCCTCCCGGCCCCGGCCCATGTGGTCCTCACCGGCGGACTGTCCGAACACTCCACGCGGATGCTGCTGCGCCACGGGGCCCGGGGGACCCTGCTGCGCCGCCACGCCATGCGGCACCTGCCGTGGGCGGTGCGGGCGGCCGCCGCCGGGACCGTCGTGCTCGGCCCCGCCGCCGCGCGGTTCCTGGTCGACCAGTACGTCCACCCCGGTCACACGGCGGACGCGGTGGCGGCGGCGCGCACCCTGCTCGACCGGCTGAGCTCCCGCGAGCACGAGATCGTACGGCTGCTGGCGGAGGGCGCCTCGAACCCCGGTGTGGCCAGGACCCTGGGGATCAGCCCCCACACGGTCAAGGACCACATCCGCGGGGTGTACGCCAAACTGGGCGTGGACAACCGGGTCCAGGCGTCCCGCGTCGTCTGGCAGGCCCAGGTCCCCTCCCGGCCGCCCGCCCCGTGCCCGCCGGACCACCGGCCGTCGTCGCGGGCACCGTGGGTGATCGGTCCGAGGAGGAGCGGCTGAGGGCCACGGGCATCGCGGGCCGGAGGGAGGAAGGCCCGTCCTCCGGCAGGTACCTGAAATCGGTGAACACTCCGGGGCGAAGTGTTCACCGATTTCGTACCCTGCCCCCCGCGGTGTCCTTCGCAGTCCTGCGAGCGGGCCGTCGGCCGGAGCGGGATCCCCGCCCGCACCGCGCCGGGCGGCTGCGGGCCCGACTCAGCCGTTCCGGGGACGCCACACCCGTCCCGCCACGGCCACCGACCGCGCCCCCCACCGCCAGCGCGGCCAGCCGGTCGGCGGAGTCGGCCATCAGGGGCACGGTCATGTACCGGGGCGCACCGTCCCGGCCGCGTCGCCCCTGCGGGCGTAGAGGCGTATCCCGGCCGAGCGCTCCAGCTCCACCGCCCGTGCCGGACCCGCCGCGGGCACCCCGCACCCAGCTCCCGCCGGACCGGGCACGGCCAGGGCCCGCGCCCTCTCACCCGCGTCCCGCTCGAAGGCCGCCTGGTCCCCACGGGACCGGCGGGAGGGGCGCGTCGGGGGTCAGCGGCTCGATGTGGACGACGTCGTACTGACGGCCGCCGAGGCTCCCCAACGACGCCCGCCGCTGGACGGTGGCGGAACCGGCGTCGGCGAAGAGGGCGACGTACCCGGCGGTCCGGAACGCCGCCCGCCCCATGCGCGGCAGGCGCCGTCGCGGTCCGGTGGGCCTCGGGCCGGCCGGGCCCCCGCGCGCGAAGGGCCCGACGGTCCGTGATCGGATCGTCGGGCCCACGAAGCCGCGGCAGCACGCCGGCGGCGCGGCGTCAGTCCGGCTGCTGGGTCTGCCTCCTGGGCCGCCACACGACCAGCGCGCTGGTCTGCTGGACCTCCTGGTACGGCACCAGGTCCCGGCGGTAGGAGGCGTGCACCGCCGCCTCGCGCTGCCGCATCGCGGTCGCGGCGCCCTCCACGGCGTCCGCCAGCTCCGCCACCCGCGCCTGCAACGCGGCGACCTGGTTCTCCAGTTCGATGATGCGCTTGATGCCGGCCAGGTTGATCCCCTCGTCCTGCGACAACTGCTGCACCTGGCGGAGCAGTTCGATGTCGCGGGCCGAGTAGCGCCGGCCGCGCCCGGCCGCCCGGTCCGGGGAGACCAGACCGAGGCGGTCGTACTGGCGCAGGGTCTGCGGGTGCAGGCCGGAGAGCTGGGCCGCCACCGAGATGACGTAGACCGGGGTGTCCTCGGTCAGTTCATACGGATTACGCCGACGACCGTCCATCTCCTCATGCTCCCTTCGCGGCCTGGAACAGCTCCGCGCGCGGATCCTCGTCCGCGCTCGCCTCGCGATACGCCTCCAGCGCGTCACGAGCCTTCCCCGTCAGGTCCGTCGGAACACTCACCTCGACGGTGACGAGGAGATCGCCGCGCGAACCGTCCTTGCGGACCGCGCCCTTGCCCCGGGCACGCATCGTCCGGCCGTTGGGCGTGCCCGCCGGCAGCTTCAGGGTGACCGGCGGCCCGCCCAGGGTGGGCACGCGCACCTCGCCGCCGAGCGCCGCCTCGGTGAACGTGACGGGCACGGTGACGGTGAGGTTGTCGTCCCGGCGGCCGAAGACGGGGTGCTCCTTGACGTGGACGACCACGTACAGGTCGCCCGCCGGACCGCCCCGCTCCCCCGGCGCGCCCTTGCCGCGCAGCCGGATGCGCTGCCCGTCCGACACCCCCGCGGGGATGCGGACCTGCATCGTCCGGGAGGACTTGGCCCGCCCGGAGCCCTTGCAGATGTCGCAGGGGTTCTCCGCGATCAGGCCGCGGCCCTTGCAGTCCGGACACGGGTCGGTCAGCGAGAAGCCGCCGCCCGAGCCGCGGGCGACCTGCCCGGTGCCGACGCAGGTCGGGCACACCCGGGGGGTGCCGTTCTTGTCGCCGGTGCCCGAACAGGCCTTGCAGGGCTGCTGGGACGACATGCGCAGCGGCACCGTCGCCCCCTCGATGGCCTCGGTGAAGCTGAGGGTGACCTCCGACTCCACGTCCTGGCCGCGCCGCGGCTGGGTGCGGGCGCCGGGCCCGGCACCGCCCCGGTTGAACAGGCCCCCGAAGACGTCACCGATCCCGCCGCCGAAGCCGCCGGCCCCGCCCCCGCCCTGGGCGCCCCCGAAGAGGTCGCCCAGGTCGAAGTTGAAGTTGCCGCCGCCCGCGCCCGGCCCGGGGCGGAAGCCGCCGTTGCCGAACAGGGTGCGGGCCTCGTCGTACTCCTTGCGCTTCTTGGGGTCGCCGAGGACGTCGTTCGCCTCGGAGATCTCCTTGAACCGCTCCTCCGCGCGGGCGTTGCCCTTGTTGGCGTCCGGGTGGAACTCGCGGGCGAGCTTCCGGTACGCCTTCTTGATCTCGGCCTCGGTGGCGTCCTTGGGGACGCCGAGAACCTTGTAGTAGTCCTTCTCGATGAAGTCCTTGGTACTCATCCCCGACGTCCCTCCTTCCTCCTGGTGTCCGGCTCAGCCCTCGTCCGGGCCACCGTTCCCCTTGCTCTCCGCGGCGTCGGAACCCGGCTCGCCGTTCTCCTCGGACTTGGCCGCCTGCGCTCCGGGCTGCGGCTCGGCCACCCCCACCCGCGCGGGGCGGATGGTGCGCTCACCGATGCGGTACCCGGGCTGCAGGATCGCCACGCACGTCGTCTCCGTGACGTCCGGGGCGTAGGAGTGCATCAGGGCCTCGTGGATCGTCGGGTCGAAGGGCTCGCCCTCCTTGCCGAACTGCTGGAGGCCCATCTTGGCGACCACGGTCTCCAGCGACTCGGCGACGGACTTGAACCCGCCGACCAGTTCGCCGTGGTCCCGTGCGCGGCCGATGTCGTCCAGGACGGGCAGCAGTTCGCCCAGGAGGTTCGCCACGGCGACCTCCTTGACGGCGACGCGGTCCCGCTCGACCCGGCGACGGTAGTTCTGGTACTCGGCCTGGAGGCGCTGGAGGTCCGCCGTGCGCTCGCCGAGCGCCGTGCGTGCCTGGTCCAGCCGGGCCACCAGGCCCGCGGTCTCGCTAGCGTCCCCGGCCGGGGCCGTCTCCTCGTCGGAGGCGGCCTTCGGCTCGGCGGCGTCAGGGGCGGCGCCGGAAGGGACGTCGGACTTCTCGTCGAAGCCCGGGGTCTCCTCCGTCACGCCGCACCGTCCTTGCGCTCGTCGTCCACGATCTCGGCGTCGACGACGTCGTCGTCGGCCGCCTTGTCACCGGCGCCGGGGGCACCGCCCGCGGCCTGCGCACCTGCGTCGGCGTAGAGGGCCTGGCCGAGCTTCTGGGAGACGGCGGCGACCTTCTCGGTGGCGGTGCGGATCGCGGCCGAGTCCTCGCCCTTGAGCTTCTCCTTCAGCTCCGACAGGGCGGTCTCGACCTCGGTCTTCACCTCGCCGGGGACCTTGTCCTCGTTGTCCTTGAGGAACTTCTCCGTCTGGTAGACGAGCTGCTCGCCCTGGTTGCGGCTCTCGGCGGCCTCACGGCGGCGGTGGTCCTCCTCCGCGTACTGCTCGGCCTCCTGGCGCATCCGGTCGACCTCGTCCTTCGGCAGCGAGGAGCCGCCGGTGACGGTCATCTTCTGCTCCTTGCCCGTGCCCAGGTCCTTGGCGGTCACGTGCATGATGCCGTTGGCGTCGATGTCGAAGGAGACCTCGATCTGCGGGACGCCGCGCGGCGCCGGCGGCAGACCGGTCAGCTCGAACATCCCGAGCTTCTTGTTGTACGCCGCGATCTCGCGCTCGCCCTGGTAGACCTGGATCTGGACGGAGGGCTGGTTGTCCTCGGCGGTGGTGAAGATCTCCGAGCGCTTGGTCGGGATCGTGGTGTTCCGCTCGATCAGCTTGGTCATGATGCCGCCCTTGGTCTCGATGCCGAGGGACAGCGGGGTGACGTCGAGCAGCAGGACGTCCTTGACCTCGCCCTTGAGCACACCGGCCTGGAGCGCGGCACCGATCGAGACGACCTCGTCCGGGTTGACGCCCTTGTTGGCCTCCTTGCCGCCGGTCATCTCCTTGACCAGCTCGGCCACGGCGGGCATGCGGGTGGAGCCGCCGACCAGGACCACGTGGTCGATCTCGGAGAGCTGGATGCCGGCGTCCTTGATGACGTTGTGGAACGGCGTCTTGCAGCGCTCCAGGAGGTCGGCCGTGAGCTGCTGGAACTGGGCGCGGGTGAGCTTCTCGTCCAGGTGCAGCGGGCCCTCGGCGGAGGCCGTGATGTAGGGCAGGTTGATCGTGGTCTCGGTGGACGAGGACAGCTCGATCTTGGCCTTCTCCGCCGCCTCGCGCAGGCGCTGGAGGGCCATCTTGTCCTTGGAGAGGTCCACGCCGTGGCCGGAGTGGAACTGCTTCACCAGGTAGTCGACGACGCGCTGGTCCCAGTCGTCGCCGCCGAGGTTGTTGTCGCCGTTGGTGGCCTTCACCTCGACGACGCCGTCGCCGATCTCCAGCAGCGAGACGTCGAAGGTGCCGCCGCCGAGGTCGAAGACCAGGATGACCTGCTCGTCCTTGTCCAGGCCGTACGCCAGCGCGGCGGCGGTCGGCTCGTTGACGATGCGCAGGACGTTCAGGCCCGCGATCTCGCCGGCCTCCTTGGTGGCCTGGCGCTCGGCGTCGTTGAAGTACGCCGGGACGGTGATGACGGCGTCCGTCACCTTCTCGCCCAGGTAGGCCTCGGCGTCCCGCTTCAGCTTCTGGAGCACGAAGGCGCTCATCTGCTGGGGGTTGAAGTCCTTGCCGTCCAGGTGGATCTTCCAGTCGGTGCCCATGTGGCGCTTGACCGACCGGATGGTCCTGTCGACGTTCGTGACCGCCTGGCGCTTGGCGACCTCTCCGACGAGCACCTCACCGTTCTTGGCGAAGGCGACGACGGACGGCGTGGTCCTGGCGCCCTCGGCGTTGGTGATGACGGTGGGCTCGCCGCCCTCCAGAACGCTGACGACCGAGTTGGTGGTGCCCAGGTCGATGCCGACCGCACGTGCCATGGTGAATTCCTCCAGTTGACTTGAGTGGAACAGGCTCAAGTGTGCACGAGACCCGGCGACCGGTCAACAGAGGTGAGCGCAGGGGGCTCAACTCTTATCCGTTCCTTACACGCAATGACGTGCTGACCTGGGCCTCTTCCCGGGGTCCGCCCTGACGAACCGGGAAATTCGCCCGCCGGAGGGACCGGGCGACCGCCCCCCGGGCCACCCCTCCGGACGCCCCGGGCACCTTCCCGGAGCCCTCCCCGACCCCGGTCCCGGCCGCAGCCCCGACCGAGGCTCCGGCACCGCTCCCGGCCCCTGCCCCGGCCCCGCTCCCGGTCCCGGCCGGAACGCCGACGACGGTGGCGTACACCGGGGTCCCCGGCCGCCGCGCCCCGTACACCCGTACCCGCAGCAGCCCCAGCACGCCCAGCGCCGCGACCCCCGCCACGGCCCACGGCACGACCGCGCCGTCCGCCCGGCCGGTGTGCGCCAGGACCCCGGCGAGCACCCCGCCGGACGCCGCCGCCCCGAGGACGGCGACCGCGCCGCGCGGGGTGAGCCCGAGCCGCCGCAGCCGGTGGGGCAGGTGGTCGGGGGCGCCGCGCAGCAGGGGGCGCCCGGCCAGCCGCCGGGAGAGGAGGACGAGGACGGCGTCGGCGCTCACCGTGGCGGTCAGCGCGAACAGCACCCCGGCGCCGCCGCCGGGACCGTGCCCCGCCGCCGCGAACACCGCCGCCGAGGCGAGCAGGAACCCGGCGAAGAGCGAGCCGCACGCCCCGAGGGCGATCCGCGCGGGATGCCAGTTGTGCAGCAGGAAGCCGGTCAGCGCCGCCCCGAGGACGCTCAGCAGCACCGCGAGCCCGTCCATCAGCTCCGCCGCCGCGCAGGCAGCCACGCCGAAGGCGGTCACCACGGCCACCGTCCCGGCCGAACCGTCGCCGTGGTCCAGCCCCCGGAAGGCGGTGGCGACCGCCGCCACCCAGAGCGCCGCCAGAGCGCCGCCGGCCACGCCCGTCTCCCCGTACGGCATCACCCAGGCGGCGGCCAGGGCCGCGCCGGCGCACAGCCAGCGCCGCCGCAGCCGCCAGAGGTCGGCGGCCAGCCCGAGCGAGGCGACGGCCGCCCCGGCCGCCAGCAGCCGCCCGACGCCGGTGCCGAGGGGCACCAGGCCGCTGACGTCACCGGCCCACGCCACCAGTCCGGTGACGAGGACGACGGCCGCACCGCCGAGCAGCGGCACCGGCCGCCGTCGGCGCCGGTCGAGGAGACCGAGGCGCAGGGCGGGGCCCCGCAGCGCCCCGGCCAGCAGGGCGGCGAGCAGGAAGGAGGCGATGGCGGCGCTGATCCCGTAGAGCACCGCCCCAAAATATGCACAAAGGGGGCGAATATCATGATGTGCGACGAACTGCCTGTCCGGAGCGGCGTGGCGCCGCCCGCGGACCCGCCCGGCACGCCGGCCACCCGCCCCGGACGGCGCCCCCGACGCCCGCCGCGGGCGCCTCGGCGACACAGATCACGGGACTCCTGGCTACAGTGCGGCAGGAGATTGCGGGTAGTCTCGGACCAGCCGGGTAAGTTACCGCTCAGTAATCTCGACCACCATCACCAGCGGAGTCAGCAGAGCCGCTGCAGAACCGCCTCGCAGGCCCGAGGAGCCCTCATGCAACTCGCCGCGATCATCGTGTCGCTGGTCCTGACCGTGGTCGGCGTCGCGCTGCTCGCGCGCGCGATCGGCCAGTTCGTCCGGTACTTCCGGCTGGGCCAGCCCGTGCCCGCCGGCACCCGGACGGACAATCCGTACCAGCGCAGCGTGACCCTGGTCCGGGAGTTCCTCGGCCACACGCGCATGAACCGGTGGGGCGTCGTCGGCGTCGCCCACTGGTTCGTCGCGATCGGCTTCCTGACCCTGCCGCCGACGGTCCTCACCGCCTACGGCCAGCTCTTCAAGGCCGACTGGACGCTGCCGGTCCTCGGCGGCTTCCTGCCGTACGAGATGTACATCGAGTTCATCGGCGCGATGACGGTGCTCGGCATCACCGTGCTCATCGTGATCCGCCTGCTGAGCCTGCCCTCGCGGCCCGGCCGCAAGTCGCGGTTCGCCGGTTCGAAGATGGGCCAGGCGTACTTCGTCGAGTACGTCATCCTCGTCATCGGCCTCGCGATCTACGCCCTGCGCGGCCTGGAGGGCGCGCTCCACGGCGTGGACCACTACGAGGCCGCCTACTTCGCCTCGTACCCGCTGGTCCTGGCCCTGAAGGGGCTCGGCCTCGGCACCCTGCAGAGCCTGGTCTACCTGACCGCGATGGTGAAGCTGAGCACCACTATGATCTGGATGATCACGGTCTCGCTCACCACCAACATGGGCGTCGCCTGGCACCGGTTCCTGGCCTTCCCCAACATCTGGTTCAAGCGCGACGCCGAGGGCGGCACCGCCCTGGGCGCGCTCCAGCCGATGACCTCCGGCGGCAGGCCGATCGACTTCACCGACCCCGGCGAGGACGACGTCTTCGGCGTCTCCCAGGTCGAGCAGTTCTCCTGGAAGGGCCTGCTGGACTTCTCCACCTGCACCGAGTGCGGGCGCTGCCAGTCGCAGTGCCCCGCCTGGAACACCGGCAAGCCGCTCTCCCCCAAGCTGCTCATCATGTCGCTGCGCGACCACGCGCACGCCAAGGCGCCGTACCTGCTGGCGGGCGGCGGCAGGACCGCGGAGGGCGAGGAGCGGGCGAGCCGGGAGCAGTTGGCCGAGGTGCCCGCCGCGGCCCTCGCCGAGGCCGAGCGCCCGCTGGTCGGCCCCCTCGGCGAGCTCTCCGAGTCCGGCTTCGCGACCGGCGGCGTGATCGACCCCGACGTGCTGTGGTCGTGCACCACCTGCGGCGCCTGCGTCGAGCAGTGCCCCGTGGACATCGAGCACGTCGACCACATCGTCGACATGCGCCGCTACCAGGTGATGATCGAGTCCTCGTTCCCCTCCGAGGCCGGGACGATGCTCAAGAACCTGGAGAAGAAGGGCAACCCCTGGGGCCTGGCCAAGAAGCAGCGGCTCGCCTGGCTCAAGGAGGTCGACTTCGAGGTCCCGGTCGTCGGCAAGGACATCGAGGACCTCACCGAGGTCGAGTACCTGTACTGGGTGGGCTGCGCGGGCTCCCTGGAGGACCGCGCCAAGAAGACCACCAAGGCCTTCGCCGAGCTGCTGCACATCGCGGGCGTCTCGTTCGCCGTCATGGGCGGCGACGAGAAGTGCACCGGCGACTCCGCCCGCCGCCTGGGCAACGAGCCCCTCTTCCAGGAGCTCGGCATGGAGAACGTGATGACCCTCAACGCCGCCTTCGGCGAGGAGACCGACGAGGACGGCAGGGTCACCGAGGAGTCCCGCAAGCCCCGCTCCGCGAAGAAGATCGTCGCCACCTGCCCGCACTGCCTCAACACCCTGGGCAACGAGTACCCGCAGCTCGGCGGCGACTACGAGGTCGTCCACCACACCCAGCTGCTCCAGCACCTCGTCGACGAGGGCAAGCTGGTCCCGGTGACCCCGGTCGAGGGCATCATCACCTACCACGACCCCTGCTACCTGGGCCGCCACAACAAGATCTACACTCCGCCGCGCGAGATCATCGCCGCCGTCCCGGGCATCCGCAACGAGGAGATGCACCGCCACAAGGAACGCGGCTTCTGTTGCGGCGCGGGCGGCGCGCGGATGTGGATGGAGGAGCGGATCGGCAAGCGCGTCAACGACGAGCGCGTCGACGAGGCCCTGTCGGTCAACCCCGACATCGTCTCCACCGCCTGCCCGTTCTGCCTGGTCATGCTGACCGACTCGGTCAACGGCAAGAAGAACGACGGCAAGGCGAAGGAGTCCATCCAGGTCGTGGACGTCGCCCAGCTGCTCCTGGAGTCGGTCAGGACCCCGGCCGACCCCGCGGGCGAGGCGGAGACGGAGAGCGCGCCGGAGCCCGAGCCGGTGAAGTAGCCGCCCGCGCCCGGCACCCCGCCCGGCACCGACGGCCGGCGCCCCCGGGTCCCCCGACCCGGGGGCGCCGCCGTCCCCGGACGCCGCCCACGGGGGCCGGGGTGCCCGCCGGAACGGCGCCGGGGATGCCCGCGGCATGCGGCCGGGGATGCCCGGCCGCACGGGGGCGAGGGTTCCGTTGTCCCCCTCCCGGGCAGCGTGCTCCCCCACCCCCTGGGGGACGCGCGGGCGGGCGCCCGGGCCGCCTCGGGGAAGGCCCGTAGGGGATGTCACAGCTCGGCCGCAAAGCCCGGCCGGGGCGGAGGGCTCCGGTACGCGGTGCGGCGGGACCGGGTACGTTCGAGGGCGTGGCTGGATTCAGGAACGGACGCGGCCGGGACGACGGCGCTCCTCACGCGCGACCGCAACACCCTCCGTACGGGCAGCAGGCGCCGCGGGGACCGTCGTACGGCGGCCCCGCCGCGCCCCGGCCCCCGTACCCCCAGCAGCCGTACGGGGGCGGCGCCCCCGGCGGTTCACCCTGGCCGCAGGCGCACGCCGGGGGGCACGGGGGTGGGCACGCGGGAGGACACGGGGAGCCGGAGTACTTCGGTGACGGGGGCTACCCCCCGGGCCCGCAGGGACCGCACGGCGGCCACGGCGCCCCCGCGCCCCAGCCCCCGTACGACCCCTACGCGGCCAACAACCCCGGCCACACGCAGGCGTTCGCGCTCGGGGAGGACCCCTACAGCCAGGGCGAGACCTACCGCGCGGGCGCGGCGGCCCCGCCGCCCGGTCCGGCCGGCCCCCCGCTGCGCTGGAAGGAGCTGCTCAAGGGCATCGTCGTCGCCCCGAACCAGACCTTCCTGAGGATGCGGGACTACACGATGTGGGTCCCCGCCCTCGTCGTCACCTTCCTCTACGGCCTGCTGGCGGTCTTCGGCTTCGACGGGGCCCGCGAGGAGGCGATCAACGCCACCCTCTCCAACGCCGTGCCGATCGTCCTGATCACCGCCGTCGCGCTGGTGCTGAGCGCCTTCGTGCTCGGCGTGGTCACCCACACCCTGGCCCGCCAGCTCGGCGGCGACGGGGCGTGGCAGCCGACCGTCGGCCTCTCCATGCTGATCATGTCCATCACGGACGCGCCGCGCCTGGTCGTCGCGATGTTCGCCGGGGGCGACGCGCCCTTCGTACAGCTGCTCGGCTGGGCGACCTGGATCGCGGGCGGCGCGCTGCTCACCCTGATGGTCGGCCGCTCCCACGACCTGCCCTGGCCGAGGGCGCTGGGCGCGTCCGCGATCCAGCTCGTCGCGCTGCTGTCGATCGTGAAGCTCGGCACGTTCTGAGCCGTGGGGCCCGGCGGGGGCTGAGGCCCCCTGGGACGGGACCGCGGGAAGGGCCCCGGGACGGGACCGCGGAAGGGCCCCGGCGCGCGACGGCGGGGCGGTCTCCGGGAGCCCTCAACCCGGGCGGCGGGCGGGGGATTTGAACCCACGGCGACTCGCGCCACGACGTTTTCCAGTAGGCGCGGGAATGGCGCGCTCCACGGGCCGTGCCGCTCTCGTACCGGAACGGGCGGGGAACCACGGGGATTCGCGGGCACTGAGCGGACGGGAGGGCCGTACCGCTCCAATCGGGGAATCCCGCGGGTCGGCCCCGTGACCGCCCGGCCCCGCTCCCGAAGCGGACGCCGCGGGTTCGCATCCTGCCGGGTGCGTGCAGGTGAGAGGCCCCGGAGAGACCCGGGACCTCCGCGCCTGCCGTAGATCAGTGCAGGACGTTGAGGGAGTTGGTGGCGTCGTCGACGAAGTACACGGCGTCCCGGTCCAAGTCCACCGCAAGGCCGAACAGCGCGCCCGCGCCGGGCGGGGTACCGCTCGCGTCGAGTTGCCGGAATGCCACTTGGCGACCCGTTCGTGTGGTCTCGACGATGTTGCCGTCACCGCTGTTGACGGTCAGGATGTGGCCGTTGGGGGCGATGGCGAGGCCGAGGGGGCCGTTGAGCTTGCGGTCGCTGCTGACGACCCGGCCGGTGCCGGCGCTGGTCTTCCGGGTCAGCGCGCGCGGGATGACGGTGATCCGGTTCTCGACCGTGTCGGCGACATAGAGCGAGCCGTCCTTGGCGAGGCCGACGCCGGTCGGGCCGATCACCAGGGCGGCGGGGTCGGTCTTCTGGGCGAAGCCCGATCCGATGGTGGTGGTCCTCACCCGCTTCGGCGGCTGGTTGCCGTGCCGCTCAAGGGTGATGCGCAGGACGGTGCCCCGGTCCACTTCGCTGCCGCCGCCTGCCACGGTGCCGTTGAGCACGTTGGTGACGAACAGGTCGGTACGGTCGCCGTGGCTCGTGGCGGTCATGTCCCACGGTCCGTTGATGCCGCCTCCGGCGAACGTCCTGCGGACCTTGCCGTGGCTGTCCAGCACCAGCAGGCAGCCCGCCCGGGCGGTGGCAGAGGTGCCGTCGGTGGTCGGCAGGCTGCCCACCACGACCCACCCGCCGGGCAGGATGCTCAGGGCGGTGGTGAGCCCCACACCGCCGGGGCATTCGCCGGGCAGGTGGGCCGGGTCGATCCGGGCGAACAGCCTGGCGGTGCCGCGCGGGCCGATCTGGACCAGGGTGGTGCCCGTGCCCTGCTGATTCCGGCTGTTGTTGAAGTTACTGACCAACACGTTGCCCCGGCGGAGCTTCCCGGCGTCGCGCTCGACCACGGCCGTGCCGTAGGGGTTCACGTCGCCGTTCGCGGGGACCGTGGAGGCAATGTTACGCACGGTATGCAGACGGCCGAGGAAGGTCCCCCCATCGGCCGAGGCGGCGCCCGCCGCAACCGTTACCGAGACGGCCACGGCGGCCGTCAACGCCGACAGCCGCCGCATCAATGGTGACAGAAAGTGATCTCTCATGAGCTTTAAGTTAAAAGCGATGGTGGGATTTGGCGCATACGGACATGCTTCGCCTCGGATACGTCACCCGGCCAGCGGTCGAAAGCGCGCAAGCGGGTCGGCCGTCGGCGCACGGCCCGTCGAGCCGACATCACCGGGCGACATCACCGACGGTGAACGATGCCGCTGATCACGGAACAGCAGAGGGATACTCACGTCTCCGGGCCGAGGCCCCGGAATCCACCGATCACCGGGGGCCTCGGGCATGGCGTGCGAATCGTCACACGTCAGAGCGCTTCCTTGCTCCCCTTGGCCGCCTCGCCGGACTTGCGCACCGGAGGCAGGACGCTCCACGGGAAGTTGATCCAGTCGTCGGTGCGCTTCCAGACGTACTCGCAGCGGACGAGCGAGTGGGACTTCTCGTAGATCACCGCGCTGCGCACCTCGGCGACCGTGTCCAGACAGAAGTCCCGCACCAGCTTGAGCGTCTTGCCGGTGTCGGCGACGTCGTCGGTGATGAGGACCTTCTTGTCGGAGAAGTCGATGACGTTCGGCACCGGCGCGAGCATGACCGGCATCTCCAGCGTGGTGCCGACCCCGGTGTAGAACTCCACGTTGACCAGGTGGATGTTCTTGCAGTCCAGCGCGTACGCCAGCCCGCCGGCCACGAAGACGCCGCCGCGCGCGATGGAGAGGACGACGTCGGGTTCGTAGCCGTCGTCGGCGACCGCCTGCGCCAGCTCGCGGACGGCGGTGCCGAACTGCTCGTAGCTCAGGTTCTCCCGTGTGCCGCTCATCCGCGCGCCTCGCTCATCCGTGTGCCCCGCTCACACCTGGGTCCGGTGGAAGTTGAGGAAGGAGCGGGAGGCCGTCGGTCCCCGCTGCCCCTGGTACCGCGATCCGTACCGCTCGCTGCCGTAGGGGTGCTCGGCCGGCGAGGTCAGCCGGAACAGGCAGAGCTGCCCGATCTTCATGCCCGGCCACAGCTTGATGGGCAGCGTCGCGAGGTTGCTCAGCTCCAGCGTCACGTGCCCGGAGAAGCCGGGGTCGATGAAGCCGGCGGTGGAGTGCGTGACGAGCCCGAGGCGGCCGAGGGAGCTCTTCCCCTCCAGCCGCGAGGCGAGGTCGTCGGGCAGCGTGATCACTTCGAACGTGCTGGCCAGCACGAACTCACCGGGGTGGAGGATGAAGGGCTCGTCCCCCTCCGGCTCCACGAGCCGGGTGAGGTCCGCCTGCTCGACCGAGGGGTCGATGTGCGGGTACCGGTGGTTCTCGAACACCCGGAAGTAGCGGTCGAGGCGCACGTCGATGCTGGACGGCTGCACCATCGAGTCGTCGAAGGGATCGATACGGACCCGCCCGGCGTCGATCTCGGCCCGGATGTCCTTGTCTGAGAGAAGCACGCACCGAGGATACGCAAAGCGCGCGGAGCGGCGACAACCAGCCGCCACCCCACGCGCCGGGTCCCCGTGGGACGTGCCCGCGCCTGCGCGCGTGCGCTACCGCTTGCGCGCTCCCACCGGCACGGCACTCCGCAGCCGCGCACACCGCGGACATCGGACGAGCCGGCCGGGGCCGAGTCGCTCGGCCTGCTGCATCGGGAACGAGCTGGCGGTGAACACGTGCCCATCGGCACAGCGGACGAGGGTGCGCTCCATCAAGTCCTTCAAGTCCCTTCCCCAAGAGCCGCGTCTGGCTGGACTACCCTGACGACGAAAGCCACATTACGGGATGAAAGAGACTGTGCTCCAGGCGGCACTCCGCCCCTCGCGGGCACCTGCCGGACGCGGCCCCACGGTACGCCCCGAGCCGCCCCCGGCGCAGCCGGATCACCCCCTGAAACACCTTCAGGCCCCACGAGGCGAAACGCCGGGGGCCTGCGATGGGGTACAGTGAGCGAGCATCCGGACACCGGCTCGACCGGCTCCGCAGTGCAACGCGGGTGTAGTTTAATGGTAGAACATCAGCTTCCCAAGCTGAGAGCGCGAGTTCGATTCTCGTCACCCGCTCCATAATGAAACCCCAGGTCAGCGACCTGGGGTTTGTTTTTCCTTTAGATCAATTTGAGGGTGCCGTGCCCTGCGCCGAAAGGCCGTCCATTCTCCGGATGGAGTGCAAGATCCTGGTGTACATTGTGTGCGGCGCTGCTGCGGCAGCGTGTCTCGCTACATCCGGTCCCGGCGTCGGAGCGAGCAGTGGGCTCTTGAGAGTCACCCGCAGTTAGCAGTCAGTACGCCTTAGGACATCCGATCTGTCTCTTCTTGTCGTCGCCGGGCGGCAAACAAGGAGGGCCTACGTATGTCCAGCTCAGGCAACACCAACCGTCTGGCCAAGAAGATCCGCAACCAGACGTCACTCACGCTCTCGACTGCTTCCAGGCTCGCCCGGCAGGCCAACGTCCATCTCGGATCCTCTGTCGCAGACGCCGCCGATCCTCATCAGCGCCGTCTAGAAGCGCACATGGCCCATGTGTTGGCGAGCAGCTTCAAGGACCGTCAACTCAACGGTGCTCTTCTTGGAGTGCGTGAAGCGCGGCCAGATGATCAGAGCTTGGAACTGACCCTGGAGTCCGACATGGCGGACGAGGTTCTGCGTGAGCTCCTGCCGCGGTTCGATCACATCTACGGAGGCATCCGCGGAGTCCCCGGGCTTCGCATCCGAGGGAACGGGGACCGCGTGGTTCTCCACGACGCCCTCGGCCCGGCGCAAGTCACCGTGACCCGCTCCGATCACGGTTGCATGCGTCTGCCGTCTGCGCGCGAGGATGAAGTGCTTCTTTGGAAGCGTGGCCCTGGCGGCATCTCTCGCGACGAAAGGCAGGAGGCCGAGGAGTGGGCCAACTCGGAAGGCAGCGCGGACCTACGGGTGCGCGATCTGTTGATGAGTCGAATTCTGCGTTGTCCACGGTTGGTGAACAGAACAGCAGAGCCGCACGGATTCGCCAACTGCTACACGCATCACTCCGGCGATCTTGTCATCGAGTGGTGCTGCGGCGACACCGTGGAGACACTCTGTGCAAACTTCTTGGCCCACGGCATCGCTGACGGCATGCCACGGAAGAATGCTTTCGAGTTGCTCTCTCCTCACTCGGCTCACCTCGGCGATCGCACAGTGATCTTGAATCGCCACGGTTCATGCCTGTATGGCAACAAGACTTGGGATGTCGTGGACTACATCAAGAAGGGCTACGACTCATGACCTTGTCTGCGTTGGTGCTGGTAGTGCCAGCTTGCGTGGTCCTGGGTGTGATCGCACGTTGCGGGCGAGACCTGGCAGTGCTTCGCCGCCTGGAGCGACTTCTGGAGGGCTGCGACCAGAGGCAGCGAGTTGAGGTTTGTCGGATCCTCGCCGCCTCGTTGCACACGGCTGGGACAGCGAACTCGCAGGATGCCCCACCGGCCGAGGGGCCTATGTAGAGTTCTGTCAAGTAGCGTCCACTAGCGTCACGCAGCCCAAGGGCGCCCGAAGAATTGGTTCATGAGCACCGAAGAAGCCCATGAGGAAGAATGGAAAAACTGCCGCGATCGTATTCGGCGCCGTCAACGACATCCTGGACATCCTTCGAACCGAGTCCTCGCACTGGCTTGCGTCAATAACGTTCGGCCCCGCAACACCAAGGACTTGCCAAAGCAGGGGCATTCCCCCGTGGCAGCAAGGTTCGCCGCGATCGGTCGGGAATCGACCGACAGGCAGGCAAGGGTCGAGGTCACATCCGCCATGGAGAAGCGCTCCCCATGGATCCCTGTCGTCATGCCCCGCCTAGGATCGAAGTCACCCTTCTCCCAGTCTTCCCGCATCAAGTTGAGGATGTTCGGACAGCGGATCAAGCGATCCTGCGTCGTGGAAGGGTTGAGATATCGATCGGCGACGTCATAGGCGCGACGAGCACGCTCCCTCGGGGCTGCAGTAGATCTCAAGGCGGATAACGGAACGCTGCAGATGGTCGTATGACAGTCGGTCCCTCGCGTCCGCTACGACCTTCAAGCTCTGCAAACCGTCGATGCACTCGGGCCCGATGATGTGCAGGGAGTCGCCGAACGGCCGCACACCCGACTGCACTTCCACGGCATCCGCGCCCAGCAGGATATGGCCCGCGGCACCGAAGTCCACAGACCGATCCTCCAGCATCCGCGCCAGTCCCCTGTTGGCCTCGGTACCTCCGAGGTCGCCGCAGCCGGCCCACAGCCGGCGCGCCGCATCAACCGGAGCCGCGACTGGCGCAAGGTCGGCCGCAGTGACATCCACGGCCCAACCACGCGTGCGCGACGCGCAGTGGCCGAAGGCTGAGGACATGTTCGGCCGAGAGCGGGCGCTCGGCAGACGAGAGGATCGAGTTCACGCCTGTTTCAACGCGACGGAGCTCGCAGCGTGACGGTGCCACGTCGATGTGGCATCCCGAGCCCGGCCAATGTCAGGTGGCGGGAGCCAGGCCCGGACGGCCTTGCTGCGATGGACCGGGTACCGGTCGGCTACCACGTGGAGTAGCCGGGCATCAGGTGCAGTTCGACGCGCTCGGCGTTTTCAGCGGACTCCACTGTGCATTCCTCGACCCAGCGGGCGAGAACGCTCAGGGTCGCCAAGTGCTCCAGCGTCTCCCGCTCGGACCACATCACCTCGTCTTCGTGAGCAGCAATGTTGCGGAATGTCAGGAAGGCACTGGCGGCAAGATATTGAGCCGGAACTGATGGGATTCCTACTGGATCGTGTAGCGGACGTGACGGGCGGCGAAGTAGCCGCAGATGACGTGGGGTTGCTTCTGGCGTCGGTGCAGGAAGCGGCGGGTCTCGTGGGCGAGATCGCCGGCTGAGGTGGCGCCGGCCGCGTGGACGTGATGCTTCAGATCCGCGTTCAACAACTCGTCGGGATTCAGTTCGGGACCCTTGCGGCCGGCACGCCGGGCGAGGCGGTCGAGGAACTGACAGAACACCTTCGCGGTGAATCTGCCGGTGAAGACGGTGAACCACAGCGCCCCGCGGGAGGCGACGGCAGACATGATGTTGCCCCTGAAGCGGCGGCTGTTCACCAGCACCAGAGGGGTCTGCTCCGCCGGGCCCACGAGCGTCCCGGTGGGGTGGCGTCCGAGCGCAGACCGCACTGATCGGCCCAAACCCAGCTCGACCTTCTCCCCGCTCGCCCGGGCCCGGATCACCGGATGCTCCTCCTCCAGCCACCGGCCGACCTCGTCGTCTCTCTGCCGGTAGGAGCGGCGGGCGGGCCGCTGCGGGGTGAAGCCGTGCCGGCGCAGCCACTTGCCCACGCCCCGCTTGGTCATCGACACCCCGCACACCAACCGGATGAGGGTCCGCACCGAGGCGCGGATCCACATCACCCTGCTCTGACCGAGACCGGCCGGGGTGTGATCCCGCATCGTCTGAAGCACCGCGCCACGGGCGGACTCGTCAATCAACTCACTCTTGCCCGTCCTGGGTTCACGCACCGACGTGAGCAGTGCCTGCCTCCCGCCGGTGCGGCTGGCCCGCCACCACGTGCCCACCGACCGCCTGGAGACCCCGAACATTTCCGCCGCCTGGCCGTAAGTCCGAACCCGCCCCGACTCCAGCGCGCTCACCACCCGCAACCGCAGATCCTCCTGCGCAGCAGGGGACAGACGCCGCATACCCCCACCCTCGATCACACCCGATCACCCGCTCCATGCGTAACCCCCAGGTCGGCTGCCTGGGGGTTCTCTTGTTTTCCAGACCGGTGGAGGGGTGCCCATCGCAACCGCGGCGAGGAAGGCCCGGGACGCAAACCGGCCCGACGCGGTCGGGTCGCGCCGGGGGACGCGCGACGCGCAGGACCGCGGCGACCAACCCCACTCCGGGGTCCTTCAGGCCGAGCGGAGGCGGTGCCGGCGAGCCCGAGGGCACCGGTGCGGGAGTGCCTCCGCTCGCTATCCCCGCATGCGGATCTCCTTGAACTCGACCATTCTTGCGGTGATCGCGGAGATGAAATCCGACGCCTCCTCCACGTTGCCGGGCCGGGGCCGGGGATCATCACTCTCCGGGACCGGGGACAGGAAGGCGGTGGGGTCGGGTGCTGTCGGCGGCAGGGGCTGGGCGTCGCGGAGAATGAGCATGTCGGCCACCATGCAGGTCACCTCTCCTTCCTCCGTACGCCCGATCCAGACCGGGTACGAGCCGTCGCCCATGCCACTGGGGTAGGCGACCAGCTTGGCTCCCGTGCCGGGATCGGCCGTCTCCCCCAGTTCGACGCCCTCCTTGCACAGCTCAGGGCACCACGTCCCGCCGCGTCCAGGAACGAGCCCGTGCCGCTGTCCACTCCGAAGCCGTAGAACTCACGCTCGCCCAGCAATCGTGTGTCCTGACCGGGCCGGACGGCGAGTTCCCAGCTCACGGCGGGCCTGTCGAGAACCCGCAGCATGGCGGCGGTGGTCTCCCCCCGGCCCGCCTCGTCCCACGTCATGGTGGCGAGCACCACGGGATACCCGCCGGGCGGCACCGGCACGGTGAAGGGTTCGTCGCCCTCGCGCAGAGTGCCGGGGTCCGCCGCTATGACCGAGCCGGTGGGCAGCCGCAGGACACCGGCCGTCTTCGGAGCGGTGACGGTCGCCACGCCGCATTCATCGTCGGCGAAGCGGCTGCCCGGGGTGAACAGGGCCTCCAGGTGCCGAGGGCGGGCCCCTCTCGGGACGGACCACGCTCCGGCCGGGGATTCGGGCCGTTCCTCATGGGCGGCGAGCATGAGGGACAGGGCGTCATCGGCCGCGAATCCCAGCATCCGGCCGTCGGCATACGCCGTCCAGCCGCCGAACCGCGCACGGAGCAGAGTCCGGTGCCGTTCCGGAAGGTCCGGCCCCGTTTCCAGGCGGCCGCCGAGGCGCAGTCCGGCGCTCGCGTACTCGCCGTCGGTTCTGGGGGTGAGGGTGAAATGCCAGCCTTCTCCTCGAACTCCGGCTCGTCCGGGGACAGGTGGCGCCACTCCTCATAACGGCGCAGGTGCAGCAGGCCCGCCGCCAACTCCCGGTAGTCATAGGTGCGGACGCGTCGTTCCTGTTCGTCGAAGAGGAACACTCCGAGGTAGTGGTCCCTCCAGCTCACCTGAAGCAGCGCCCGCCGCCGAGCAGCACCGCGTACGGCTCTCCCGCCCGGTCGCGCTCGCGCGCCCGGTCCTCGGTCATCGTCCCCACGGGCATCCGCGCCTGCGGATCCCAGCCCGCGCAGTGGACGACATCGATCCGTGTACGCATGAATCCCCCTCCGGCTCCAACGGTGGTGACACGTTAACCAGCACGTCCGACAACGGGAGCACGGCTCATCCCGGCAGGCGGGGCCGACGGGCCGCGTGGCGGTGCGGCGTCAGTGGCCCGGGCGACGGGATGCGGGGCCGCCCGGGGCACCGGGGACATCTGCGCCCCGGGGCACCGGCACCCGGTGATCAGCGGTGGCCCCGGGGGCTTCGGTGCTGGCCCCGGCGGTGGGGGAGGGAGCCGCGGGGGGCTCCCGGGCGGGGGTCCCCGGTGCGTTCCGGCAGCCAGAAGCGGCGGGAGAACACCTTCTGCTCGTCCTTCGTGCGCAGCCGCTTCAGCTCCGAGGTGAACGCGCCCCGGTACCGGGCCCCCGCGCGCTGGACGAGGGTCGCCGCGTGGGCGTCGAGGCTGGCCTCCTCCAGGGCGAGGACGTGGCCGGCGACGGTCTCGGCCGGCAGCAGGGAGAGGCACACCTCCGTCAGGCGGTCGAAGACGAAGTCCCGCAGGGGGGCGAACGGGCTGTCCGCCAGGGCCATCTGCCGGAGCAGGATGGCGATCTCGCCGCCGTCCCGCTCCGCCCCGCCCCCGCGGAGCACCGCGTCGAGCTGCTCCGGGAGGTACGCCGAGGCGAGCGCCAGGACCAGCCGGGCGACCATCGCCGTCGGCATCGTGCGGGCGCGCACCAGCAGCGCGTCCGGCGCGAGTTCGGGGGCGCCGCCCTGGTGCAGGATGGCGAGGAACCGCCCGGCGTGCCCGGTGGGCCGGTTCTCCAGGGTGAAGGCCAGCACCGTCTCCGCGCGCGCGGGCAGCGCCACGTCGTTCAGCGTCCGGAAGAGGAGCGCCGCGTCCCCGGGGCCGGTCGTCCCGGCCGCGTGCCCCAGCACCCAGGCAACCTCGTGGTGCCTCCCGTCGAGGGCGCGCAGCAGCGCGAGGAAGTCGTCCCGGGTCCGGGCGGCGGCCGAGACGACCAGCACGTCGCACGCGAGCACGCCGTTGCCGGTCGCGTGCAGGTCGTTGATCAGGGTGGCCACGTCGGCGGGCGCGCGGGTCAGCGCGGCGCGTTCGAGCACCGCCGCGGCGGCCGTGTGATTGCGCACCACGCGTAAGGCGGAGACCAGGGCCACCAGATGGCCGCTGCTGCACGACTGGGCGTTGTCGAACACGAAGTCGGCGTCCCGCAGCAGCCCCCGGGACGAGAGGGTGTCGATCAGCTCCGTGACGTCGGTGGCCGGGCGGACGGAGACGGTCTCCGCCTGGAGGACGTGGGTGAGGCCGTGCCGGCCGTTCTCGCCGAGCCCGCGGCTGATCTCCACGATGTCCGACACCGGGCGTTCGGCCGCCGCCGCGCGCAGGGCCAGCGGCAGCACGGCGGCCCCCGGTCCGGTCAGCACCAGCTCCACCGCCTCCAGCACCTGAGCCACCTCGCGCGTGGCGAGGAACGCGCCGAGCACCACGGCGACGTGCTCGGGGAGGTGCTCTCGGTGCAGGGCGGCCACGAACGCGGCGGTGTCGCGCGGGGTGTGCAGCCGGACCGACGCCCCCAGCAGCCGGGCGCCGAGGTCGTGCAGCCGGGAGCGTTCCAGTTCCGCCGCGAGCCGGCCGAGTTCGTCGACCGGGCGGGTGAGCACCAGGACGGGCAGCGCCGCCTGGGCGTGCGCCCCCAGTCCCGCCCCGTCCAGGCCCGCCAGCAGGGCGCCGACCTCCTGGACCGGCCGGGTCCTGCTGACGGAGGTGACCAGTTCGCTGGCCATGGCGCGCTGGGTCCGCGACTCCAGGTCGCCGACGACACTGACCAGTTCCGGCACCGAGGCGGTGCGGTCGGTGGCCTCCAGCGCCGCCATCAGCGACGGGACGACCGCCGCCTCCTCCCAGAGCTCCTGCACGGTCTCCAGCTGCGATTCCAGGACGCAGCACTGGTTCTCCGCGGCGATCAGCTCGGCGCGGGTGACGGCCAGCACCTCCTCCAGGTAGGTGATCTCCTGGCGGAGGTCCCGGCACTCGCGGCCCAGTTCCTCGTACTCGCCCTGCCACACGTCGATCTCGGCCCGGTGCGCCTGTGTCCGCCGGTCGAGTTCGACGGCGAGGGCGCGGCTGCGGGCCTCCGCCTCGGACAGCCGCCGCACGCGGTCGTGCAGCGCCTCCTCCAGGGCCTGGGCGTGCGCCTGCTTGCGCCGGGCCTCCTCGTCGGCCCGGGCGAGCTGGTCCTCCAGCTTCTGCCGCTTCCCGGCCGGCCTGTTGGACCGCAGCGCCTCGCGGTGCAGTTCCCGCAGCCGCTGCTCCGCCTCGGGCGTGAGGGCCATCCCCTCCTCCCGGAGGTCGGCGACGAGGGTGGCGACGAAGTCCCACCCCGGGAGGCGGTCGCCCTTCAGGTAGCGGGTCAGGGTGCTGGGGTCCACGTGCCGCCGCGCGGCGTACCGCCGGACGCTCACCCCCAGCCGGAGGAAGATCATCCGCAGGTCCTCGACGAAGGCCCGCTTCTCCGGTACGAGGTCCTCCCCGAGCGGTGCCAAGCGCGCCGCGCCCACCGCGTCCCGTGTGCCCATGCTCCACCCACCGTCCCCTCAACAGGGCCCAGTATCACGTCCGTTGGGGCTTCCGGCGGCGAGCTTCCGTTGCCATCCACGAACGGCAACGGTCGGCCCGCTGCCGACCTCGGGTGTCAACGCGGAGGGGATTCCCGGCGGCGCCCGCGCCCCGGCACGCTGGGGTCCGGGCCGGCCCACGGAGAACTCCGACACACGCGGGAGGAACACGCAGATGAACGATCACGGTGCCCCGGTGCGGGAACAGCCCCCGCCACCGGCCCCGCCGCCCCTCTGGCGGCGGCTCTGCCAGCGGGCGCTCCTGGGAGCCACCGGGGCGCTCGGCGCCGCAGCGGTCACCTGGCTGAGGGCCTGGTGGGAGGACCACAGCGGGTAGCCGGGGCCGTTGCCGGGTCCGGGGTTCCGGCCACCGCCCGGCACCCGGCACCCGGCACCCGGCACCCGGGGGCAGGGGGCCGGGGGCAGGGGCCGGGGGCAGGTCCGCCACCGGCCCCCGGGGCGGGAGGCCGGGCCCGGGTGCGCTGCCCGACACCCGGGGCCCCTGGCCGCCGCCCCGGGTTTCCGGGCCGCCGCCCCGGGTTTCCGGGCCGCCGCCCGGCCCGCGGGACCAGGGGCCGAGCCGCCTGCCGCCCGGCCCGCGGGACCAGGCTGCCGCCGGAACCGCGCGGCGGCCGGGGCATCACGGCTCCGGAATCGCGCGGCACCTGAGGCACCGTGGGTCCGGGCCCTCACGGGGGCCGCGCGTCGCCGGGTGGGGGCCCGCGCGGGGTCCCGGGCACGGTGGGTCCGGGCACGGTGGGTCCGGGCCCGCACGTGTCCAGGCCGTCGCCGGACCGGGACCGGCGCGGGGCCGGCCGCCGCCGGAAGCGCGGAGCCGCCGCACCGGGCGCGGGCACGTGGGCCGGAACGGGACCACCGGCCACCCCCGCCCACTCGCGTCCCGGCACCCCCGCGCCCGCGTCCCGGCTCCGGACCCGCACCCCGCCCCCGAGCCCGACGGCCGGTCCCGCACCGCTCCCCGGCCGGGCCCCGGGCCCGCTGCCCGGCGGGGCCGGGCACGGCCCCGGCGCGCACGCCCCGGGCCCCTCGCCGGCCGCCCCCGCGCGCGGCCGGGCCGGGCCCCGGCCCGACCACCCTGTCGGCGCCGAACGCGGGAAACGTACTATCGCCAGGTCATCGCCGCGACGGGAGTCAGGAAGCCGGTGCGAGTCCGGCACGGTCCCGCCACTGTGACCGGGGAGCGCGTCCGCTCCGCACACCGTCGTGTGCGAAGGGGCGTCGACCCGGGAGTCAGGACACTGGTCCGTCGCGGGCCCATTCCGAGGAGCGCGGACTCCCCAGGAGGCTCTACGTGTACGACGGCATGCCCCATGCCCCCCTGTCCTCTTCCACCCCCGCCCGTCGGCGCCGCCCGGCGCGTGCCGCGGCCGCCGCCCTCACCGCGGCCGTCGCCCTGCTCGCCGGATGCGGACCGGCCGACGACGGCGACGGGAAGCCGGCGGCCCGGCCCGCCGCCGGGTTCCCCGTCACCGTCGACAACTGCGGTGTGCGCACCACGTACGACCGGCCGCCGTCCCGGGTGGTCACCATCCATCAGCACCCGGCGGAGCTCATGCTCTCCCTCGGCCTGGCGGACCGCATGGTCGGCACGGCCTTCCCCGACTCCGCCGTCCTGCCCGAGTTGGCCGAGGAGTACGCGGCCGTCCCGGAACTGGCCGCGCGGGAGCCGTCGTTCGAGACCGTGCTGGAGGCCGATCCCGACCTCGTCTACGGCGGCTACGCCAGCGCCTTCGACGAGAGCCAGGGCCGGTCCCGCAAGGCCTTCGCCGACGCCGGGATCAACACCCACCTCAACCGCGAGTACTGCGGCGGGAAGCGGGTGACGATGCGGGACACCTACGACGAGATCCGCACCATCGGCACCGTCTTCGGCGTCCCGGACCGGGCCGGGAAGCTGGTCGCCGACCTGGAGGACCGCGTCGAGGGGGCCGTCACCGCCGTGCGCGGCGAGCCCGAGGTGCCCGTCTTCGTGTACGACAGCGGCGACAAGACCGCCTTCACCGCGGGCGGCCGGAGCCTGGGCACCGAACTGATCCGGCTGGCCGGCGGCCGGAACGTCTTCGCCGACCTCGACGACGTCTTCGGCGACGTCTCCTGGGAGCAGGTCGTGGCGCGCGCCCCCGAGGTCATCGCCATCTACGACTACGCCGACGACAGCGCCGGGAGCGTCGAGCGGAAGAAGCGGTTCCTGCTGTCCCAGCCCGCGCTCGCCGACGTGCCCGCGATCCGGGACAAGCGGTTCGTCGTCCTGCCGCTGACCGCCACCCTGGTCGGCATCCGCTCGGCGCACGCGGTCGAGGACCTGGCCCGCGGGCTGCACCCCGAGAGCTTCCGGTGACCCGCGCCGCCCCCGGGGCCCGGGCCCCGGGGGGAGGACGGCGGCGGACCCCCGGGCGGAACGCGGACCCCTCCGGGCCGGACCCGGACCGCGCCGCCCCGGACCCCGACCGCGCGGAACCGGCCCCCGACCCCACCGGTCCCCCACAGGAGCCCACCGGTCCCCCGCCGGGGCCTGGCGGATCCCCACCGGGGCCCACCGGCACCGGCACCCGGACCGGGACCGGGACCGCCGAGAACCTCGGCACCGGAGCCGCCGAGGCCCCCGGCACCGGGCCCGCCCAGGACCCCGCCGAGCCCGCCGAGCCCGCCGCGCGCCGTACCGCCCCGGCCGTCGCCCTGCTCGTGCTCGGCGCCCTGCTCCTCGTCTCCCTCACGGCGGGCCTGGCGGTCGGCTCCGTGCGGGTCCCGCCGGGCCAGGTGTGGGGCATCGTGGCGCACGCGCTCGGCGCCGCCCCGGGGGAACCGGACTGGCCGCGGGCGCGGGAGACCATCGTGCTGGACGTCCGGGCGCCGCGGGTGCTGCTCGGCGCGGTGACCGGCGCCGGGCTCGCGGTGGTCGGCACCGCGTTGCAGGCCCTGGTGCGCAATCCGCTCGCCGAGCCCTATCTGCTGGGCGTCTCCTCGGGCGCCTCCCTCGGCGCGGTCACCGTGATCGTCTTCGGTGTCACCCTGTTCGGCCCGGTCTCCCTGCCGCTGGCCGCGTTCCTCGGCGCGCTCGCCGCGCTGGTCCTCGTCTACGCCACCGCGCGCACCGGCGGGCGGATCACCTCCGCCCGCCTGGTGCTGTCCGGGGTGGCCGTCGCGGCGGTGCTCACCGCGGTCCTCGACCTGCTGCTGCTCACCACCGACCGGGGCAACGAGGCCCGCGCGGTGCTCGCGTGGACCCTCGGCGGGCTCGGCGGGGTCGCCTGGGACACCCTGTGGCTGCCCTGCGCGGCCCTGCTGCTCGGGCTCGGGGTGCTCATGGCGCAGGCCCGGCGGCTGAACCTGCTGCTGGCCGGGGAGGAGGCGGCCACCACCATGGGGCTGGACGTGGGCCGGTTCCGCGCCCGGATGTTCGTCCTGCTCTCCCTGGTCACCGGCGTCCTGGTGGCGGCGACCGGGCCGATCGGGTTCGTCGGCCTGATGATGCCGCACATCGTGCGGCTGTTCGTCGGCGGCGACCACCGCCGGGTGCTGCCGACGGCGGCGCTCGGCGGGGCGGTCTTCCTCGTCTGGGCGGACATCGCGGCGCGCACCGTCGCCGCCCCGCTGGAGATCCCCGTAGGGGTGCTCACGGCGCTGTGCGGGGGCCCGTTCTTCCTGTGGCTGATGCGCAGGGACGCCCGGCGCGGCACCGGCCGGGGGGCGGCATGAGCGCGGCCGGGCTCTCCCTCGACGGCGTCACCCTGACCGCCGGGGCGCGCGCCCTGGTGCGGGACGTCAGCCTGACCGCCCGGCCGGGCGAGACCATCGGCCTGGTGGGTCCCAACGGCAGCGGCAAGTCCAGCCTGCTGCGCACCGTCTACCGGGTGCTGCGGCCCGGCTCCGGCCGGGTCCTGGTCGACGGGGAGGACGCCTGGTCGCTGCCGGTGCGGCGGCTGGCCCGGACCGTCGCGGCGGTGGTGCAGGAACCGGCCGCCGACTTCGACCTCGCCGTCCGCGAGGTCGTCGCGATGGGCCGGACCCCGCACAAGCGGCTGCTCGACGGCGACACCCCCGAGGACGCCGCGTTCGTCCGCTCCGCGCTCACCGCCGTGGACGCGGTCCACCTGGCCGACCGGCCCTTCGACCGGCTCTCCGGCGGCGAGCGCCAGCGCGTCCTCATCGCCCGCGCCCTCGCCCAGCGGCCCGCCCTCCTCGTGCTCGACGAACCCACCAACCACCTGGACATCCGGCACCAGTTGTCCGTCCTGGGCACGCTGCGCCGGCTGCCCGCGACGGTGCTGCTGGCGCTGCACGACCTCAACCTGGCCGCGTACTACTGCGACCGCCTCTACGTGCTGTCCGGGGGCGAGGTCACCGCCTCCGGCCCGCCCGCCGAGGTGCTCACCCCCCGGCTGCTGGCCGAGGTGTACGGGGTCGCGGCGGAGGTCGCCGTCCATCCCCGGACGGGGGCACCGCAGGTGACGTTCCTCCCGGAGGAGGCGGGGGACGGCTGACGGCCGGACGCGGGCCGGACGGCGCTGGGCACCCGACGGCGCCCGACGGGGCGGGCCGGGGCGGAGGGCGGTGGCCGGGGCGGGACGGAGGGCACCGGCGCGTGCCGGACCGGAGGAAGGACCGGGGCCTGCCGGACGGCGGCCGTGCCGGGAAGCGCGCGGCTCCCCTCCCCGAGCCCCTGCGGGCGCCCCGGTCACGCCCCGTCATGCCCCGCCCCGCGCCCCTTCCGCACCGCCCCCGCGGACGGGCCGGTTCCGGCCTCCCGGCGGCCCGCCCCGGCGCACCAGCCGCAGGTCAGACGGGTGCGGGGTGCTAGGATCCGGCCACTCGCCTGGGGGGGGTGCCGGTACGTCCCGCGCGGTGCCGCCGCTCCGCGGCCCGCCGTCCGACGGTGTGCGCGCGGTCCTCCACGGCTTCGTCCACCGTCCCGGAGAGGTCCCCGCATGGGCAGACGTGCCCTTCTACGAGGCGCCACCGCCACCGCTGTCTCCCTCACGCTCGCCCTCGGCCTCGGCACCCTCCCGGCGGGCTCCGCGCACGCGGCCGCCGCCGGTGACGCGATCGTCCCGGCCGCCACGGCCATGGTCCCCGCCACGGACCTGCTCAGCGCGGGGCCCTCCGGGTTCCTGCGCCACGAGCGGGGGCGCGGCCGGCTGTGGACGACGTACGACGGCGCCGACACGGTCGTCGACCCGGACGGCGGGGACGGGTACGCCGACCCGGCCACCGGGGCGGGCTCGGACGTGGTCGCCCACCACGACCCCGCCGCCCGGACCGTGACCCTGCGCGACATGGCCTCCGGCGAGGTCACCGTCGTCGGACTCCCGGACGGGCACTCCTACTTCAGCACGCTCGGGTCGACCGTCGTCACCACGTCCGGGACGCCCGGCACGGGCCGCTCCTGGCACCTGCTGGACGCGCGCGAGGACGGCTCCGTCGCCGACCGCGCGGTGGAGGGCGTGCCGGCCGGCGCCACCCTGTGGCCCGCCATCGGCGCGGCCGACGCGCACGGCCAGGTGGTGCGCTACGAGGCGGGCGGCAGCCAGGTCACCGGATGGCTCGACGCCGACCGGGGCCGCGTCGTCCGCCTGCCGTACCAGGTGCCGAGCTGGTACCACCTCGTCGCGCTCGGCCCCACCCACCTGGTGTGGTTCTACGACGGCACCCTGTACGCCGCCTCCCGCGCCGACCCGGCCGCCCCCGTGCGGTCCGTGCCCGTCGGTGACGTCACCCAGGTGCTGGGCCTGGTCGGCGGCTCGGTCATCGTCTCCCGCAACGTCGCGGAGCTGGGCCGGAACTCCACCGACCGCGCGGTCTCCCGCGTCGAGGCCGTCCCCCTGGACGGCTCCGCGCCGCGCACCCTGCTGGCCAGGACGTCGCGGCGGGCCGTGGCGACCCCCGCCGGCGGGCTCCTGGTGGCGGGCGGTCCCGACACGGATCGCTGGGGCGTGCACCTCGTCGAGGCCGCCCGGGGCGGCGGGGTGACGGTGCGCCGGATCGCCGACGCGCACCCCCGCCGGACCGTCCGCGCCGTCTCCCGGTTCACCCTCGCCCAGGGCCGGCTGACCACGGTGGAGAACGACCCGGTCGGCGACTGGACGTATCTGCACACCCGGGACACCGGGGCGGCCGGGTCCGCCGCGACCGGGACGCGCGCCGACCGCGGCCGGGTCCCGCTGGAGAACTACCCGGCGAGGGGACCGGTCCTGCTCGACACCGGCGACGGCAGGACGGTCGTCTCCGGCCACGGCGTGGACGCCGGCGCGCAGCCCCGGGTCCTCGGGCCCTCCCAGAAGATGCCCGGCACCCGGATCGACGGCTCCCGCACCTATCTGACGGCCACCGCGGCCAGTGGCCGGTTCGCCGCGCTGACCGGCCGCGCCAACGCCTCCACCGGCACGGCGGAGACCCGGGTCGTCGACCTCGACACCGGACGCACCGTGTACACGACGACCGGGTCCGTGGCGGCGCTCTGGGGCACCACGCTGTGGCTGCGGGCCGGGGGCGGCGTCGACTCCGTCGACGTGCTGACCGGACGGCCGGGCCCGTCGGTGTACCTGGGACGCGGCTGCCTGCTCGACGACGTCCGGGCCGTGGGCCGCTGGGTGCTCTGGGCCTGCGCGATCAACAACGAGGGCCAGGGCGTCTACGACACCGTCACCCGCCGCAACGTGGTCTTCCAGCCCGGCGGCCGGCGGGTCGCCGCCCGGCTCGGTGACGGCTTCGTCGCGACGTCCGACGGCGGGAACGTGAAGGTGGTCGACGTCCGCGGCGCCACCCCCGTGACGCGCGTCGTGGCGAAGGCCGAGGGCTCCGACTGGGAGGTCGACCCCTACACCGGGGTGATCGCCCAGCTCCGCGACGACGGCTCCGTCCGCCTGACCCCCGGCGGGGTCCCCGTCTCCGCCCTCGTCCAGCGCGACGCGGTGGTCGCCGCCTCGGCGGACGTCCGGGGCGGGACCGCGCCGTGGAGCCCGAAGTGGTGGCTGAACAAGCCCGCGGCCTCCTGGAAGCTGGTGGTCGCCGACCGGTCCGGGAGGACCGTGCGCACCCTCACCGGCGGTCCGGCGCGCGGTGTGGTGACCCCGTCCTGGAACGGCCGGAACACCGCCGGACGACTGGTCCCCAACGGCACCCACACCTGGAAGCTGACCGTCACCCCGGCCGACGGCCGGGGCGCGGCCCTGACGAGGTCGGGCACCCTCAAGGTCACCGGCGCCGCCCCGGCCCACCGCGACTTCATCGGCTCGGACGGCTTCGGCGAGGTGCTGACGCTGAACGGCACGGGCGGGCTGACGTACCAGTACGGCACGGGCAGGGGGACGTTCACCGGGAAGCGGTCCGGCTCCGGCTGGCCGGCCACGGTGAAGGCGGTGCCCTTCGGCGACCTGGACGGCGACCGCTGCAACGACGTGCTCGTCCGGTTCGCGGGGGGCACCCTGCGCGGCTACCGGCCCGCGTGCGGGGCGGCGGTGACCCCCTCCACCCCGTACACCTCGCTGGGCAGCGGCTGGAACCAGTACGACCTGCTGACCTCGCCCGGCGACATCACCGGGGACGGCCGGCCCGACCTGCTCGCCCGCCAGGCGTCGACCGGCGACCTCTACCTCTTCAAGGGGACGAGCGCGGGCAAGCTCTCCGCCCGGGTCAAGGTCGCCTCCAAGTGGAAGGGCCACAAGAAGATCGTGGGCGCCGGCGATCTCACCGGCGACGGCCACGGCGACCTGCTGGTGCAGGACGCGTCGAACACCCTGTGGCGCCACGACGGCACCGGGAAGGGCACGTTCAAGCCCCGGGTGAAGGTCTTCTCCAAGTGGGGGGCCTCGTACAACGCGATCGTGGGCGTGGGCGACATCACGGGCGACGGCAGGGCGGACATCGTCTGCCGCGACACCTCCGGCGTCCTCTGGCGCAACAACGGCAACGGCAAGGGGTCCTTCGGCAGCCGCACGAAGATCGCCACGGGCTGGAAGGGGTACAAGGGGCTGTTCTGACGGTACGCCGGGGGACGGCGGCGCCCTGCCGCCCTGCCGCCCCCAACGGTCCTGACGCGCGGGTCCGGCCCCCTTTCCGGAGGTCCGGGCCCGTTCGCCGTGCGGCGGTCCCTCCCACCGGGGCACGGGCGGTGGGCAGTTCGGCGGGCGGTGGGCGACCGACGGGCCGGGGGGCGTCACGGGCCGCGCCGGAGCCGGGGAGCCGGGGCGGAGACGGGACGACCGGGGCCGGGGCGGCCTGACCAGGGGCCGGGGCGGCCTGACCGGGAGCCGGGGCGGCGTGACCGGGGGCAGGGCGGGGGGCAGGGGCAGGGTGGCCGGGCAGGGCCGGGGGCTACCAGCCCTCCTTCTGGGCCCGCGCCTCGAACAGCATGACGGCGGCCGAGATCGACACGTTCAGCGAGTCGGCCGAGCCCATCATGGGGATGAAGACCCGCTTGAACCCGGCGTCGTACCAGGCCTTGGGGATCCCGTAGCGCTCGGCGCCGAGGACGAAGGCGGTACGGCGGTCCTCGTAGGGGTAGGAGCGGTAGCTCCGGGCGTTCTCCGTGTCCGCGAGGTACACGTCGAAGCGCTTGCGCTTCAGCCAGTCGACCGCCTCCTCGGGGGAGTCGAACTCGACGATCGGCAGGGTGAGGACCATGCCCTGGCTCGCCCGGAACACCTTGGGGTGGGTGAGCCGGGTGCGGCGGTTGGTCAGCACCAGGCAGTCCGCCCGGCACGCGTCCAGGGTGCGGATCAGCGTCCCGAGGTTCCCCGGGATCTCCATGCCGTCGGCCACCATGACCAGGGCCGACTTCCCGAACCGGATCGCCTCCGGGTCCCACTGCGGCAGCCGTGCGAGGGACAGCAGCCCGTCGGGCTTGTCCCGCTCCGAGATCCGGGTGAAGGTCTTCAGCGACACCTCGTAGGAGACGCGGGCCCGCGCGGCGATCTCCTCGGCCCGCTTGCGCGCCTCGTCCCCGTACGCCGCCTCGGGGCACCAGAAGAAGGTGTCGACGTGGGTGTCGTTGGCCAGCAGCAGGTTGTGCGCCCAGAGGCCCTCGGCGACGAACAGCTTCTGCGGGTTGGGCGCCGAGTTGTTCTGGACGGACTGCACGTGCTTGATCTTCGGGTGGTGCACACCGATCGGCTGGATGTTCATCGGGACCTCTCACTCACTGTCCGCGCGGGCCGCCCGGCGGTGTCATTCAAACGGCGGGGTCATTCAACCGGACGCCGGGACCGCCCCCGGGACCCGCGCGGGGCCGCGCTCAGCCCCGCGGGCCGCCCGCCGGCGCGCCCTGCGGGCCGCCCGCGCCGCGCCACGCCTCGTAGAGCAGCACCCCGGCCGAGACGGCGAGGTTGAGGGACTCCGCGGTGCCCACCATGGGGATGTGGAGCCGGATGTCGCCCCGCTCCAGCACCTCCGGGGGCAGCCCCGGCCCCTCCGCGCCGAGCAGGATGGCGAGCGGGGTCGGATACCCGATGGTCCAGAAGTTGCTCTCGGCCGCCGCCGAGGTGGTGGCCACGGTGACGCCGCGGTCCGCGGCCCAGGAGAAGAACGCGTCCGCCGTCTCCGCGTGGGCCACCGGAACGTTGAACAGCGCGCCCATGCTGGCCTTCACGGCGGCCGGGTCGAAGGGGTCGGTGGCCTTGCCGATCAGGATGACGGCGGCGGTGTCGGTGGCGTCGGCGGTACGGACGATGGTGCCCAGGTTCCCCGGGTTCGCGACCTCGTACAGCACCACCATCCGGCTGTCCGGGCGCACCGTGATCTCGTCCAGCTCCCGCAGCCTTCCGCGCACGATGGCGGCGAGCCCGGAGGGGCCGTCCCGCTCCGAGAGGCGGGTGAAGAGACCGGCGCCGACCCGGACCACCCGGACGCCCCGCTCCTCCCGCTCCCGCACCATGCGCAGGGCCGGCTCGTAGCGCAGCAGCTCCGGGGCGACCACCAGCACCTCGATCCCGGCCCCCGCCTCGACGGCCTGCCAGACCGGCTGGACGCCCTCCACGACGAACGCGCCCTCGCGCCGCCGGTGCTTGCGCTCCGACAACTGCCGCATTCGCTTGACCACGGGATTCCCCGTGCTGGTGATCAGGTCGGCCATTTCGTTCCCGTTCGGGCTGCTGTTCCGTGACGCAAAGTGACGCCCCAATGATACAGGAGCTTCCCGGTGGACAATCGGCATTGTCCGACGCCCGGCCTCCCGGGAAAGGGGGCCGGGAATTCCGTCCCGTTTCCGGGCGGCCCGGAACAGGGGGCGGACGCCGGGGGCGGGCGGGGGCCGCCGCAGGGGCACGCCCGCCGGGGCCGACCTCCGGGGGCATCGGCCCACGTCGGGCGAGGTCCGCTTCCCTCGGACCGGCACGGGTCACGGGGTCCGGAGCCCCGTGACCCGTGCCGGGGCGGAAGGAGCCCGGCGGCCGTGTCCGTCCTGCCGGCGAATTCCACGCCCGAGGAGATATGTCATCCTCCGGCGGAGAATGAAACGCATTCTCCGGGACGGCGAGCGGGGACGGGACGGGACCATTCCGTCCGGGCCGAAATCGACTGGACACCGAATACGGATTTCCGGATCGCCGGAGCGGGGAGGGAAAGGAAGACGGTTTCTTTCGCCGGAGCGGACCGGAGTGAGGAGGGGTGGGGCAGGCCGGGACGCGGGACGGAAGGGGCGCCGGTGAAGGTCCCACCGTTCCGCGAGGGGCGTCCGTGGAGGTCCCCGGCGCGACGGGGACCTCGGGAGTCCGGCGCGGCGGAGGACACCGCTTCGCGGGCCCGCCGCGTGGGGGCTCATTGGCGGGGGCCTCGTTCGTGAGGGCCTCGTCGGTGGGGGACCGGTGCGATGCGGTGCGGTCGTCGGTGGCGGTGCGGCCGGGGGGACCGCCCAGCGGCGGCGGTCGTCACGGGCCCGGCGGGACGAGGGATCGGCGGGACGGGCGGTCGGCGGGACGGCTCCGGGGACGCACGGTCGGGCAGGCCCGAGCCGGGCACCACCCGTCGGCCGGAGGGACCGCGGTCCGCAGGGCCGGGGCGTCGGGTCAGCGGGCCGCCCGGCACCCGGCCACGCGGCCGGGTCGTCCAGCTGTCCGGCCGTCCGGCTGTTCGGGCTGTCCGGTTGTTCGGGCCGTCCGGCCACCGGGCCCGAGCCGCCGTGCCACCGGAGCCGGGTCGTCCGGCCGTCGCGCCACCGGAACACCGGAACACCGGGCCGTCGGGTCAGCGGGCCGTCCGTCACCCGGCCACGCGGCCGGGCCGCCCGGCTGTCCGGCCGTCCGGCTGTTCGGGCTGTCCGGCTGTTCGGGCTGTCCGGCCACCGGGTCCGAGCCGCCGTGCCACCGGAGCCGGATCGTCCGGCCGTCGCGGCACCGGGCCACCGGGTCGTCGGGTCGTCGGGTCGTCGGGTCGTCGGAGTCGGGCCACGTCGCCCCCGCGCCGGCGGGACCGGGCCCGGGGACGCCGGTGACCCCGGTCAGTCCAGGTGTGCGGCCAGGGATTCGCGTACCAGCCCTGCCACCGCGTCCAGTTGGTCCTGAAGGTAGAAGTGACCGCCGGGCAGGACGTGCAGGGCGAACCCCGCGTCGGTGTGGTCCGCCCAGCCACGCATCTCGCCCGGGCCGACGCGCGGGTCCCGGTCGCCCACCAGGGCGGTGACCGGGCAGGACAGCGGGGGGCCGGGCTCGTGGCGGTAGGCCGCCAGCGCGGCGAAGTCGCTGCGCAGCGGCGGCAGCGCGAGCCTCAGCAGTTCCCTGTTCTCCAGCAGCACCTCGCTGCCGCCGAGCACCCTCAACTCCTCGATGAGTGACTCGTCGTCGTGCTCCAGGTGCCGGAACGGCCCGGCCGACGGCGCGGTCCGGGCGGAGACGACCAGCGCCACCGGCGGCCTGCCGGCCGCCTCCAGCCGCCGGGCGGTCTCGAAGGCGACGGTGGAGCCCATGCTGTGCCCGATCAGGGCCAACGGGCCGGTCACGTCCGCCAGTGCGGCGACCACGTGGTCCGCGAGGGCCGGGATGTCCGGGACGGACCGCTCCCCGATGCGGTCCAGCCGCCCGGGGTACTGCACGGACAGGGTCTCGACGTCGGGCGCCAGGGCCTGGGAGAGCGGGTGCCAGGCGGTGGCGGAGCCTCCCGCGTGGGCCAGCGCGACCAGGGAGACGCGGGGCGAGGGCGCCGGGTGCCAGCGGCGCAGCCACCGGCGGGCGGCGGACCCGTCGGCGTCCGCGGACGCGGGCGGTCGTGCGGCCAGGGAGTCCGTCAAGTGCGCTCCTCGGAAGGACGGTTCGGGACGAGCGGGCGGGCCGGGACGGACGGCGGGACGGCCTCCGGCGCGGCCGGACGGTCGTCCCCGTCGGGTGTCGACCGATGCTCTCATCCCTCCCGGCCGGGCGGCGGCGCGGCCCCGCCCGGTGCGCGCGCTCCCCGCGACCCGGGTGCGGGACCGTGTGGGGGGCGGGTGCGGAAGGGGCCGCTACCGCCCGTCCGGGCTGTTGAAGGTGATCCCGGAGAAGTCACGGCCCTGCACGACCGGGCCCTGCTGCGTGCCGCCCCCGATGACGTTCCAGACGTCGCCCGTGCCGGTGCTCAGCGCCTGCGCCCGCTGCTCCCAGTGGACGAGCCGCGCCCGGAACTCCGGGTCCTGGGCGGCGCGTTGCCGAAGGGCCTCGCCGAGAAGGCGGGCCCGCTCCTCGTCCTCGGGACTCCTGCCCAGGGCGTCGAGTTCGCCCTCACCCGGGGCCGGGACCGGCGATCCGGCGGGGTCGCCTCCGGGGGTCCGGCGCACCAGCCCGCTCAGGGCCTCCCAGAGCCTCCGCCCCGCCTCACCCCCCGCACCGGTCGCCGCCGCCACGAGAACGCTCGCCGAGATCGGATCCACGTCTGTGCCCCCAGTCGCCCAGCGGATGCGAACGGATCGGACCGCCATGCTCCCAGACCCACCCGCCCCGGGGCAGCCCCCCGACCGGCCACATCCACGCGAGGAGACCCGGCACCTGGCCGCTGGGGGCGGCGGTGATGCCGGGTACGGGTGGACGGGGACGTACCGGACGCTGGGGCGACTAGACCATTCCTCCGGCGGAATGGAAGATTCCGTTCGCTACTGCGTAGGTCATGCACGTGAACGCGGAGGCGATCAAGATCCTTGAGAAACGCGACACTTTGCGCTCTTTCGCTCAAGCCTGAAGACAGCTCACACGAGCCCAGGCGTGGGTCTGCAATGGCCGACGCGGCGACAATGCGGCTCCGGCGCGATCAGCCTTTCAAATGCACATGCACCGACGCAACTCAATCCGGTGCGGCACTCCGACGACCCGGCGCGCCGACCGGCCCGTGCCCTCCGGAGCGGATCCGCCCCGGTCCCGCCCGCGGTCGAGGGACCTCCACCCGCACGGGCGAGGGCGCTACGCCGTCGCGCTGCCCCGCAGTTGCGCCAGCGCCCTCGCCGCGCGGTCCTCCTCGGCACTCGCGCCGACACCCCTGCTCAGTTCCAGGCTCGACTCCAGGCAGGCGGCGGCCCGGGCCGTGCGGCCCACGTCCCACTCGGCCAGGGCCAGCTCGTAGAGGACCTCGATCTCCTCGCCCGTCGCATGGATGGCGCGGATGATCTCCAGTGCGGCCAGATGCCCGCGCAGCGCCTCCTCGGTGCGCCCGGCCGCCCGGTGCACCCGGCCCATCCTGGTGAGGGCGATGGCCTCTCCGCGCTGATCGCGGACGGCCCTCAGCACGGGCAGCGCCTGCTCGTAGAGGGCGAGGGCTTCGTCGGCCCGGCCCAACCCGTCCGTGACGGCCGCCAGATTCATCTGGAGTGTGGCCTTGTCCCCCGGAGCCCCCATATGGTCGGCCAAAAGGATCGCCTGCCGGTAGAAGACCTCCGCCGCCTCCAGGCGCCCCCGCCGGCGATAGAACTCGGCGATGTTGTTGAGGGATCTGTACATTCCCCGCTCGTCCCCCAGATTCGTGAAGTCGGCAAGGGCGGCGTTGAAATTGACAATTGCCTCCGATTCCTCTCCCAACTTCAACTGGATGACCCCGAGCAGATTTCTGCAGCGCGCGATCCGCAGCAGATCATTCGTTCGCATAAGAGAATTCAGCGAATCCTTCTGGAGGGACCGCGCCAGCGCGTACTGGCCGGTGTTCCACAGGGAGATCGAGAGTTGGTGAATGCACTCGGTCTCCAACTCCCGCTCGCGCAGGGACCGTGCGATGTCGAGCGCCTCGCGCGCGGCGGTGCTCGCGTCCCCGAAGCGCGAGCCGCGGCTGTACACCACGCAGAGATCCAGCAGGGCCCGTACGGCAGCCCCGCTGTCACCTGCGGTGATCCAGTGGGTGACGGCGCGTCGCAGGAGCGGTTCGGACGGCTCGGGATGCCCCTCCATATCCATGGAAATGGCCAGGACATGCACCGCCAGCGCCAGTTGGCGTTCCGTGCCGTGGTGGACGAACCAGTCCAGCGCGTCCAGGAGATTGGCCGACTCCGTCAGCAGCCAGCCCTCCGCCGAACGCGCGTCCGTGATGTCCGGGTCCGCCCCGGAGGGGGGATCGCCCCAGCCGACATCCGTGCGCGACCGGAACGGATAGGCGAGCCGGTCGGCGTGGTCCGCGATGTGGACGTAGTGGAACGCCAGCCGTTGCACGGATCTTCGGACCTCGTCCGGGGAATCGACCGTTCCGGCTTCGACGAGTGAACGCGCGTAGTCGCGCAGGAGATCGTGAATCGTGTACCGGTGCGGAACGGGTTCGGAGAGCAGATGGTGCGCGAGGAGTTCCTCGGCTATCCGTTCGGCCTTCTCCGGGGGAAATCCGGTGAGCGCGGCGATCGCCCCGGCGCCGAACTCCACGCCCCGGTGCAGTCCGATGCGCCGGAACGCCAGCCGCTGCTCGGGGTCGAGCGCTTCGTAGGAGACCTCGAAGACGCGGGTCAGCGTCCTTTCGATGTCGCGCAGTTGGGCGAGCCGTCCGCCTCCGAGGCGGCGCAGCAGGTCGGCCGTGCCCCACGAGGCGTGGGTGAGCAGCCGGCTCGCGGCGATCTCCACGGCGAGCGGCAGATGGCCGCAGACGCGGACGATCTCCGCCACGTCGGCGGGGTCGGCGCCGCGCTCGGCGCCCAGCCGCCGCGCGAAGAGGGCCGCCGCGTCCTCGGGGGGCAGCACGTCGAGCGAGAGCGGGCGCACCCCGGGCAGTCCGGGCAGCCTGCGGCGGCTGGTCACGACGACCGCCGTCGGGGAGGCCCCCGGGAGCAGGGGGCGGATCTGGGCGGAGGAGGTCGCGTCGTCCAGGATCACCAGCATGCGGCGGTCGCGCGCCATCGAGCGCCACAGGGCGACCAGCCCGTCGAGGTCGCCGGGGAGCTGGTCGGCGCCCACGCCGAGCAGCCGCAGCAGATCGGTGAGGACGCGGTCCGGGGCGGGCCGGGCCCGGCCGGTGGAGCCGCCGCCCAGGTGGAGGAAGACGCAGCCGTCCGGGAACCTGCCGCGCAGCCGGTGCGCCAGGTGGACGGCGAGGGCGGTCTTGCCGACGCCGCCCATGCCGTGGATCACCTCGACGGTGACCACGTCCGAGGCGCCCCGCCCCTCGCAGAGCGCGGCGGTCAGCCGCCGCAGCTCCTCGCGCCGCCCGGACCAGGGGACGTCGCGCGGCAGGTTGTCCGGCACCACCCGCGCGGGTCCCGGCGGCGCGGCCTCGACGGGGACGGCGGCGCGCGGCAGCAGGTCGGCCGGCGCGACACCGGCCAGGATGCCCTGGTGCACCCGGTGCAGTCCGCGCCCGGCGTCGAGCCCGATGTCGCGGACGACGCGCTGCCGGGTCCGCTGGAGCAGCCGGGTCGCCTCGGCCGTGCGGCGGCTGCCGTAGAGGGCGACGGCGAGCCGTTCGGCGAGCGCCTCGTCGACCGGGTGCGCCTCGGCCGCCGGGAGCAGGACGGGCACCGCCTCGATGAACCGGCCCTCGTCGAGGAGGAGTTCGGCCCGGGTCATCGCGGCCACCAGGGCGGTCTCGCCCAGGACGGCCCGCAGGTGCTCGGCCCAGGCGCCGCCGATCCCCGCGAGCGGTTCGCCGCGCCAGAGGCCGTCCGCCCGGTCCAGCAGGCGCTGGGCGGCCCGCGCCTGCCCGCCGTTCCGGAGGGAGCGGGCCCGCTCCACGCAGGTGGTGTAGTGGCGGAGGTCGACCCGCTCCGGATCGGCCTCCAGGGAGTACGAGTTGCGGCGGCTGACGATCGCGGGCGCCTCCTCCCCGGCCACTGCCAGCGCGCTCCGCAGCCGCGAGATGTGGACGTGCAGGGCCTGCCTGGCCTTGCCCGGCGGATGGTCGTCCCAGATCCGATGGATCAGGGTGTCCACGCTCACCGTGCGGCCCGCGTCCCAGGCGAGGGCGGCCAGCGCCACCCGCGTCTTCGTCGAACGGAGATCACCGCGGCGGCCCGCCGCGCGGAGCTCCACCGGTCCCGAAAGCCTGATCTCGAACTCCACCAGCGTCCTCCCCGCCGGAAGGGTCTGCGATTGTCAAGTGTTCAAGAGTGTCACGATTCCCACATCCACGAACACCTTGCGTCACCATCAGATCAAAATTGACCGATTAGTAACCGCATGCGTTCGTGCCCGGCCCGGGGCGGGGAGGGACATCCCGACGATGGAAGGGAGTCGCGTACATGGGCACTTTCTCCTCGGACGGACTGGAGGCGCTGCTGTCGACCCTCGCCGGCGACGGCACCGCCCCGGCACTCCCCGCATGGCGCGATCTGGCGGTGGTGGCCGGTGTCGCGGCCCGCGCGGACCCGGTGGTGGCCCGGCTCGGCCCCCTCCACCCCGCGGGCGGACGGGACGCGGCGGCCACCGCGCGCGAACTGGCCCGGCGGCTCCACGCCCTGGCCGGGCGGGACGCCCCCACCCGGGACGCGCTGACCGCGTGGGCCCACCGCCACGCGCCCGGGATCCTCCCCCCGCCGCCCACGGCACCCTCCGGCGCGACCGCGCCCCACGACAGCGGCCGCCTGCCCGGCGGGGACGGACACTTACCGCCGGGCGGGGCCGACGCGGCCTCCGGGGAAGGTCACTTGCGCCACGGACTCGACGATCCGCCGCCCGGTGCGGGGCCCTTGCCTCCCGACGGCGGCGATCCACCGCACAGCGGCGTCCACTTACCCCGGAGCAGCGGTGATCTCCCGCCCTCCGGAGGCCCCTTACCGCCCGGTGCGGGTCCCCTGCCTCCCGACGGCGGCGATCCACCCCCCGGCAGCCTCCGCTTACCCCCGGACGGTGGTGGCCTGCCGCCCGGCAGAGGCCCCCTACCGTCCGACGGCATCCCCGTACCGCCCGCGAACGCCCCCGCTCCTCAGCCCCCGCCCGTGTCATCGGCGCCACCCCCGCCCCGGCTCACGCCGTCCCCGCCGGGGGCCGTCACCAACTCCATCGACGGCGACGCCACGCTCCACGGCCCCAGCGTCCAGGCCCGGGACGTCCACGGCGGCATCCACTTCCACACCGCGGCCCCCACGCCCGCCGCCCGGCGGAGTCCCCCCGTCCCCCGCCAACTTCCCCCGCTGCCCGTGCGGTTCCTCGGCCGGGAGGCCGACCGGCGGGTCCTGGACACCCTGCGCGACCGGCATCCGGCGCACGCGCCGCAGGTGCTGGTGATCAGCGGACTCCCGGGCGTCGGCAAGACCACCTTCGCCACCCACTGGCTGCACGGCCGGGCCGACCGCTTCCCCGACGGCCAGCTCTACGCCGACCTCGGCGGCCAGCCCGGCGACGGGGAGGACGGGCCGGTCCCCGCATCCGCCGTCCTGGAGTCCTTCCTGATCGCGCTGGGCGCCTCCGCCGTCCCGCCCGGGACGAGCCGGCGCAGCGCGCTGTGGCGCTCCCTCACCGCCGAACTGCGGCTGGCGGTCCTGCTGGACAACGCCTTCACCGCCGCCCAGGTCCGTCCGCTGCTGCTCGGCGCCCCGGCCGGGCTCACCCTGGTCACCAGCAGACGGAGCCTGACCGGACTCCAGGCCGACGGCGCCGCCGCCCACCGGCTGGCCGGGCTCTCCCCCGAGTCCGCCGTGGAACTCCTCGCCGTCGGCGGCGGCCCCCGGGTGGCGCGCGAGCCGACCGCCGCCCGCGAGGTCGTCCGGCTCTGCGGCCGGCTGCCGCTCGCCGTGGCCCTGGCCTCCGCCCAGCTGGCCCTGCGCCCGCACCACTCCGTCTCCGCCCTCGCCGACCGCCTCTCCCGGGGCCGGGGCGCCGTGGACGCGCTGCGCGTCGACGGGGAGGCCGTGATGGGCACGGCCCTCGACCTCTCGTACGACGCCCTCCCGGAGGAGAGCCGCGCCCTGTACCGGCGGATGGGGCTGCTGCCCGCCGACCGCCACGACCTGGCGCTGCTCACCGCCCTCGGCGGCGACGGCGGCGGCCCGCGCCCGGACGGCCCGCCGGGACCGGACGGCGACGGCGGCGCGGACCCGCGCGACCCCGGGCAGTCCGCCGACCACGCCGTGCACGCCCTGGTGGAGGCCAGCCTTCTGGAGGAGACCGGCCCCGGCACCTACCGGTTCCACGACCTCGTCCGCCCGCACGCCCGCCGACTGGGCGAGGAGCGGGAGACGCCCGCCCGGCGGGAGGAGACGCTGCGCCGCTTCGTCGGCTGGTGCCTGGCCACCACGGCGTCGGCGGAGCGCCTGCTCACCCCCAGCCACCGGCTGCCGGGCCACGACCTCCCCCCGGACCTGCCCGCCCCGACCCCGCTCGACGGCCCCGAACAGGCCCTCGCCTGGCTGGACACCCACCGCAACGGCCTGCTGGGCGCGGTGCGCCTCACCTCCCGGAACGGCATGGACACCGAGTGCTGGCGGCTGGCGGACCTCATGTGGCCGCTCTTCCTGCGGCTGCGGCCGACCGAGCCGTGGATCGAGGCGCACCGGCTGGGCCTCGACGCCGCCCGCCGCGCCGGATCGCGGGAGGGCGAGGGCCGCATGCTCACCTCCGGCGCGATCGGCCTGCGCGACGCCGCCCGGTACGCGGAGGCCGCCGACTGGTACCGGCGGGCGCTGGACCTCGCCGCGGCCGACGGCGACCCCCGCCAGCAGGCGCAGGCGCTGAGCGGGCTGGGCCACGTCGGCCTGCTGGACGGACGGCTGGAGGAGGCGCGGGCCCGGTTCGAGGAGGCCCTGCGGCTCAGGGAGTCGATCGGCTACCGGCGGGGCGCCGCGCTCACCCGGCGGCGGCTGGGCGAGACCGCGGTCGCCGCGGGCGACCTCCCCACCGCCGCCGACCAGTTGGGGCGGGCGGCGGCCGAACTGGAGGAACTGGGGGAGACGTACGAGGCGGCCCGGGTCCGGGCCCTCCTCGGCCATGTCCTGGAGCGCGCCGGGCAACCGGCCGAGGGGGTGCGGCTGCTGGAGGACTCGCTCGGCCGGTTCCGGTCCGGGGAGGCCCGCTCCGAGCACTGGGAGGCGCGCTGCCTGGAGTGGCTCGGCGGGGCGGCCGAGGCACGGGGCGACCTCGCGGAGGCGGAGCGGTGCTTCGGCGCCGCCCGGGACCTCCTGCGGCGGCTGAGCCCGGAGGAGGCGGGGCGGCTGGACGGACGGCCGCGGCGGGGGTGAGCCACCGCGTCCGCCCCGCCCCCGCCCGCCCCGGTGCGCCCCGGTGCGCCCCGGGCGCCCCGGACGCCCCGGACGCCCCGGGCGGGCGTTCCTCCCGGGCCCCGCCCCCGCCCCGTCTCAGCGGCGGGCCACCGCCGAGACGGACCGCAGCGCGCCGGGCGGCCGGCCGGACACGGCCCAGGCGTGCAGCACCGACCCGACCGCCTGCGGCGGTACCGGCCCGTCCCGCTCCAGCCGCACCGGGGCCGCCACGGCGCCGCCCGGGGCCCGCACCCCGGCGGCGCACCCCCCGGCCGTGTCGGGGACGGCGGCGGCGAGGCATCCGGGGTGCCCGGCGAGCAGTTCGCGCACCAGCCGCCGGGCCTCCCGGGGCGGCAGCGGTACGCGGCTCACGAGGACGTCGGCGTGGACGGCGAGCTCCGCCGCCCGGGGGCCGTGCGCGTCCACCCACAGGTGCTCGTCGCAGGGCGGCGCGCCGGGCCCGTACGGGCAGGGCAGGGGGTGCGGGGGCACCGGCCGCGCCCCGGGCGGGGGCAGCGGGCGGGAGCGGAGCAGGGCGGGCCCGAGGGCCGCGTCCGACCGCCAGACCAGCAGCAGCCCCGGCCCGCCGGCGCGACGGCCGCCGACGCGCCGGTCCGGGCACGGGCACAGCCCCCGTCCACGGCGCGGCCGGTCCCCGCCGCCCCGGCGACAGCCCCGGAGGCCGGACGGTCCGCCACGGGACCCACCGCACCGGCAGCCCCCCGGGAACCCGCACGCCTCACCGCCCGGCCCCCGGCACACACCACCCCACCGGCCACCGCACGGACAGCCGTCCCGGGGGCCGTAGGCGTCACCCCTCGGGTCCTCGCGGAACCCGGCGTCCGGACCGCCGTGCGCGCCGCCGGGCCTCCCGCCGCGCAGAAGGCCCCGCGCGCCGCCGTCCGGCCCCGCGCAGGGGCCGGTGCCCCGGTCCTCGTACGGGCCGTCGCCCGGCCGCCCGTACGGGACGTCGGCCCAGCCCCCGTGCGGGACGTCGGTCCGGCCCCCGTGCGGGACGTCGGCCCGGCCCCCGTACGGGGCACCGGTGGTCCCCGGCTCCCCGCAGGGGACGTGGTCCCCCCTCCCGTACGGGGCGCCGCGGACGGCCCCCTCCACGCCGTACGGGAGCCCGCCCCCGCCGTACGGGGCACCCCGGCCGTCCCCGGGCGCCGTCCCCCCGTGCCCCGCCGCCGGCAGGCACACCGTGGTCCACGCCGCGGGCGGGCCCGGGAGCGCCGCACCGGGGGTCACCGGGAGCTCCCGGCACCGGCCGCGTGCTGCCACCGCGCCAGGGCGGGCGGCGGCGGGGGCGGCGCGACGGGCGACGGATGGGCGGGCTCGCCCAGGCCCAGCAGGCGGTAGAGGACGGACCGCATCCGCCGGTGGAACTGGCCCGGCACCGAGGACAGCGAGGCCGCGACGTGGTCGTACCGCCCGGGGCGGTGCAGCCGTGCCGCGTACTCCAGTTGCTCGGCCAGCGGACGGACCGGGGAGAGCACCGGGGCCGCGGCGGAGAGCAGGGCGGCCGGGGAGCGGTCGGACACCTCCCTGCGCGGCCCGGCGGTCAGCAGCACCGCCGCGCCCGTGAGCGTCCCGTACGCGGTCAGCGAGCCGTGGTCGCCGATGATCCAGTCGGCCGCGATCAGCACGGACTGCCAGTCGGCCTCCGGCGGGACGACCGCGATCCCCCGCTCCCGGCAGGCGGACAGCCAGCCGTGCACCTGACGGACGCCGTGCCCGGCGAAGACGTTGGGGTGCAGCAGCATCGCCACCCGGTACCCGTCGCCCGGCAGCCCTCCGAGCAGTTGCGGCAGCAGGGAGTCGAGCCGGCCGAACGTGGACGCCGGACCCCAGGTGGACGTGACGGCCACGAGCCGCTGCCCGTCCTCGATGCCCAGGGCACGGCGGTACTCCTCGCGGGCCGGGCGCCCGGCGGTGATCCGGTCGACGCAGGGGTCGCCCAGCACATGGGCCACCGGCAGCGCCTCCGGGCAGGACAGGGCCAGTTCCTCCAGGTCCCGGTCGTGGGCGTAGACGAGCGCGGCCGGGACCAGCCGCCCCTCGTGCAGGAGGTGCTGGCGGCTGAGCATGCCCGGCGCCCTCCGCTCCCCCGGGGAGAGCGTGGTGACATCGGTGAGCAGCTTGATCTGCCCCGCCCCGTGCGAGATGCGGACGACCGGCGCCCGCAGCTCGTGCACCCCGCGCGAGCCCGCCGCGAGGGCGAGGTCGAACTCGGCCCGCAGGGCCTCCTCCCAGGGCACCGTGATGATGCCCAGGCTCCTCAGGTACTCGGTGGTGCCGCCCCCGAAGGCGTGCGGGGCGACCGTGAAGACGAGCTGGACGCGCAGGTCGGTCTCCAGCAACTCGAAGACCTCCCGCAGTCGTTGGGCGAAGGTCACCGTGTGCACGACCACCAGGACCCGCTTGCAGTCCCGCACGGTCAGCCAGTGGCCCTGCTCTATCAGTGCGGATTTCGTCGTTCGGACGGACACGCGATCCCCCATCGCTCGTGTCGGCGTACAACGGATGACAGAGGCGTGCCCCCGGGCCGCGCCGGATTCCTTGCACGGCCCTTGCAACTCCCTTGCCCCGCACTCCCGGACGCGCGAGGCGGACCGCGCGGGACCGGCCGGGCCGGGGAGCGGGCGCCCGGCGCGCGGGAGGGCGCGCACCGCACCCCGGCCGTCCGGCCCCCGCTCCCCCGCCGCCCCCGGCGGCGCCGGGCGGACGCCCCGCCTCCGGGGGCGGCGCACGGTCAGGCCGGAATCAATTCCGGGCAGAGGTAAACCACTTGGCTGTCCGTGGCTGTATCCGGGTGTCAATGTGGTGAGCCCGAGGAGGGACACGGAAATGGTCGAGCCTGAGATGGTGGCCGTGGTGGTCGTGGGCGCCCGGCTGGTGTACGCGCTGGCGGCACTGTGGACCTGGCCGGTGCGGGAGCGGGCCCGGGCGCACGCGCTGGCGGCCCTGGTGCGGGCGGCGGGCCCCGGCGCCGTCGTCGAGGTCACCCGGGCCGACGGCGGCGGCACGGTGACCACGCGGACGGCCGGTCCCGGGACGGAGTCCCGGTGACCGCCGGACCGGCCGTGCGGCCGCGGGACTTCGAGGCGTTCTTCGCCGCCTCGCACGGCGGCCTGCTGGCCCGGCTGATCATGCTCTGCGGCAGCCGCGAGGACGCAGAGGACGCGCTCCAGGAGGCGTTCGTCGAGGCCTACCGGGTCTGGGAGCGGGTCGGCGGCTACGAGCTGCCCGAGGCGTGGGTGTACCGGGCCGCCGTCCAGCGGCTGTGGAAGACCGCCCGCAAGCGGCGCCGGGGCCGGGAGCGGCTGCCGGACCTGCCGGTGCCGGTCCTCGCGGGCCCGGAGCAGAGCGCGGAGGCCCGCGAGGTGCTGCGGCTGCTCGCCGCCCTGCCGCCCCGGCAGCGGATCACCATGGTCCTGTACTGCCTGCACGGCTGGTCCCAGGCGGAGATCGCCGAGGCCCTGCGCATGACCAGGGGCGGCGTCGCCGCCAACGTGTCCAAGGCCCGCGGCACGCTGAGGGAGGCACTGGACGTGACCGCCGACGAGACCGGCCCCGGCCGCGACGCGTTCCTCGGCGCCCCCGAGCCCCTCGCCCCGGGCCGCCTGCGCCCCCTGTCCGGCCCGCCGGACGACGACCCGGTCACCGCGGCCCTGCGCGGCACCGAGGACTGGCTGCGCGCCGCCCTGCTCGCCGACCCGGAGCGGGCCCGGCGGGCGCGGGCGGCGCTGGCCCGGCGGCTGACGGAGGGGTCGTGACCGCCCTCGTGGGCTGGTGGCGCGGGCTGCTCGCGGTGGGGCTGCTCGCCGGGTTCTACGTGGTCGCGTTCGGCCTGCTCGCGGCCGACACGGCGCTGGTCCTGGGGGCGCTGTGGCTGATCGTCGAGGCACCGGCGCGGGCCAGCTCCTGGGCCCTGGTGATCGGCGGCAGCCTCCCCGCGGTCTTCGCCCTCGTCCACGGGATCGCCACGGTGAGCCGCGCCGAGGACCACCCGCCCGGCGCCGTCCCGCTGCGCCGCGCCGAGGCGCCCGCGCTGTGGGCGCTCACCGAGGAGCTGGCCGGGCGGCTGCGGACCCGGCCGCCCAGCCGGATCTATCTGACGCCCGAGGTCAACGCGTCCGTGTCGGAGGAGGCGCGGATGCTCGGCTTCGCCGTCGGGCGGCGCACCCTGTACCTCGGGGTGCCCCTGCTGCGGCTGGAGCCGCTGGAGCTGCGGGCGGTGCTCTGCCACGAACTGGGCCACTACGCGGGCCGCCACACCCGCTTCGGCGCGGTCACCTACCGGGGCGCGGCGTCGCTGCACTCCACGCTGTTCCGGCTGCGGATGACCGCCCGCGCCGACCAGTCGCGGATCGGCTACGCCCGCTTCTTCCAGGCGGTGATCGGCGCCTACGCCTGGGTCTACCTGAGGCTGTCGCTCGCCGTGCGGCGGCGCCAGGAGCTGGAGGCGGACGCCGGGGCGGTCGCGGAGGCCGGACCGGCGGCGACCGCCGGGGCGCTGCGCTCCGTGTACGCGCTCGGCGTCCTGTGGGCCGGGTTCGTCGAGGAGTACCTGCGGCCGGTGCAGCGCCTCGGATACGCCCCCGAGAACGTGTTCGAGGCGTTCGGCGCCATGCTGGACCACCCCCTGATCCGGCAGCGGGCCGCCCGACTGCGCGCGCGGCCGGCGGAACCGGAGCGGTCGCCGCTGGACTCCCATCCGCCGCTGGCCCGGCGGCTGGCGCTGATCGAGTCCCGGCCGCCCGGCCCGGCCCGGCCGGCCGTCGTGCCGGGGCCGCTGCTCACCGGTCCCGGGCCGGCGCTGCGGGTGCAGCGCGAGCTGCTGAGGAGGGCGGGCGGTCCCGGCACCACACTGCCGCTGGCGGCGTGGGGCGGCGTCGCCGCCGAGGCGCTGGCCGTCGGACGGGCCCGGCTGCTGCTGGAGGCGGCGGCCCGCGCCGGGGAGGCCGGGGCGGTGGGACGGACCGGGGGGACCGCCGGGACCGCGACCGGACGGGCCGGTGGAAACCGCGGGACCGGCCGGGCCGGCGGGACCGGCCCGGTGGGCGGGATCATCGGGGTCGTCGGCGGGGCCGGCGGGGCCGACGACGGGGCCGGCGGGCGCGGGGACGTCCCGGGGCCCACCCTCGGAACCGTCCTCGGTCTGCTGGAACGGGGTGAGCGGAACCGGCTGGCGCGTCAGCTCCCCGACGGGGCCCTGCCCGGCGGCCGCCTCGCCGAGACCCTGTACGCCCTGACCGGGCAGGCCCTGACCGGCGCCGGGCGGGGGCGCTGGGTGCTCGGCTGGGGCCAGGGCCCCCTGCTGGACTCCCCGTTCCTTCCCCGGGGCCGCCTGGAGGACCTGGTCCGGGGCGCGGTCCGGGACCGCGCGGGGGCGGGCGCGCTGCGGCGCCACCTGGCGGGGCTCGGGGTGGACGTCGGGGCACCGGTGGGCCTGGTGGTGGCACCGGGCGGCCGGAAGGGCCCGCGGCCGGTCCCGGCCGCGCCGAACCCGGTCGTCGAGGAGCTGGGGCGGCAGCGGACGGTCGCCAGGATCACCATGTGCGCCCTGGCCGCGGTGGGCGTGGTCTGGGCGGTCTCCCTGGTCGGCGCGGACGACCCGGCCGGGACCGGCCCGCCGGTCTACCGCCCGTCCCCCTACGTCCCGCGGGACCCCTACGGGTCGCAGAACCCCTACGGGTCGTGGTCCACCGGCCCGGAGCCGCCCGCCGGGCAGCCCGTGACGCCCGGTTCCGGTGCCGTGCCCCGGCCCGGTCTCTCCTACGGCGCCCCGGCCCCGTCCCTGTCCTTCGCCCCGGCCCCGGCGCCGGAGCGCTGAGCGGCCGCGCCCGGCGGCGTCACGGCCCGGGACGCGCGGGGCAGGGCTCGGCGCGGAGCGGCCGTGCGGCGCCCCGCGCCCGCTTCCGTCCCCCGCCGGAGGGACCGTCCGGCGGGGGCGGGGGTCTCACTGGTCGAAGTAGCGGAGGTCGCCCACGGTCCAGGCGCTGACGTCCTCGATCGCGACGCGGTACATGCCGCCCGTCTCCGGGATGCCGACGCTGCCCTGGAGGATGCGGGCGAGGTGGAAGTGCAGGTGTGCGGGGGTGCGGGGGCGGCCGGGGCCGGCCTCGTCCGGGCCCTGTTCGAAGACGTCGGAGAAGGGTCCGAGGTGGTCCGAGTCCTTGAGGACCTCCGCCACCCGCTTCCGCCACACGGCCTCCGGGGCGAGCCGACCGGTGATGACGGCCCCGCCGACGACCACGGTCAGTGACATCTGATTGCTTCGTCCGGACTCCACCGCGGCGGAGATGGCGACGAGCAGCTCATCAGGGTTCGACATGACAGCAGAGCTTATTCAGCCCCGCGCCCCCGCACCGCCCCCCGTGGCGTGAAAAGCCGCCGGGGACCCGGCCCGGGGGCGGGGCTCCCGGCGGCCCGCGCCACGGGCGGGGACGGACGGGGCGGACGGGAGCCGGGGCGGCGGGGGCGGGCGGCACCCGGCGCGGGGGCCGCCCCGTCAGCCGCGTTCGAAGAACTCCACCTCCGCCAGCGCCAGATGCCGGCCGCCGCCCAGGCCGACGGGCGAGCCCAGGACCAGGCGCACCGTCCGCACGTCGCTGATCCCCATGGGGAAGTACTGCGCGCCCGGCTTGTCGCTGAGGGTGATCCGCCGGTGCTCCGTCCCCCCGTCGCCCCGGGTGATCTCCAGCTCCAGCTCCAGCGCCCGTCCCTGGCGCCGGTACTCCTGCGGCTGCCGGGAGGGGCCGTTGACGACGGACAGCTCGAACAGCCGGAACGGCTTGCCGAAGGTGTACGTCACCTCCGCGCCCGGCCCGGACACGCCCCAGTAGCGGTTGCTCAGCCCGTCCGTGGTGTTGGCGGCCGGGTACCCGGGCAGCTCCTGGTCGGCCTCGACGGACACGGGGGTGATGGCCCTGGGCTTGCTCGTCTTGTCCCGCACGTCCTCGTACAGCGCGCGTCCGGCCGGGACCAGCAGCACACCGGCCACGGCGAGGGCCGCGACGACGGCCAGGACCACCAGCAGCCGCACCCCCCGGCCCGAACTCGCCCGCACCCGGCGGCGGAACGGCCACACGGTCCGCCACCAGGGCAGCGGGGCGGGCTTCGCGGCCCGGTTCAGCGGGGTGGCGCAGCGGCGGCAGAACCGCCGGCCCACCGGGTTGGGCGTCCCGCACGAGGGGCACGGCGGCCCGGTCACCTCGTCCGGTACGGGCACGGGGCGCACGGTCGGCCGGGCCGCCACGGGCTTCGCCGGCCGCACCGGCATCACGGGCTCCGGAGCGGACGGCGCGGGGGCGGACGGCGGGGACGGCGCGGGGGCGGACGGGGAGCGGGGGCCGGGACTGTCCGGGGCGCCCGCCCTCCCGGGGACGGAACCACTCCGCGGGACGGAGGGCGCCTCCGGGGCGGGGCGGCGCGCGGGGGGCGGGGAGGGGACGGCGTCGGGCGCGGGGACGGCGTCCGGGCCCGCGCCGGGGACCGGGGTCCCTTGACCGGGGTCCGTGCGTCCGGGGCCGGGCTGGGGACGTGCGGGGGCGGTGCCGGAGTGGCCGGAGCCGGTGCCAGGGCCGGGCTCGGGGTGCCCTGAGCCGGGACCGGGATCGGAGTGCTCGGGGCCGCCCCGGTGACGGACCCGTCCCGCCAGCCGGGCACGCAGCGACGCGACGCGGGACGGCGGGGTGGACGGGGGCGGGATACGGGACGGGGGCACGGCGGCCCCGTCCCCGCCACCGGTCCCGCTCGCGTCCCCGCCCCGGGCGCCGCGCCCGCTCGCGTCCCCGCCGCCGGTGCCGCTCCCCGTGCGGTCACGGGTCCCGTCCGGAACCGGCACGGACCCCGGCCGCGCCCCGGGGACGGACCCCGGCGGAGCGCCGCCCGCAGTGGCCGCACCGGGACCGGGAGGGGACGCGGGACCACCCGGAGCGGTCACCGACGCGGGAGCCGGACCTGAGGGCGGGTCAACGGGTCGGACAGGGGGCGCCCCCGGGGACTCCCCGACGGACTCCCCCGGGGCCGGTTCAGGGGTCGGTTCAGGAGCCGGAACCGAGGTCGGATCGGGGACCGCGAGGGGGGAGGACCCGGCGGAGGACCCGGCGGACGGACCGGCGGACGGACCGCGGACCCCGTCGGGTCCCGGGACCACGTCCGCGTCCCGGCCCGGCCCCGCGTCCCGGTCGGGCCCCGCGTCCGGCCCCGGCATCGCGTCCTGCCCCGCCCCCGGACGCCCGTCCGGCTCCCGGCCGGGACCCGTTGCCCCCGCCGCCCCGTCCGGCGAAGCCGTGGACGCGGCAGGCGAAGCCGTGGACGCGGCAGGCGAAGCCGTGGACGCGGCAGGCGTCGTATCCGGCCGCCCGGCCGGGGCCGCCGTCGGCGCCGCTCCGGACGCCGACGGCCCGTTCCCCCCGCCCCGGCCCGGCAGGACACCCGCGTCCGCACCGGGTGGGTCGCCCTCCCCCGCACCCGGCCCCCGGTCCGCACCCGGTGCCCGGTCCGGCGCCGATACCGGCGCGCCCGACGACCCGCCCGGCGGGCGCGCGTCCCCGCCGGGCCCGGCGTCCGGCGCGGGCGGTTCCGGCTCCGGCCCCCCGTGGCGCGGCGGCGGGCTGTCCGACCAGCCCAGGTACGCGCCGCAGTTGCCGCAGAAGTCGTCCCCGGGGCCGTTGGACGCCCCGCACGCGGGACAGGCGCGCATGGCGTCACCTCCCTTCGTCGGCGGGCGGCCCGGAAAGGACCTCCACCCGGCAGTCGGTGTGCACCGGGCACATCGCCCGGACGATCCGGTGGACGCGGTCGGCGTCCACGGCGGCCCCCGGCGCGGTCCCCGGGCCCGGCCAGACCCGGACCAGCGGCGGCGCGTCCGGCTCGGGCGGCGGCTCCGCGCCCGCCGTGCCCGACCAGAGCGCGCCCCCGTCCCCGGTGACGTCGGCGCCCACGCCGAGGGAGAGCCGCAGCGCCTCGACCAGCCCGCGCCGGGTGCCGCGCCACCGGTGCAGCTCCACCGCGCGGCCGACCGCCTCCCGGCGCACCGCCAGGGGGCGGCCGGGATCGTCGTCGGCGCCCACCCAGGACGCCAGCCAGACCAGGAAGTCGGCCGGGGCGAGACGCGGATCGAGGTAGGCGGGCAGGTTGTCGAGGGTCGCGAAGACCGGGGCGAGGACCGTGTCCAGCCCGGCGGTGAACCGCTGCGCCAGGTCGTCCTCGGCGTACAGGGCGGGCAGCGCCCCGCCGATGGGGTGGCGGCTCGGCAGCCCGGGCACGGCGGCGCGGCTCATCCCCGTTCCTCCGGTCCGGCGGCGGCGGTGACCACGACCTGGTGCTGGTAGGAGAAGACCAGGGCGCCCGCGCCCAGGTCGATGCGGTCGACGGGTGCGCCGCGCCGCCCGGTGACGGGGTCGGCGGGGAACAGCCGGACGTCCTCCACCAGGGCGTTGCCCGCGGCGCGCTGGAGCACCCCGAAGACCTCCCCGTACTGCACCGGACGCCCGAACGGCCAGCCGGTGCCCTCGGGTCCGCCGCGCAACGGGTCGAGGTGGGCGAAGAGCGCGCCGAGCGCGGCCTCGCGCACCCGGTCGGTGTCGCCGGGCGCGGCCACCAGCCGGGCCACCACGGTGACGCCCTGGTAGACCGGCGGCTCCACGACGAGCCGGGTGCCGATCAGCCGCCGTTCGTCGAGGCTCCCGGTGATCGCGCGGAGCACCTGCTCGGAGGGGATGAGCTGCTCGAAGCGGAGCCGGTCGCCCTCGTCGGGCACCGCGTCCGGCACCACCAGCACCCGCACCGCGCCCGCGCCGCCCGCCGGGAGGCAGCGCACCCGGCGCACCGAGGGCGCGGCCTGGCGGGCGATGGTCTCGTGGTCCCCGGCGGTCACCGCCCGCTCCTGCATGCGCAGCGCGTCCGGCGCCCGCAGCTTGGCGTTGGCGACGGTCTCCCCGGCGACCCCGCCGCGCGCCGCCTCCCGGTTGGTGACCCGGGCGATGTACGGGACGGAGCTGCGCAGCACGGAGACGGCGCCCCGGGCCACGTTGCCGGCCGGGCCGCCGCCGGTGCGGTAGCGGGCGACGCGGATCCGGGCGCCCTTGGCCGGGACGGCGCCCAGGTGGCGCAGGGTGCCGTCCGGTTCGCGCAGCACCGGCGGGAAGGCGAACTCGCCGGTGGTGGCGTCGACCCGGACGTGCCGGTCGCCGGGGCCGGAGCGGCCGAAGTGCTCCACCACCTCCCAGCGTTCCCAGCCGTCGGCCGAGGAGACCTCGACCAGCGGCGGTTCGCCGTCCAGCAGCACGGGCGGCCGGTCGAGCCGGAACGTCTGCCCGGCGACCCCCTCCGAGGTGCCGAGCGGCACGTCGGTGACGGTCTCGGCGTGCTCGGCGGACATGGTGCCGCCGACGGTGAACACGGCGGCCTCGCGGACGGTCGGGGACTCGGAGTAGAAGGGCTGGCCCGGTTCGGGCTCGGTGACCCGGCAGCGCAGCCAGCCCGCCCGGGTGCCGCCGATCACCGACGCGGTGTGCCCGGCGGGCACATGGACGATGATCTCGCCGGGCCGGTTGAGGCCGCCGGTGGTGTCGGTGCCGGTCTCGCAGGCCCGCCAGCCGCCGCCGTCCCACGCCTCCCACACCAGCGGGGGCTGGCGCGGGTCGACGCCGACGCCCTCGACACGGCTGTCCAGGCGGACGGCGACGACGCAGCGCGGCACCGCCACCGGCAGGCCGAACAGCAGGGCGTCGCCGGGCTCCGGGGCGGCCCGGAAGCACCGCACGTCGCGGCCCTCGTCGAGCAGCCCGGTCCGGTCGGTCTGCTCGCCGGAGCGGGGCGCGGTCACCAGCCGGACCAGTTCACTGGGCACGATGCGCAGTTCGCCGGTGGTGGCGAAGACGACGGCGTCGTCGCCCTCGCCGCCCGCGGTGGTGACCTCGGTGCCCGGCGGCAGCACGACGGTGTCGGGCTGGGGCGCCGAGAGCCAGAAGTCGACCTCGGCCCCGGCGGCGGCCGGGGGGAACAGGCGGATGCCGAGCAGGTCGAGGAAGGCGGTGTAGTTCTTGTCCGGGACCCGGTTCAGCCGGTAGAGGAGCTGGTCGACGAGGTAGGCGAAGGTCTCGATCAGGGTGACGCCCGGGTCGGAGACGTTGTGGTCGGTCCACTCCGGGGCGCGCTGCTGCACGTACCGCTTGGCCTCGTCGACGAGCTGCTGGAAGCGGCGGTCGTCCAGGTTGGGGGAGGGAAGGGCCATCAGCCGGCGCCCCGTTCCCCGGCGCCCTCGTCGGAGGGGATCGTATAGAAGGGGAAGACGAGGTTCCGGCGGTCGTTGGTGGAGCGCACGGTGTAGTGGACGTCGATGTAGAGGGTGCCGGCCTCGACGGCGTCGAAGGCGACCACCACGTCGTCCACGGCGATGCGCGGCTCCCACCGCTCCAGCGCGGCGCGCACCTGGCGGGCGACGCGTCCGGCGGTGGCGCCGTCGCCCGGCGCGAAGACGTAGTCGTGGATGCCGCAGCCGAAGTCGGGGCGCATGGGGCGCTCGCCGGGCGCGGTGCCGAGGACGAGGCGGATGGCCTCCGCGATCTCCCGGTCCCGTTCGACCAGCGCGATGCCGCCGGTCGGGCCGACCCGCAGCGGGAAGGCCCAGCCGCGGCCGACGAACCGCTCGCTCATCACAGGCCCCCGATCCGCACACTCTGGGCGCCGGTCAGGATGGTGGCCCCGCAGGCGGTGCGGTCACCGGCCCGCGCGGCCGGGAGCCCGCCGACGAGGACGGCTCCCCCGACGGCGGCGGCCGGGGAGGGCAGCACCACGTCGGCGGGTCCGAGGGCGGCGTGCGGGGGGAGCGGGCAGACGTGCAGGCTGCCCACGACGGCGGCGGGCAGACCGCCGATCAGCACCGTCGCCACGGCCGCGGCGGCCCCGGGCGGCGGGGTGGTGATCAGACCGCCGTGACTGGTGGGGTCACCGGTACGGGCTGCGGCTGGCATGCGGCACTCCTAGGGTCTTTCGTTTGGATCGGGCCGGATCGGGCCGGATCGGGGAGCGGGGTCTGGCGCCGTGCGTCGCGAGGCGGAGGAGGGGGTCGGGGCGGAGCCCTGGCGACCGACGACAGCGCGGCGAGGTGCGGTGCCGGACCCCGCGAGCCCGGCCTGATCCGGACGAGAGGCCCTGGCGGAAGGTCCCGGGCCCGGGGGCCCGGATCGCGGTCATGGATCGAGGACATCGAGGACACGGTCGCGGCCGGGCCCGGCGGCGCGGTCCGCCCCGGGAGCGGCGGGACGGGGAGGACGCGCCCGGCCCCCGTGCCACCGGTGCCGCCGCGCGCGGACGGCGGACGGGCAGCGACGGGAACGGCGGGCGCGGGGGCCATGGGCGCGGGGCCCGGCGGCACGGGGCCCGGCGGCACGAGCACGGTGAACACCGGGACGGCGGGCGCGGGAACGGCGGGCGCGGGGCCCGGCGGCACGGGCACGGTGAACACCGGGGCCGTGGGCGCGGGGGCCGTGGGCGCGGGCATGGGGCCGCCTCAGTTGATCCGGACGAGGCGGGCCTTGAGGACGCCCAGCAGGCCGCCGTCCACGGTGACGTCCGACGTGCCGGAGACCTTCACCGACCGGCCGCCGACCGTGACCGCTCCGGTGGCGTCGAGGTCCACCCGGGCGCCCCGCACGGTCACCCCGCCGCGCCCCGCGTCCAGCGTGATGCCGTCCTTGTCGAGCAGGACCGACGTCAGCGCCCGGCCCCGCCCGGCGTAGACCGTCAGCTCGATCCGGTCCCGCCGGTCGTCCAGGCGCACTTCGAGGCGTTCGTCGCCGGTCATCAGCCGCAGCCCGGACGGCCCCGGCGCGGGGGCGTCCAGCAGCTCCACCCGGTGGCCCGAACGGGACACCACGGAACGGCGGTTGATCCTGCCGCTGGTGGAGTCGACCAGCGGCACGTCGTGCGGGGAGGGCCCGTCGACACCGTTGTAGAGCCCGCCGATGACGTACGGGCTGTCCAGGAGCCCCTGTTCGAAGCCGACCAGGACCTCGTCGTTGACCTCAGGGCTGACCACGCCCCCGCCGCCCCTGCCGCCCCACTGCACGGTGCGCACCCAGTCCGTGGTGTACGTGTCGTCGAGCCACGGGAACCGCAGCCGCACCGCGCCGCGCTCGGCACCGCCGGGTTCACGGACGTCGGTCACCACGCCGATCGCCAGACCCGGCATCCGGGGCCCCCGGTCCGGCCCGGCGGCGGCGCCGCCGACCAGACCCGTCAGCGAGCGGTCCGGGCTGGCGCTGACCCAGACCGTCGTGCGGTAGCCGCCGTGCGGCTCCAGGACGTGCTGCACCGCCGTCGTCGTGTAGCGGCCGGAGAACGCCTGCCCGACGTTGCCGAGCGCGACCGGCTCCCCGGCGCGCAGCCGCGGGTTGCCCTCCACCACGGCCTCCAGCTCGGCGAAGCCCGCGCTGACCCGGGCGGCCACCGCGTCCGCGACCGCCGCGGTCTCGGCCTGCGTGCCGTACGGGGTGTCGGCCACCGTCACCTTCGCCGCCGCGCCGAACCGGGCGGACACCGCCGGGCCCAGCCCCGGCACCGCCGTCTCGCTGTCCACCGAGCGCTGCCGGGAGACCAGGGGCCGCTTGGTGGTGACGTCCCAGCCGCGCACCTCCACCTGCGAGGCGCCGTCCGACGCCGACAGCGAGGCCCTCAGCGCCAGCAGGTTCCGCCCGTACTCCAGCACCATCGGGTCCCGGTTCGCCGGGGTGGACGGCGCGGGCGCCCCCGAGGCCGGGCGCGGCCGGGTGAACTGGAGCACCCCCTGGTCGTCCACGCGCACCTGGGCGCCGCTCTCCCCCGCGAGGTGCTGGAGGAAGTCCCAGTCGGAGACGTTGGCCTGCGAGAGCTGCCGGTAGGTGACCGGAGCGGCCTGCACCGTGCCGCAGGACAGCCCGGCCCCGGCCGCCACCTTGCGGACGATGGCCGCCGCCGTCATGTTCCGGAAGGCCACCACCTTGCGGCCGCGCTGGAGGCGGTGCGCCTTGGACAGGGCGCGCACCACCGTGAAGGAGCCCGTGCGGTCCCGGTCCAGCTCCAGGGCCGTCACCTCGCCGCTGAACAGCCGCTCCCGCCCCTGCCCGGACGCCGTCACCACGGAGACCCGCAGCGGGACGCCGATGGTGACGCCGGTCGCCCGCAGGAACTCGTGGTCGGGATCGCGGAAGGTGAGCACCGCCGCGTCGGGCAGGCCCACGTTCTCGTCCACCACGCAGTGCACGAGCTGCGCCGCCCAGACCGGGGGCAGTTCACCGGGCGCCTCCACGACCGGGTCCGCCGCGAACGACCGCCCGCCCGTCGTCTCCGTACCGCTCACCGCTCCTCCTCGCCCCCTTCGTCCCGCAGCCCCGGCACCACCAGTTCGGTGCCGGGCACGAGCGCCATCGGGTCGTCGATTCCGTTGGCCTCCGCGATCACCCGCCAGACCGTCGCGTCGCCGTACTCCCGCCAGGCCAGCAGCGCCAGGCTGTCGCCGGCCACCACGGTGTGCGTGCTGCGGGCGGTGCGCGCGCCGGAGGTGGGGTTCTGGCCGCGCGGGTCGACGCTGGCCTCCTCGATGGACAGCGCGCAGGTGGCCCGCAGCGGCTTCCCGTCCACGTCGAACAGGGTGTAGGTGACCGAGAGGCTGGAGAGCACCCCGTCGAACGCGGTGGTCCGCGCGGTGCCCCACTCGAACCGCACCCACGGGCTGGCCGGCTTCTTGCGGCCCAGACTGGCCGGGGTCGGCACGCACGCCTTCATCAGCTTCTCCACCGCCTGCTCCACCGCGTCGTCGTGGGTGGCGGTGGCGTCCAGGAACACCTCCAGGCTCAGCTCGCGCGGACCGCTGCCGACGAACTCGGGCAGCGCCGACTGGCCCGCCATCCGGGACGGGGAGCGGCGCCACTCGGTGGTCTTGCGCAGTTGCAGGGAGGAGGGGTTGAACTGGAGATCCAGCCGCGCGATGGTCCCGCCGGGCTTCGCGCCGACCGAGGCGGGGGGCTCCTGAAGGGTGAGCTGAGCCCGGGCCCGGCTGGCGCGGACCGCTGGGGACATGGCGGGGACTCCTTCCGGTCGAACGGGTCGGGTCTCGGGTGAACGGGGCGATCGGGGGGCGGGATCTTCGGGGCGGCGGCCGGGGAGGGTTCCCGGCGCGGGCGGCGGGGCGCGCGGCGGCGCCGGTCAGGAGGGGCGGAGGCCCTCGTGGGCGATCTCCAGCGTCTCCACCGCCGCCCGGGAGTCGGCGGGGTCGAAGGACGGTCCCTGCCAGCGCACCGGGACGATCCCGAACACCTGCCAGCCGATGATCCGCGTCAGGTCCGGGCGGAGCGCCACGATCTCGCCGTCCTTGGGCTCCACCCGCCGCAGCGTCTCGTCCAGCCAGCGGCCGATCTTCGCGGTGTCGGCGGTGACCGGCCGGGTGAGCGTGATGTTGGACCACGTCACCCGCCCGGGGAGCTGCCAGGTGAACCCGTTGTTGCCGCCCTCGGCGTAGCTCTCCATCTCGACCTCGGCGCCCATGCCGGAGCAGGTGTGGAAGGCACCCAGGTCATTGCCGCCGATCGCGAGCCGGAAGAACACGCTCGTCGCGAAGATGCTGTCCGTCATGGGCCGTTCCCCGTTCTCCGTTCCCCGTCGCGCGGCGCCGTCGCCGTGCCGGTGGTCGTCCTGCGCTGCCGTTCCGTGCGGTCCTGCCGCCGTGCGGTCCTGCCGCCGTGCGGTCCCGCCGCCGTGCGGTGCCGAAGTCGTGCGGTCCTGCTGCCGAGCGTGTCGCGATCGTGCGGTGCCGGGCCGGGCGGTGCCGGCCCCCGGGCGGCCGGGCCCGTGCGCCCGTCGGCGGCGCCGTCAGCGGCGGCCGTCGTGCGGACGGCCCGTGCGGTCCCGGCCGCGCCGCAGTTCGGTCCGGAGCAGACGGGCCACCGGATCGAGCAGACGGCGCGCCAGGTCGTCCAGGTCGAGACCGGGGTCCTGCGGCGAGTCCGGCCCGGCCCCGGCGGAGGCGGGCGGCGGCGCGGGGGCCGGAGCGGGTGCGGGGGCCGCCCTGGCCGGTACGCCGGTGACGTCCCGCTGCACGGGCGTCCGCGCCGCTACCCCGGCCGGTGCCGGGGGCCGGGCGGGGACGGCCCGGACGGGTGCCGGGGGCGGGGGCGCCTGGGCCACGCCGACCGGCAGCGTCCGCGCCGGGGCCGGGGGCGGCGCCGCCGGGGCCGCGGGCCGGACGACCGGGACCGCGCCGGGGGCCGGGCCGTGCGCCCGGTGGTGCCCGGGGGCGACGGCCCGCTGCACGGGCGGAAGCGCCACCACGGGCGGCGGCGCGGCGGTACCGGGGCGCGGCGCGTCCGCGCTCCACGGGCCCGGCGCGCGCACGGCCGGCGGACGCGGCGCGGTGTCGTGGGCGGAGGGCGGCGGTGCCGTACCGGGTCCGGGCACCGCGTGGGCCGGGCCGTGCGCGGGCGCCACGGGGCCCACGGGATCGGACGCGCCGGGCCAGCGCGCCGCCACCACCGGACGGCCGGACGGACGCGGCGCGGCGGCGGGCACCGCCCCTTCCACGGGCCGGGTGTTGAGGGTCAGCGGCCGGGCGGCGAGCAGCGACAGGGACGGCGAAGCGACGGTGCGCGGGGCACGAACGCCCCCGCGCACCGCCCGCGCGACGACGACGGGACGCGCCGCCCCACGGGGACGGTGACCGCCGCCCGCCGGGGACGGGGTGCCCGTGGGCCCGGCGGCGGACTGCAGGGAGGCTCCGTACCGGGGCGCGGTGGCAAAGGGCGCCGTGCGGGGCGAGGGTCCCGCCGCCGGCGTGGGCGGGGTGGCTCCGTCGGCGGCGGCGCCGGGTGCGGTGGCCGTGGGCGCGGGACGCGCCGTCACCAGGGGGGTGCCGGGAGCCCCGGGGGGCCGCACGGCTCCGGGTGCCCCGGCCCCGGGAGCGGTGGCGGTGGGGGCGGTGGGGGCGCGGGCGGCCTCGGCCCCCGGGCCGCTGCCCAGCAGCGGTGCCTGCCCCGCCGTGGGCCCCCCGGCGCCGCGGGCCGGGGCGCGCTGGACCGTGGGCCCGCCGGACGCGCCGGGAGCGGTCGTCGGCGGGCGCGGCACGGGACCGCCGGGAGCGGTCGTCGGCGGACGCGGCACGGTGCCGCCGGGTGTCCGGCCGGCCGCCGCCCCGGTCCCCGCCGCACGCCGGTCGGCGGTACCGGCGCCCGTACCGGAGCCATGGGAGCCGTAGGAGCCCCGGGACCCGTGGGAGTTGGCGGGCTCCGCGCCGGGCGGAAGCGCGGGCAGCGGCGCGCCCAGCCCTCCGCGCGCCCTCGCCCCGGCACCGGGGCGCGGGCCCTCCGCAGCCGTTCCCGAGCCGCCCCGGGCCCCGTCGGACGCGCCCGGGACGCCACCGGCGGGACCCCGCGCGCCGTCGGAACGGGACCGCAGGACGGGCAGCGCCGGACCGGGCGGAGCCGGTGGCCCACCGGGGCCGTCGCGCAGGGGCGCCGCCGTGGGCGGCAGTTCCCCCAGCGGCGCGCCGAGCCCCGCGCGGCTCCGCACGGGAGTGCCGCCGGAGGGCGCCGGGCCGCCCCCGGCCCGGTTCCGCACGGTGGTCGGCGCCGCCCCCGAGGCCGCCGTCCCGTGGGCGGGGGCTCCCGTCCCGTGGGCGGGGGCGGCCCCAGGACCACGGCTCCCCGCCGCCGGAGCGCCGCCGCCGGACGCGCCCGCGGCCGTGCCGCCCCCGGACGCGCCGGGGCCCGTCCCTCCGTCGGCCGTTCCCGGGGCATCGCCGGAAGGCCCCCGCGCACCCTCCGCGGCGGGCCGTACGACGGGCAGCGCCGGTCCGGCCCCGGGACCGCCGGGCCCTCCGGGCGCGGGAGACGCGGAGGGAGCGCCGGCCGGGGCGGAAGGTCCGGCCGACGGCGTACCGAGGGGCTCCCGGCCGCCGAGCGGGGCGCCGTACCGGGAGGCCACCGGCGCACCGTCCGCCCCCGGCCGGGTGGCGGACGCCGCCGCCCCGGACGCCGGAGCACCATCGGGTGCCGATGCGATGGCGGGCGCCGGAGCAGTGGTGGGGCGCAGTACGGGAAGACGGCGTACGGGTGCCGCCGGACGCCGGGCGACCGTCCTCGGGGGCCCCACGGGACGGACCGGAACGGCCGCGCCACTCCCCCCGGCGCGCGTCCCGCCCCCGGTGGAACCCGGCCCGGACGCCCCCGGCCCGGACGCCCCCGGTCCGGACGCCCCCGGTCCGGCGGTGCGCACGGCAGGGTCGGCCGTACCCGGTGCGGACGGGCGCGACTCCGACCCCGGCACCACCCGCACCGCCCGGACCACCGGGAGTCCCGAGGCCCCCGCACGGGCCCGCCCGGCCCCGTCGGGTGCCACGACCGCCCCGGCACCGGGCAGCGCGGACCGCTGCACGGCGGGGGACGAGGAGGACGGAGGGGACAGCGGGGACCGGGCGAGGGGGGTACCGCCGGAGACGAGACCGCGTCCCGCCGGGCCCCGGCCGGACTCCCCCGCGCCACGGACGCCCTCCGGACCCCCGGTGCCCCCCGGCGCCGTACGCCCGTCCGGCCCGCCCGCCCCCTCCGGGCCGGACGCACCGCCACCGCCCCCGGACGCACTCGCGCCCGTACCACCAACACCAACACCAACACCGGCACCGGCACCGGCACCGGCACCGGCACCGGCACCGGCACGAGCCGAACCGCTCCCGCCGCCCGAGCCCCCGGACACCCCCGGACCGGCCGAGCCGCCCGCGCCGCCGGACGCCCCCGCCCCGCTCTGGTCACCGTGCCCGTCGGCCGACGGAGCCGTACCGCGCACGCCCCGTGGGCCGCCCGGCGCACCGGAGCCGGGCGCGCCTCCCGGACCCCCCGTTCCCGTGCCGCCCTCCGTGCCCCGGGACGCCTCCCGGTGCCCCGCACCCGGCCCCGGCGACGTACCGCCACGCCGGGGCGCCCTGGCGACGGAGGGCGCGGTCCCGGCGGACCCGCCTCCGGACCGCCCGGCCCCGGAAGGACCCGACGGGGTCCCGGACGCGGAGGTCCCGGACGCGCCCGGCCCGCCCGATGGTGTGCCCGGAACCGGCGAGGTTCCGGACGCGGTCCCGGAGGGCCCCGTGCCGCCCGGCCCGCCCCGGGTCACCAGCGGGCGGGACGCCCGCTCCGGGGCCGACGCGGAAGGCGCGTCAGGCGCCACCCGTGTTTCACGTGAAACCGCCGCTCCCCGCGCCCGGCCCGGCGCCCGCCCGTCCGGGGACGGCGCGCCCGCCCCCGGGCCCGGACCCTCCGCACCCGGCCCGCCGTCGTTCTCCGGTCGCAGCGCACGGAGCAGCAGCGGTCCCCCGTCGTCGCGGGCGGCCCGCGGGGTCGCCGGGCGGGTGACGCCGCGGACCAGTCCGGTGGGCGCCGTCGGCAGCAGGGCGTGGCCGAGACCGGTGTCGAAGGCGGGGTTCTGCCAGGCGGCCAGGCGCGAGCGGAAGGCGAGGCCGTCGCTGACGCCGAGCGGGGAGCGGGCCACGGTCAGCACCGGCGGGGCGGTGGCGCGCCAGCCGCCGTCCCAGTCCCCGGGCACGGAGGAGCCCCCGCCGCCCGACGCCGCCGGCGGACCGGTCCGCGGGGAGCCGTCCGCCCCGGCCGTCCCGGCGGACGGTGCCGCCGGACCGGCTGCCGTCCCCCGGGAGGACCGGCGGCGCCACTTCTCCCGCCATGCCATGTGCTAACCGCCTTCGTTCACGCGGGTGTTGATCCGGGCGATCTCGTCCACCCACTGGCGGCGCTCGCCATGGGTCAGGCCGAGGATCTCCTCACGGGGCCAGTGGAAGTGGTAGGCGATGTACGCGATCTCCTCCCGGAGCCGGGGAAGGGCGTACGTCACGATTCCCCCAGGCGCCCACCCGAGAGGTCGACCTCGAAACCGCCCGAGCAGTGCGGGCAGGTGACCGCCGCGCGGGTGTGGCCCTCGCTGTTGACGCGCCGGTAGAAGTCCTGGAGGAACGCGACGTCGGTGGCGTACATCCGCTCCACCACCCCGGCGTGCACGTCGGTGACGGTGCCGATCCGGGTGATCACCTGGCTGAGCAGCACCACGCTGAGGTACGCGGGGTTCTCCTTGACCCGCAGGTCGATCTGGGGCCGCAGCTCGTCGCGGGCCGTGGCCAGCCGCATCGAGCCGTGGCGGTGCACCGTCCCCGCCTCGTCCACGTATCCGCGCGGCAGCTCGAACTCGAACTCCGTGCGCAGCCCGTGCTCCTCCCGGTGCCCGGCGGCGGCGGAGGACGCGGCCGGAGGGGGTGCGGGGGATGCGGGGGCGGCCGGCTCCGCCGTCCGGGCGGGGTCCGTGGCCCGGAGGATCTCCTCCACGTTGCCCGCGGTCACCGTGCGCCGTCTCATTCGACGATGATCTCCTCGAACACGATCGTGACGGACTCGGTGGCCGGGGACGACTCACCGGCCCGCAGCGAGGGGCCCTCCCACCGCGAGGCCCAGCCCTGCATGAGCTGGATGCGGCGGACGGTGTTGCCCTCGGAGTCCTTGATCTCGATGGTCAGGTTCTGCCGCGCGGAGTTCACGGCCCCGTTGTTCAGGGTCTCCTTGATCCACTTGGTGAACTCGCTGCTCTGGTCGAGCCCGCGGGTGATCGTGATCTCACCGGCCTGCCGCGCCCCGGGCTGCTTGCGGATGATCTGCTTGCCCTCGGCGCTGACCTGCTTGACCTCGACGACCTCCTCCTCGACCGTCAGTCCGCTGATCTCCTGGACCGACTCGACGAGATAGCCGCCGAGCTGCACGCCGAAGACATGGGTGGAAAGCGCGTCGCCCGTTGCCATGACTGTCTGTCACCTTTCCCTGCGACCCGCGGGTCACTCGTCGATGAGGCTGGTGCTGTCGGAGAACTGGGCCAGCCGGAACACCACGAACTCCGCAGGCTTGACCGGCGAGACGCCGATCTCGCAGACGACCCGGCCCTGGTCGATGGACTCCTGCGGGTTGTTGTCGCGGTCGCACTTGACGTAGAACGCCTCCTCGGCGGTGCGGCCGAACAGCGCGCCCCGCCGCCACTCCTCCGTGAGGAAGGCCGTGACGTTGCGCCGGATGCTCGACCAGAGCCGGTCGTCGTTCGGCTCGAAGACCACCCACTGGGTGCCCAGGAGGATGGACTCCTCCAGGTAGTTGAAGAGGCGGCGCACATTCAGATAACGCCAGGCCGGGTCGGAGGAGAGGGTGCGGGCGCCCCAGATCCGGATGCCCCGGCCCGGGAAGGCACGCACGCAGTTGACGCCGATCGGGTTGAGCAGGTCCTGCTCGCCCTTGCTGAGCCGGGTCTCCAGGTCGACGGCGCCGCGGATCACCTCGTTGGCGGGCGCCTTGTGGACCCCGCGCTCGGCGTCGCTGCGCGCCCAGACCCCGGCGACGTGACCGCTCGGCGGGACGGTGGTGTTGTGGCCGGCGGCCGGGTCGAAGACCCGCACCCACGGGTAGTAGAGGCTGGCGTACCGGGAGTCGTAGCCGGCCTCGTCGTTGCGCCAGGCGCGGACCTGCTGGGCGGAGAGGCCGGGCGGGGTGTCGAGGACGGCGACCCGGTCGCCCATCTGCTCGCAGTGCGAGATCACGGCGAGCTGCACGGTGCGCACGCCCTCGGCGTCGATGTCGCCGCGCTGGTGGGCGCTCATCAGGTCGGGCACCGCGACCATGGTGATCTCGTCGATGGTCTCCAGCCCCGCGAAGCCGGTGCGGGCCGCCGCGTCCCCGACGTACTCGGCCGGGTCGAGGCGGGCCGGTTCCCCGGAGCGGGGCGCGGCGGGCGCGGCCGGGGCGTCGGGCAGCGCCACGGTCTGCCCGGCGGGCCGGGACGGGACGGCGTCCTGGCGCTCGACGGCCTCGACCAGCTTGGAGGCGCGGAGCTGGGTGACGAGGTAGCTCTTGACGTTCTTGCGGGTGGAGACCTCGAACGTCTCCGCGACCCGGTCGCCCCGGTGGACCAGGACCCGGAAGCGGTCCTCGGGCGGGTTCTCGCCGGTCGCGTCCGCGATCTCCACGGAGACCCCGGTGACGCCGGGCCGGGCGGTGAGGAGGAACCCGCCCAGTTCCACCGGCTCGGCCGCCCCGCCGAGCGCCGGGGAACCGGCACCGGCCGCGGGCGCGGAGGGGTCCCCGGCGGAGCCGCCGACGCGCACGACGTAGGCGGCTCCGCCGCCGTTGGCGAAGTAGCCGTAGACGGCGTGGGCCAGATAGGTGCCCTCGGTGAAGCCGCCGAACAGCCGCGTGTACTGGTCCCAGCCGGTGACCAGCGTCGGCGTGTGGAACGGGCCGCTCCCGGCGAACCCGACGAACGCGGCGACGGCGGTGCCGACCCCCTCGATCGGGCGGGCACCGGACTGCACCTCCTCCACGTACACGCCCGGGGTGAGGTACGTCGGCATGCGCGCTCCTTAGCGTTCTGACGGGGTCTGGCGGGTCACCTGTGCCCAGGCCGAGTCTGCGGGGCGGGCGGGGAGCGGACCAGGGACCGACGGCCCCGGCCGGGGGCAAGACCGCTGCCCCTCCCTGCCGGTGGCGACCGCCCGGCCGCCCCCCGGTGCTGCCCCCGCGCTGTCCGCACGGACCTGGACGCCTCTCGGACGGGAGCGGAAGTTCCGGCGGACGCGGAGCCGGCGCGTGGTCCGGCTCGCCGGGCCGCTGCGCGGGGTGACCATCCGACCCGGCGACGCCCGTGGCGTGATGCGCGAGGAGGGCGCCCCCGCGGGCGGAACGCGGCGTGATCCGCGGGAAGGGCGCGCCCTCGGACGGGGACCCGCGGGCGCCGGGGGCGGAGGCACGGCGGGCAGCGGGGCGCGAGGGGCAGCACGCGGACGCGGCGGACCCGGCGCCGGGCGGTCCTGGAGGAACGGACGGTGGGCCGGACCGGTGGGACCTGGCGGACCGGGCGGACCGGGCACCGGCCCGCGCCGGGTCGGCCTGACCGGCCGGGACGGCCGGTCCGGACGGTCCGCCAGGTCCCGCAGGGTGAGCGCGCCGCCGGGCGGTCGGGCGGGCTGCCGGCCATGTGGCCGGGCAGGGCGGCCGGGCCGGGCAGGCGGCCGGGGAAGGCGGCCGTCCAGGTGGCGGGGGCGGCCGGAGAGGACAGCCGGCAGACAGCGCAACCCGGGCAGACAGGACAGCCGGGCCGGCTGAGGGGCCGGAGAGGTGGTCCGGCAGGGCGGCCGGGCGGGGAGTCCGCGCCCGGCCCGTCGCGGCCGCGTCACGCCCCCGTCGCGGCCGCCAGGTAGGGGCCGAACTCCGTCTCCAGGACCAGGCGGCCCAGCTTGCGGTACTCCTGTGCGACCGCCGCCATCAGGTCCCGCATGGTGAGCGGCGTCCCGGACTCGGCCGCCAGATAGGCGGCGGTGAGGGCGCAGGCCCGGATGGAGCCGCCGGCGAGTTCGAAGCGGGTCGCGCAGAAGTCGAGGTCGAGGTCGCCGCCCCGGGGCAGCCGGTCGCCCAGGCAGCGGTCCCACAGGGCGCGCCGCTGGTCCGGGTCGGGCACCGGGAAGTCGGCCACCACGTCCAGTCGGCGGGTGAACGCCTCGTCCAGGTTGGCCCGCAGATTGGTGGTCAGCACCGCGATCCCGTCGAACGACTCCATCCGCTGGAGCAGGTACGCCGACTCGATGTTGGCGTGCCGGTCGTGCGCGTCCTTGACCTCCGCGCGCTTGCCGAAGATCGCGTCGGCCTCGTCGAAGAGGAGCACCGCGTTGACCGCCGACGCCTCGGTGAAGATCCGCTCCAGGTTCTTCTCGGTCTCCCCCACGTACTTGTCGACCACCGTGGACAGGTCGACGACGTACAGGTCCATGCCCAGGTCCGCCGCGACGACCTCGGCCGACATGGTCTTCCCGGTGCCCGATCCGCCCGCGAACAGGGCGATCACCCCGCGCCCCCGCCCGCCGCCGGGCCGCATCCCCCACTGCCCGAGGACCCGCTCGCGGTGGCGGGCCCGCAGCGCCAGTTCGCGCAGCCGCCGGTGGGTGGCCGGGGGCAGGACCAGGTCGTCCCAGCCGACGCCCGGCTCCACCCGGCGGGCGAGCCGGTCGAGCCCGGCGCCGTTCTGCGCCCGCACGGCGGTGCGCAGGTCCTCCGGGGTGACCGGGCGGCCCGCGAGGGCGGCGGTGCGGACGGCCGCGTCGGCGGCGCGGCGCACCTGGCCCCCGTCCAGCCGGTGCGCGGCGACGGCGCGGGCGAGCGCCTCGGCGTCACCGGCCGTCTCCCCGGCGCCGCCGGGCGCGAGGCCGTCGGCGGCCCGCTCCAGGGCGTGCCGCCAGCGCTCGGCCTGCCGCTCGGGAGCGGGCGCGGGCACGGTGAGCACGACGGGGGTGTCGGCCGCCCACACCGGGTCCCAGCCGCCGGTCCCGTGCACCACCAGGGGGTGCCCGCGCAGCGCGGCGCACAACGTGCCCAGGGCGCGGGCGCGTTCGGCGGGCGGCTCGGGCAGCGCCTCCAGCGGCCCGAGGACGACCCCGGCGCCGGTCAGCCGCGCCTCGAGCGCCACGACCCGGGCCAGTTCCGGCAGGTCGGCGGAGCGCCGGGAGAGCGCCGCCGCGTCCAGCACCAGCGGGGGCGGCCCGGCGGCGCCCAGCGCGGCGACGGCCAGGCCCGCCGCGTCGCCGCCCAGGCCGCGCACCTGGACCAGCCCGGCGCCCGCGCCGGCCGCGTCGGCCACCCGGCGGGCCGCGGCCGGGTCGGCGGTGGGGTCCCCGGGCACGTCGGCGAGCACCCCGGCGAGCCGGGCGTCGGGCCGGGCGTCGCCCAGCAGGTGCGCGGTGACCCGGTCGGGGACCCGCAGCGCCCGGGACAGCGGCGGCCGCCCGGGGTCGGCGACCTCCAGCAGACCGCCCGTGACCAGCGGCGCCCCGGGGGCGAACCGGAAGCGGGCGGGCGAGATCCCGGAGAGCCCGCACAGCTCCAGGGCCAGCCCGGTGGTGGGTCGGCGGCGGGTCAGATCGTCGTGGAGGTAGCCGTAGAGGCGCTCGAAGCGGGCGTCCAGATCGGGGGCGAGGGCGACCAGCAGCAGGTCCAGGTCGAGCGGGGCGAGGCCGAACCGCCGGGCGAGGACGCCGAGCACGGAACCGGGCGGCGGGTGCGGGGCGTCGTGGGCGGGCAGGCCGAGCCCGCCCGGCTCGTCCAGCAGCCGGGCCGCGGCGGCGGGCGAGAGGTACTGGCCCCGGTAGGGGTCGTCGGGATCGGGGTCGGCGGCCCGCCGCGCGGCCACCGCGCGCCGCACCCGCTCCTCGACGGCCGCCAGCCGCTCCCAGAGGTACGCGGCCCCGTGCCCGGGATCGCCGACGGCGGCGCCGTCACCGGCGGCACCCGACGGGAACGGGGCGTCCGGGGCACCGGCGGCGCCCTCCGTACCGGCGCGGGCGTCCCGGTCCTCCGGACGGTCCCGGTCCTCCGCGCCGTCCCGCGCACGGCCCCCCGGCAGCACGGTGTGCGTCACGGCCGGCGCTCCCCCCGGCGGCGGGCGGGGGCGGGTCCCCGGTCCCTGGGGGCGGTGAAGCCCTCCGCGCCCGGGTCGCCGGTCTCCGTGTAGCGCAGCCGCCGCCCCGGTTCCGCACCGCCGTCCTCGCCGCCCCGGGAGGTGCCGTCGACGCGCCGGGCGGCGCGGACCACCAGCCCCTCGGTGACCGGCGGCGCGACGGCCCGGGTGACGCCCGCGAGCGGCGCCCGCACCCGCACCCCGAGCGACGCCTTCAGCTCACCGCCGAGCGCCGACCACACGTCGGCGGCCTCCGGCGCGTCCAGCCCGGTCCCGGCGGTGTCCAGCGCCACGGTCAGGCCCAGCTCCGCGAGGGTGCCGGTGAGCAGCCGGGCGGGCAGGGTGTCGGCGGCGGCGAGACCGGCGAGCACCTGGGACAGCAGCCGGTGCTCGTCCTGCGGGCGGCCCGCCCACGCCGTGACCAGGTAGGTGAGGTGGAACCAGCGCGGCGGGGAGCGCCGCGCCACGAGGTGCCCCTCCTCGTCGTACACCTCCTCGGTGCCGCTGCCGCGCCGGACCGCGTCCTCCCGCAGGTCGTAGAGGAAGACGCAGACCGTGGGGGCGCTGCGGCGCGCCGCCCAGTCCCGGGTGGGGGCGTCGAAGACGACGTCGACGCCGGACGCCTCCAGGCCGGACTCCGCGAGCAGGCGCCGCAGCGCCTCGTCCACCTCGTGGATCACCGGCGGTTCACCTCGTCCGGCGGCTGGACGGTGCCGCTGACCACCAGGAAGTCCGTGGTCACCGGCGAGAACCCGGGGCCCCGGGCGGTGATGGTCCGCGGCCCCGTCCGGTCCTTGGCCAGGATCAGGAGCTGGCCGATGAAGGTGCCGTCGGCCAGCGGCACGGTGGGCGCCGCCGCCGCGGTGATCCCCGGCTTCCAGGCGAACCGGACCGGCACCCCCGGCGGGAAGTCCCTGCCGCGCACCGAGGTGACGAAGCCGGGCTTGCCGATGGCGGGCACGGCCACGATGCGCGGCTGGAGGACGCGCAGCCGCTGCCGGGCGGTGTTGTCGCGCGGGTCGGCGTCCGTGCCGGTGGTGGTGAGGACCGCGGTGGCCTCGCCGGTGAACGCCCTGCGGGGGCTGAGCACCACGGTCAGCACGGCGCTCGCGCCGGGCCGCAGGTCCGGCAGGGCGCACACCCAGGAGGCGTCGCAGCCGGGCGGCGGCCCGTTGCCGGGCACGCCCGGGGGCAGGCCGATGCGCAGCCGGAGCCCGGTGGCGAGCGCGTCGCGCCCGTTGCGCACGGTGTAGGTGACCACGATCCGTCCGCCGACGTAGCCGGGGTTCGGCTGCGCCGTGACGCGCACGCCCGGTCCGGCCCGGGGCGCGGGCGGCGGTGGCGGCACGGGCACGGGCGGTGAGGGCACGGGCGGCGTGGGCACGGACGGCGTGGGCACGGGCGGCACCGGGACCGACGGGGTCGGGGTCGGGGTCGGCGTCGGGGTGGGCCCGGGGGTGCCGGTCGGGGTCGGGGTGTCCGTCGGGGTCGGGGTGTCCGTCGGGGTCGGGGTGGGCTCCGGGGCCTCCCGTACGGGCACCACCGTCCGCCCGGCGTTGTCCTCCGGCCGGGGGTCGAGCACCGCGCCGGTGACCGACCAGTCGACGGGCGCGTCCCCCGGGGCGACCCCCGTCAGGGTCACGTCCACCGGCACGGCCGCGCCCGGCGGCACCACGCCCACGTCGCACTGGAGGGACTCCGGGTCGCAGACGCCGTCCGGCGGGGTCAGCCCGGTGACGCGGGCTCCGGGCGGCGGGGCGACGGTCAGCCGGGTGCCGGGCGAGGCGGCCGGACCCTGGTTGACGATCTCGACGCGGACCGTGGTGGTCTCCCCGACGGTGACCTCACCGGTGGTGGCGGGGGCGCGGACCGCGAGGTCCACCCACTGCTGGACGCTCGGCTCCTTCTGCCGTCCCGGCAGCCCGCCGGTGATCCGGGTCAGCGCGCCGGACTCGATGTCCAGCAGCTTCAGGTCCTCGGGGGAGTTGGGCTCCGGCTCGGGCCGGGCGCTGATCACCAGTCCGGTGCCGTCGGCCGTCCAGGCCGCGTCCCGGGGCTGGTAGGGCCCGGTGGCCTCGGGCAGTTCGCGGCGGCAGCCGTCGTCGGTGCCGCGGGCGGCGACGGGCAGCAGGACCCGGCAGCCGTCGCCCTCCGGGGAGACCAGCAGGATGCCGTTGCGCTCGTCGACCAGGCCGGCGCCGTTCTTGCGGTTGAAGGCGATGCCGCGGCCGTCCGGGGAGAACGCCGGGCTGTCGTCGATGACCTCGCACTCCCCCGGGCAGACGGCGGCGCTCAGATCGCGCTGCCGGGTCAGGTCGTCCACCGGCGCGGTCCAGATGTGCTTGTTGCCGCCGTTCCCGTTGATCACCTGTCGGCGGGTGAAGGCGAGCACCGTTCCGTCGGGGGACCAGGCGGGCTGGGCGTCGTCCCCGGCGAACTGTCCGGCCGGGGGGACGACCTCCCCGAGCAGTTCCCCGGTGGCGGCGTCCGCGACCAGCACCCGGCGGGGCCCCGCGGTGTCGTCGGAGCGGCCGGGCGAGGTCCGGGTGAAGGCGAGGAACCTGCCGTCCGGGGAGAACGCGGGATCGGTGTCCCAGTCCTCGGGCCCGCGCCCGGCGAGCGGCATGGGGGCCGGGTTGGCGCCGTCGGCGTCCACCAGCCAGATCCGCTCGATCCGCTTGCCGTCGACGGTCTCGAAGCGGGTCACCACGATCCGGCGTCCGTCGGGGGTGTAGCTCTGCCGCTCGTGCCAGGGGTCGTAGCCGGGCGCGGGCCGGAACAGCGGGTTCTTCTCCGGGTCGAGGTTGGTGTCGGCGGCCGGGTCCTCCGTGAGGACGGTCAGCCCCAGGTCGCGGGGGTCGGAGCCGTCGCCCCGGATGTCCTGGAGGGTCGCCACGTGCGGGCCGTCGGGACCGGCCGCCGTGGTCCGCTCGACGACGGTGCCACCGCCGTAGAGGGGGCCGAGCCAGGTGGGGGAGGTGATCTCCCGGTCCTCGCTGAGCACCACCTCCGGGGTGTCCGCGGAGTGCGCGGTCGTCCGGAACACGTGCCTCCAGTCGCCCTCGCAGTCGCAGGTCCGGTCGGGGCTGAGGAACAGCAGCTGGTTCCCGTCGGGCAGCCAGGCCGCCCCGTGGGTGTCCCAGTCGGCCTGCGCGCCCGCGAGCAGCGGCTGGTCGGTGGTCCCGTCGGTCACCCGCAGCCGGGAGGTCCGCTGCCCGGGGGCGGTGGCGGTGTAGGCGATCAGGCCGCGGTGCGCGGGGTCGTCGACCGGGTTCCAGACCGGCTCGGTGGCCGCGCCGCCCGCGGGGTCGCTGACCCGCACGGACTCGCCCCCGGCCAGCGGGCGCACCAGGATCTGCCGCCCGGCGTACGTGCCGTCGTCCCCGGAGTACGCGAGGCGGCCCCCGTCCGGGGAGACGGTGGGATGCTCCTCGTCGCCGGGGGTGTCGGTGAGCCGGGTCAGCCCGGTGCCGTCGGTGCGCACCAGCCACAGGTCGCGCTGGCCGCCGCCGTCGGGCCCGCCGGGCTCGGCCGAGTCGAAGACCACGGCCCCGCCGTCGGGCGTCAGCCGGGGGTGCGCGGCGGTACGGCCGCTGGTGAGGCGGCGGACGGAGCCGTCGGGGGCGCGCAGATAGACCTGGGCGGTCCGCTCGTCGCGGCGGCTGGTGAAGACGAGGGTGTCGCCGAGGGCGGACGGCTGGGTGTCGAAGTGGGCCGGCCCCCCGCCGAACAGCGGATCGCTGCGGGTGTCGTCGGCGACCCGGCCGAGGCTGCGGTGCCGGGTGCCGGCGAAGGCGATGCGGATGTCCGGGGCGGCCACCGCGGCGGCACGCGGCGCGGGCCCGGGACCGGCGCTGCTCTGCCCGGACGCCGACACCCCGAGCAGCGGGACCAGGAGCAGCAGCGCGGCGCCGAACCCGCCCGGGCGGCGCCGCCCGCCAGGGCCAGCGGTTCCCATCACAGTTCCCCTCGCTGTCCGGTGCGGCACCAAGGGGTGCCCCCGGCCACCCTGCCCGCCCGGGTGCGGGGGCGGCAGGGCGCCGGGGGCCGTCTCCGGGGAAGCGCGCGGTGTGCGTTCGGGCAGTGCCCGCTTCCCGCGGGGCCGTCAGATCAGCCCGTTGCGCAGCGCGTAGCCCACGGCGTGGGCCCGGTTGCGCAGTTGCAGCCGGGTCATCACCTCGTGCAGCACGTTCTTGACGGTCCGTTCGGAGTAGGCGGTCGTGCGGGCGATCTCGGCGGTGTCCATGCCCTCCGACACCAGGCGCAGCATGTCCGCCTCGCGAGTGGTGAGCAGGGACAGTCCGCGCGGGTCGAGCGCCGAGCGCTGGAGCCCGCCGACATGGGTGAGGAGCTTGCCGAGCAGGTCACCGGGGAGGACGCCCTCGCCGTTGGCCATCGCCAGCACCAGGTGGAGCAGCCGGTCCTGGTCGGCCTCGGCGCGGCGCAGCACCGCCACCACCCCGCACTCGATGACGCGTTGCAGCGCGCCCGGCCCGAGGGTGCCGACCACCAGACCGGTGCGGGTGGCGGTGTTGTACCGCAACTGGTCGAGCAGGGCGGCGACGTCGTCGTCCACGCCGTCCACCACGACGAGGGAGGCGTGGGCGCGTTCCGCGTCGGCGTCGGCGAGCAGGTCGACCTCGGGACGGGACCGCAACTGCTGGACGACGCCGACCCGCAGCACCGGGTCGGCGGCGTACACCGCGACGGTCACCCGTTCCGGCCGGTCGGCGCGGGGGTGTTCGGAGCGGGAGCGGTCGGCACGGTGGCGGTCGGCACGGTGGTGCTCCGCGCGGGCGCGGTCCTGCCCGGCCGGTGCGGGACCGGTGGTCCGGGGCGCGGAACCGGCCTGGACCGGGACGTGGGGAACGGTGGCGGACACGGCCGGAGCGGCGTCCTGAGAGCCCGGAAAGCTCTGAGAGCGTGGCATGTGTTACCTGTCCTGTGGTTTCCGTGGGTGACGCGGGAACGGCACGGCCCCCCCGTGCGCGCCGCATCCACTGGAGACGGCTCTGTCCGGCCCCCGCTCCGGTGCGGGCGCCTCCGTCGCTTCCCGGGCATCACGACTGCCCCGGTGTTGCCCTCGCGCTCCTCGTCGAGCCCTCGGGCACCCCCCTACCGTGGCCGTGTGACGCCTTCTGCAGCCTCTTCCGGCCCCGGTGCTCCAGGTCTCGACCTCCCGGCGGTGACCGTGGCCCCGGGCGGCACCGCCACGACCGGCGTGACCGTCCGCAACGACAGCGACATCGTCGAGGCGTACGGTCTGGAGATCGTCGGTGACTGCGCGGCGTGGGCGACCGTCGAGCCCGCCCGCGTCTCCCTCTATCCGGGCACCTCGGAGACGGTGACGATCCGGCTGGACCCGCCCCGTTCACCGGAGGTCCGCGCCGGGGACGTGCCGCTCGGCGTGCGGGTGCTGCCCGCCGAGCACCCGGAGGCGGTACGGGTCCTCGAAACCACCGTGCACGTCGAGGAGTTCCGGGAGCTGCGCGCCGAACTCGCCCCGCGCCGCCGCCGGGGCTGGCTGCGCGGCCGGTACCGGCTGGCGGTCCGCAACCAGGGCAACGCCCCGGTGCGGGTGGGCTTCACGGCCGGACAGCAGGGCGAGGAGCTGAAGTTCGCCTTCGCCCCGGAGCGGACGCCGCTGGAGCCGGGCGAGTCGGCGGAGACCGGGCTGCGGGTGCGCACCGGCAGGCCGGTGTGGTTCGGCTCCCCGGTGGTGTGGCCGTTCACGGTGGAGGTCGCCGACGTCCCGGCGGACGGCGCGGGCGGGTCCCCCGCCCCGGGCACCGTGCCGGAGGAGGTACGGGCGCCGCTGGACGCGGAGTTCGTGCAGATCCCCGTCTTCCCCAAGTGGCTGCTGGCGGTGCTGGCGGTGCTGCTGGCCCTGCTGCTCGCCTGGTTCGCGCTGGTCCGCCCGACCGTGCGCAGCGCCGCCGAGGAGGCGGCCACCAAGGCGGTCCAGCCCCGGCCGACCCCCGCCGGGGGCCCGTCCGCCAGCACCGGCACGGGCTCCGGCACCGGCGAGGGCACCGGCACGGGTCCGAGTTCGGGCGGCGGCCCGGGCGCCCAGCCCGGCGGCCAGGGCCAGGGGCAGGGGCAGGGGCAGGGCACGTCGGCGGGTCCGGGCGCGGGCGGTGCGGGCGGCGGCCAGTTCTCCACGACCATCGACCAGAAGACGGCCGGCGGCCGGACGGCCGCCGGCACCTACGAGGTCCCCGAGAACAGCGTCTTCAGCGTCACGGACATCGTCGTCGCCAACTTCCAGGGCGACGAGGGCGTGCTGACGATCTCCTTCGGCGACCGCAAGATCACCACCATCGCGCTGGAGACCTTCCGTAACCAGGACTACCACTGGGTGACCCCCATCGAGATCCGCGAGAAAGACACCGTGACCATGGAAGTGACGTGCGGAAAGCCGGGCACGCCGGCCACCGGCCGCCGGGCACCGGCCTGTCATGAGGTCCTCAACGTGAGCGGCACGATGGCCACTATCACGCCGTGACTTACGCAGCAAGCCTGTCAATATTGTTGATCCAACCCGGTGGCGGCGGCAAAGACGGGCGTCTTTCCGTCCGAAAATCGACGCCCGCCCCGAAACCCCCTTCCCCCCGCCCCCACGCCCCCGGGCCCACCCCCGCCACCGCCCCCCGCCCCACCGGCGGGGACACGGCGACGGATGGCCGGATCGGGGTGGTCGAACGGGGGCCGTTGGCGGGAAAGGGGCGTTTGCGCCCACCGTTCCGGACACGGTGAGCTACCGTCGGCACACCGAGGGCGAACATGCGAACTCCGTTGCGAGAACGGCGTGTTCGGCGGGCCCGCCGGGGAGCGGCGCCCGCTTCCGGACACCGGTGGTCCGGTCAGTCCGGGGGCGTCAGCTCCGTCGGGCGGTCCCGTTCGTCCCAGCGCACCCGCAGGACGCGGACGACGGCCTCGCGGTCGAGGGGGCCGTGGACGTGGGGGAAGCGGGTGCCGTCGGGGACGCCGGGCGGCGGGGCCGGGTCCGGGGCCTCCCAGCGGCAGGGCGCGGTGAGGCGGTGCTCGTCGACGACCAGCACCGCCAGGGGCCGGGGGGCCGCGCGGTAGAAGGCCCCGGCGACGGCGAGGGCGGTCGCCCCGTCGGGGGAGCAGTGCACGAAGCCGTCGTCGGCGAGGGAGGCGGGCGCGTAGGGTCGCCCCGGGTCGGCGGTCCATTCCGCGAGCGGTACGACGTGGTAGATCACCACCCGGTTGTACCAGTGGCGCTCGGCGACGGCGAGAACGTGACGGGCGGCAGCGGACGCCCCGCCGGGGCCGAGGAGGGGGCGGACGGGGCGGCGGACACCGTCCCGCCGGGGGCGGACGGGGTGCCCTCGCCGGGCGCCCGGGTGGCCCCCGGGCCGACGGTGGCCTCCGCCCCGGTCGTCGCCCCGGTCGCCGCCCCGCCGGTCGCCGCCGCCCCGCCGGTCGCCGCCGCCCCGCCGGTGGCCCCGGCGCCGCCGGTCGGCTCCGCGCCGTCCGGGGTCCCCGCGCCGTCGGCGGGTCCGGCGGTGCCCGCCCCGGGCACGGTCAGCTCGGGGGACGGGGTCACCGGCGGGGCGGAGGACGACGCCGGGAGCGGGGTGGGCGACGGGGGCGGCGCGGGCGCCGGGTCCGCGGGGGCCAGCGGGACCGCGGGCCGGACGGGCTCGCCGGTCCCCGCCCAGCGCAGCGGCAGCGCGATGACGGCCGCCGCGGCGCAGGCCGCCGCGATCCCGGCGGCGGCGCGGCGCGCCCGGCGGCGGGCCGCGGTCCGCCGGATCGCCTCGTAGCGGCCGGGCGGCGGACCCAGGTAGTCGCCGCCCGGCCGCAGCACGACCAGCAGCGGGTCGTCGTCCCGCGGCCCCTCGTCGGCCCCCGGCATCCGGTCCGCCTCCCGTCCCGGCCCCCGCCACGCCGGTTCCCGCGCCGGGTCGTCGTCACGGCGTGTGGTCAAGGCTTCTCCTCAGATGGACGCGGAGCAGTTCGCGGGCGGCGTGGAGATCGGACTTGACGGTTCCTTCCTTGCGCCCGGTCAGCACGGACACCTCCCGGATCGGCATGTCAGCGTAGTAGTGGAGGAGGATCGGGACCCTCAGCCGTTCCGGCAGCGACTGCACCAGCAGCCGCACCGAGGGGTCGGCCTGCTCGGAGTGCGGGCGGACGGCGGCCTCGGCGGTGACCCGGCGCACCGCCCGCCGCTCGCGCTCCAGCTTGCGCCAGTGGTCCCGGACGAGGTTGGCGGCGGTCACGTAGAGGAAGCCGCGCGGCTCCTCGACGGCGGTCCAGCGGGCCCAGAGCCGGGTGAACGCCTCCGAGGCGATCTCGTGGGCCGTCTCGTCGTCGTCGACGAGACGGCGGCACCAGCCGGCCAGGCGCGGGTACAGGGCGGCGAACAGCTCGGACGCCGCCGTGTCACGGGACCGTTTCAACGCTCTCCAGGGTCGGTCGGTCGGCGGGGGCAGCGGGTGCCCGGGGGCAGGTCAGGGGCGCGGGCGGACACCGGTCAGCTTCGCGAAGACGATCACGTTGTCCCGGTAGCCGTCCCCCGAGCGCGGCCCGCCGCAGGTGATGAGCCGCAACTCGGGGCGGTCCACGTCGCCGTAGACGTCCTCGGTGGGGAAGGCGGACCGCGCCACCGTACGCACCGAGGTGACGGTGAACTCCGCCGCCGTGCCGTCCTCCAGGCGCGCCACCGCCCGGTCCCCCGGGCGCAGCCGGTCCAGATGCCGGAAGACGCCGTCGCCGAAGCGGCCGACGGTGACGTGGCCGAGGAGGACCGACGGCCCGGTACGGCCGGGGGTCGGGGAGTGCCGGTACCAGCCCGCGGGGTCGTCCGCGGCGACCGGCGGCACCTCGACCGTGCCGTCCGCCGCCAGGCCCAGCGGGATCACCGGGGTGTCGACGCCGATGGCCGGGATGCTCAGCCCCACCGGAGCGGAGCGGGCCACCGGCCCCGCGGGCGTCGGCGTCCCGGTGGTGTGCGAGGCCGCCGGGGCCGTGCCGCCGGGGCGCGCGGACCGCCCGCCGCCGGTGTCCGGCCCGCCGGAGCCGCCCGTGCCGCCGGTGCCGCAGCCCGCGAGCAGCAGGGCCAGCGCCGCGGCGGCCAGGGCGCGCCCGGGGGACGGGGTCACGCGCCCGTCGCCCGCCGGCGGCGCACGACGAAGGCGGTCGCGCCGCCCGCGAGCAGCAGCGCCGCCCCGGCTCCCGCGACGGCCGGGCCGCCGCCGGAACCGGCGGGCTCCGTCGCACCGGTGTCGGGGGCGCCCTTCGGGACGACCGGGACCTGGCCGCCCTCGCTGCCCGGCACGAGCGACGGTTCGGCGGAGCCGACGGGCGGGGACGAGAAGGTCACCGACGGGGTCGCCGCGGGGACGGGCGCGGCGGAGGCGTCGGTGGACGCGGAGACGGTCGCCGACGGGCTCGGCACGAGGCTGGGCCCGTCGGAGGCGGGCGCGGCGGAGGCCGGGGGGCTGCTGGGGGTCGCGGTCGGCCCGTCGGCGAACGCGGGTACGGCGCCCGCCAGGACGGCGGTGCAGGCGAGGGCCACGGCACTGAGGACGGTTCGGCGCATCGGGTCGCTCTCTTTCGTCGGTCGGCCCGCCCGCCCCGGTGTACGGCGGGGCGGGCGGGACACGGATCGAGCGGAGAGACGAGGCGGCCCGGCACCGGGTTGCAAAGAGACGGCAAAGTCACGCCGCGCGCACGGGGGCGCACCCTCGGGAGCCCTCCGGACGGGGGCGGCGGGGCGTCGGGACCCGGGCGACGGCCGCTCCCGCACCCCTGTCCCGCCGGCAGCCGTCCCGCCGGTGACCGCCCCGGCGTCCTGCGCGCGCCGCCCCGTCCTGGCCGGTGGTCGTCCCGGCCGGTCGTCGTCCCCGCCGGTGGTCCGCCAGGGCGGCGGTCGTCACCGGCTCCGGCCGGCGCGACCGCCCGCCCGCCCCCGTCCGCGCTTCTCCCGTGCCCCCCTCCCCGGGACCCCGGCGCCCCCTTCCCGACCCTGACGCGGAGGCCCCCGACCGCGCGAGAAACCCCTGGCCGGCACAGGCACCCCGGCCGGACGCGGGGGACCCGCCGGACGCGGAAGGGCCTCGTCCAGCGGCCCGGGAAGGACCTCCCCGAGCGGTGCCGGACGGGCCTGCCGGGGGAGCGGCCCGGAGCGGCCTCTCCGCCCGGGGGTGGCGGCCCCGTCCCGGCGCCGGCCCCGGGACGGACGCCCGCACACCCCGCCCGGCCGCACACCCCCGCCCGCCGGGCGGCACCCGCGTCCGGGCACGCGGAAGGGCCCGCACCGAACGGTGCGGGCCCTTGCCTGCGGTGCGCGCCGGGGCGCGCAGCGCGTGAGTGTTACGCGGGGACGATGTTCTCCGCCTGCGGGCCCTTCTGGCCCTGCGTGACGTCGAAGTTGACCCGCTGGCCCTCCTGGAGCTCACGGTAGCCCTGGGTGGCGATGTTCGAGTAGTGGGCGAAGACGTCGGCGCCGCCGCCGTCCTGCGCGATGAAACCGAAGCCCTTTTCGGCGTTGAACCACTTCACGGTACCGGATGCCATGACATTTACTCCTAGGCAGTATTGGAGGCCCGCACCGTGCGGACCTTCTCATCGCTGCGATGATCACCTGCCCGGGAATCCCGGTAACACAAAGGGCAACCACACCTGCAACTCTCACCGACAGTAGCACGGAACCCCCGCGCCGCACGGCGGCGAAAGCACGGGCAAAATCACGGACCGGCCGGGAATTCCGGGTTGTTTTCCCGGCGGTCGGCGGAGAGCTGTGCCACCGGCGTCAGGTATTCATCCGCCGCCCGCCGCCCGATTCCCCGGACCCGGCCGAGCGGCGCAGTTCCTCGTTCACCCGCCGCTGCGCGGCGAGTTCGTCCTCCAGGCCGACGATGCGGCAGGCGGCCTCGATCGGCGTGCCCCGGTCGACCAGCTCACGGGCGCGGGCGGCGCGGCGGAGCTGCTCGCGGGAGTACCGGCGGTGGCCGCCCTCCGACCGCGTCGGGGTGATCAGCCGCGCCGCGCCGAGCGCCCGCAGGAACCCGGGCGTCGCCCCGATCAGCTCCGCCGCCCGGCCCATCGTGTACGCCGGGTACCGGTCGTCGTCGAGCCGGTCGGCGACCGGGGCGGCGCCGTCGGCGTCCCGCCCGTTCTCCGAGGGCATGCGTCCCTTTCCGCGGACCGTCGGATCGCTGCGTGGTCCGCCCCGGGGTCTCCGGTTTCCCCGCGACCGGAACTCTAGTCGCGAGGCCCGCAAACCTCTCGCGGCGGACACAGACAAGCGACGGCCCGGCCGTGTGTGCGGATCCGTCCGGCCGGAGCCGGGACCGGTCCGACCGACCGGACCGGACCGCCGGACCGAACCGGACCGCCGGACCGGCTGACCGACTGGCCGCCGGACCGGCTGACCGGGACGCCGGTCCGGTCGGCCGACCGGCCGGCCGGGTCAGCCGCTCCGGTCAGCCGGTGACCGGCGCCGGGCCCACCAGCTCGGTCAGCACGTCCTCCATCGTCACGAAGCCCAGCACCGCGCCCGTCTCCCCGGTGACCGCCGCCAGGTGGCAGTCCTCGGCGCGCATGGCGGTGAGGGTGTCGTCGAGCGGCGTGTCGATGCGCACCCGGGTGATCCCGTGCACGGCGCCGCGCGGGAACGGCCGGTCGCGCTCGGTGACGCCGAGCGTGTCCTTGATGTGCAGGTAGCCCAGCAGGGTGCCCTGGGGACCGGTGACCGGGAAGCGGGAGTAGCCCGCATCGGCGGCCACCCGCTCCAGCTCGGCCGGGGTGACCGTGTGGGCGACCGTGCGCATCCGGGGGATCGGGACGAGGATCTCGCCCACCGGACGGGTGCCCAGCTCCAGGGCGTCGCGCAGCCGCTCGCCGTCGCCCTGGGTGAGCAGCCCGGCCTCGCTGGCGTCGACCACCATGCGGGCGAGCTGGTCGTCCGTGAAGACGGCCCCGACCTCGTCCTTGGGCTCGACGCGCAGCAGCCGCAGCAGGCTGTTGGCGAAGGCGTTGATGCCGAAGACGACCGGCCGCAGCGCCCGGGTCAGGGCGACCAGCGGCGGGCCGAGGAGCAGCGCGGTGGTCGCCGGGGCGGCCAGCGCGAGGTTCTTCGGAATCATCTCGCCGATGAGCATGTGCAGATAGGTCGCCAGGGCCAGGGCGATGGCGAAGGCCACCGGGTGGACCAGGCCCTGCGGCATCCGGACGGCCTCGAAGACCGGCTCCGTCAGCCGCGCGATGGCCGGTTCCGCGACCGCGCCGAGCACCAGCGAGGAGACGGTGATGCCGAGCTGGGCGGTGGCCATCACGGCCGACAGGTGCTCCAGGCCCCACAGGGTCATCCGGGCCCGCTTGTCGCCCTGGGCGGCACGCGGCTCGATCTGGCTGCGCCGCACGGCGATCAGGGCGAACTCGGCGCCCACGAAGAAGGCGTTGGTCAGCAGCGTCAGCGCGCCGATCAGCAGGTTCACGGCGGTCATCGGACGGCCTCCGGCCGCAGCGGCGCCACCGGCGCGGCCACCGGCCCGGCCGGTTCCGCGGGCGCGGGCGCCGGGGCGGTGACCAGGACCCGGTCGGCGCGGTGGTGGTCGACGTCGACCACCTCCAGCCGCCAGCCGTCCAGCTCGACCGCGTCACCCCGGGCGGGGATGCGCTTGAGCCGGGTGGCGAGCAGGCCGGCCAGGGTCTCGTAGGGCCCGTCGGGGGCGGTGAGGCCGATCCGGGCGATCAGGTCGAGGCGCAGGGAGCCGTCGGCGTCCCAGGCGGCCCGGCCGTCCGCGGCGGCGGGGGCGGGCAGCAGGTCGGGGGTCTCGACGGGGTCGTGCTCGTCGCGGACCTCGCCGACGACCTCCTCGACGATGTCCTCCACGGTCGCCACGCCCGCCGTGCCGCCGTACTCGTCGATGACGACGGCCATGGTGCGGGAGGCGCGCATGCGCTCCAGCAGCCGGTCGGCGGGCAGGCTGTCCGGCACCAGGAGCGGCGCGGTGGCCAGGTCGGTGACCGGGGTCCCGGCGCGCAGCTCGGGCGCCAGGGCCAGGACGTGCCGGATGTGCACGGTGCCGATGACCTCGTCCAGGCTGCCCCGGTAGACGGGGAAGCGGGACAGGCCGGTGGCATGGCTGAGGTTCGCGGCGTCGGCGGCGGTGGCGTGCGCCTCCAGGGCCTTGACGTCGACGCGGGGGGTCATCACGTTCTCGGCGGTCAGCTCGCTCAGGTGCAGGGTGCGCACGAACAGCTCGGCCGAGTCCGCCTCCAGGGCCCCCTCGGCGGCCGAGTGGCGGGCGAGGGCGACCAGTTCCTCCGGGCTGCGGGCGGAGGCCAGCTCCTCGGCGGGCTCCAGGCCGAAGCGGCGGACGAACCGGTTCGCCGTGTCGTTGAGGTGGCGGATGAACGGGCCGAAGGCGGCGGTGAAGCCGCGCTGCGGCCCGGCGACGACCTTCGCGACGGCCAGCGGCCGGGAGATCGCCCAGTTCTTGGGGACCAGCTCGCCCACGACCATCAGGACGACGGTGGACACGGCCACGCCGAGCACGGTCGCCACCGTGCCGGCCGCGCCGCCGAGACCGGCCGAGGCCAGCGGGCCGCGCAGCAGCGCGGCGAGCGAGGGCTCGGCCAGCATGCCGATGACCAGGGAGGTCACGGTGATGCCGAGCTGGGCGCCGGAGAGCTGGAGGGTCAGCGCGCGCACGGCCCGCAGGGCACCGGCGGCGCCCCGCTCGCCGGACTCGGCGGCCCGTTCCAGGTCACCGCGCTCGACGGTGGTCAGGGAGAACTCGGCCGCGACGAAGACCGCGCAGGCCAGGGTGAGCAGAAGGGCGAGCAGGAGCAGCAGGATCTCGGTCACCGCGCCGCTCCGCTTCCCTCGCACGGGGACGGGGTCGACTGCGGGCCTGCCGCGGCACGGCCGGTACTAGGGGGCTCCATTACGGAACGGGACTCCTTAACGGGGTCGACGGGCTCCGGTACCAGCCGGGCGCCCTGGGTTTCCCACCCATGGTAAAGGACGAGCAAAGACCAGCGGGAGTGTCGCGCCCGCCTATGCTTCTTCTCGCCCGGGGAGAACGCCGGGGGGATTCCCGATGTTCCCCCCGCCGCCCGGGTGTTCCGCGCGTTGTCCCCCACGAACGTGAAGGAGTGAACGCCTCGATGGTGTTCAAGCGGCTGCTCGGTTCCCTCGGCGTGGGCGGGCCCACGGTCGACACGGTGCTCGACCCGGGCCCCGTCCTGCCGGGCGGGACGCTGTCGGGCCGGGTCGAGCTGGTGGGCGGCGGTGCCGCCTTCGACATCGAGCACCTGGGGCTGGAGCTGGTCGCCCGGGTCGAGGCGGAGCACGAGGACGGGGAGAGCGAGGGCGTCGTCGTCTTCGACCGGCACACCGTCGGCGGCGGCTTCCGGCTCGGCGCGGAGGAGCGGATCTCGGTGCCCTTCTCGGTGCCGCTGCCCTGGGAGACCCCGGTGACCGAGCTGCACGGGCAGGCGCTCGGCATCGTGCTCGGCGTGCGCACCGAGGCGGCCGTCGCCGGTGCCCGCGACCGGGGCGACCTGGACCCGCTCACCGTGGCCCCGCTGCCCGCGCAGGAGGCGGTCCTGGAGGCGTTCGGGCGGCTCGGCTTCGGCTTCCGCTCCGCCGACCTGGAGTACGGGCGGATCGGCGGCACCGGCCAGCAGCTCCCGTTCTACCAGGAGATCGAGCTGACCCCGCCGCCCCACTACGCCCACCAGGTCAACGAGATCGAGCTGACCTTCCTGGCCGTGCCGGGCGCCCTGGAGGTGGTCCTGGAGGCGGACAAGCGCGGCGGGCTGTTCTCCGACGGCCACGACGCGCTCAGCCGCTTCACCGTCCCGCACGACGGGGCGGGCGCCCAGGACTGGACCGGCCTGGTCGACGGCTGGGTCCGCCAGCTGGTCGAGCACCGCGCCTCCTACGGCTCACACGCCGTCTACGGCCACGACGGCCACCACGGCGAGGGCCACCACGAGGGCGGCCACAAGGGCGGCCACGGCGGTTCCCACGGCGGCCCCGGCATCGGCACCGCCGTCGCGGCGGGCGCGGCGGGGCTCGCGGTCGGCGTGGTCGGCGGGATGGTGGCGGCCGAGGTCGTCGACGAGATCGGGGACTTCTTCGAGGGCGACGACGAGGACGACGCCGGGGAGGAGTGAACCCGGGCTGGTAACTTCTACATCGTTGTAGACCAACGCCGTTGTCCAACGCCGTGGACCGGCCGGCCGACGATCCGTACGGAGTTCTCATGGCCCTGTGGGACCGCTTCAAGGAATCCGCGTCGCAGATGCAGACGCAGCTCATCGCGAAGAAGAACGACCTCAAGAGCGGCGCCTTCCGCGACGCGAGCATGGCGATGTGCGCGCTGGTCGCCGCCGCCGACGGTTCGGTCGACCCCGCCGAGCGGCAGCGGGTGGCCCAGCTCATCGCGACCAACGACGTGCTGCAGAACTTCCCCGCCGACGACCTGCGGCGCCGCTTCGAGGACAACCTGAACAAGCTGACGGCGGACTTCGCCCTCGGCAAGGTCGGCGTCCTCCAGGAGGTCGCCAAGGCGAAGAAGAAGCCGGCCGAGGCGCGGGCCGTCGTCCAGATCGGCATCGTCATCGGCGGCGCCGACGGCCACTTCGACCAGGACGAGCGCGCCGTGGTCCGCGAGGCCTGCTACGCCCTGGACCTGCCGCCGCACGAGTTCGACCTCTGACCGGCCCCACCCGCGGTCCCGGCACGCACCCCGGGCCGGGACCGCGAACGGGCCCGGGATCGACCGTCCGTCCCGTTCTGCCGTACATTCCGTCCGGGCCCGCACCCCGCGGACCCCGACCGCACGCCACCAGGGGGGCACCGTGTTCGGACTGAGCGAGCTGGCGATGATCCTGCTCGTCGTCGTAGTCGTCCTCGCCATCAAGAAGCTGCCCGAGCTGACCCGCTCCGCGGGCAAGTCGGCGCGCATCCTCAAGGCGGAGGCCCGCGCCGCCAAGGAACAGGACCGGCCGGCCCCGGAGCGGTTGTCCGGGGAGCCGCACGTGATCCGCGGCGAGGCCGTCCGGCACGACGAGACCGGCCCCCGCGCCGACGGCGCGGCGTAGCACCCGCCGGAAGCGGTCCGGGGGCCACGGGCAGAGCCCCGCGCCTCCGGCCCGCGGCAGCGTCCGCACCGCCGGCGCCCGGCAGCACCCGCACCGGCGCCCCCGGCCACCGCGCGGGGCCGGTCGGCACCGGGCCGGGGTGGGACGGGACGGGAGTGAGCCGAGCGGGATCAGCCGGTGCGGGAGCGGACCGGTCAGCGCCAGGCCGGTGGGGCAGGACTGCCCGCCCAGCCCCGCGCCGGGTCCACCCGGACCCGGACCTCCCGGACCTCGGCCTCCTGGACCCGTCGTGGCCGCCACCCACGCCCGCCCGTGCCCGACCAGCCCGAGCCCCGACCGGCAGGGCCCCGTACCCGGCGTTCGTCCACTCGGCCCCCACCACCACCCCGCTCCGGGTCCGCTCGGACCCGGACCCGGCCTCTTGGACCCGTACCCGGCGCGTCCCGTACCCGGCGCGTCCCGTACCCGTCGTGGCCGCCGCCCGCGCCCCGACGCCCCGACCGGCGGGGCCCCACGCTCGCCTCTGAACCCGGCGTTCGTCCGCCCGGCCCCCACCGCCTCGCCCCGGGTCCGCCCCCGGCCCCGCACGCGGGGGGGCACCGTCGCGTCCGGACCGGCCGGCCGCGCCCGGAGGGGCCCCGGCCATCGCACGCTCTGGGCGAAATAGGGCGATACATGACTCTTTGCGTCCTTTCGGGGGATACTTGGAGCATGAGTACGGCAATGTATGACCTGGCGGCCTCATCGGCCGCGCTGGGAACGACGGGCGCCTTCCTCATCGGCGGTCTGGTCGTCGTCTGCGCGCTGATCTGGGCCGTACGCATCGGCATGCGCGTCATGGACCGGGAGCTGACCCGGCCGCGCGCCCAGGACCAGCCCCATCTGCCCCCCACCGGCGCCGTCGTGGAGGAACGGGAGGTGCGCGAGCCCGACGTGGTCCGCGTCTCCTCCGGATCCACCCGGCTGATGCCGTACGAACTGCACCATTCGCCCAGCCGCCGCTCCCCCGACCAGCACCGGCCGCGCTGGGTGCCCGGCTCCAGCGGGGCCTTCGGCAGCGGCGGCCCCGGCCACGTCTGATCCCCGCCGGACCTCCCGGGCTGCGGTCCGGAAGGTCCGGGCCTTCACTGGAAGTACCCGCGCGTCCGCGCGGGCGACCCAGGCGCGCGAGGCCCCGGGAGGCGACATGGCCGGTCACCGCGGACGAACGCTCGCCGCGGCGGTGCTGTCCGCCGCCGTCCTGGCGGGCTGCTCGGGGAACGGCGGGGAATCCGGCCCGCCGCCCGACCCCGCCGAGTCGGCGGCGAGCCGCGCCGCGTCGGCCGCCTCCTCGCTGGCCTCCCGGGGCGCGGACGCCGTCGCCTCGGCCACGGCGGAGGCCGGACGGTGGCTGGCGGACATCCGGCAGGGCGGCGACGCCCGGTCCGAGACCCGCACGGGCACCCCCGGCACCGACGGCGAGGGGCGCGTCACCGTGCCCGTCACCGTCCGCAACACCGCCGGTTCCGAGAAGTCCTTCGCCGTCCAGGTCGACTTCACCGCCGCGGACGGCGGACGCCCCCTGGACACCGTCGTCGTGCTCGTCCACGACGTGCCCGCCGGGAAGAACGGCCGGGCCACCGCCCGCAGCACCCGCCCCCTCCCCGGCCCCGTGCGCGCCGACGTCGCCCGCGCGGTCCGCTACTGAGCCATGGGCCCCCCGACACCCGCCCCCGAGCCGTTCTCCGAACGGGAGTACGCCGAGCGCATGGAGCGGGCCGCGTACGAGGCGGCCACCACCGGGCTCGCCGGGCTGCTGATCACGCCGGGACCCGATCTGGAGTGGCTGTGCGGCCACCGGCCCGCCTCGGGCGCCGGGCCCCTCACCCTCCTGGTCCTCACCGCCGACTCCCAGCCCCGGCTGCTGGTCCCGGCCTCGGAGCGGTCCCGGGCGGAGACCGCGCCCGGCGCGGGCGCCGTCCGCGTCTCCGACTGGTGGGAGGGCCACGACCCGTACACCGTCGCGGCCGGGCTGATGCGCCCGCACGGCCGCTACGCGGTCTCCGACGCGACCTGGGCCGTGCACCTGCTCCGCCTCCAGGAGACGCTGCCGCTGGCCACCTTCCGCCCGCTGAGCACCGTCCTGCCGATGATGCGCGCGGTGAAGGACCCCCACGAGATGGCCCGGCTGGCCGAGGCCGCCGCGGCCGTCGACGCCGTCTACGAGGCGGCGCTCGGGCTGCGCTTCGCCGGGCGCAGCGAACGGGAGGTGGCCGCGGACCTGGCCCGGCTGCTGCGCGAGCACGGCCGCGGCGAGGGGGACCCGGTGGTGGTGGCCGCCGGACCGGACGGCGCCGACCCCGGCCACGCGCCGGGCGACCGGGTCGTCGAGCCCGGCGACCCGGTCCTCCTGGACCTCGGGGGGCTCCGCGACGGCTACGGCTACGGCACGGCCCGCACCGTGCACGTCGGGGAGCCCGGCGAGGAGGAGCGCCGGGTCCACGCGACCGTCCGGGCCGCCCAGGAGGCGGCCGTCGACGCGATCCGGCCCGGAGTGGCCTGCCAGGAGATCGACCGGGCGGCCCGCGCGGTGATCGAGGAGGCCGGGCACGGCGGGCGCCTCCCGCACCGCACCGGGCACGGCATCGGCATCACCACCAGCGAGCCGCCCTATCTGGCCGAGGGCGAGGAGCTGCCGCTCGCGGCGGGCATGTGCCTGAGCGTCGAACCGGGCCTCTACCTGCCGGGCCGCTTCGGCGTACGGGTCGGGGACGTCGTCGCCTGCGCGGAGGAGGGCGCCCGCCGCCTCAACGCGACCCCCCGGGGACCGGCGGTCGTGCGCTGACGCCCCGCCGGCCCGCGACGGGGTGCCGCCACGGGGACAACGGACCCCGGCCGGGTCACCCGGACGGTCCCGCTCGCTGGTGGGGCGGCGGTGGCGGTGGTGCCGTGGGAGGGCTTGATCGTTCCGCGCGGCGCCCGTCGCACCGGCCGTCCCCAGGAGGCACCTTTGCCACGTCATCTTCCGGTCGCCCGCCCGCTGCTCGCCGTCCTGCTCGCGGCGGCGCTGTCGCCGGCGGCGGGCTGCGCCACCGGCGGCGGGGCGGCGCCGCGCCCGCGGCCCCCGGCGCCGAGCGTCCCGCCGGGCCCCGGGTCCCCGGCCGCGGCGGCGCCGTCGCCGCCCGCGCTCGGCCCGGACCAGGCACGGGCCGCGCTGGTCACGGCGGACGACCTGGGAGAGCCCTGGGAGCCCACCACGGGCGCCGCGACCTGGCGGGACGGCCTGCTCAAGGGCACCGCGGAGAACCCCGACTGCCGACGGCTGCTCGACGTCCTGTACACGGAGGAACTCTTCGGCTCCGAACCGCCCCGGGCGGCGGCCGCGCTGGACGACCCGGTGGACGGCGGCCAGATGCACTACCGGATCGTCTCCGGCGCCCCCGCCGACCTGGACCGGGCGCTGGCCTGGCTGGCCGGGCTGCCGGAGACCTGCGGGCGGTTCCGCGCCACCACCGCGCACGGCGGCGTCCGCGAGGTCCGGGTCGCCGCGCTCCCGCTGCCCGGGGCGGGGGACGCCCGGCAGGGGGTGCGGGTGACGGTGGGCGACGACTCCACCGTCCTCACCGTCGACCTCGCCGGGGCCCGGGTCGGCGGCGACGCCCTCGGCCTGACCCACGGCGCCCTCGGCCCGGTCGACGGCGACACCACGTGGACGGCGGTCGGGACGGGCGCCGACCGCCTGGCCCAGGCCCGCCGCCAGGGCCACACCAGCATCTGACGACGGAACGCGACGGCTGCCGGGGCACCGGAGCGCCGGAGCGCCAGGGCGCCAGGCACACGAGGGGTGTGTCCGGCCGATGAGGCCGCCGGTTCCCGGCCGTTGGACCCCGACCGGGCGGCCGCCGCGCCGGGCGGCCGCACAGGCGGACGCGCCCGCCGATGACGGGATCGGGCCACCGGCGAAGGAGCCCGCCGTCCTCCCCGGGCGCCCCTCCCGGCGACCGCCGCCCCGCGCCCCGGCCACCGCACCGAGCCCCCTCCCCGGCCGGAGCGTGCCGGAAAGGGGCGCTATACCCCCGGACCGGGGCCTTTCGCCATACCGTGTTTCTCACGTCGGCACCACGCACTACCTGCGGAAACGATGACTACGCTCGGATTTGGCACAGTTGGCAAGGAATGAGGACGGTGACCACCGTGAGCCGCACCATGCAGGCCTACCGCATCCCCGAGTGGGAGCACCCCGCCGAAGTCGTCGAGGTCCCCGTTCCGGTGCCGGGACCCGGTCAGGTCCTGGTGAAGGTGGCCGGATGCGGCCTGTGCCACTCCGACTTCGCGATGCTGGCCATGCCCGCCGAGACCGGCCGCGCCATCGGCTGGAGCATGCCCTTCACCCTCGGCCACGAGACCGCCGGCCACGTCGCCGAACTCGGCCCCGGAGTCACCGGCTTCGCCCCCGGCGACGCGGTGGCGCTGGTCTCCCCCGCCTCCTGCGGCACCTGTTCCTTCTGCGTCCGGGGCCAGGACAACAACTGCCCGAACGCCCCCGCCGGGCGCGGCTTCGGACGGGACGGCGGGCTCGCCGAGTACGTCCTCGTCGACGACCCGCGCGGGCTGCTGCCGCTGGACGGCCTCGACCCGCGCACCGCCGGTCCGCTCACCGACGCCGGTGCCACCTCCTACCACGCCGTGCGCCGCGCCCTGCCCCGCGTCCGCCCCGGCGGCACGGCCGTCGTCATCGGCACGGGCGGCCTCGGCGCCTTCGCCGTGCAGTACCTGCGGCTGCTCACCGGGGCCGACGTGGTCGCCGTCGACACCGACGCGGCCCGTCTGGAGGTGGCCCGCGAACTGGGCGCGCACCACACGCTCGTGGGCACCGACGAGGAGACCGCCGGGCGGATCCGCGCCCTCACCGACGGGCACGGGGCGGACGCGGTGCTGGACTTCGTCGGCGTGGACGCCACCATCGCCACCGGCACCGCCGCCGTCCGCCCCGGCGGCGCCTACGGGCTCGTCGGCGCCGCCATGGGCCGCCTCCAGGCTCCCTGGTACGGCGGACTGCCCCGCGACGGCGAGGTCTTCACCTTCCAGGGCAGCAGCATCACCGACGTCCGGGAGGTGCTGACGCTCGCCGAGAGCGGCCGGATCCGCAACAACGTCGACCTCTTCCCCTTCTCCCGGATCGAGGAGGCGTACGGGGCACTGCGCGACGGAACCCTGCGCGGCCGGGCCGTGGTCACCTTCGGCGACTGAACCCGGCGCCGGCCGCGCCCCGGCCGTGCCCCGCCGTGCCCGCTCCGCGACCGGCGACCGCGTCCGCCGGTCCGGCCCGCCCCCGCCGCTCAGAGCGGCGGGGGTGCGGGCGCCGGGCCGAGCGGGGCCCGGTCCGGCGCCATGCAGTGGCCGAGTCCGGTCCGGTAGGCGTCCATCGCCGCCTCCGTCCGGCCCGCGCGGCGCCGCAGATCGCCCAGCAGCCGGCACAGGACCGCCAGTTCACCGGCGGAGGACGCGGCACCACCCCGCTCCAGCAGACCCAGCGCGCGCACATAGTGCTCCTCGGCGGCGTCGCCGTCCCCGGCGTCCTCCGCGAGGAGGCCCAGCAGCCGGTGGGCGCCCGCCGCGTGCGGGGTGCCGCAGCGGGGCGACAGCCCGTCCAGCAGGGAGCGCAGCAGCTCCGCCGCCTCCCCGGGGCGGCCGTCCCGGCGCAGGACGTCGGCCAGCTCCACGGCGGCCCGGCCGCGGCAGTGGTGCGGCCGGGCCGCCGGGAGCATCTCCAGCGCCTGGCGCAACTCAGCCTCCGCACGGCCCAGTTCACCGTTGCGCGCGTGCACGTGCCCGCGCATCCAATGGCAGTTGGCCAGCTCGGTGCGCAGCCGCAGCACGCGGTACAGCTCCGCCGCCTTGGCCAGGGAGGCGTCCGCCTCGGCCAGCCGCCCCTCGGCGAGCAGCGTCCCGGCGACGGACCGGTGCATGCGGGCCACCAGAGCCGGATCGCCCGCCCGGGGCGCGAGGGCGAGGGCGAACTCGGCCGCCTCGGCGGCGCGGGCGTGGGCGCCCAGGTCCACGTAGGGGCCGATGACACCGGAGTAGAGCAGCAGCAGCGCGTCCGGGTCGTGCAGCCCGCCCCGGTTGAGCTCGTCCAGGGCGGACTCCATGAGGTGCACGGCGTAACGGAGTTCACCGGCGAGCTGGTGGGCGACCGCGCGGCCGCGGAGCGCCGGGACCCGTGCGGGCAGCGGCGCCCCGGCCAGGCACTCCTCGGCCCGCTCGAAGTACCCGCGCGCGTCGGCCGGTTCACCGGTCTCCAGCGCGCACTCGCCCAGCCCGGTCAGCGCGGCGGCCCGCTCCGCCTCCAGCCCGTGCGCCTCCGCCTCCGCCAGCAGCGCCGCGTACTCCCCGGCCGCCAGGGCGGCGTCACCGGAGGCGAGCGCGTGGTGCGCCCCGGTCAGCCGCAGCCGCAGTCCGGTGGCGAGCCCGGCCGGGCGCCCGGTGGCCAGCTCGTCGTAGCCGACGCCGAGGCGCTCCGCCAGATGCCGCAGCGCCTCGTCGGACGGGCGGACCCGGCCGGCCTCCAGGGTCGAGATGTAGGCGGGCGTGTAGGCCGGCTCCGCCAACTGCCGCTGTGTCATGCCGCGTTCCGCGCGCAGCCGTTGCACCCGGCGTCCGATGACCTCGCGGTCGTCGCGGTCACCCACTGCCAACTCCCTTGTGCCTCTTGCCGTCCGGCGTCGACCGCCCTAGGTTAATCGGCGGATTAAGCCCGCTTAACCGCGGACACCACCCCCCCCCACAGTGATCCGATCCGCGAAGGACCCCGCCCCCGTGCTCGACCGCATCCGCAGCGCCGAACGCTACGCCAGAGGTCTCGCCGCCGCCGTCGCGGCGGTGGCCGCGCTGGTCCTGACCGCGACCATGGGCCCGGCGGGAGCCCGGGCCGAACCGCCCTCCGGCGGCGGCGGGCAGGTCGAGCAGGTGACCGAGCAGGCACCCGGGACCTGGCCCACCCCCTCGGGCAGCGCCGGCCCGTCCGCGTAGGCGGGGCGACCCGCCGGAGCCCGCCCCCCGCCGGCCGGCTGCTCCCGCCGGCCCGTGCCCCTCGGCCCGTGCTCCGGCCGTCCGGGGCGTGCGCGGCGGACCGTCGGCGTGCCCACCGGCCGCCCCTCCCGCCGTCGCGCGTGCGGCGGCGGTCGGCGTCCGCGCCGCTCCCCGTACGCGTGCGCCGCGGCCCCGCGCGAGCCGCGCTCCCCGCGCGCGAGCGGCGCGGGCCCGTCGGCGCGCCCGCCCCGGTCCGGCCACGCCCGCGGCGGCCGTCCGTCGCCCCGCGCCCGCGGCACCCCTGGCCCCGGTGATCCCCGGGCCCGGACGGGAGCGGCGTACTCCCGCGCCCGTACCGGCGCCGCCTCAGCCCGGGATCCCCAACCGGCCCAGTTCGCGCCGCACATGGTCCAGCGCCCCCTCGTGGCGGCCGGGCACCCGGCCGCGCAGCGCCGCCAGCGCCGCGCCCAGTTCGCGGGCCGCCGCCGGGTCGCCGATCCGGCCCCACTGGTGGTGGGCCCGGTCGGCGGCGGCCTCCACGGCGGGCGTCCCGGGCGCCTGGCCCGCGTCGAGCCGGGCCCCGGCCACCGTGAGCCAGGCACGGCAGCTGCGCACCGGGTCCCCGGCCAGCATCGCCAGGTCGGCCCGGACCTCCGTCCAGTGCAGCGTCTCCTCGGCGTGCGGCCCGTGCGTCCCGGCGGCGTCCGCCTCGTACCGCGCGGCCAGTCCGTCGGCGTCGGCGTGCCGCCCGTCCCGGACGGCGTCGGCGATGGCGGCGTGCGGATCGCCGGGCACCGTCCCCGGCCCGGCGAGCAGCAGGTCCGTCCCGGCCGCCCCGTCCTCGGCGGCGGCCCGCTCCAGCGCCTCCGCGTGCAGCCGCTCCACCGGGGGCCGCCGCCCGCCGCGCAGCACCGCGGCGATCCCGCGCAGGTACGACGGCGCCGCCGGTGACCGCCGGGGCGGGGGCGGCCCGATCCGCCCGTAGACGGCGTGGTGGGGGCCCGAGTCGAAGGAGTGCTCGCGCAGCCACGCCCAGGTCTCCCGGTCGGCGCGCAGGTCGAGCAGCAGGGTGGTGGAGCCGCCGGGCCGCAGCCGCAGCTCCTCCCTGATCCAGTGCCAGGGGAGCGCGGTGTAGCGGACGTTGGCCGCGGTGGTGCGGGCGAGCGCGAGGTGCGGCAGGCGCTGGCGGCGGTCCAGCTGGAGCTGGCCGGCGACGTAGACGGTCAGCGGGCCGGGGGCGGCGGCCGCCGCCCGCAGCCGGGTGAGCACGGCCTGCGGTTCCAGCGGATCGGCCAGTTCGACGACGTTCGCGGTGTCGGTGCCCGCCAGCACGGCGGGCGGCACGGCCGCGAGAACGGGGAGCACCGAGGCGGCGTCCACCAGGCGTCCCCTGCCCGCCGGCGACGCCGCGAGGAGCAGCGCGGTCCCTGGCATGTGCGTTCCCCCCTGTAGATCACCCACGTCTGCACGGTAACGGCTCCACCGGCCCCGCACCGCCCACACCGGCCGAACCCACGCCTGAGGGTGGCCTCCCGGCAGGGCGGCGGGGGGCCCGGTGCGGGCGGATCGCAGCCGGGGGCGGGGCGGGGGCGGGACCGGGGTGCCGTGCGGCCCCTGCCCCGGGAGACAGCGACGGCGACGGCGACGGCGACGGCGCACGGTACGAGGGCCGCCGGCCGGGTCCCGTGGGGACGGGGTCCGGGTGCCGGGCAGGACCGGCACCGGCCGGGGCCGGGCCACGGGCCGGGCCACGGGCCGGGCCACGCGCCGGGGCACCGGAGCCGGACCGGGCACGGCACAATCCCCGGGCGGAACGGGACCCGCACACGCGCCCCCGAGCCGACGGGGCCCCGAGCCGGACGGCGGAACGCGGAGGTCGTCGGCGAGGGCAGCCGCACCGGGCGGGACAGGCCCCGTCCGCACACTCCGGACCCGCGCGGCCCGGAGCCGGACGACGGCGGGGACGCCCGCCGACGAAACCGGCCGGACCGGGCGGGACGCCCAGGACCGGCGACACCGCCGGGACCGGCGACACCGCCGGGCTCCCGCCGGGAGCGGGCGGGCCGCCGGTGGTCAGCGGGCCGCGACGGAGCCGTCCCCCTCGTCCCACGGGCCCGCCGTGCGGCCCGCGCCGATGCCGATGCCGGGGACGGCCGGGGCGCCGCCGGGGATCGTCCGGCGCACGGCGAAGATCGTGGTGTCGTCCGACAGCCGCCCCCCGCAGTGCCGCAGCGTGGCGTCGCGGACGTGGGCGACCAGGCGGACCGGCGTGCCCATCCCGGGGTCCGCGGCGAGGGCGCGGGCGACGTCGTCGGCCAGCGGGTAGAAGCGGCCCTCGGCGTCGCGGGCCTCGGTCACCCCGTCGGTGAACATCAGCAGCGTCTCCTCCGGCGCCAGCTCCAGCCGCCGCACCGGCGCGGGCCGCCCCGGGACGAGGTCGCCGAGCCCCAGCGGCAGCCCGCCCACCACCGGCAGCGCCCGCACCCCGCCGGGGCCCACCGCCAGCGGGGGTTCGTGGCCGAAGACGACGGTCTCCACGGCATCGGGCGTCCCCCGCCCGAAGCCGATCAGCACGGCGGTGGCGAACCGGTCGCCGTCGGATCGGCCGAGCGCGGCCGTGTACGCGCGGTGCCGGTACATCCGGGTCTCCAGCCGCCCGGCGACGGTGGCGAGGTCCGCCTCGTGGTACGCCGCCTCCCGGAAGGTGCTGAGCAGCGCCGCCGCCGTGCTCACCGCCCCCAGCCCCTTGCCCTGCACATCGCCGAGGAGCACCCGGATGCCGTGCGGGCCCGGCTGGATGTCGTAGAAGTCGCCCCCGACCCGGGCCTCGGTGTCCGAGGAGAGGTAGACCTCGGCGTGGTCGAGCCCGCCCCACGCCGACGGCAGCGGGCGCAGCACCGTCCGGCGGGTGGTGTCCGCGATGTCCCGCATGTGCAGCATCCGCTTCTCGCCGCGCACCCGGAACGCGGAGGCCATCACCGAGATGACCCCGCCCAGGACGACGAGGACCAGACCGGGCAGCCCGGTCTCGAAACGGTGCTGCCAGGTGGTGTCGGCGAGGAGGAAGACGAGGACGGCGAGCCCCGCGAACACGGCGGTCGCGCCCACCCCGCAGATCGCGGCGGCGATACCGGGGACCAGCACGGTCCAGGAGATGATCTCCAGCGCCCCGGTGGCGAGGTCGCCCGCCACGATCCCGACGAGCAGCAGCAGCGGGAAGATCCAGGCGACGCTGCGCCCCCGGACGCTGAAGAGTTCGCGCCGGGACGCGGCGGTCCCCCGGAGCGCGGCCCCGGCCAGTCGGCCGAACAGCCGCCCGCCGCCCACCGGCCTGTCGTCGGCACCCGTCACGGGCCCCAGCGAACCACGCGCCCCCGGCACCCGCATCCTGACTTGCCGGGCGGCCGGGGCGGGTGTGCTCTGGAGGGAACGGGGGTCGAGGAGAGGAGCGCTCTCATGGCTCACGCGGCACCGAAGCCCGCGACGGCGGTACGGAACCGCCCGCGCCCGCTGCCCGACGTCTTCAGCGCCCGCGCCCACCTGGTGGCCCGGTGGACGGTCATCGTCTCGGCCGGGCTGGTCTACGGCTACTGGGCGGCCGCCATACGCCGCTTCGGCGGCCCCATCACCGGCCGCAACCTGCTCTTCGGCTTCATGACGGCCCTGGCGTTCGTCATCCTGTGCGCGGTGATCGGGGCGGTGGCCTCGCGGCTGCCCCGCGAGGGGCACGCGGTGCTGTGGGGCGCCTTCGCGGGCAGCGCCCTGGGATTCCTCTACGCCCAGAGCGGCGTGGGCATGATCACCTGCGTGGTGGTGTCCCTGATCGTGGGCGCGGCGGTCTTCCTCGGGCTGTTCTACCGCTACTACACCCACGAGGACGCCCGGGGGCACCACATCCCCTGACCCCGGCCGCCCCCTGCCCGGCGCCGTCCACCGTCCGCCCCCGCACCGCCCGGTCACGGTGTGGACCCGCCGCCGGCCCCGGGCACGGCGTGGGGACCCGCCCGGACCGGCCCCGGGGAGCCACCGGCACCTGGCCGCGCCGCGCACACCGCACGCCCCGCGCACACCCCGACACCCCGCCCGACACCTCGGCCGGCGGCCCGCTCCGGTCTCCGGCACCGGGCCCCGGTCCCTGCTCCCCCACGGGACCGGGTCCCGCCACGGCACCGCCGGTGACGGCCCCCGTGTCCGCGGGCCAGCGCCCGTACCGGAACGGCCCGTACCGGAGCGCCCCGCGCCGGGAACGACCCCGGGCGGCAACATCCCGCACGGGACGCCACCCCTACGAGTGACACTCCGCCGCCCGCGACGGCACGGCACGCGGACCCGGTCGGCCCCGGCCCCCACCCGCCGCCCGCCCCCGGGCCCGCCCCCCGAAGCCGCGTCCGCACCCGCGCCCCGCCCCCGCGCGGCCGCCGGGCCCCGCCGCCGGCCCCCGTCACCGCCCGGTGCGCCCGTTCGGTCCGGGGCGTACGCCACTTGCAGGCACGCCGCTCGCCCGCGCCGCCCCGGCGGCCTTGCCTGGAGGGGTGCCCCCACGTCTCCGGAGCGCCCTGTCGGCCCTGCTGACCGTCCTCGCCTGCCTGCTCGCCCCGTGCGGCGCGCTGGCCGGCTGGGCGGCGTACGGGCTGGCCGACACCGGACGCTACGTCTCCGCGATGGCGCCGCTGGCCGCTGACCCCGACGTCCGGGACGCCGTCGCCGACACCATGGGCAAGGGGGTCCTCGCCCAGGTCGGGGCCGTACCGGCGCACGAGGCGGTGCGCCTCTTCGTGCACGACGCCGCGCGGTCCTTCACCCGCACCGACGCCTTCCGCGCGGGCTGGGACGCCGCCAACCGGACCCTCCACGACGCCGTGCTGGACGCCCTGCGCGACGACCGGGCCGCGGGCCGCCCGGTCACCCTCGACCTGGCCCCCGTGACCGCCCGCGTCCGGGACGCGCTCGCCGAGGACCACGTGAGCCTGGCCCGCCGCATCCCCGTCCGGCACACCGCCTTCACCGTGCTCCCGGCCCACGAGGTGGACCGGCTCAGAAAGGGCTACCAGGTGCTCGACGTCGCCGCCTTCTGGCTGCCGCTCGCCGCCGTCGTCTTCGCCGCCACCGGGATCGCGGTGGCCGCCCACCGCCGCCGCGCCGTCGCGGCCACCGGTCTCGGCACCGCCGCCGGCGGGGGGCTGCTCGCCCTCGCCGTGCTCGCGGGGCGGCGGCTCACCCTGGCCGAACTGCCCGGCGCGGTGGACGGCCCCGCCGCGGGCGCCGTCTACGACGCCCTCACCGCGACCCTGCGCACCGCCTCCTGGCTGCTGGTCGCCCTCGGGCTGACGGTGGCGCTGGCCTCCTGGCTCACCGGCCGCCGCGGGAGGGCGCCCCGTCACCGCCCGCCCGCCGCTCCCCCGGGCCCCGGACCGGCCCCCGCCCGGCCCACCCGCGCCCGCCTCTGACCCCCCTCTCCCGGCCTCCGTGCCTCCGGCCCCCCGTGCCCCGGGCCCCCGCCCCGGCCGCCGGGTCAGACGCCGATGTCGCGGCCGTCCGCGCGCCACACCGCCACCACCGACGGGCGCACGATCCGCCCCGGTCCGTCGGGCCAGGTGCTGGCCGGGCGCTCCACCGAGGCGCCGTCCAGCTCGCCCGGGTGCTGCACCGCGACCAGCACCCGCCGGTCCTGGACCAGCGGCCCGCAGGTCTCCGCCCCGGTCGGCACCGTGAGGAACTGCTTCAGCTCACCGCGCCGCGGCCCCTGGGTGGCCACGCCGAACAGGCCGTCGTGGGTGCCCAGCGCGTTGCCGTCGGTGGAGATCCACAGGTTGCCGTGGTCGTCGAAGGCCACGTTGTCCGGGCAGGAGATCGGGCTGACGGCCTCCTTCGGGAAGCCCGCGAAGTACGTCGACGGGTCCTGCGGGTCACCGGCCACCAGGAACAGCGACCAGGCGAACGTGAGGCTCTCGGCCCGGCCGAAGCGCTCCGTCAGCTCCAGGATGTGCCCGTGCTTGTTGCCGTTGCGCGGGTTGGCCTCGTCCGGACCGGCGTACCCGGGCTTGCCGCGGTTGCTGTTGTTGGTGAGGGCGACGTACACCTTGCCGCTGCGCGGCGAGGGCTCGATGTCCTCGGGGCGGTCCATCCTGGTCGCGCCGGCCCTGTCCCCGGCCAGCCGCGTGAAGACGCAGACCTCCTCGGCCGTCATCCCCTCGACGTGCGAGACGGCGCCCCGCGCGGTCGCGGTGACCAGCGGGATCCACCGGCCGCTGCCGTCGAACTCGCCGTCCCGGGGCAGCCTGCCGCTGCCGTCGATGTCGACGGCCGGGGAGTCGCCGGTCAGCCGGGCCACGTAGAGGGTGCCCTCGTCCAGCAGCGACAGGTTGTGCTCGCGGACGCCGCGGCCGTTGCCGTGCCGCATCCGCTTGCTGCCGACGAACTTGTAGAAGTAGTCGAAGCGCTCGTCGTCGCCGGTGTAGACGACGGGGCGCCCGTCCCGCGTCATCCGCACGGTGGCCGCCTCGTGCTTGAAGCGCCCGAGGAGGGTGTGCTTGCGGGGCGTGGAGTCGGGGTCGTACGGGTCGAACTCGACGACGTAGCCGAAGCGGTGCACCTCGTTCGGCTCCCGGGACACGTCGAACCGCTTGTCGAAACGCTCCCACTTGCGCTCGGTGGCCCCGCTGCCGATGCCGTAGCGCTTGTCGGTGGCGCTGCCGCCGTTGGCGAAGTACTGGTTGAAGTTCTCCTCGCCGTGCAGCGTGGTGCCCCACGGGGTGGTGCCGCCGGAGCAGTTGTTGAGGGTGCCCAGCACCCGGGTGCCGGAGCGGTCGGCGGAGGTGCGCACCAGGTCGGACCCGGCCGCGGGGCCGGTCAGCAGGAACGGCGTGGTGGCGGTGACCCTGCGGTTCAGGGCGTGCCGGGGGACGGGGGTCAGGCGGCCGGTGCGGCGGTCCTCCTCGACCACCACGGCGGACAGGCCGTGCGCGGCCCAGGCGATCTCGACCTGCTCGCGGGTCGGGTTCCCGGGGTCGTAACCCCGGAACATGAGTACCTCGTTGGTGTACTCGTGGTTGGCGACGAGGAGCTGGCGGCCCCGCTCCCCGCGCATCGGCAGCAGGGCGAGGTAGTCGTTGTTGTACCCGAACTGCCCGGCCTGCGCCCGCGCGCTCTGCCGGTCCGGGTCGAAGGCGGGCGCCCCGCGCAGGATGGGCTCGCCCCAGCGGATCACGACGCCCTGCTGGTGCCCCTCCGGGACGACGACCGCGTCCCGGGTGTTGGGGGCGACGGGGGTGAAGCGCAGCCCCCGCGCGGCCTCCCGTGCCGGCGGCCCCGGGTGCGGGTGGTGGGGGCCCTTTCCGGCCACCGGCGCGGCCTGCGCCGACGGTGCCGTCGCCACGCCCGCCGCTCCGGCACCGGCCGCGACGACGGTGACGACGGCCGCGGCGCGCATCATCGAACGGCGGCTGAGCGCACCGGCGATGACGTCGCCGACGTACTCGTTGGAGCTGGTGTTGGGGACCTCGTGGAAGCAGGCGTCACCGCACCGGAAACGGCAGGTCATGGCGGACCGGCCACCGGGGTGGGTTCCGGACGGGGTTCCGATCAACGGCAGCGGCTTGCGCACGGTGTTCTCCCTGGGTGCCCTCGGATGCGCTTGGGGTGTCAGCGCGACGGTAGGGGCGCGGCCGTGCGGGGACCGGGCGGTGGGGTGAACGCCGGGTGAACGCGTCCCGGCCCGAGGGGGCGGGGGTGCCCGGACGCGTTCCGTCCTTGACGTATCCCCGGATTCGTGGCAGACCCTGCACAAGATCACAAGCCGGGGCCGCTAACCTTACGTGTCCGTCCTGGCCAGGGATTGACGGCTTCACCTCAGCGAAGGGTTGCGCACATGGGCATTCTCACTCTCCTGCGGAACGCGTTCGGCCGGTCACGCAAGGCACGCGCCGCCGAGGCGGAGGGTGCGACGCCGGAGTCGGCACCGCAGCTCCCGTCCCAGTCCGCGGCCCCCTCGGAACCGGCCGGCCCCGACGCGGACGGCGCCGCCGGTGCGGCGACCGACGCGGCGACCGTCCCGGCGGCGCGGGCCGAGGCCCCGGCGGACGCCGGGGCCGGGGCCGCGCTGCCCGAGCCGCGTCCGGCCTCCGACGACGAGCAGGCCGGGGAGCACGAACTCGTCACCGCGGCCTTCGCCCGCATCGCGGTGCCGAAGCCCGCGGAGTCCCCGGACAACGCCCCGGCCGAGCCGAAGCCCGCCGCGACCGGGACCGCGGCCCCCGCCGGAGCCGCACCGGCCGCCGATGAGGCGCCCGGGACCGGCACGGGGACGGACGCGGCCACGGACACCGCGACGGACACGGCGCCCAAGGCCGCCGCCGAGGCCGGGGCCGGGGCGGAGACGGCCGCCGAGGCCGCGTCCGGGTCCGGCGCCGGGGCAGACACCGCGCCCGCCGCCGGGACCGGGACGCCCGCCACGGCGGAGCCCGGGGCCGAAGCGGAGGCCGAGACCGCTCCCGACACCACGTCCGGGACCGGGACCGGGGCCGACACCGCATCCGGGGCCGCCGCCGAGTCGACCGCTCAGGCCGAGCCGAAGCCCGCCGCGACCGGGACCGCGACCTCCGCCGGAGCCGCACCGGCCGCCGATGAGGCGCCCGGGACCGGCACGGGGACGGACCCCGCCGCCGAGGCCACCTCCGAGACCGCGTCCGGCACCGGAGCGGAGACGGACGCCGCGTCCGGAACCGGCGCCGAGGCCGTGTCCACCGCCGGGACCGGGACGCCCGCCACGGCGGAGCCCGGGGCCACGGCGGAGCCCGGGGCCGGAACCGCCCCCGACACCGCGCCCGGCACCCGGGCCCAGGCCGGCGCCGAGCCGCGGGCCGGCGCCACCACGGCGGGGCAGGCGACGGACAGCGTGCCGTCCGCCGAGGCCGCATCCGGGACGGGCACCGCCGCCGAGCCGGAGACGGACACCGTGGCGGGGGCCGCGCCGTCCGCCGGGGCCACCACGGAAGCCGCGCCCACCACCGCCCCCGAGGCCCCGGCCGAGCCCGGGACGGAGGCCACCGCGGAGGCCGGGGCCCCCGCCGGGCCCGAGACCCCCGCCCCGGCCCCCGCCGACGCCGAGGCGGACCCCGCCCCCGCCGACGCCGGGACGGAGGCACCCCGGCCCGCCGTCACCGCCGCGCGCCTGCGCAGCCGCGCCCCCGGCCTCAGCACCGCCTACAAGGCCGCCTCCGCCGCCCTCAGGAAGCACGGGCTGACCGGCACCCGCGCCAAGGTCCACCTGGTCCTCGACCGCTCCGCCTCCATGCGCCCGTACTACAAGGACGGCTCCGCCCAGGCCCTCGCCGAGCAGACCCTCGCCCTCGCCGCCCACCTGGACCCCGAGGCGACGGTGCACGTCACCTTCTTCTCCACGGAGGTCGACGGCACCGGCGAGCTGAGCCTCACCGACCACGAGAACCGCGTCGACGAGCTGCACGCCTCGCTCGGGCGGATGGGCCGCACCAGCTACCACGCCGCGGTGGAGGCGGTCCTCGCCCGCCACACGGAGGAGGCCCCCGGAACCCCCGCCCTGGTGGTCTTCCAGACCGACGGCGCCCCCGACGCCAAGACCCCCGCCACCCGGGCGCTCACCGACGCGGCCGGGAGCCACCCCGGGGTCTTCTTCTCCTTCGTCGCCTTCGGCGACCACGACAACAAGGCGTTCGACTACCTCCGCAGGCTGAAGGCCGCCAACGCGTCCTTCTTCCACGCGGGCCCCACCCCCCGCGAACTCACCGACAAGGAGCTCTACGAGGGCGTCCTCGGCACCTGGCGCCCCTGACCCCGTCCCAGCCCCCGGCCGCCCGCCTTCCACCCCGTGAAAGGGAAGCGGGCGGCCCGCGCGTGTCGGATACGATTTCACGGTTCCATACATATCGACCTGGGAGCAGCCCCCGATGGCTCGACACCTCATCACCAGCGCCCTTCCGTACATCAACGGGATCAAGCACCTGGGCAACATGGTGGGGTCCATGCTCCCGGCGGACGTCTACTCCCGGTACCTGCGCCAGCGCGGCCACGAGGTGCTCTACATCTGCGCGACCGACGAGCACGGCACCCCCGCCGAGCTGGCCGCGAAGGAGCGGGGCGTCCCGGTCGACGTCTTCTGCTCCGAGGCGCACGACGCCCAGAAGGCGGTCTACGACGGCTTCGCGCTCGCCTTCGACCACTTCGGCCGCAGCTCCAGCACGCAGAACGTGGAGATCACCCAGCACTTCGCCCGGCGCCTCAACGAGAACGGTTTCATCGAGGAGCGCGCCATCCGCCAGGTGTACAGCCCGGCGGACGGCCGTTTCCTCCCGGACCGCTACGTGGAGGGCACCTGTCCGCACTGCGGCTACGACAAGGCCCGCGGCGACCAGTGCGAGAACTGCACCCGGGTCCTGGACCCGACCGACCTGATCGACCCGCGCTCCGCGATCTCCGGCTCCACCGAGCTGGAGGTCCGCGAGACCAAGCACCTCTTCCTCCTCCAGTCCAAGCTCCAGCACGAGGTCGAGGAGTGGGTGGCCCGGCACGAGGAGGAGTGGCCGCAGCTCGCCGCCTCCATCGCCCGCAAGTGGCTGAACGAGGGGCTCCACGACCGCGCGATCACCCGCGACCTGGACTGGGGCGTCCCGGTCCCCGCCGACACCTGGCCGGAGCTGGCGGCCGAGGGCAAGGTCTTCTACGTCTGGTTCGACGCCCCCATCGAGTACATCGGCGCCACCAAGGAGTGGGCGGACTCGGCGCCCGACGGCGAGACGCGGGACTGGAAGTCCTGGTGGTACGACGTGGACGACAGCGTCCGCTACACGGAGTTCATGGCCAAGGACAACGTCCCCTTCCACACCGTGATGTTCCCGGCGACCGAGCTGGGCGTCCGCGAGCCGTGGAAGAAGGTCGACTACGTCAAGGCCTTCAACTGGCTGACGTACTACGGCGGCAAGTTCTCCACCTCCCAGAAGCGCGGCGTCTTCACCGACCAGGCGCTGGACATCCTGCCGGCCGACTACTGGCGCTACTTCCTCATCGCCAACGCCCCGGAGTCCGACGACTCGTCCTTCACCTGGGAGCACTTCACCACCACGGTGAACAAGGACCTGGCCGACACCCTCGGCAACTTCGTCAACCGGGTGCTCTCCTTCTCCAGGAAGCGCTTCGGCGACGAGGTCCCGGCGGGCGGCGAGCCCGGCGCGGCGGAGGCCGGGCTCGGCGAGGAGATCGCCCGGCTGCTCGCCGAGTACGAGACCCAGATGGAGGCGCTCCAGTTCCGCAAGGCGGCGGCGGCGCTGCGCGCCCTGTGGTCCGCGGGCAACTCCTACCTGGAGGAGAAGGCCCCCTGGCTGGAGATCAAGACCGACCAGGAGGGCGCCGCGCTCACCCTGCGGACGGCGATGAACCTGATCCACCTGTACGCGGTGGTCTCGGAGCCCTTCATCCCCGCGTCCGCCACCGCGATGCGCCGGGCGTTCTCGCTGCCCGGTGACACGGCGAGCTGGGTCACCCCCGAGGAGGCCCGCGCCCTCACCTCCGTGCCGGTCGGCACCCCGTTCACCGTGCCGCCGGTCCTCTTCGCCAAGCTGACCGACGACGACCTGGCGGCCTACAAGGAGCGCTTCGGCGGCGAGCCCGCCGCCTGACGGTCCCCGGTACGCCGGACGGCCCGGACCCCCGCGGGGGTCCGGGCCGTCCGGCGTCGGGACTACTTGGGCTGCGGCTTGCGGATGGTGAGGTGCAGCTCGCGCAGCCGGGTCTCGTCCAGCTCCGTGGGCGCGCCCATCATCAGGTCCTGGGCGTTGCCGTTGAGCGGGAAGGCGATCGTCTCGCGGATGTTGGGCTCGTCGGCCAGCAGCATGACGATGCGGTCGACGCCGGGGGCGATCCCGCCGTGCGGCGGGGCGCCGAAGCGGAAGGCCCGCAGCATGCCGGCGAACTCGCGCTCCACCGTCTCCGCGTCGTAGCCGGCGATGGCGAACGCCTTGAGCATGATGTCCGGCTCGTGGTTCCGGATGGCGCCCGAGGACAGCTCGACACCGTTGCAGACGATGTCGTACTGCCAGGCCAGGATGTCCAGCGGGTCCTGGTTCTCCAGGGCGTCCAGACCGCCCTGCGGCATCGAGAACGGGTTGTGGGAGAAGTCGATCCGGCCCGTCTCCTCGTCCCGCTCGTACATCGGGAAGTCGACGATCCAGCAGAACCGGAAGACGTTCTCCTCGAAGTGCCCGGCGCGCCGGGCGGCCTCGACCCGCACCGCGCCCATGATCTTCGAGACCTCGTCGAAGTCGCCCGCGCCGAAGAACACCGCGTGCCCGGCGGCCAGCGACAGCCGCTCGGTCAGCTCCGCGACGTCGGCCTCGGTGAGGAACTTCGCGATGGGGCCGCTCAGTGTGCCGTCCTCGCCCACGCGCACCCAGGCCAGGCCCTTGGCGCCCTGGGAGACGGCGTAGTCACCGAGCTGGTCGAAGAACTTGCGCGGCTGGCCGGAGACGTCCGGCACCGGCAGGGCCCGGACGTGCTTGCCGGCGAACGCCTTGAACCCGGAGTCCGCGAAGATGTCGGTGATGTCGACGAGCTCCAGCTTGGCGCGCAGGTCCGGCTTGTCGGAGCCGTACTTCAGCATCGCCTCGCGGAACGGGATCCGCGGGAACGGCGAGGTGACCTCGCGGTCGCCGCCGAACTCCGTGAACAGCTCCGTCATGAGCTGCTCGATGGGACGGAACACGTCCTCCTGCTCGACGAAGCTCATCTCGACGTCGAGCTGGTAGAACTCGCCGGGCGAGCGGTCGGCGCGGGCGTCCTCGTCGCGGAAGCAGGGCGCGATCTGGAAGTAGCGGTCGAAGCCCGAGATCATCAGCAGCTGCTTGAACTGCTGCGGGGCCTGCGGCAGGGCGTAGAAGCGGCCCGCGTGCAGCCGGGAGGGGACCACGAAGTCGCGGGCGCCCTCCGGGGAGGTGGCGGTGAGGATCGGCGTCGCCATCTCGTTGAAGCCGAGCGCCACCATCTTGTGGCGGATCGCGGAGATGACCGCGGTGCGCAGCATGATGTTGCGGTGCATGCGCTCGCGCCGCAGGTCCAGGAAGCGGTACTCCAGGCGCCGCTCCTCGTTGACCCCGTCCTCGGTGTTGATGGTGAACGGCAGCGGCTGGGCGGCGCCGAGCAGCTCGACCTCGCCCACCTCGACCTCGATCTCACCGGTGGGGAGGTCGGGGTTGACGTTCTCGGCGCCGCGCGAGACGACCTTGCCGTCGACCCGAACGGTCGATTCCTTGGTCAGCTTGTCCAGCGCCTCGTAGGACTCCGTGCCGGGGCGGGCGACGAGCTGCGTGATGCCGTAGTGGTCGCGCAGATCGATGAAGAGGATGCCGCCCAGGTCGCGCCGATTGTGCAGCCAGCCACTCAGCCGGACGTCGGTGCCGACGTCAGTGGAGCGGAGCTCGCCGCAGGTGTGGGACCTGTACCGATGCATCGTCGTTCATCCAGCCTTCGCGGATCGGGGTCTGTGTTTCACGTGAAACAACCCCAGCGTACCGGGCACCCGCCGGGCGACTCCCCACCCCGGCGGCCGGGAGCGACGGGTGGCAGCCTCCGATCACCCCTTCTTAGAGTGGAGCAATGCGCACTGGTGAGCCCCTGCCCGAGGTGGGGGCCGTCCTCTCCGCTCTCGCGACCGGTCTGTGGCACTGGGACACCGCCACGGGCGCGGTCTCCGTCGACGCGGAGGCGGCCCGTCTGCTCGGGCTGCCCGCGGAACCGACGGTGCTCACCGAGGCCCAGGTGCGGGCCCGGCTGCACCCCGCGGACTGGAACGAGATCACCGGGGTGGTCCGGCTCGCCGTCACCGAGGGCACCCTCGCCGAGAACCGGGTCCGGGTCATGGACGAGCGCAGCCGTGTGGTCCGGGTGGTGCGCAGCCGCTCCAAGCCGTCGTTCGACCCCGTCCGCAAGGCGTATGAACTGATCGGCACCCTCCAGGAGGTCACCGAGCCCTCGCCGGGCACCCCGGCCGGGCGCAGCGCGGTCACCGGCGACTGGCGGCGCTCCCGGGAGGCGTTCCTGCTGGACGCGGGCCGGGCGCTGGCCGAGGCGCGGTCCACGGAGGAGGTGCTGAGGGTCGCGGCGGGACTGTCGATGCCGGGGTTCTCCCCGGACGGGCTCGCGGTGTTCGGGATGAACGGCGACCGGCTCACGGTGATCGGCCACCACGGGCAGCAGATGCCGGACGACAGCCCGTTCCCCCACATGCCGCTGGACACGGACTACCCGGCCGCCGAGGTGGTCCGCACCGGCCGTGCCGTCTACCTCACCTCACCCGAGGACTACCGCTCCCGCTACCCGATCACCTGGCCGCTCGCGGAGCACTTCGGCCGCCGGTCCTGGGCCTTCCTGCCGCTGGTCTCGGGGGGCCACACCATGGGCGCCTGGCTGGCGGCGTTCAGCTATCCGGTCACCTTCACCCCGGACGAGCGGTCGGTGCTGACCACGGTGGCCCGGATGCTGGCCCAGGCCCTCTCCCGGGCGGGCGCCGCCGAGACCCAGCGGGAGCTGACCGACGGGCTCCAGCGCACCATGCTGCCGCTGCTGGGCCCCGGGATCCCCGGCATGGGCGTCGCCGCCCGCTATGTGCCCACCGGCGGGGGGCTCCAGGTCGGCGGCGACTGGTACGACGTCATCCCGCTGCCCAGCGGGCGCTTCGCCCTGGTCATCGGCGACGTGCAGGGCCATGACGTGCGGGCGGCCGGGCTGATGGGCCAGTTGCGCATCGCCCTGCGCGCCTACGCCTCGGAGGGCCACCGCCCCGACGCGGTGCTCTCCCGCGCCTCCCGCTTCTTCTACGGGGTCACCCAGGCCGACGCCGGCTCCGACGACTCCCGCTTCGCCACCTGCTTCTACGCCGAGGTGGACCCGGTGACGGGCACGGTGGAGAGCGCCCGGGCCGGGCACCTGGACCCCGTCGTCCTGATGGCGGACGGCACCGCCCTGATCCGGGCCACGGCGGGCGGGCTGCCGCTCGGCATCGACCCCGACTCCGACTATCCGACGACGCGGCTGGCCCTGGAGCCGGGCGACACCCTGATGCTGTGCACGGACGGTCTGATCGAGACCGGCGGCCACGACCTGTTCACCGGCTGGCTCCGGCTGCGGGCCATCCTGGAGCGGCACCGGGGCGATCTGGAGGCGCTGGCCGACGCCCTGGTCCAGGCGGTGCACGGGCCGCCGTCGCACCATGTGCCCGGACCGCTGGCCGACCGCCGGGAGGACGACATCGCCCTCCTGCTGCTGTCCCGGCGGGGCACGGAGGGCGGCGCCGTCCCGGTCTCCGTGCGGCGCACCGTGCTCACCGTGGCGCAGGCCGAGCCGGAGCGGATCGCCGCCGCCCGGCGGCACCTGCGGGACCTGCTGCACGACTGGACCGACGAGGAGCAGCGGGACGCGGCGGTGCTGCTGGTCTCCGAGACGCTGACCAACGTCCTGGTGCACACCGACGCGGACGCCCTGCTGGTCGCGGAGGTCACCGGAGTGCCGGGCGGACGGCGCATCCGGGTGGAGGTCACCGACAGCGGGGCGGACCTGCCGCACCGGCGCAGCCCGGGGGAGATGGCCTCCTCGGGGCGCGGGCTGCTGCTGATCGAGCTGCTCGCCGACGAGTGGGGCGTCGCCCCGCGCGGGGGCAGCAAGAGCATCTGGTTCGCGATCTACGAGTCCGCCGCGCCGGTGCCGGACGCCGGGGCGGCCGGGGGCGGCGGCGTGCCCTCGGCGTAGCGCGCCCGGAGTTCGTGGACGATCCCGAAGGCGGCGGCGGTGAGCGGCACGGCCAGCAGCATGCCCAGGATGCCGGCCACCGAGGCCCCGGCGGTGATCGCCAGCAGGACGACGGCGGGGTGCATCTGCACCGTGCGGCTCTGGATCACCGGCTGGAGCACGTGCCCCTCCAGCAGTTGCACGGCGAGCACCACGCCGAGGGCCCACAGCCCGATGACGAACCCCCGGTCGGCGAGGGCGACGAGCACCGCCACGGTCCCGGAGATGAAGGCGCCGAGGTAGGGGATGTAGGCGCCGACGAAGACCAGCGCGCCGAGCCCGACCGCGCCCGGCACCCGGAGCACCAGCAGTCCGACGGTGATGCACAGGGCGTCGATGAGGGCGATGAGGGTGGTGCCCCGCATGAAGCCCTCCACGGCCCCGAAGGCCCTCCTGGCCATGGCCTCGACGAGATCGGCGGCGCGCACCGGGACGAGGGCGCGGAGGGTGCCGACGGCGCGGTCGGAGTCGCGCAGGAAGAAGAAGACGAGCAGCAGGGCGAGGACGGCCATGGCGAGCATCTCGCCGACCACGCTCACCCCGGTGAGCACCCCGGAGGCGGCCGTGCCGCCGAACTTGGCGAGGAGTTCGCGCGCGTTGGAGGCGACGTCGTCCAGCGAGGTGCCGGCCGCCCCGAAGTGGTCGGCGATGCTCCGGGCCGCCTCCTTCAGCGAGGCGACGATCTGGTCGCCGGAGTCGACGAGCGCGGCGACGACGACGTAGACCGCCCCGCCCACCACGGCGACCACGGCGACGCAGGTGAGCCCGGCGGCCAGCGAGCGCTGCACCCGGGCCGCCACCAGCCGCCGGTGCAGGGGGCCGAGCAGGGCGGTGCCGAGCAGCGCGAGCAGGACGGGGGTCACGGCGGTGCGGAAGACGACGCAGAGCCGGACGGCGACGTAGCCGGCACCGCTGGCGAGCAGGGCGACGGCGCACCACGCGGCGAAGCGGCGTACCGGACCGGGAAGCGTCTGCACGCCCCCAGCCGATCACGCGGCGTCCCGGCTGTCCTGCGCGGACGGCCCGCCCGGGTGAGCCGCGGCCGGGCGGCCGGGCGGCGGTCCGGGCGGGCCGGGCGGGCCGGGCGGGCCGGGAACGCGCGCGGCCGGGCCGCCCCGGAGCGGGGCGGCCCGGCCGTGGGCGGCGGGTCCTACAGGCCGCCCTCGGACATCCCGTGCACCGCCGGGACGGTGCCCAGGCGGCCCTTCTGGAAGTCCTCGAACGCCTGCTGGAGCTCCTCCCGGGTGTTCATGACGAACGGGCCGTAGTGGGCCATGGGCTCCCGGATCGGCCGCCCGCCGAGCAGCACGACCTCCAGGTCGGGGGTGTTCGCGTCCTGCTTCTCGTCCGCGCGGACGGTCAGCGAGGAACCGGCGCCGAAGACCGCGGTCTGGCCCGTGCGGACCGGACGGCGCTCGGCGCCCACGGAGCCGCGGCCGGCCATCACGTAGGCGAGGCCGTTGAAATCCTCCCGCCAGGGCAGGGTGATCCCGGCGCCCGGCGCCAGCGTGGCGTGGACCATGGTGATCGGCGTGTGGGTGATGCCGGGGCCCTCGTGGCCGTCCAGCTCCCCGGCGATGACGCGCAGCAGCGCGCCGCCGTCGTGGGAGGTCAGGAGCTGGACGCTGCCGCCGCGGATGTCCTGGTAGCGGGGGGCCATCATCTTGTCCTTGGCCGGCAGGTTCACCCAGAGCTGGAGCCCGTGGAACAGGCCGCCGGACACCACCAGCGACTCCGGCGGGGCCTCGATGTGCAGCAGGCCCGAACCGGCGGTCATCCACTGGGTGTCGCCGTTGGTGATGGTTCCGCCGCCGCCCTGGCTGTCCTGGTGGTCGAAGGTGCCGTCGATGATGTACGTGACGGTCTCGAAGCCGCGGTGCGGGTGCCAGGGGGTGCCCTTGGGCTCTCCCGGCGCGTACTCCACCTCACCCATCTGGTCCATCATGATGAACGGGTCGAGGTGGCGGTAGTTGATGCCCGCGAACGCGCGGCGCACCGGGAAGCCCTCCCCCTCGAAACCGCTGGGCGCGGTGGTGACGGTGAGCACGGGACGTGCCACGGCGTCCGCGGATGCGGCCACACGGGGCAGCGTCAACGGGTTCTCGACGGTTACTGCGGGCATGTCGGTACCTCCTCGGTTGCGACCACTCTAGTTGAACATTGAACTTCCTGCCACCCGGAACGCGAGGAGCCCGGAGGGCATTCCCTCCGGGCTCCGCTCCGCCTCGCGGCACCGGTCAGCCGTACATGCGGCGCATCGCGAAGTCGACCATCTGCTCGACCGCCTTGGCGTCGAAGACCATCCGGTGCTCCCCCTCCATGTCCAGCACGAAGCCGTAGCCCGTCGGCAGCAGGTCGATCACCTCGGCCCCGGTGATCACGAAGTACTTGGACTCCTTGCCCGCGTACCGCCGCAGCTCCTTGAGCGAGGTGAACATCGGGATCACCGGCTGCTGGGTGTTGTGCAGGGCGAGGAAGCCGGGGTTGTCGCCGCGCGGGCAGTAGACCTTCGAGGTGGCGAAGATCTGCTGGAAGTCCTCCGCCGCCATCTGCCCGGTGGTGAAGGCGCGCACGGCGTCCGCCAGCGAGGGCGGGGACGGCTCGGGGTAGAGGGGCGGCTGCTGCTGCCCGTACCCGCCGGACATCGGCTGCTGGGGCGGGGCGTACTGCTGCTGCGGGCCCGCGGTCTGGTCGTAGCCGTACATGCCGCACAGAGTAACGAGTAACGAGTCACAGATGGACGAGTCGGGGTTGCTTCTTATTACTGACGGGTAGCATCATCGGAGACTACTAGTTGGTACGTGAACGCAGGAGCGAGGAGCGAGTGCCTCGCCGATCTCTCAACGGAGCCGTCGCCATGGGGCACTACAAGCCGAATCTCCGGGACATCGAGTTCAACCTCTTCGAGGTGCTGGGCCGCGACAAGGTGTACGGCACGGGCCCGTTCACCGAGATGGACGCCGACACCGCCAGGAGCGTCCTGGAGGAGCTGACCCGCCTCTCCGAGAACGAGCTGGCCGAGTCCTTCGCCGACGCCGACCGCAACCCGCCGGTCTTCGACCCGGAGACCGGCACCGCGCCGGTCCCCGCCTCCTTCAGGAAGAGCTACCAGGCCTTCATGGACTCCGAGTACTGGCGGCTCGGCCTGCCCGAGGAGATCGGCGGCACCACCTCGCCCCGCTCCCTGATCTGGGCCTACGCGGAGCTGATCCTCGGCGCCAACCCGGCGATCTGGATGTACTCCTCCGGCCCCGCCTTCGCCGGCATCCTCTTCGAGGAGGGCAACGAGGCGCAGAAGCACATCGCGAAGATCGCCGTCGAGCGCCAGTGGGGCTCCACCATGGTCCTCACCGAGCCCGACGCCGGTTCGGACGTCGGCGCCGGCCGCACCAGGGCCCTGCCCCAGGAGGACGGCTCCTGGCACATCGAGGGCGTCAAGCGCTTCATCACGTCCGGTGAGCACGACATGTCGGAGAACATCCTCCACTACGTCCTCGCCCGCCCCGAGGGCGCCGGCCCCGGCACCAAGGGCCTCTCCCTCTTCCTGGTCCCGAAGTACGAGTTCGACCCCGCGACCGGCGAGCTGGGCGGGCGCAACGGCGTCTACGCGACCAACGTCGAGCACAAGATGGGCCTGAAGGCCTCCAACACCTGCGAGATGACCTTCGGCGACCGCCACCCCGCCCGGGGCTGGCTGATCGGCGACCGGCACGACGGCATCCGCCAGATGTTCCGCATCATCGAGTTCGCCCGCATGATGGTCGGCACGAAGGCGATCTCCACCCTCTCCACCGGCTACCTCAACGCCCTGGAGTACGCCAAGGAGCGCGTCCAGGGCCCCGACCTGGCCGACTTCATGGACAAGAGCGCGCCCAAGGTCACCATCACCCACCACCCCGACGTGCGTCAGTCGCTGATGACGCAGAAGGCGTACGCCGAGGGCATGCGCGCCCTGGTGATGTACACCGCCTCCGTGCAGGACGACATCCAGGTCAAGGAGGCGGAGGGCGAGGACGCCGGCGCCGAGCACGCGCTGAACGACCTGCTCCTGCCCATCGTCAAGGGCTACGGCTCCGAGAAGGCCTACGAGCAGCTCGCCCAGTCGCTCCAGACCTTCGGCGGCTCCGGCTTCCTGCAGGAGTACCCGATCGAGCAGTACATCCGCGACGCCAAGATCGACACCCTGTACGAGGGCACCACCGCGATCCAGGGCCAGGACTACTTCTTCCGCAAGATCGTCCGCAACCAGGGCGCCGCGCTGAACGGGCTCGCGGAGGACATCAAGAAGTTCCTGGCGCTGGCCACCGGCGGCGAGGAGCTGGCCACCGCCCGCGAGCACCTGGCCAAGGCCGCCGTGGAGCTGGAGGCCATCGTCGGCCTGATGCTCACCGACCTCGCGGCCACCGAGCAGGACGTCCGGAGCATCTACAAGGTCGGGCTGAACACCACCCGCCTGCTGCTCGCCTCCGGCGACGTGGTCATCGGCTACCTGCTCCTCAAGGGCGCGGCCATCGCCGCCGAGAAGCTGCCGAACGCCTCCGCCAAGGACCGGGCCTTCTACACCGGCAAGATCGCGGCGGCGAAGTTCTTCGCCTCCCGCGTCCTGCCCGGCGTCACCCTGGCCCGCAAGGTCGCGCAGGGCGTCGAGCTGGACCTGATGGACCTGGACGAGTCGGCGTTCTGACCCCGCGGGGCGGGCCCGCGGCCGGAGCCGCCGCCTCCCCGGGGAAGCCGCCGGGGCACCACGCGGCGGCCACCCGCCGGGTCGCGCCGGGGCCTGACGGGAGGCTTCCGGCCGGGAACGGTTCCGCTCCGGGACGGCTCCCCGTCGGGGCGGTTCCGGAGCCCTCCGGGACGGCTTCCCACCAGGGGACGCCGGAGCCCGCCCGGGGCGCCCTCCCGCCGGGGCTCTCCCGGCCGCTCCCGCCGGCGTCCGTTCCCGGGCGGCCCGCTCCGGAGCGGGCCGGCCGCCCATGGTTCTCCCCCTACCGGGGCGGCTCCCCCTGCCGGGTGGGCCTCCCCCGCGGGCGGGCATGCCCCCGCCCCGCCGGGCCTGTCCCGAGGCCCGGCTCCGGTGCCCGTTCCGGCTCCTGCCCCCCGGGGGCCGGAACGGGCGGCCGGTCCCCGTGCCCGGCCGGGAGACCGCACCGGGTGCGCCGCCGGTCCCCGCCGGGCGGGCACGGTGCCGAGGCGAACCCGCCCGTTCCTCCGACGTGCCCCGGCCCCGGTGCCGCGGGGCGTCCGCACCCGGCGGGCCCCGAGAGCCCGAGCCCCTTCCGCACGGCCGGCGCGGGCCCCGGACCACCGCCCCCCGACCCAGGACCCCCGGGGCGGACCGGCCCCGGTACGGCTCCTGGCCAGGCCCGGTCCGCCTCGGCTCCGGTCCGCCCCCGGCGCGCCCCCGGCACGCCCCCGGCACGCCCCCGACCTGGGCCGGGGCCTGCGCCGGGTGGCTCCGCAGCCGTCCCGACAGGACCGGAGGTCCGGGTCCCAGTGGCCGGAAGGATGGATTCCACTGTCCGGAATCCCTCCCTCCATTGCCCTTCCGTACCAACTCCCCTGCCCTCGCGGCCGGTCCGCACTGCCCCTCCGTACCCCCGCCCGGACCCGCTTCCGGCAGACGGGGGACGGGCGCTCATCCGTCGTTAAGGTGAACCCCATGAGCGAACCCCCCCGCTTCGACCGCGGCCACACGGACGACCTGATGACCTTCCTGGGTGCGAGCCCCACGCCGTACCACGCGGTGGCCCACACCGCCGGTCGGCTGGAGAAGGCCGGCTTCCGGCAGGTCGCGGAGACGGACGCCTGGGAGGGGACCGCCGGCGGCAAGTACGTGCTGCGCGGCGGCGCGATCGTGGCCTGGTACGTCCCGGAGGGCGCCGCGCCGCACACCCCCTTCCGCGTCATCGGCGCCCACACGGACTCCCCCAACCTCCGGGTGAAGCCGCGCCCCGACACCGGCGCGCACGGCTGGCGCCAGATCGCCGTGGAGATCTACGGCGGGCCGCTGATGAACTCCTGGCTCGACCGCGACCTGGGCCTGGCCGGACGGCTGTCGCTGCGCGACGGCTCCACCCGCCTGGTCAACGTCGACCGCCCGCTGCTGCGAGTCCCCCAGCTCGCCATCCACCTGGACCGCTCGGTCTCCGCCGACGGCCTCAAGCTGGACAAGCAGCGCCACCTCCAGCCCGTCTGGGGTCTCGGCGACACCGTCCGCGACGGCGACCTCATCGCCTTCCTGGAGGAGGAGGCCGGTCTCGCTCCCGGCGAGGTCACCGGCTGGGACCTGATGACCCACTCCGTGGAGCCCCCGGCGTACCTGGGGCGCGACCGGGAGCTGGTGGCCGGCCCCCGCATGGACAACCTGCTCTCCGTGCACGCCGGGGCCGCCGCCCTGGCCGCCGTCGCCGCCTCCGGCGCCGAGCTGCCGTACATCCCGGTCCTGGCCGCCTTCGACCACGAGGAGAACGGCTCCCAGTCGGACACCGGCGCCGACGGTCCCCTGCTCGGCGGGGTGCTGGAGCGCTCGGTGTTCGCCCGCGGCGGCGCCTACGAGGACCGGGCCCGCGCCTTCGCCGGCACCGTCTGCCTCTCCTCCGACACCGGCCACGCCGTCCACCCCAACTACGCCGAGCGGCACGACCCGACGCACCACCCCCGGGTCAACGGCGGCCCCATCCTCAAGGTCAACGTCAACAACCGCTACGCCACCGACGGTTCCGGCCGCGCGGTCTTCGCCGCCGCCTGCGAGAAGGCGGCCGTCCCCTTCCAGACCTTCGTCTCCAACAACTCCATGCCCTGCGGCACCACGATCGGCCCCATCACCGCCGCCCGGCACGGCATCCGCACCGTCGACATCGGGGTGGCCATCCTCTCCATGCACAGCGCGCGGGAGCTGTGCGGCGCCGACGACCCGCACCTGCTCGCCAACGCGCTCACGGCCTTCCTGACGGGCTGACGCCCCGTCCGCCGACGGCCGGAACACCCGTTCCCCGCATGGGTGTTCCGGCCCGGGGTACCCGATCGCCACCGGATCGACCGGAGAACCGGGCAGACCGGACCTACAGGGAGGCGACACTCATGGGCCTCGGCGGATGCATCATCCTCATCGCCGTGGGAGCCATCCTCGCGTTCGCGACCGACTGGGACATGCAGGGGGTCAACCTCGACCTCGTCGGCGTGATCTTCATGGTCGTCGGCCTGATCGGCGTCGCGACGTTCAGCAGCATCGCGCGCCGCCGCCGCGTCATCGTGCCGCCGGCGACCCCGGTCGTCGAGGAACGGCCCCACCATCACACCCGCGACGGCTACCACGACGGCTACGGCGTCTGAGCGGCGCCGCGCCCCGGCGCGGCGCACCCGGGACCGGCGGCGCCGCCGCGCCCGTCAGGCGTCCAGCCCCGCCAGGACCAGCGGCAGCCGGTCCACGCCGCCCCCGGTGAGCCGGACCGGGACACCCCAGTCCTGCTGGTGCACATGGCAGGCCGGGTACGGGTTCTCCGGGTCGTCGTCGCAGGAGGCCGCCATCGCGGAGACGTGCAGCACCCCCTCCGGGACGGACGGGTCGAGGTCGAGGACCCGGGACAGCCCGGTGCCCGCGCCCTCGCCGCCGCGCAGCAGACCGGGCGGGGTGGAGGACACCAGCAGCCGGGTCGAGGGCCCGTAGCGGGTGTCGAGCTTCTGCCCGGCGGGCGCCTCGAAGACCACGTCCAGCCGCAGCGGGCCCGGCGCCACCTCGGTGGGCTCGCGCCGGGTGCGGTGGGCGACGGCCTCCACCCGCACCGCCTCCTCCGGCAGCCTGAGCCGGGTCAGCCGGTGCCGGGCCGACTCCACGACCACGATGTCGTCACCGGCCAGCACCGCGCCGCTGGGCTCGCGCAGATCCGTGGCCAGCGTGGTCACCTCGCCGGTCGCCGGGTCGTAGCGGCGCAGCGCGTGGTTGTAGGTGTCGCTGACGGCGACCGAGCCGTCCGGCAGCGCGGTGACGCCCAGCGGATGCTGGAACAGGGCCTGCCCGGCGGCGCCGTCCCGGTGCCCGAAGTCGAACAGGCCGGTGCCGACGGCGGTGCGCACGGTGCCGTCCGGCTCCACCCAGCGCAGGGCGGAGGTCTCGGAGTCGGCGACCCAGAGCCGCTCGGGCGTGGCCGCGAGTCCGGACGGCTGGGCGAACCATGCCTCGGCGCCGGGGCCGTCGACGAGCCCCTCGTTGGTGGTGCCCGCGGTGACGGCGACGGTGCCCCCGGCGGGGTCGTACGCCCAGAGCTGGTGGACGCCGGCCATGGCGATCCAGACCCGGCCGCGCCACCACGCGACGTCCCACGGCGAGGACAGGCTGACCTCGCGGGCCGGGCCCGAGGAGGGCTCGCCCTGCATCCACTGGCGGCCGGTCCCGGCCAGAGTGGTGACCTCGCCGGTGGCCGGGTCGAGGCGGCGCAGCGCGTGGTTCACGGTGTCGGCGACGACCACCGAGCCGTCCTCCAGGAGGGCGAGGCCCTGCGGCTCGCTGAAGGAGGCGGTGGCGGCCGTGCCGTCCGCGAGGCCGCGCTCCCCGCTGCCGATCCGGCGCACCACGCTCTCGCCGTCCTCCGCCAGCTCCACCACCTGGTGCCGGGTGGTGTCGCTGACCAGGAAGTTCCCGGACGGCAGCGGCAGCGCCCGGCCGGGGAAGCGCAGGGTGGTCGGCTGCGGCTCCGGCGCCACGTACGGGCCGTCGCCGCGCCGCAGCGTGCCCTTGGCCGCGTGCTCCTCCTCCAGCTCGGCCACCAGCCGCTCGATGGCGTGCGCGTGGCCCTCGCCCGCGTGCTGGGCGACGACGTAGCCCTCGGGGTCGATCACGACGAGCGTCGGCCAGGCCCGCACCGCGTACTGCTTCCAGGTGGCCAGCTCGGGATCGTCCAGGACGGGGTGCTCCACGCCGTACCGCTCGACGGCGTCGACGACGGCCCGGTGCTCGGCCTCGTGCGCGAACTTCGGCGAGTGCACGCCGACGATCACGACGGTGTCCCGGTGCCTCTCCTCCAGCTCGCGCAGCTCGTCGAGGACGTGCAGGCAGTTCACACAGCAGAACGTCCAAAAATCCAAGATCAGTGTGCGGCCTCGGAAGTCGGCGAGCTTCAGGTCCTTCCCGCCGGTGTTGAGCCAGCCGCCCCTGCCGATCAGCTCGGGGGCACGGACACGGGCGCGCTTGCGGGGTGCGGGCGCGGGGGTGGGCGCCGGGACAGCATCGTTCATGTTTCAAGCTTGCCATTGACCCATGAACACCGGGTCACGGCCGTACGACGCCGTTGTCCTGCGCAGCCGTGAGATCCGCTCCACCGCGGAGACCTCCGGGAAATCCCGGAGGGGTGGCTGTCTCGGGCTGTCTCGGGCTCTCGTCGATTCGGACCGGTACCCTGGCCCCGGCCTCCTTGAACGCCCCGGACGAACAGGGTGCCCGTGCCCCCGCTCCCCGGGGGCGGGCGAGCACGGACGCCGACACGTCCACGAAGCCGCCTTGCTCGAGGATCAGCGCCCACACATCGGGTTCGTGGTCCCACCGCCTGACGACAGCGGGGTCTTCTCCGGGCCCGCGCGGGATGCGGGATGTATGACGCCCGGCAGCCGTGGGACGCTTCAACCGGGGGCCGCCGGGAGAGGGCGAACACGCCACCCGGCTTGAGGTCCGCGTGAACGACCGGCGGCAGTGGGCCGGGGCCGGTGAACCAGGCGGCGCCGAACACGCTGTAGCCCGCGTCGAAGATCGTGAACATGTCTCCGAGGCAGGCCGGGGCGTCGGCCCGGTGGAGTTCCATCCCGTCCGCGCCCGGCCACCGCTCGCGTGCCGTGTCGGGCTGCTCGGCGGGGAGGCCGACCCCGACCGGCCTCATGCCGAGCGCTGCGAGATGAGCGGCGTTCCCTCCGGGCCCGCACCCGAGGCCGAGTGCGCTGTCTCCCGGGTTGAGCCGGAGCACACCGGCCCCGGGGCCGTGGTCCGGGTACTGGGTCCGGTTGAACCACGTGGTCTCGCCCTTGGCGTTGGTCGACCGCCGCTGGGGCCTGCTCCCCCGAGTACGCGTCCCATGCGGCGCTGTGGTCGTCAGTCACTGCCTGTCCGTCCTCGCTCACGGCGACAGCCGCCCGGCGGGGTACCGGGCGGCTGACGCTCTGGTGCGCCCGTCGCTCCGCCCGCGCCGGGCGGGTGCGGAATCGGGGGAGCCCAACGGGGCCTCCAAGCGGCTGGTGCAGCGCTGGGAGTCCGGCACGAGCAGGACGCCTCGGGGCGTGTACGCCAGGGCCTTGGAACGGGTCACCGGCCGTCCGGTCGAGGCACTGGGGTTCACCCTGCCGGTGCCGACGGCACGAGTCCACGCGGACGGGAAGGGAGCACATGACATGGAGACCGTCGCAACCGGTGTCTCATCCGCCACCGCAGGTGTGCAGCCCGCCCCGCAGACGGGCGAGGAGACATCTTGGGGGGTGTGGCTCAGCCGCTACGAGTCTTCTCTCCGAGCCGGGGCGACTCGTACGAGGGCAAGCACCACGTAGTGATCGTCCAGCACGGGAACCGGCTGACCGTCCAGAGCCTGCCCGGGGCGAGTGGCAACCCCGACAGCCCGCTCACACTGGACCTGACCGTCGACCGCGACGTGGTCACCGGTACGTGGGTCGAGCAGACCGCCGCAGACGGCCACTACGACGGGGCCCGCCATCACGGGGCCATCCGGCTCCTGGTCGAGCCGACCGGACGGCGCATGGCAGGAAGGTGGGTCGGCTTCGGCAAGGACTTCGACGTGAACACCGGCCCCTGGGAACTGCGGCTGGTGGACCGGTCCATGAGCAAGGCGGCGCTGGAGAGGTACAACCAGCCGCCGGAGTGACATCCCGACGGGCACCTGATGGCGCGAAGGCCCCACGCCCACCGTCCCGGCCAGGGGTGACGAGCACGGGGGCTCATGGTGTTCCACCGCCCGCCGGGCGGCTCCGTGGGCCTTGACGGGCGTCTCCACACGGGCCGGGACACCGGAGCATCCCCGCCCCATGCGGTGGCTGGAGCGCTGGTGGAGGTGCCGGCCCTGCTCATCCGGGCCCCGCGGAGCCCACCCCGCGCCATCCCGGTGAGCAGCGGCTTCCTGCTCGCGGCCGTGCCGCTTCCCCGCCAGGGGAACGTGCGCGCTTCGGGCCGGCGGAGGATGAATCCGCGTTCCCCGACCGTGATGCCCCCCTCACCGGTGCTCACGGTCTCCGGCGTCTCCGGGTCCCGGCAGGGAGAGACCCGGCTCATGCACCTACGCGCAAGTACAGGTCAGCGGTGGCGTGTTGGCGAGGTCCCGCACGACGATCCGTCACCGCGGCGCCGCGAGGTCCAGGTCCCTGCCACCGGTGTTGATCCATCAGCCGCCGCCGGTCGGCCCGGGGGCGCGGACGCGTGCACGTGAAGCCGTGCCCACGTCCCACGCCCTCGGTGCCCGGCGCGCGCTTCCCCGTGCTCCCCGCCCGGTGGTACGGGCCGGGCCGCGCGGGGAAGCCGTCCGGCATGAGATTTCTCGTGTACGACCGGCTGCTCGGCATCGGCGACGACCACTGGATCGAGGACACCGACGGCAACAAGGTGTACCTCGTCGACGGCAAGGCCCTGCGGCTGCGGAACACCTGGGAACTGAAGGACGCCCGCGGGCGCGTCCTCATCGACATCCACCGGAAGATGTTCGCGGTGCGCGACACGATGGTGATCGAGCGGGACGGGGGGCCGCTGGCCGTCATCCGGCGCAAGCGGCTGTCGCTGCTGCGCAACCACTTCCGGGTGGAGCTGGCCGACGGCACCGAGCTGGACGTCAGCGGGAAGATCCTCGACCGGGAGTTCGCCGTCGAGTACGACGGCGAACTGCTGGCCGTCGTCTCGCGGCGCCTGCTGACCCTGCGCGACACCTACGGCGTGGACGTGGTCCGGGACGACGCGGACCCGGCGCTGCTGATCGCGCTGGCGGTCTGCGTGATCCAGCTCGCGGAACGCGAACGGGAGAAGGGGGACGACTGAGAACCGGGAACGGCCCGGGGGCCGGGAACGGCCCGGGCGCCGGGAACAGTCAGGGCGCCGGGAACAGTCAGGGCCGGGGTCTCTCGGCCCCCGGTCCCTCCCCCGCTCCGGTTTCCGGGGACGCTCCCGGGAGGCGAGCCCTGCCCGGGGCCGTCCGCCGCCGGTCTCCGGCGCCGTGCCGCCCGGCGCCGGGCGCGTCCGACCGGCACTCCCGGGCGCGCTCGCGCCGGGCCTCGGAGGCCCGGCCCCGGGGACCTGTCCGCGCACGGCTCCGGGGGCGCATCCACCCGGCCGGGCCCCCCGTGGGGACGCCCAGCGGGGCCATCCGGCCCGAGGCCCGAGGCCCGGGGCCCGAGGCCCGCGCCCCGCACACCCGCACCCGGGCCCCGTGTCAGCGGCGCGGCGGGTCCACGCCCAGGACGCGGTCCTTCAGGGCCGGGAACCGCTCCCGGGTCTCCGCGACCCGCTCCGGCTCCAGCTCCACCGTGAGGACCTCCTCGCCCGCCCCGGCCTCCGCCAGCACCTCGCCCCACGGGTCCACCACGATCGAGTGACCCGACTGCGGAACTCCGGCGTGCGTGCCGGACGTTGCACACGCGAGGACGAACGCCTGGTTCTCCACCGCCCGCGCGCGGGCCAGCAGCGTCCAGTGGGAGCGGCGGCGCTCCGGCCAGCCCGCCGGGACGACGAGCGTCTCGGCACCGGCGGTGACCAGGCCGCGGAAGAGTTCGGGGAAGCGGAGGTCGTAACAGGTCGCCAGGCCCAGCGTGGTCCACGGCAGAGGCGCCGTCACCAGCGTGTCGCCCGCGCCCATCAGCGCGGCCTCGCCCTTGTCGAAGCCGAAGCGGTGGATCTTGCGGTAGGAGGCGGTCAGGTCGCCGGAGGGGGAGAAGAGGAGCGAGGTGTTGAAGAGGGTGCCGTCCGCGGCCCGCTCCGGGATGGAGCCCGCGTGCAGCCAGACGCCCGCGGCCCGCGCCGCCTCCGCCATCGCCCCGTGCGTGGGGCCCGCCAGCGGCTCGGCCCCGGTGTCGAACGCGTCGAAGGCGAAGGCGCCGGTGGTCCACAGTTCGGGCAGGACGACGAGGTCGTCGCCCGCCCTGGCGCGTACCAGCGCCGCCGCCCGCGCTCGGCGGTCCGCGACCGATTCGTCGTCGTTCACGGCGATCTGGATCAGAGAGGCGCGCACACTACCACCGTCCTGGCATTCGAGCCGTCCACTCGGGCCTACGATCGTCACACGAAAGCACTGCCCGGGTGCCGCACATCAGCGTAACTTGGGGGTCCCACCCGGATCGAACGCAGTCGAGAGCCGGGGGAGCTCCCCGCCGCCGACCGCGGCCGCCTCCCGCCGGCACCGCCGCCGAAACCTGCCCGTGTACCGAACGCCGAGGGGTCCCGCTCCGTGAGTCTGCATCCCACCCTCCAGCCCTATGCCGACGCCTGGACACATTCCATCGAGGCGATATCCGAGCTGGTCCAGCCGCTTGTGGCAGCAGATTGGAACCGACGCACTCCCTGCCCGGGATGGTCGGTGCGGGACGTCGTCTCGCACGTGATGGGCCTGGACTCCGAGATGCTCGGCGACCCGCGCCCCATCCACACCCTCCCGCGCGACCTGTTCCACGTCACCAACGAGCAGCAGCGGTACATGGAGATGCAGGTCGACGTGCGCCGCCACCACACGGCGCCGGAGATCACCTCCGAGCTGGAGTACATGATCATCCGGCGCAACCGCCAGCTCCGCAACGAGTCGCGGGACCCGGGCGCCAAGGTGCGCGGGCCGCACGGCCCCGAGCTGCCGCTGGAGGAGTCCATGCGGCGGCACGCCTTCGCGGTGTGGGTGCACGAGCAGGACCTGCGGACCGCCCTCGGCCGGCCCGGCGGCCTGGACTCCCCGGGCGCCCTGATCACCCGCGACGTGCTGCTCGCGGAGCTGCCGGCCGTCGTGGCCGACCGCGCGGACGCGCCGCGCAGCTCGGCGGTGGTCTTCGACGTGAACGGACCGCTGGAGTTCCTGCGCACCATCCGCGTCGACATCCAGGGGCGCGGCACCCTGGAGACCTCGCCCGCGCTCGGCCCGGCCGCCACCCTCACCCTCGACTGGGAGACGTACGTGCGCCTGGCCTGCGGCCGGGTCACCCCGGAGGCGGTCGCGGACCGCGTCAAGGCCGAGGGCGACCCGGAGCTGACCGAGGCCATCCTGCGCCACTTCACGGTGACCACCTGATCCCGGGCCATCGCCCCTCCCCGGCCGCCGCAGCGCACGGCCGGGGAGGCCCCGGGAGGCGCCCGCCACCGCCGCACCCGGCGGCACGGCCCCGGACAGGCCACGGGCACCGGCCACGGCGCGGCCCGGACGGCCCGCCGGACGGCGTGGCCCGGCACACGGCAGCGGGACCGCCCGCCGCCGCACCCCGCAGACCGCACCCGCGCCGCCCGCACACCGCGCCGTCGCCCGCACACCGCACCGCGCCCCGCCGCCGCGTGGCTACACCGCCGCCGCGACCGCCGCCGCCCGCGCCGCGACCAGCCGTTCCCGCTCCCGCCGGGCCGCTCCCCGCCGCAGCCGCAGGATCCGGGTCACCCCCAGGGCCTGGAGCACGAAGACCGACGAGAAGGCGACGCGGTAGTCGTCACCGGTCGCGTCCAGCAGCACGCCGACCGCGAACAGCGTCACCATCGAGGCGATGAAACCGCCCATGTTGGTGATCCCGGAAGCCGTCCCCTGACGCTCCGGCGGATTGGCCGGCCGGGCGAAGTCGAAGCCGATCATCGAGGCCGGCCCGCACGCCCCCAGCACCACGCACAGCGCGACCAGCAGCCCCGCCGGTGCCCGGCCCCCGGGCCAGGCCAGCGTCACCGCCCACAGCACCGCCGTCACCCCCACCGTGCCCAGGACCAGCGGCAGCCGCGCCCCGTGGCGCCGGGCCACGGCCTGCCCGTAGACCAGACCGAACGCCATGTGGGACAGCACGATCAGGGTGAGCAGCTCGCCCGCGGCGGCCCGGGACAGCCCCTGCGCCTCCACCAGGAACGGCATCCCCCACAGCAGCAGGAACACCGTCGCCGGGAACTGGGTGGTGAAGTGCGTCCACAGCCCCAGCCGGGTGCCCGGCTCCCGCCAGGCGTCGCCGATCTGCGCCCGCACGGAGGGGCCGCCCCGGCGCGGCACCGGCGCCGGTTCGCAGCCCTCCGGGTGGTCCCGCAGGAACAGCACCAGCAGCACCAGGACGACGACCCCGGCGAGCGCGCTGCCCGCGAAGGCCGCCGTCCAGCCGACGCCGTGCAGCATCCGGGAGAGCACCAGGGTGGAGACCAGGTTGCCCGCCATGCCCGCCAGCCCGGCGAGCTGGGCGACCAGCGGCCCGCGCCGGGCCGGGAACCAGCGGGTGCCCAGGCGCAGCACGCTGATGAACGTCATCGCGTCGCCGCACCCGAGCAGCGCCCGCGCGGCCAGCGCCGTCCCGTACGACGGCGCGAGCGCGAAGCCGAGCTGCCCGGCGGTGAACAGCACCGCGCCGATGCCCAGCACCCGCTTGGTGCCGAGCCGGTCGACGAGCAGGCCCACGGGTATCTGCATGCCCGCGTAGACCAGGAGCTGGAGGATGGAGAAGACGGAGAGCGCCGAGGCACCCACGTGGAAGCGGTCGGCGGCGTCGAGCCCGGCCACGCCGAGCGAGGTGCGGAAGATGACGGCGACGAAGTAGACGGCGACGCCGATGCCCCACACCGCGACCGCGCGCCCGCCGCCGGGCGGCCCGCCCCGCGGGAGCGCGGGGGCGGGGGCGGGGAGCCCGGCGGCGCTCACCGGACCTCGCCCCGCGCCAGGTGGGAGAACCAGCCCACGTGCCGGCCGACGGCGGCGACGGCCGCGTCCGCGTCACCGGCGCGCAGCGCGTCCAGGATCTCGCCGTGCTCCGCGAGCGTCTTGGCCACCCGGTCCGGGTGGGAGTGCAGCACGGCGACGCCCATCCGCAGCTGCCGGTCGCGGAGCTGGTCGTAGAGGCGGGCCAGGATCTCGTTGCCGCCGCTGCGGACGATCTCGGCGTGGAAGCAGCGGTCGGTGACGGCGGCGGCGGCCAGGTCCCCGGCGGCGGCCTGCTCCCGCTGCCGCTCCAGCAGCTCCGCCAGCCGCTCCAGCAGCTCCGGCGCGGCCGGTACGGCCTTGCGGGCCGCGTGCGCCTCGACCAGCAGCCGGGTCTCCACCACGTCCGCGATCTCCTGCGCGGAGACCGGCAGGACCAGGGCGCCCTTCTTGGGGTAGAGCCGCAGCAGCCCCTCCGCCTCCAGCCGCAGCAGCGCCTCGCGCACCGGGGTGCGCGAGACCCCGACGGCCCCGGCCAGCTCGCCCTCGGTGAGCAGCGTGCCGCCCTCGTAACGGCGGTCGAGGACACCGCGCTTGACGTACTGGTAGACGCGGTCGGCGGCGGGGGGCTGTTTCACGGCCGGAATCATGGCGACAGGATAGATACAACAGGGATGCGAGCGGTTCGGCCGTCCGGCATGCGGACGGCCACCCTCTGAGGGGAAACCGGCCCCCCGCGCTCCCCCCGTCCCTCCATCCGTGCTATTCACATGACGCACAGACGCGACGTACCGAACGACCACAACTCGACCGCGTCCCAGAGGATTTCACTACAATCGGGGTACCTCACTTGATAAACGGCATTCAGGGCAACCGCTTCCGCCGCTCCGCCGCCGTCGTCGTCACCACCGGCGCCGTGCTCGCCACCGGGGCCCTCTCCGCGGCTCCCGCGCAGGCCGCCGCCGCGCCGTCGATCGCCGCCAAGGGCGGCTTCGTGATGAACGACGCGAACGGCAAGGGCCTGTACAGCAAGGCCGCCGACACGCGGCGCTCGACGGGCTCCACCACGAAGATCATGACCGCCAAGGTCGTCCTGGCACAGAAGAACCTGAACCTGGACGCCAAGGTCACGATCCAGATGGCCTACAGCGACTACATCGTCAAGAACAACGCCTCGTCCGCCCGCCTCATCGTCGGCGACAAGGTGACGGTCCGCCAGCTCCTCTACGGCCTGATGCTGCCCTCCGGCTGCGACGCCGCGTACGCCCTGGCGGACAAGTTCGGCACCGGCAGCACGCGGGCGGCCCGGGTGAAGTCCTTCATCGGCAAGATGAACACCACCGCCAAGAGCCTCGGCATGAAGAACACCAACTTCGACTCGTTCGACGGCATCGGCAGCGGCAAGAACTACTCGACGCCGCGCGACCTGACCAAGCTGGCCGGCAGCGCGATGAAGAACTCCACGTTCCGCACGATCGTCAAGACCAAGAAGTACACGGCCAAGACGATCACCAAGACCGGCGGCACCCGCACCATGGCGCCCTGGACCAACACCAACACGCTGCTCGGCAGCTACAGCGGCGCGATCGGCGTGAAGACCGGTTCGGGTCCGGAGGCCGGCTACTGCCTGGTCTTCGCGGCCACCCGCAAGGGCAGGACCGTGATCGGCACCGTGCTGGCCTCGACCTCGTCGGCCCAGCGCGCCAAGGACGCCGCCAAGCTCATGGACTACGGCTTCGCCCAGCTCGGCTGACGCCCCACCGCACCACCGAGGGCCCGCCGCCACCGCGCGACGGGCCCTTTCCGCCGCCCGCGGCCCCGCGCGGACCCTCCCGGCGCCCGTGCCCGCACCCGTATCCGCGCCCGCGCCCCCTTCCGCCCCCACCCGCGCGTTCCCGCGCGTTCCCGCGCGGCACTTCGCCCTGCCCCGAATGGAGTGCATGGTGATAGTGTCATTGGCACCATGCTGCTGAGTCTGGACAAGACCGACACCCGGCCCCTGCACGAGCAGGTCGCCGGCGCCGTCCGGCGCGCCATCGCGGAGGGGGAGTGCCGCCCCGGCGACCGGCTGCCGTCGGCCCGCGACCTCTCCGAGGCCCTGGACGTCAACGTCAACACCGTGCTGCGGGCCCTGCGCGAACTGCGCGACGAGGGCCTGCTCGACTTCCGGCGGGGCCGGGGGGTGACCGTCGCCGAGGACGCGGGACGGGGCTCCGCCGTGCTGATCCGCGTGCGCGAACTGGTCGCCGAGGCGGCCCGGCTGGGCTACAGCAGGACGGATCTCATCGACATGATCAGGGGGTTGCCATGAGCGAAGACCGCACCGACGGCCGGGGGACCGCCCGCCGCCCGGCGTCGGCCCGCTGGGCGGCGGGGGTGTGGACCGCCGGGGTCGCGGCCCTGCTGGCCGGACTCCCGCTCGCGGCGCGCGGGCGGCTGCCCGACCCGCTGGCCACCCACTGGACGCTGACCGGCAGCACCCCGGACGGCTCGCTGCCGCTCTGGGCCGCCGCCCTCGTGCCCGCGCTGGTCTGGCTGGTGACGGCCGTCGCGGTCGCGGTCCCCGCCGCCCTGGCGGCGCGGCCGGGCCGGCGGCCCCGGGCGGCCGTGGCCCGGCCCCGGCTCGCCGTCCTGGTGCCGGTCGCCGTCATCCTGGTCGGCGCCCAGGCCGCCACCGTCCGGGCCAACCTGGACCGCGCCGACTGGCACGACGCCCGCCAGCCCGGCCTCTGGCTCCTCGCCGTCCTGCTGCTGGCCGCCCTCGCCGGAACCGGCGGCTGGCTGCTGGCCACCCGGCGGCCCGCCGGCGCCGACCCCGCCGAGGAGGACACCCCGGCCCTGGACGTCCCCGAGGGCCGGCGGCTGGTCTGGTTCTCCCGCACCTCCAACCACTGGCTGCAACTCATGGCCGCCGTCCCCGGGACGGTGGCGGCGGGCGCGCTGGTGGCCCTGGCGGGCGGTCTGGCGCGGGCCGACACCCTCTGGGCGCTCTTCGCCGGATGCGCGGTGGCGTCGCTGGCCTGCGCCCTGTGCTCGTCGGTGCAGGCCCGGGTCTCGGAACGGGGCCTGGAGGTGGCGTTCGGCCCGCTCGCCTGGCCCCGCCGCCGCTGGGCGCCCGGCGACATCGAGGCGGCCCGCGCGGAGGACCGCCGCCCCTCCGAGGTCGGCGGCTGGGGCTACCGCCTCAGCGGCCTGGGCACCACGGTGATGCTGCGCTCCGGCGAGTGCCTGGTGATACGCCCCCGGGGACGCCGTACGGACTTCGCCGTGAGCGTCGACGACGCCGAGCGCGGCGCTGCCCTGCTCAACACGCTGCGCGCCCGCCGGGCGTCCTGAGGCGGCGCCCCGGCCGCCGGTGCGCCGGGACCGGCCGGAAGGCCGCCCGGAGACGGAGAGGAGCCGCGCCCCCGAGCGGGGGGCGCGGCTCCTTCGCCGTTCCGGGGCCGCCGTCGCCGGTCAGGCCCAGGCGAGCAGGCGCTTCGGCTGCTCCAGGACCGCCGCGACGTCCGCGAGGACCTTGGAGCCCAGCTCCCCGTCGACCAGGCGGTGGTCGAAGCTGAGCGCCAGCGTGGTCACCTGGCGCGGCTTCACCTTGCCCTTGTGCACCCACGGCTGGAGCTTGATCGCGCCCACCGCGAGGATCGCGGACTCGCCCGGGTTGAGGATCGGGGTGCCCGTGTCGACGCCGAAGACGCCGACGTTGGTGATGGTCACCGTGCCGCCCTGCATGGCCGCCGGGGACGTCCGCCCCTCGCGGGCCGTCGCCACCAGCTCGCCCAGCGCCCCGGCCAGCTCGGGCAGGGTCCTGGTCTGGGCGTCCTTGATGTTCGGGACGAGCAGACCGCGCGGGGTCGCCGCGGCGATGCCCAGGTTCACGTAGTGCTTGACCACGATCTCCTGCGCCGCCTCGTCCCAGGAGGCGTTGATCTCCGGGTTGCGGCGGATCGCCACCAGCAGGGCCTTGGCGATCAGCAGCAGCGGGTTGACCCGCAGACCGGTGAACTCCTTGTCCCGCTTCAGCTCCTCGACCAGCTTCATGGTGCGGGTCACGTCGACCGTCACGAACTCCGTGACGTGCGGCGCCGTGAACGCCGAGCCGACCATCGCCGCCGCCGTGGCCTTGCGGACGCCCTTGACCGGCACCCTGGTCTCGCGCGCCGGGCCGTGCTCCGCGGCGGACGCCGCGGCCGGGGCCGGGGCGGCGGCGGGCACGGGGGCCGGTCCGGCGGCGGGCACGGGGGCCGGTCCGGCGGGAGCGGCGGGCGCCGGGGCGGCGGCCGGGGCGGCCGCCGCGTGCACGTCCTCGCGGGTGATGACGCCGTCCGGGCCGGAGGGCACCACGGAGGCGAGGTCGACGCCGAGGTCCTTGGCCAGCTTGCGCACCGGCGGCTTGGCCAGCGGGCGTTCCCGGGTGACCGGGGCGGCGGGCGCGGCCGGAGCGGCCGGAGCCGCGGGAGCCGCAGGCGCGGCGGGAGTGGCGGGGGCGGAGGGAGCCGCGGGAGCCACCGGGGCGCCGCCGTTCAGCTCCGCCTGGACGGCCGCCGCGGCCGGTGCCGCCGGGGCCGCCGCGCTCTTGCGGGGGCGCCGCCGGGTCGCGGCGGTGGAGACGCCGTAGCCCACCAGGACCGGCTGGCGGGCCGCGGGCTTCGGCTCCTCCGCCTCCCCCGCGGGCGCCTCCCCCGCGGGCGCCGCCCCGGCGGGCGCCTCGGCCGCGGGCGCCGCCGGGGCCGCGTCCGCCGCGCCGCCGACGGCCACCGCGATGATCGACGTGCCGACGTCGACCGTGGTGCCCTCGGGGAAGTGCAGCTCGCGCACCACGCCGTCGTAGGGGATGGGCAGCTCGACGGCGGCCTTGGCCGTCTCGACCTCGCACACGATCTGCCCGTCGGTGACGGTGTCACCGGGCTGGACGTACCACTTGAGGATCTCGGCCTCGGTCAGGCCCTCGCCCACGTCGGGCATCTTGAACTCACGCACGGAACTGTCCGTCATCGTCGTCACGCTCCCCTCCTCAGTACGCCAGCGAGCGGTCGACGGCGTCCAGCACCCGGTCCAGGTCCGGCAGGTACTCCTCCTCCAGGCGGGCCGGCGGGTACGGGGCGTGGTAGCCGCCGACCCGGAGCACCGGGGCCTCCAGGTGGTAGAAGGAGCGCTCGGTGATGCGGGCGGCGATCTCCGCGCCCGAACCGAAGAACACCGGCGCCTCGTGGACCACGATCAGCCGCCGGGTCTTCTCCACCGACGCCTGGATCGTGTCGAAGTCGATCGGCGAGACCGACCGCAGGTCGACGACCTCCAGGGAGCGGCCCTCCTCGGCCGCCGCGGCGGCGACCTCCTGGCAGAGTTTCACCATCGGGCCGTAGGCGGCCAGCGTGAGGTCGGTGCCCTCGCGCACCACCCGGGCGGTGTGCAGCGGGCCCGGGACGGCGTCCCGGTCGACCTCGGCCTTGTCCCAGTAGCGCCGCTTGGGCTCGAAGTAGATCACCGGGTCGTCGCCGGCGACGGCCTGCTGCATCATCCAGTACGCGTCCGACGCGTTGGAGGGGCTGACCACCTTCAGGCCCGCCACGTGCGCGAACAGCGCCTCGGGGGACTCGGAGTGGTGCTCGACCGCGCCGATGCCGCCGCCGTAGGGGATGCGGATGACGATCGGCATCCTGACCTTGCCCAGCGACCGGGCGTGCATCTTGGCGAGCTGGGTGACGATCTGGTCGTAGGCCGGGAAGACGAAACCGTCGAACTGGATCTCCACCACCGGCCGGTAGCCGCGCAGGGCCAGGCCGATGGCGGTGCCGACGATGCCGGACTCGGCCAGCGGGGTGTCGATGACCCGGTCCTCGCCGAAGTCCTTCTGCAGCCCGTCGGTGACCCGGAAGACCCCGCCGAGCTTGCCGACGTCCTCGCCCATGATCAGGACCTTGGGGTCGGCGTCCAGCGCTCTGCGCAGCGACTCGTTGATCGCCTTGGCCAGCGCCATCTTTTCCGTCGTCATGGTCAGACCCCCTCGGCATCCGCGAACGACGCCTGGTAGGCGGCGAACTGGGCCCGCTCCTCGTCGACGAGCGCGTGCCCGTCCGCGTACACGTTCTCGAAGATGGCGAACCGGTCCGGGTCGGGCATGGCGCGGACCACTTCGCGCACCCGCTTGCCCAACGTCTCGCTCTCGCTCTCCAGTTCCCCGAAGAAGGCCTCGTCCGCGTGGCCGGAGGACTCCAGGTAGCGCCGCAGGCGCAGGATCGGGTCCTTGGCCTCCCAGGCCGCCCGCTCGTCGTCGTGGCGGTAGCGGGTGGGGTCGTCGGAGGTGGTGTGGGCGCCCATGCGGTAGGTGAACGCCTCGATCAGGGCCGGGCCCTCACCGCGCCGGGCGCGCTCCAGGGCCCAGCGGGTGACCGCGAGGGAGGCCAGCACGTCGTTGCCGTCGACCCGCACGCCGGGGAAGCCGAAGCCCTGGGCGCGCTGGTAGAGCGGCACCCGGGTCTGCTTCTCGTTGGACTCGGAGATGGCCCACTGGTTGTTCTGGCAGAAGAACACCACGGGGGCGTTGTAGACCGCGGCGAAGTTGAACGCCTCGCTGACGTCGCCCTGGCTGGAGGCGCCGTCGCCGAAGTACGCGATCACGGCCGAGTCGGCGCCGTCCTTGGTGATGCCCATGGCGTAGCCGGTGGCGTGCAGCGCCTGCGAGCCGATGACGATCGTGTACAGGTGGAAGTTGTTGCCGTTCGGGTCCCATCCGCCGTTGTTCACACCGCGGAACATGCCGAGGAGATTGGTCGGGTCCACCCCGCGGCACCAGGCGACGCCGTGCTCGCGGTAGGTCGGGAAGACGTAGTCGTCCTCCCGGGTGGCGCGTCCGGAGCCGATCTGGGCGGCCTCCTGCCCCAGCAGGGAGGCCCACAGGCCCAGCTCGCCCTGGCGCTGCAGGGCGGTGGCCTCGGCGTCGAAGCGCCGGGTGAGCACCATGTCACGGTAGAGGCCGCGCAGCTCGTCGGGGGTGATGTCCTCGACGTACTGGGCGAACTCGGCGTGCGCGGCGTCCTGGACGCGCTCGCCCTCGGGCGTCAGCAGCTGCACGAGCTGCGTCTCGGACCCCTTCCGGGCGGTGGTGCGTGTGGTGCGCTTGGTGCCGGTGGTGGTGCCGGCCTTGCTTCCGGCGCTGCGTCGCGGCTTGCGCGCGGCAGTGCTCTCCACGGTCACGTGTGCTCCTCCGTCGGTCCGGCCCCCGGGTTCGCCGGGTTGCCAGTGCGGCTCACCTGTGCCCCGCGGCGCACGGGGTGGGTGCGGTCCGTCGGACACAGGCGTGACAGGTGCCCCGGCGAGCGTCCTGCACAAGGCACGTTACCCAGTGCGCCACATTTCTGTGAAACCCCTCCTGACCTGCATTTTTACTTGGGTTTCCAAGTAAATCCGCGAAATCCGGAACAGCCACTGGTCACAGCCTCGCAGGGGGCCGGAACAACGGCACGTTATCCCGGCCACCCCGGGCACGGGAAGAGCCGGTGTGTGAGACTGAGCGCGTGCGCGACGACGGAAAAATCCGGGTTTTTCTCCTGGACGACCACGAGGTGGTCCGGCGGGGCGTGCACGAGCTGCTCTCCGGCGAGGCCGACCTCGAGGTGGTCGGCGAGGCGGGCACCGCCGCCGACGCGCTGGCCCGGATCCCCGCCGCCCGCCCCGACGTCGCCGTGCTGGACGTCCGCCTGCCGGACGGCAGCGGGGTCGAGGTCTGCCGGGAGATCCGCTCCCGGGACGACGGCGTCCACTGCCTGATGCTCACCTCCTTCGCGGACGACGAGGCCCTGTTCGACGCGATCATGGCCGGGGCCTCCGGGTACGTCCTCAAGGACATCCGGGGCGACGAGCTGCTGGCCGCGGTGCGGGACGTGGCCGCCGGGCGCTCGCTGCTCGACCCGGTGGCGACGGCGCGGGCGCTGGAGCGGCTGCGGGCGGGCGGGCCCCGCGCCGACGACCGGCTCGCCCGTCTGACCGACCAGGAGCGGCGCGTCCTGGAGCTGATCGGCGAGGGGCTGACCAACCGCGCGATCGGCGAGCGGCTGCACCTCGCGGAGAAGACCGTCAAGAACTACGTGTCGGGCCTGCTCTCCAAGCTGGGGATGCAGCGCCGCTCGCAGGCCGCCGCCTTCGTGGCCCGCCTCCGGGCGGAACGCCGCTGAACGCTCCGGGCCACCCGGGCGGCCGCGGCGCGGCGGGCCGACGGGAGCCGGGCGGACGGCGCGGAGGCGGGCCCGGTGCGGAATGGTGCCGGGCGGACCGGTGCCGGGCGGCCGAGGACGGGCGGACCGGTGCGGTGCCGGGCGGCCGGGGACGGGCGGCCGAGGACGGGCCCGGGGCCCGCCGGTACCGCCGTTCGAGGGACCGGGCGGACCGTCCGGGGGCGCCGGCGGAGGGCGCGAGGGGCCAGGCAGGGGGGAAGTGGCCCCTGTGACGGGAGTGGTTTCCCGTGTCCCATGGGGCGAAAGTCCGCTTCCGGTGGCACTCTGATGCCCCCGCGACGCATTGCGACCGGACGTGACCGCGTGTGACAACGCCCAGCTCACGGGCGCTCCGCGTGCCCTAGCATCTGCCGCGTGCCGCGCTTATGTGTACCACCCCCCGTGCCCCACGCGCCCCCTCTGGGCGCCCTGCTCCGCCGGTTCTCCGCCGGTTCCGCGCTCGCCTGCGAGCCGGTCGACCAAGGGCTGCTGAACCGCGGCTACCGCCTGCGCACGACCCGCGGCCGGTACTTCCTCAAGCACCACTTCGACCCCCGCACCGCCGACCCCGCGGCCATCGTCCGCCAGCACCGCGCCACCCGGCGGCTCGCCGAGATCGGCGTCCCGGTCGCCCCGCCGCTGCCCGACCGGGAGGGCCGCACCGTCGCCGTCGTCGGCGGCCACGCCTACGCCCTGCACCCCTGGATCGACGGCCGCCACCGCCACGGCGGACAGCTCACCCCCGACCAGTGCGGCCGGCTCGGCGCGCTGCTGGGCGCGGTCCACGCCGGGCTGGAGCGCGTGATGCCGCCGCCCACCCGCACCCACGCCGCCCCCGGCAGCAGCGCCTCGGGCCCCGCGCCCGCCGAGACCGCCGACCCCGCCGACACCTTCGCCCTCATCGACGACCTGCTCGCCCGGGTCCGCGGCCACAGCCCGGCCGACCCCTTCGACGCCCTGGCCCGCCACCGGCTGCTGGAGCGCCGCGCGCTGCTGGAACGGCACGCGGAACGCCGCCCACCGCACGGCGGGGCGGCCGGCTGGGTGCACGGGGACTTCCACCCCTTCAACGTGCTCTACCGGGGCGACTCCCCCGCCGCGATCGTCGACTGGGACCGCCTGGGCGTGCGGCCCCGCGCCGAGGAGGCCGTGCGCGCCGCCGCGATCTTCTTCGTCCGGCCGATGGGCACCCTCGACCTGCCCCGGGTGCGGGCCTACGCGAGCGCGTACCGGCGGGCCGCCGACGCCACGCCCGAGCAGCTCGCCGCGGCCGTGCACCGCGTGTGGTGGGAGCGCCTCAACGACTTCTGGATGCTGCGCTGGCACTACGAGCGCGGTGACACGCGCGCCGACCCGCAGTTCCCGGCCGCCTCGGCGCTGGTCGTGTGGTGGACCCGGGAGTACGAGGCGGTGTGCGGGGCCTTCGCGGGCTGACCCGGCACGGAGCGCGCCGGGCCCGCCGACGGGCTCAGGGGAGGTCGATCTCCCCGCCGCCCGGCGTCTCGACACCGCCGCCGCCGCTGCCGCCGGTGCCGGGCGTCTCGCCCCCGCCGCCGCCCGTGGCCTCGCCGCCGCCGCCCGGCGTCTCACCGTCGCCGGGGGTGGTCCCGCCGCCGCCCTGCGTCTCCTCGGGCGGCGGGACCTGGGTGGTCTCCTCGTCCGTCGGATCGCCCGTGGGCTCGCCACCGGTCGAGGGCTGCGTCGGCGTGTACGAGGGGGTGTAGGACGGCTGCGTCCAGCCGCCGCCCGAGCTGCCGTTGCCCCGGTCGGTGCCGGTGCCCGGCCCGGTGGTCTCCCGGGTCTCCTCGTCGGTCGGCGTCTCGCTGGGCCGCTCCTCCTCGGTGGTCTTGGTGGCCGTGGGGGACTGGGTGGTCTTCGTCCCCCCGCCGCCGGCCGGGTCCTTGCCGTTCAGCGCCAGCGCGACGCCCGCGACCACGGCGACCACCGCGAGGGCGGCCAGGATCCAGAGCTTGCCCCGGCCGCTGCCCTTGTTGCCGTGGCCCTCGAAGCCGCCGTCGTCACCGCCGCCGTAGCCGCCCGGCAGGATCGGCTGCGGGATCTGGGTGGTGCCCTGGCCGTGGTCGGCGTGCGGCAGGACGGTGGTGCCCGCCATGCCGCCCGCCGGGGTGTGCCGGCCGTCGTGGGACAGCACCGGGCCGGTGTTCCAGGTGCCGGTGTGGCCGCCCTGCTCGTAGAGCATCTGCAGGGCGTACTGGATCAGCCCGCGCATCTCCTCGGCGGTCTGGAAGCGGTCGTCGGGCTCCTTGGCCAGCGAGCGCATCACCAGCCCGTCCAGCTCCGGCGGGACCGCGTCGGACACCTCGGACGGCGGCGTCGGGATGTCCTGGACGTGCTGGTAGACCACCGACAGCGGGGTCTCCCCGGTGAACGGGGGGCGCAGCGCGAGCAGTTCGTACAGCAGACAGCCCGTGGCGTACAGGTCGGAGCGGTGGTCGACGGCCTTGCCGAGCGCCTGCTCCGGGGAGAGGTACTGGGGGGTGCCCATGACCATGCCGGTCTGCGTCATGGTCGTGGACGCGCCGTGCAGGGCGCGGGCGATGCCGAAGTCCATCACCTTGACCGCGCCGTTGTCCGTGATGATGACGTTGGCGGGCTTGATGTCGCGGTGCACGATGCCGTGCTGGTGCGAGTAGGCGAGCGCCTCCAGCACACCGGAGACGATGATCAACGCCTGCTCGGGGCCCGGGGCTTCGGCGTTGATGAGGAGGTCGCGGATGGTCCGCCCCTCGACGATCTCCATCACGATGTACGGCACGGACTGGCCGCCGGCCATGTCCTCGCCGGAGTCGTAGACCGCCACGATGGCATGGTGGTTGAGCCCGGCCACCGACTGGGCCTCACGCGTGAAGCGGGCCTTGGAGACGGGGTCCTCGGCGAGGTCGGCGCGCAGCAGCTTGACCGCCACGGTGCGCCCCAGGCGCACGTCCTCGGCGGCGAACACCTCGGCCATACCGCCCCGCCCGAGCCTGCGGGTCAGCCGGTACCGGCCGTCACCGACCAGTCCGCCGTTCCCCCAGCTCTCCGGCGCGTCAGACATACCGCCGCCGGTGGCCTCGGGATCGGACGGGCCCTGGGCGCGCTGCTGCTGTGCCATCAGTCCTCGCCGTCGTTTCTGCCCGCGGTGCGCGCGGTGTTGTCACGGTCTCCGTCGGCCACGCTACAGCCTTCCCGCGAGCCTCCGGTGCGGGACGGCCGCCCGGAACCGGTACGAGACGGACCGGTCATGAAACCCCGGTCGCGCACCGCCGCGCAAATCGCGCACGGGGTTCCCGCCGCGGCTGTAACGCTTCCGCGACGCTTCTTTCGCGTACGGTCACGGAACGGGCACCGCGCTTGACGTGTCAGTGGCCTGGGGCAGACTTGGCCGGGAATAACACTTTCGATCAACAGTCGCGCGGGCCGCCGCCGCACCGGCGCCGGCGCCGATGGGGGACGCAGAGATGAGCCAGGACGCCGGACAGGGCCGGTACGCGGGGCGGACCTTCGCCGGTACCCGCTACCAGCTCCGCGACTTGCTCGGCGAGGGCGGCATGGCCTCGGTGCACCTCGCGTACGACTCGGTCCTGGACCGCCAGGTGGCCATCAAGACCCTGCACACCGAACTCGGCCGCGAACCGGCGTTCCGCGAGCGCTTCCGCCGCGAGGCCCAGGCCGTGGCGAAGCTCACGCACACCAACATCGTCTCGGTCTTCGACACCGGCGAGGACGATCTGGACGGCATGACCACGCCGTACATCGTCATGGAGTACGTCGAGGGCCGGCCGCTCGGCTCGGTGCTCGACGAGGCCGTGCGGCGGCAGGGTGCGATGCCCGCCGACCAGGCCCTCGGGGTCACCGCCGACGTGCTGGCCGCCCTGGAGATCAGCCACGAGATGGGCCTGGTCCACCGGGACATCAAGCCGGGCAACGTGATGATCACCAAGCGCGGTGTGGTCAAGGTGATGGACTTCGGCATCGCCCGCGCCATGCAGTCCGGCGTGACCTCCATGACCCAGACCGGCATGGTCGTCGGCACCCCGCAGTACCTCTCGCCCGAACAGGCCCTCGGCCGCGGTGTGGACGCCCGCTCCGACCTGTACTCGGTCGGCATCATGCTCTTCCAGCTCGTCACCGGGCGGCTGCCGTTCGACGCCGACTCGCCGCTGGCCATCGCGTACGCGCACGTGCAGGAGGAGCCGGTGGCTCCGTCCTCCGTCAACCGGGCGCTGCCCCCGGCGGTCGACGCGCTGGTCGCCCGCGCGCTGAGGAAGAACCCCAACGAGCGCTTCCCCAGCGCCGAGGCGATGCGCGACGAGTGCCTGCGGGTGGCCGCGTCCTTCCGGGCCGCCCCGCCCAGCATCGTCCCCGGCGCGCCCATGTCGAGCGGTGCCGGCGTCGGCTCCGCGGTGTTCCCGCCGGTCGACGGGACGGCAGCGGCGCCCGCGGGACCCGTCCACACGCCCTATCAGCCGGCGCCCGCGCCGGGCCCGTACGGCGGCCCGGCGCCCGCCCCCTCCTACGGCTATCCGCAGCAGGGCGGCTACCCGGCGCCCGGCCCCGCGGCGTACGCGCCGGCGCAGGCCGTCCCGACGCCCCCGCCCTACACCACCGCCGCCGAGCCGCCGTCCGGCCCGCGGGGCGGCGGCCGGGGCGGCAAGCGCGTGATCATCGGCTCCGTCGGGGTCGCGGTGATCGCGGTCGGCGCCCTGATCGGGGCGCTCCTGATGAACAACAACGACAAGAAGGACGACCCCGAGGCCGGCCGCGCCACGACCAGCGCCTCGCCCACGCCGACGAAGGCGAGCGGGTACCGGGGGCCGGACACGACGAAGACCATCGACACCGACGAGTGCACGGAGCCGCAGGAGTCGTACAACGACCCCGACAAGATCAGGCTCCCGGACTTCACGTTCAAGTACATCAAGTCGGTCAAGGAGTGCTTCAACGCCGCCGGCTGGACGATGAAGACGGTGTCCGTCGACGAGAACACCTACGGCGAGGGCTCGGTCCGCGAGCAGTTCCCCGCCCCGGGCACCGACGTGGACCCGGAGAAGATGCCGCAGATCCTGTTCAACGTCTCCACGGGCAACCCGCCCTCCGCCTGAGCCCGCCCGCGCGACGGCCGGTAGACGCGACGGCCCGTACGCCGGCCGCGGCAGTGCCCCGGTCCCTGTCCGTACGCCGGTCCCGGTCCGTACGGCCGTGCGCCGGGTACCGGCCCCGGCGGGCCGGGCCCGTGCCCCGGACGTGACGAAGGGCCCGGCCGCCGTCGGCGCCGGGCCCTTCCGGGTCGGTGGGGGTCGTCTCGGTCAGAGGTAGGGGCCGCCCGAGCGGCCGCCCGGGTGCGGCTCGTCACCGCCCTCGTGTCCGACACCCGGCGGCAGGGCGCGGCGCATCTGCTCCAGCTGGGCGCGCGCGGCCATCTGCTGGGCGAACAGCGTGGTCTGGATGCCGTGGAACAGGCCCTCCAGCCAGCCGACGAGCTGGGCCTGAGCGATGCGCAGCTCGGCGTCGGTCGGGGTGGCGTCGTGGGTGAAGGGCAGCGAGAGCCGCTCCAGCTCCTCGACCAGTTCCGGGGCCAGCCCGTCCTCCAGCTCCTTCACCGAGCTGGCGTGTATCTCCTTGAGCCGGGCCCGGCTCGCCTCGTCCAGGGGGGCGACACGCACCTCCTCGAGCAACTGCTTGATCATGCTGCCGATCCGCATGACCTTGGCAGGCTGCTCGACCTGCTCCGTCACCGGGATCTCGCGGGGCTCCTCGTCTCCGTCACCACCGCCACCGCTCAGCGCCATTCCGTCCTGGCCGACGACCAGGATCTGGGGCTTCTCCGGCGACCTGTCGTTCCTCGGCATCTCCATACGGCCATTCTCTCGCACCCGGGGCGCGCGCCGGGCCGGGTCCCCCGGAGAAGGGCCGGGCCGGTCACCGGCCGCGTACGGGGGTATCCGGAATGCCGGACTCGCCGAACGGTGTGAGGCTGGAAGGCGTCGATGTCGACGCCGCCTGCTGGACGACTGCGGACCGGGAGGGGGTCACGCGGTGACTCCATGGCTGTGCGCACCGCGCACCACGGGACTGGCGGGGGTGCTGACGACGGGGGTGCTGGCGCTGAGCGCCGCCCTGACGCCGTTCCCGGCGGGCGCCGCGCCCGCCGACGCGCCCGTGCCCCGAACCGCCGTGGCCGTGCCCCGAACCACCGTGGCCGTGCCCCGGGCCGCCGCCGTGGCCGCCGTGCCGGTCACCGGTCCCGGACCCGGGGGAGCCGCCGGGCTCGCCGAGGCCGCCGACGGGGCCGATGCCGCTGATGGGGCCTACCGGGGCGACCGGCCGGACCCCGGGCACCCCGGCGGCCGCACGGGCCGGGACCCGGGAACGGGACCGGACGGCACGGGGCACGACGATCACGAGGGCCGGGGCGGGCGGAAACCCGCGGACCCGGAGGACGGCTCCGGCGGCCGTTCCGACGACGGCCCGGGGACCGGCGGGGCGCACCGCCCCGTCACCGGCCCCGCCAACGAGGGCGACGACCGGCCCGCGCGGGACTCCGCCGCGCCCTCCGCCCCGGCCACCGCGCCCTCGCGGGCGGGGAGCGCCCCGGGCGAGGGCCGGGAGCGCCCGGGACGGTCCGCGGCACCGGAACCGGAGCGGGACGGCCCCGGGACGGGAACCTCCCCCGACGGCCCCGGCGCGCGGCCCCTGCCCGACGGTGGCGTCGACACCCCTGACGGTCCCGGCCGTCCCGACGGCGCCGTGCCGCCCGGCGCGGCCGTCCTCGCCCCCTCCGCCGCGCCCACGCCGACGCCGGACACCCCGGCCCCCGACGCCCGGGCCTCGGCGCGGGACGGGACTCGGGTCACCGCTCCGCAACCCGCCGGTCCCGCCCTGCGGCTGCTGCCGCTGGGCAGCGGGCTGGTGCTGATCGGCCTGGGCCTGGGCATCGCCTGCCTCGGCCTGCGCCTGCGCCGTTCCTAGTCCGGGCCGGGGACACGGGACGGCACCGCCGGGGGACAGGACGGCGCGCCCCGGTGTGGCGGCCGGGCACCGGGAGCCGAGGCCGGGTCCAGCGGCTGGGAGCCGGGGACTGGGTTCGGGGCCGGGCGCCGGGGGCCGGAGGCGAGGAACCGGAGTCGGGCGCCTGCGACCGAGGTCGGGGCCGGGAGCCGGGAGCCGGGAGCCGGGGGCTGAAGGCCGGGAGTCAGGGACCGGAGGCCGGGAGCCGGGAGCCGGGGTCGGAGGCCAGGGACCGGAGGCCGGGAGCCGGGGACCCGAGGCCCGAGGCCCGAGGCCCGGGACCCGAGGCCGGGGCCGGGGCCGGGACCCGAGGCCGGGGCCGAGGCCGGGGCGGGACCCGCAGGCCGGGGCCGGGGCCGGGACCCGAGGCCGGGGCCGAGGCCGGGGCGGGACCCGCAGGCCGGGGCCGGGGCCGGGACCCGAAGGCCGAGGGCCGCGTCAACGGTGTCGTGCCCGCCCCGCCCGGCGCGAGGGCTCGCGGCGGGGCGGGCACGCGGTCAGACGGCGTTGACCAGCAGGACCTTGCCGATGTGGCCGCTCGCCTCCACGATCCGGTGGGCCTCGGCGGCCTCCCGCATCGGCAGCTCGCGGTCGACGACCGGGCGGACGCGGCCGCCCTCCACCAGCGGCCAGACGTGCTCGCGCACCGCCGCCACGATGGCCGCCTTCTCCTCCAGTGGACGGGCCCGCAGCGAGGTCGCGCTGACCGCGGCGCGCTTGGTGAGCAGCGCGCCGATGTCCAGCTCGCCCTTGCGCCCGCCCTGCATACCGATGATCGCGAGCCGCCCGTTGACGGCGAGGGCGCGGACGTTGCGGTCCAGGTACTTGGCGCCCATGTTGTCGAGGATCACATCGGCGCCCGCGCCGGCGGTGGCCTTCTCGATCTCGGCGACGAAGTCCTGCTCACGGTAGTTGATCAGGATGTCGGCGCCCAGTCCGGCGCAGCGCTCCAGCTTCTCCGCCGTGCCCGCGGTCACCGCGACCGTCGCGCCCACGGCCTTGGCGAGCTGGATCGCCATGGTGCCGATGCCGCTGGAACCGCCGTGCACCAGCAGCGTCTCGCCGGGGCGGAGGTGGGCGACCATGAAGACGTTGGACCAGACGGTGCAGACCACCTCGGGCAGGGCCGCCGCCGTCGTCAGTCCGAGGCCCTCGGGGACCGGCAGGAGCTGCCCGACGGGCACCACGGTCCGCTCGGCGTAGCCGCCGCCCGACAGCAGGGCGCACACCTCGTCGCCGACGGCCCAGCCGGACACCCCCGGGCCCAGCGCGGCGATCGTGCCGGAGCACTCCAGCCCCGGGTGGACGGAAGCGCCGGGCGGGGGGTCGTAGAGGCCCAGGCGCTGCATGATGTCGGCGCGGTTGACGGCGCTGGCCGCCACGTCGACCAGGACCTCGCCCTCGCCGGGCACCGGATCGGGGGCCTCGGCCCAGACCAGGGCCTCGGGGCCGCCGGGTTCGGGAATCGTGATCGCATGCATGGCACCGACGCTACTCCCCGCGTTCCGGCGGCCCCGCGCCCGGCGGCGCGGTCAGTCGAGCGGCAGCGGCCGGGTGTCCGGGGTGACATGGGTGGCCGGGGTGGCGCGGACGATGGTGATCAGGCGGTCCGTCAGCTCCAGGTCGCCGACCACCGGGTCGTCGTAGCCGAGCACCCGGTGGCCGCGCACCACGCTCACCACCAGTTCGTCCAGCTCGCGCGGGCTCTTGCCGACCTCGGCCTTTATCACCGGCCGTTCGACGAGGTCGAGCCCGCTGCCCTGGCTGATCAGGTCCTCCATGACCATGCCGGCGGCCGGGGAGAGCACGGAGAGCCCGAGCAGCCGCCCGGCGGCGCTGGCGCTGGTGATCACCGCGTCCGCGCCGGACTGCTTCAGCAGCGGCGCGTTCTCCTCCTCGCGGACCGCCGCCACGATCTTCGCCCCCCGGTTGATCTGCCGGGCCGTCAGAGTCACCAGGACCGCCGTGTCGTCGCGCTGGGTGGCGATGATGATCTGCCGGGCCCGCTGCACCTCGGCCCGCCGCAGCACATCGCTGCGGGTCGCGTCGCCGATGACGCCCGCGAAGCCGTCGGCGTTCGCCGCCTCGATCGCCTTGCCGCTGGGGTCGACGACGACCACCTGCTCCTTGCGCAGTCCGGTCGCGCAGACGGTCCGGAGCGCCGAGCGCCCCTTCGTGCCGAAGCCGATGACGACGGTGTGGTCACGCAAGGTGGACCTCCAGCGGTTCAGTCGCCATTCCTCCCGGGTGCGTTCGGTGAGGGCCTCCAGCGTGGTGCCGACCAGGATGATCAGGAACAGCACCCGCAGGGGCGTGATGACGAAGATGTTGGTCAGCCGGGCGGAGTCGCTGACGGGCGTGACATCGCCGTACCCGGTGGTGGAGAGGGTGACAGTGGCGTAGTAGAAGCTGTCGAGGAGATCGAGGCTGGTGTCGGAGCTGTCGTTGTAGCCCTCGCGGTCGACGTAGACGATGAGCGCCGTCGCCACCAGGACCAGCAGGGCCATCAGCAGCCGCTTGCCGACCTGCCGGATGGGGTGCTCCACCATCTTCCGGGGGAGCGCCACCCGATGGGTCACCAGATGCTCGTCCGCCTGCCGGGCAATCGCGTCCTGACCCGGGAGTTTCACGTGAAACACACTCCGATTCCGCCGGTGGCCCAGGGAAGGTCGAGCAGTTCCGTCTCCTGCCCCGACCGCGCGCCGCCCGGCGCGACGACGGCCAGCGCGTCGGCCGCCGCGATACCGCGCAGCATGGCGGGACCGTTGTAGCGCAGCGGCAGGGCCCGGTCGCCGCGCAGGACGACGGGGACGAGCCGGGTGTCCCGGGGGTGCCCCTGCACGGCGTCCCCCAGCGGCAGCGTGTACGGCTCCGGCACCGGCCGCGCGGTGAGGGCGCGCAGCAGCGGCTCGGCCAGGGTGAGCAGGCCGGAGACGGCGGCGAGCGGGTTGCCCGGCAGCCCGACGAGATGGCGGCCGTCCGGGAGGCGGGCCAGCAGCATCGGATGGCCGGGGCGCACGGCGACGCCGTCCACCAGCAGTTCGGCGCCGATCCGGCGCAGCGTCGGATGGACGTGGTCGACGGGTCCGGCCGCGGTCCCGCCGGTGGTGACCACCAGTTCGGCGCGGGAGCCGGTGATCGCCCGGTGCAGGGCCTCGGGGTCGTCGCCCACCCGCTCCACCCCGCCGGTCTCCGCGCCCATCGCGCGCAGCCAGGGCGGCAGCATCGGGCCGAGGGCGTCGCGGATCAGCCCGTCGTGGGGCAGACCCGTGCCGAGCAGTTCGTCGCCGAGGACGAGCACGTCGACGCGGGGGCGCGGCACGGCGGCCAGCGTGTCGTACCCGGCCGCCGCCGCGAGGCCCAGCACCGCCGGGGTCGCCACGGTGCCGGCGGGCAGCAGCCGGTCGCCGCTGCGGCACTCCTGGCCGCGCGGGCGGATGTCCTGGCCGGGGACGACCTCGCGGACCGGGTGCAGCCGCCCCTGGGTGTCGCCGCGCCCGTGCTCGCTGCGCAGCACGGCGGTGGCGTCCGCGGGGACCCGGGCGCCGGTGGCGATGCGGACGGCCTCGCCGTCGACGAGGGGCGCGGGCTCCGCGTGACCGGCCAGGACACCCTCGTCCCGCACCGTCCAGGGGCCCGGCCCGGCGACCGCCCAGCCGTCCATCGCCGAGGTGTCGAAGGGCGGCAGGTCGGTGAGGGCGTCGAGCGGCGCGGCCAGGGTGAGGCCGAGGACCGCGTCCAGGGGCACGGAGACCGGCTCCCGGTGCCCGGCACGGGTACCCGGGCGGACGGCGCGGGCGGCCACGGCACGGGCCTCGGGCCAGGCGGTGCCGCGGTGGCGGCGCCCGGCGGTGGACGCGGGGGAGGCTCCCTGCGCGGGGCCCGCGGACGGGGGAGGGTCCCCGGCGGCGGACGCGGCGGGGCGGGTGCCGGACGGAGCGGCGGAGGGGGAGCCGGAACGGTGACCGGGGCGGGCCCCCGGGTGGGACTGGACGAGGGCGAGCGCCTCCTCGACGTCGAGGTCGTCCTCCGTCTCCGCGCCGGTCCGCGCGCCGGGGGCGGACATCAGGCGTCCGGCCGGGTGCGGGGGGCGGCTTCGGGCACCGCGTCGGTCCCGGCGGCGCCCGCGGCCCCGGTCTCCCGGTCCGGGTCCGAGGACTCCTCGGCCCAGCGCAGGGCGAGCGCGGTGGTCCTGCGGGCGGCCTCGGCGACGGCCTCCGGCCCGCCACCGTTCAGGGCGGCGGCATAGCCGACGAGGAAGGTGGTCAGCGGGGCCGCGGGCCGCGCCACGCCGTGCGCGGCGTCACGGGCGAGATCGAGCAGGACGGTGGTGTCGACGTCCAGGTCGAGGCCCAGTTCGTCCTTGACTGCGGTGATCCATTCATCCAACACGTGCCCATGCTCCCTGATGCGTGCCCTGGCGATGGCGATGTCGTCCCAGGTGTCGCAGTCGAAGGACGCGGCGGCACCGGGGACACGGGTGAGGTCGAGGGCGCCGGTCAGCCGGCGCACCGGCAGCCCCGCGAGGCCCGCCGCCCCGGCGGCGAGGTCCGCGAGGACGCGGCGGACGGCGCGGGCGCGATAGACGGCGACGAGGGGCTGGTCGCGGCCGTCGGCGTCGGTGAGCAGCGCGCCGTCGGCGGTGCCCGCCGCGAGGTGCGCCGTCAGGCGCCGGACGGTCGCCGCGTCCAGGAACGGCAGATCGGCCGAGAGGACCACGACGTACGGGGCCGTGGTGTGCCGCAGCCCGGCGGCGAGCGCGGCGAGCGGGCCGCCGCCGGGGGGCTCCTCGCGGGCCCAGGTCACGGGCCGCGCGGTGGGCCGGGGGTCCGCGACGACGACGGTGGCGCGGGCCCCGGCGCAGGCGTCGAGCACCCGGTCCAGCAGCGCCCGGCCGCCCACCCGTACCCCGGGCTTGTCCGCTCCCCCCAGCCGCCGGGCGGCGCCCCCGGCGAGCACCACGGCGTCGTACCCGGCCGGAGCGGCGACCGCCCCGGCGCCCTCCGCCCCTGCGTCCTCCGGCCCGGTGGCGGCACCGGGTCCCGGGGCGGCGTCCCGCCGGTCGCCCGGCGCGGCGGGGGCGGTCCCCGGAGCGGCGGGGGCGGTGTCCGGCGCGGGGGCGCGCCCGGGGTCCCCGTGGGACTCGTACGCGGTCACCCCCCGAGTATGCGTGCCCCGTGGGGCCCGGGGAACGCAGGGGCACCCGCGTGATCACAGGGTGCGCAGAAGCACCGCCGGCTGCTCCACGCAATCCGCCACATAGCGGAGGAAACCCCCCGCCGTGCCGCCGTCGCACACCCGGTGGTCGAAGGTGAGCGAGAGCTGGACCACCTGCCGGACCGCCAACTCCCCTTCGTGCACCCAGGGTTTGGGGATGATGCGGCCGACTCCGAGCATGGCCGCCTCGGGGTGGTTGATGATCGGCGTGGAGCCGTCGACGCCGAACACCCCGTAGTTGTTGAGGGTGAAGGTGCCGCCGGTCAGGTCGGCGGGCGACAGCCGCCCGTCCCGCGCCGCCCCGGTCAGCCGGGCGAACTCCTCGGTGAGCCCCTCGGCGTCGCGCGTGTGGGCGTCCCGGACGACGGGCACGACCAGGCCCCGGTCGGTCTGGGCGGCGAAGCCCAGATGCACCCGGTCGAACCGGACCACCTCGCGGGCCCCGGTGTCGACGGTGGAGTTCAGCTCGGGGAAGCGGGCGAGCGCGGCGACGCAGATCCGGGCCAGCAGGGCGACCAGGGCGATCCTGGGGCCGTCCGCCGCGTTCATCGCGGTCCGCGCCCGCATCAGCTCGGTCGCGTCGGCGTCCACCCAGCAGGTCGCGTCCGGGATCTCCCGGCGGCTGCGGGAGAGCTTGTCGGCGACGGCGCCCCGGACGCCCCGGAGGGGGACGCGCACCCCGTCGGGCACCGCCCGCCCGTCGGCCCCGGCCGGCACCGGGGCCGGTGCGGGGGCCGCCGCGGCGGCCGGGCGGTGCGCCGCGGCGCGCAGGGCGTACTCGACGTCGGCCCGCAGGATCAGCCCGTCGGGACCGGAGCCGGACAGCTCGCGCAGATCCAGGCCGCTCTGCCGGGCCAGCCTCCGCACCAGCGGGGAGATCACCGGCACGGGGCCGTCCGGCACCGGGGCGGCGGCCCCGTCCGAGCCGTCGGTCCGCCCGGGCACGGCCCCCGGGGCACGGGCCCCGGCGGGCGCCGGGGCGGGAGCCGCGGCAACGGGGCGCACCCGGCGCCGCCGCGCGGGGGCCGCGGAGGTGCCGTAGCCGACCAGGACGTTGCCCGAGCCCTCGGCCCGCCGCTCCGCCCCGCCGCCCGCGCCCGCGTCCCGGTCCACGCCGCCGGCGCCGCCCGCGCCCGGCCCGCCGCCGGGCTCCGGGGCGCCGCCGGGCCGGGTGGCGGCGGCCCCGTCGGCACCGTCCGCGCCGGGAGTCGAAGGACCGCCCCCGTCCACGGGGCCGCCGACCGCCACCATCAGCAGCGGCGCCCCGACGGGCAGTTCGCCGCCCTCCTCGCCGAAGCGGGCGGTGACCACGCCGGCGTAGGGGCAGGGCACCTCGACCATCGCCTTGGCCGTCTCCACCTCCACGACGGGCTGGTCGACCTCGACCACGTCGCCGACCGCCACCATCCAGCGCACGATCTCCGCCTCGGTGAGCCCCTCACCGAGGTCGGGCAGCCTGAACTCCCGCACCTGTGCCATCAGCTCTCCGCCTCCCACTGCAGCCGCCCCACGGCGTCCAGGATCCGGTCCACGCCGGGCAGGTGGTGGCGCTCCAGCATCGGTGGCGGATACGGCACGTCGAACCCGGCGACCCGCAGGACGGGCGCCTCCAGCCTATGGAAGCAGCGCTCGGTGACCCTGGCCGCGATCTCCCCGCCCGGGCCCGCGAAGGCGCCGCCCTCGTGGACGACGACCGCGCGCCCGGTGCGCCGCACCGAGGCGCACACCGTCTCGTCGTCGAACGGCACCAGGGTGCGCAGGTCCACGACCTCCAGGTCCCAGCCCTCGGAGCGGGCCGCCTCGGCCGCCTCCAGGCAGACGGCCACCGAGGGCCCGTAGGTGAGCAGCGTGGCGCTGCGGCCGGGCCGCCGCACCACCGCGCGGCCGATCGGCTCGACCGGCGCCGGCTCCTCCGGGTCCCAGGCGTCCTTCGACCAGTACAGCCGCTTGGGCTCCAGGAAGACCACCGGGTCGTCGGAGGCGATGGAGGCGCGCAGCAGGCCGTAGGCGTCGGCCACGGTGGCGGGCGTGACGACATGGAGCCCCGGAGTCGCCATGTAGTACGCCTCGGAGGAGTCGCTGTGGTGCTCGACCCCGCCGATGCCGCCGCCGTAGGGGATGCGGATGGTCAGCGGGAGGCCCATCGCCCCGCGCGTGCGGTTGCGCGTCTTGGCGACATGGCTGACGAGCTGCTCGAACGCCGGATAGGCGAAGGCGTCGAACTGCATCTCCACCACCGGCCGCAGCCCGTACATGGCCATGCCGACGGCGGCGCCCAGGATGCCGGCCTCGGCCAGCGGGGTGTCCGTGCAGCGGTCGTCGCCGAACTCGGCGGCGAGCCCGTCGGTGATCCGGAAGACACCGCCGAGGGTGCCGACGTCCTCGCCCAGGACATGGACCCCGGGGTCGGCCGCCATGGCGTCGCGCAGCGCCCGGGTGAGGGCCTGCGCCATGGTGGCCGGCCGGGCCGCGACGGTGGTCATCGCTCTCCCCCCTCCGGCCCCGCCTCGGCGGCGGCCTCCAGCTCGGCGCGCAACCGGTCTCGCTGCTCGCGCAGTTGCGGGGTGGGCTCGGCGTAGACGTGGTCGAACAGGTCCATCGGATCGAGCACCGCGTCCTCGTTCATCCGGGCGCGCAGGTCGGCGGCCATCGCCTCGGCGTCCTCGCGGGCGGCCCGCACGCCCTCCTCGTCGAGCAGCCCGCGCCGGGTCAGCTCCCGCTCCAGCAGGTCGACCGGGTCGTGCCGCCGCCAGGTCTCCACCTCCGCGTCGCCCCGGTAGCGGGTGGCGTCGTCGGCGTTGGTGTGCGCCTCGACGCGGTAGGTGACGGCCTCCACCAGGGTGGGGCCGCCGCCCTCGCGCGCCTGCCGCACGGCCCCGGTGAGCACCTCGTGCACGGCGACGGCGTCGTTGCCGTCGACCAGGCGGCCGGGCATGCCGTAGCCGACGGCCTTGTGGGCCAGCGAGGGCGCCGCGGTCTGCTTGGCGAGCGGGACGGAGATCGCGAAGCCGTTGTTCTGCACGAGGAAGACCACCGGCGCCCGCCAGACGGCCGCGAAGTTCAGCGCCTCGTGGAAGTCGCCCTCGCTGGTGCCGCCGTCGCCGACCATGGCCAGCGCGACCACGTCGTCGCCCTTGAGGCGGGCCGCGTGGGCGAGGCCGACCGCGTGCGGCAACTGGGTGGCCAGCGGGGTGGACAGCGGGGCGACCCGGTGCTCGTAGGGGTCGTAGCCGGTGTGCCAGTCGCCGCGCAGCAGGGTGAGGGCCTCGACGGGGTCGACCCCGCGGGCCACCACGGCGAGCGTGTCCCGGTAGCTGGGGAAGAGCCAGTCCTGCTCCTCCAGGGCCAGCGCGGCGGCGATCTCGCAGGCCTCCTGCCCGGTGCTGGAGGGGTACACGGCGAGCCTGCCCTGCTTGGTCAGGGCGGTGGCCTGCGCGTTGTACCGCCGGCCGCGGACCAGGCGGGCGTACAGGGCGCGCAGGAGTGGGGGATCGGTCCGGTCGGCGGCACCGGTGCCGAGCACCCGGTACGGCTCGGCGTCCGGCAGCAGGGGCCCGGGGTCGGTACGCGGCTGCCAGGCGGGCGGCGGCGTGGGCCGGTACGCGCCCCGCTGCTCCATCACCGTCATGACGGCACCTCCTCGTGGGAGCGGCTGCGGGCTCGCCACGGGTGTGACGGGCCTCACCTACCGATTGTTCGGTCGTCGGCACATTTTGGCTACAGGCGGCCCCAGGCTGTGGACAAACGGTTCTCCACAGCCTGTGATGGGCGCAGTACGTCCACGGCGGGAAGGCGGGGGCACATGGAGTCTGAACAAATGGCCGACCGGCCGGAGGAGTCCGGCGCGTCTCCGCCGCGCCCGCAGGAGCCCGCCCGGCTGCCGCCCGCCCGCCCGCTGGACGCCATCGACCAGGACATCCTGCGCATGCTCCAGGCGGACGGCCGCGCCTCGATACGGTCGGTCGCCGAGCGGGTGCACGTCTCCCGCGCCAACGCCTACTCCCGGATCAACCGGCTCATCGAGGACGGCGTGATCCGCGGCTTCGGCGCCCGCGTCGACCACGAGCGGGCCGGCCAGGGCACCTCGGCGTACATCACCCTGAAGATCGTGCAGAACTCCTGGCGGACCGTGCGCGAGCAGCTCGGGCAGCTCCCAGGCGCCTCGCACATCGCGCTGCTGGGCGGCGACTTCGACGTCCTGCTGCTGGTGCACACCCCCGACAACCGCGCCCTGCGCGAACTGGTGCTGACCCGCATCCAGGCCATCCCGGAGGTGCTGAGCACCCGCACCCTGCTGGTGTTCGAGACGGAGGACCTGGAACCGAAGGGCTGACGGACGCGCCCCGCCACCGGCGGCGAGCCGGAGAGAGGCCCGGGGCCGGAGTGAGACCTGGCGACGGGGAGAGGCCCGGGGACGGAGAGAGGCCCGGGGACGGGAAGAGGCCCGGGGACGGGAAGAGGCCCGGGACGGCGCGCGGGCCCGGATGGCGGCGGGCTCCGCGCGGGAGCCGCACAGAGGTGCCCGGGGACCGTGCGGGCCCCCGGGGAACGGGAACGGCGCCGGCCACCCGGGCCGGGGCCCGGCGGGGAGGAACGGCGACGGCCGCCGGGGCGGGGCGCAGTCGGCGCCCACGGCCCGCTCAGGCCCTCCGCTCAGGCCCTCCCGCGCAGCCCTTCGAAGACCAGCCGGGCCACCGCGTCGGCCACCTCGCGCTCCCCCGCGCCCCGGGCGTCGGGCCGGTACCACTCCACCACCGAGTTGATCATCCCGAAGACCAGGCGCGTGGCGAGCCGCACCTCCACGTCGTCGCGCACCTCCCCGGCCGCCGCCGCTGCCCTGAGCAGCTCCGCGACCCGGTGGTCGAACTCCCGCCGCCGCTCCAGCGCCCACCGCTCGGTGTCGGTGTTGCCCCGCACCCGCAGCAGCAGCGTCACATGGGGCAGCTCGGATATGAGCACCTCCACCATGCGCCGCACCACGTACTCCAGCCGCCCGTCGGCGCTCCCCTCGCGCGCGGGCGCCTCGTCCAGGATGCCGAAGAGACCGTCCAGGGCCCGGCTCACGGCCCGGCGCAGCAGCTCCTCCTTGCCGGCCACATGGTGGTAGATCGACGACTTGGAGATGCCGGCCGCCCGGGAGAGGTGCTCCATGGAGGTGCCGTCGTAGCCGCGCTCGTTGAAGACCCGCACCGCGACGGAGAGCAGCGTCTCCGGGGTGTACGTGTCGCGTCTGGCGGTGGTCATGAGATTCCGCCGTCCCGCTTGCCGGAGGCGTGGGCGTGCCGGTAGTGGGCGAGCGAGGGCGCGCACCGGCCGCCGGGCTCGCGCTGGTGCAGGTCCTCCAGGAGCGAGTACGCCCAGTGCCGGCCCAGCCTGCGGCCCCACTCCAGCGGACCCAGCGGGTAGTTGACGCCCAGGCGCATCGCGGTGTCGATGTCCCCCTCGGTCGCCACGCCCTTGGCGAGCGCCTCGTGCGCCAGGTCCACGATCCGCGCGACCGTCCGGGCGACGATCATGCCGGGGGCGTCGCCGATGACGCTGACCTTCTTGCCGAGCGCCTGGAACAGGCCCGTCGCCTCGGCCAGGGTGCGCGGGGAGGTGTCCTGGGAGGCGGACAGGGCGATCCGGGTCGCCCTGCGGTAGTCCAGGGCGAGGTCGAAGTAGACGACGTCCTGGAACTCCACCGAGGTCTGGCCGTCCGCGAGAACCAGCTCCCCGCCGCCGGGCAGGGTCAGCCGCGTGCCCTCGTCCTCCGGCTCCTCGCGGACCTCGATGCCGGCCGCGCGGATCAGGGAGAGCAGCTCCCCGGCCGGGCCGAGGCCGCCCTCCGCGACCACGTACGCGGGCGGGGAGGCCGGGTCGGCGGTGTGCGGCTCGGGGCGCTCGGCGCCCTCCCCGTACTCGTACCAGCCCCGGCCGGTCTTGCGGCCGAGCCGGCCGGACTCCACCAGCCGCCGCTGCGCCAGCGACGGGGTGAAGCGCACGTCCCGGAAGAAGGACCGCCACACGGAGTGCGTGACCGACTCGTTGACGTCCTGGCCGATGAGGTCGGTCAGCTCGAAGGCGCCCATCCGGAACCCGCCCGACTCGCGCAGCACCGCGTCGATGGTGGCCGGGTCGGCCGCCTGGTCCTCGAAGAGCGCGAACGCCTCGGAGTAGAAGGGCCGGGCCAGGCGGTTGACGAGGAAGCCGGGGGTGTCCGCGCAGGCCACCGGCGTCTTGCCCCAGGCGCGGGCCGTCTCGTACGCGCGGGTGGCCGAGGCGACGTCGGTGACGGCGCCGGAGACCACCTCGACCAGCGGCATCAGCGGCGCCGGGTTGAAGAAGTGCAGGCCGACCAGGCGGCCGGGGTGCTCCAGCGCCCCGGCGACGGCGGTGACGGAGAGGGAGGAGGTGTTGGTGGCGAGCAGGCAGTCCGCGGGGACCACGCCCTCCAGCTCGCGGAAGAGCGCCTGCTTCACGTCCAGCCGCTCCAGGACCGCCTCGACGACCAGGGCGCAGTCGGCCAGCTCCGCGACGTCCCCGACCGGGCTCAGCCGCGCGCGGGCGGCGTCCCGGTCGGCGCCGGTCAGGCGCTCCTTCTCGACGAGCCGGTCGAGCCGGGCTCCGATCGCCGCGGCCGCTTCCCGGGCCCGCCCCGGAGCGGCGTCGTACAGCCGCACGGGGTGGCCCGCGACCAGCGCGACCTGGGCGATGCCCTGGCCCATGGTGCCGGCGCCGACGACGGCCACGGGGCTGCTGAGGTCCAGTGCTGTCATGTGCGCGATCCTCCCGCACGGGGTTGTCCACAGATGCGGCGGACCCCCTTGTCCCGACCGATCGTTCGGTTACTCTAGCTCTGTCCGCCCGGTCCCGCCCGGGTTCCCCCGGGTCACGGGCCCCACGGAAAGCATCGTCAGACGAGGAGTTGGTCCCGCATGGCCGCCGCACTCACCGCGCAGGAGCTGATCGCCCGGCACCGGCCCACCCTCGACCGGGCGCTGGAGACGATCCGGACGCGCGCCTACTGGTCGCCGCACCCCGAGCACCCCAAGGCCTACGGGGAGGACGGCACGCTCGACGTGGCCGCGGGCAGGGCCGCCTTCGACGCCCTGCTCGGCACCCGCCTCGACCTCGGCCAGCCCGGCACGGACGACTGGGTGGGCGGCGAGGTCTCCCCGTACGGCGTCGAGCTGGGCGTGACCTATCCGCACCCGGACCCGGACGTGCTGCTCCCCGCCATGAGGGCGGGCCAGCGGCGGTGGCGGGACGCGGGGCCCGAGTTGCGCGCCGCGGTCTGCCTGGAGATCCTCCGGCGGATCAGCGCCCGGACCATGGAGTTCGCCCAGGCCGTCATGCACACCTCCGGACAGGCCTTCATGATGGCCTTCCAGGCGGGCGGCCCGCACGCCCAGGACCGCGGCATGGAGGCCGTCGCCCACGCGTACGCGGAGCAGACCCGCACGCCCGACGCAGCCCGGTGGACCAAGCCGCAGGGCAAGCGCGACCCGCTCGCCCTGGACAAGCGGTTCACCCCCGTCCCCCGGGGCGTCGCCATGGTCGTCGGCTGCACCACCTTCCCCACCTGGAACGGCTACCCGGGCCTCTTCGCCTCCCTCGCCACCGGCAACGCGGTCCTGGTCAAGCCCCACCCTCGCGCCGTGCTGCCGCTGGCGCTCACCGTGCGGACGGCCCGGGAGGCGCTCGCCGACGCGGGCTTCGATCCCAACCTCGTCGCGCTGGCCGCCGAGCGCCCCGGCGAGGGCATCGCCAAGGAACTGGCGACCCGCCCGGAGATCCGGATCATCGACTACACGGGCTCCACCGGGTTCGGCGACTGGCTGGAGGCCAACGCCCGCCAGGCCCAGGTGTACACGGAGAAGGCCGGGGTCAACGCGGTGCTGGTGGACTCCACCGGCGACTACCGGGGCATGCTGTCCAACCTCGCGTTCTCCCTGTCCCTGTACAGCGGCCAGATGTGCACCACCCCGCAGAACCTGCTGATCCCCCGCGAGGGCATCGCCACCGACCAGGGCCACAAGTCCTTCGACGAGGTCACCGCCGACCTGGCCGCCGCGGTCAGCGCGCTGCTCGGTGACGACGCCCGGGCCAACGCCCTGCTCGGCGCCCTGGTCAACCCGGACGTCAGGGCCCGTCTGGAGGCCGCCCACGACCTGGGCGAGGTCGCCCTGCCCTCCCGCGAGGTGGCCCACCCCGAGTTCCCGGACGCGGTCGTGCGCACCCCGGTGATCGTCAAGCTGGACGCCGCCAAGCCCGACGACGCCGCCGCCTTCTCGCGCGAGTGCTTCGGCCCGGTCGCCTTCGCCGTCGCCGTCGACTCCACCGCCCACGCCCTGGAGGTGCTCGGGCGCGGCATCCGCGAGCAGGGCGCGATGACGGTCGGCGCCTACACCACGGACGCGGAGGTCGAGGCGGCCGTCCAGGAGGTCTGCCTGGAGGAGGCCGCCCAGCTCTCCCTCAACCTCACCGGCGGGGTGTACGTCAACCAGACGGCCGCCTTCTCCGACCTCCACGGCTCCGGCGGCAACCCGGCGGCCAACGCGGCCCTGTGCGACGCGGCCTTCGTCGCCAACCGCTTCCGGGTGATGGAGGTCCGCCGGGAATCCTGAGCCGGGGCGGCCGGGTGGACGCCCGGGGCGGTCAGGAGGCGGCGGGCCCACCGCCGGGGCCGCCCGGTCCACCCGGGGCGGCCGGGCCGCCGGAGTCCACGGTGCCGCCGGGGCCGCCCGGGTCGCCGGGACCGCCGGAGGCCGCGCCCCCGGTCGCGCTCCAGTGGTACAGCGCCATGGCCACGCTGGTCGCCAGGTTGTAGCTGGAGACCTGGGGGCGCATCGGCAGCGCCACCAGACGGTCGGCCCGCGCGCGCAGCTCCGGCGAGAGCCCGCTGCGCTCGGAGCCGAAGGCGAGCAGCGCGTCGTCCGGCAGCCTCGTCCCCCGGATGTCCTCGCCCTCCGGATCGAGGGCGAACACCGGGCCCGGCGGCAGCTCGGCCACGCTCAGCCGCTCCACGGCGGTCGCGAAGTGCAGGCCCGCCCCGCCGCGCACCACGGTGGGGTGCCAGGGATCGAGCGGGCCCGTGGTGATCACCCCCGTCGCCCCGAAACCGGCGGCCAGCCGCACCACCGCCCCGGCGTTGCCGAGGTTGCGCGGCTGGTCGAGGACGACGACGGGCGCGGTGCGGGGCAGCCGCGAGAGCGCCCGCAGCCGGTCCTCCCGCGCCGGGCGCACCGCCAGCGCGGCCACGGCGGTGGGGTGCGGACGCGGCACCAGCGAGGCGTACTCCGCGGCGGACACCGGCGTCAGCAGCGCCGCCAGGGCGTCCCGTACGTCGGGGGCCAGCTTGGCGGCGAGTTCCAGGGCGCCCGCGCGGTCGGCGGCGACCGCCACCGGCACCTCGGCGCCGAACCGCAGCGCGTGCTTGACGGCGTGGAAGCCGTCCAGCAGCACCGCCGTCCCGGCGTGCGCGCGCCAGCGGGCCAGGGCATCGGACGGGCTGTCGGCTCCGGCGTCGGTCATGCGGGGAAGCCTACGCGGGGCGGCCCGCCGTCCTCCTCGGCCCGGCCCCGGGGCGCGGGCACCGCCGGGCGCCCGCCGGTCCCGTCCGGGCGCCCGCCCGTTCCGTCCCGTTCCCCGCCGGTCCCGTCCGGGTGTCCGGGCGGGGCCTGCTCCGGGGCGCCGTGCCCGCCGGGGTGCCGGGACGGACCGCCGTCCCCGCCCGGATCCCCGTCCCGGGCCCGGGGGCCGCGCCGCCCGGCGACCCGGTCCCGGGCGCGGGCCGCCCACGCGCCCAGGCGGCGCAGGAAGGAGGTCGGCAGGAAGACGGCGTCGGCGGCGATCATCGCCAGCGAGAAGAAGGGCAGCCCCAGCATCACGGCGATCGCCGCGTGCTCGGCGATCATCGCGGCCAGCAGCACGTTCTTGAGCCGCCGGTTGAACAGCGTGAACGGGAAGGCGACCTGGACCGCGACCGTTCCGTAGGTCATCAGCATGACCATGGTGCCGCTGGCCGCCAGGACCTCGGAGAGCGCGGGCCAGGGGGAGAAGTACTGGAGGTGCAGCGGATAGTGGACGGCGGTGCCGTCCTGCCAGCGCGAGCCCTGGATCTTGTACCAGCCGGCCGTCGCGTAGACCAGGCACGCCTCCGCCATGATCACCACGAGACCGGCGTTGTGCAGGATGTTCGCGAGGACGTCGAGAAGGGCCCGCGCCCCGCCGTCGCGCGCCCAGTGGGCCGCCCACCACCACAGGGCGGTGCCGAGCCACACGGCCCAGAGCAGCGCCGGGATCACCGGGTCGCCGTCCACGCCGCCGAGCAGGGTCGCCGCGACCAGCACCGCGCCGAGCACGCCCCACAGCGCGGGCCCGGTCCGGTCCACCGGCCACTCGCCCCGCGCGCGGGCCGCCGCCTCCCGCCGCTCCCGGCGCGCGTCCAGCGACCACACCCGGCCGCAGCGGGTGAGGACCAGGTAGACGCTCATCAGGTGCAGGACGTTGTCGCCGCCGTCCCCCATGAAGATGCTGCGGTTCTGCAGCGACAGCACGCCCACCATGAAGAGGACGGACAGGGTGCGGGTGCGCCACCCCAGCAGCAGTCCCACCGAGGTGAGGACGGACAGCGCGTAGACGGCCTCGAACCAGAACCGCCCGTCCGACCACATCAGCACCGTGAAGGCGCCGTTCTCCGCGATCAGCCGCTGGGCCAGCTCGTGGCTCCAGGGTCCGTCGGGTCCGTACAGCTCGTGCCGGTGGGGGATCTCCCGCAGCAGGAAGAGCAGCCAGGTGAGGCCGAAGCCGATGCGGATCACGGCGCTCTGGTAGGGGCCGAGCGCGGCCCCGGTGACCCGGGCGAGGGCGTGCCGGACGGGAGGGAGCGGGCGGACGGGGAGGTTCATCCGGTGACGCCCCCCTCCGCCTCGCCCACCGGCACCGGCCACCAGGGCAGTTGCCGGAGGAGGGGCTGGTCCGAGACCTTCTCGCCGCTCCAGGCGGGCGGCGGCACGGCGGTGGTGCGGGACCGGAACTGGATCCGGGTGAGGGCGCCGCCGGGTCCCGCCGCGTTCTCGCGCCCCAGCCGCAGCACGGCGATGCGGCGCAGATAGCCCTCGGAGAGGGTGCCCCGCGGCCCGGTCGGGCGTTCGCCGGAGTCATGGGTGGCGACGAAGAAGTCCCAGGCGCGGCGGAGTTCGTTCTGCTGGGTGTGGCTGGGCAGCGGGTTGCCCCTGATGGCCGCGCCGTCCTGGGCGGACAGGTCGTACCACCCGGTGGTCCGGACGCCGCCGTCGGCGGTCTCCACCTCGGCGCGGACCTGGACGGAGATGTTCTGCTGGAGCGGATTGGGCGCGAAGAGCTGCCAGTTCTGCTCGAACTCCGGGTAGATCCACTCGCCGACCAGCGAACCGTGCTGCTTGCTCAGCGTGTTGGCGGGGGCGACGTGCAGGAAGACCAGCCCGAGATGGACGCAGACGCCGACCACGACGGCCACGAGCGCGACGAGGGCCACGGCGCGCTGGACCGGGGAAAGCCCGGCGAGACCGGGGCCGTGGTCGAGACCGGGGACGGAGGGGAGTCCGTGATCGGGACCGGGGCCGCGATCGGAGCCGGGTACTGGGCCGGGACCGGGTGCGAGGGCGGAACCGGGGCCGGAGACCGGATCGGCGTCGGCGTCGGCCCGGAGCGGCCCACCGGTACGGGCACCGCCGTCGGCGGCCTCCCCGCCGGTGGTGGCGGACGGGACGCCGGCGTACTCCGCCCCGGCGGGCGTGGGACCGGACGCGTGAGCGGGACCGGGTGCGAGGGCGGAACCGGACCCGGAGGCCGGATCGGCGTCGGCGTCGGCGTCGGCCCGGAGCGGCCCACCGGTACGGGCACCGCCGTCGGCGGCAGCCTCCCCGCCGGTGGGCTCCGCTTCGGCGGACGCGGGGCCGGGCCGCCCGCCCGTGGACGCGGAGTCGGCGGGCTCCCCGGCCGCCCCGGGACCGGCGGTCACGGCCTCGGCGCGCGCGGCGTCGGGGGACGCGGCGCCGGGGGTCCCGTGCCGTTCCTCCCGGGTGACCGGGCCCGTGTCCTGCGCGTCCAATTCCGCCCCGTTCCAGGCCGTGCGTTCCCCGCCCCGGCTCGCCGCGGCGCTCGAACGGGAACGGTACTCAGGACCGGCCCCCCGCACAGCCCCCGGCGAACAGCCGGGGGCGGCCGTCATCACATCGTCACCACGCGGCCGGGCCCGGGGCGCGGCGCCCGGAGGGCCCGGAAGCGCGCCCCGCGAGGGCGCACCGCTCGACGGCGCACCCCTCGAAAGGAAGTGCCCGGCCACCGGACGTGCCCGGCCGCCGGAGACGGCGGCGGGTCACCGGGGACAGCGGCGGGTCACAGCACCAGACCCGGCTGCCCCCGCTCGTCCACCACCGGGCGCCCGGCGGCGGCCCACACCTGCATGCCGCCGTCGACGTTCACCGCGTCGATGCCCTGCCGGCCCAGGTACACGGTGACCTGGGCCGAGCGCCCGCCGGAGCGGCAGATCACATGGACCCGGCCGTCCCGCGGAGCGGCATCGGTCAGCTCGCCGTACCGGGCCACGAAGTCGCTCAGGGGGATGTGCAGCGCCCCGGCGGCGTGGCCCGCCCGCCATTCGTCGTCCTCGCGGACGTCCAGCAGGAAGTCGTCGTCCTTGAGGTCCGTGACCTCGATCGTGGGCACTCCGGCTCCGAAATTCATGTCCCCGACGCTACCGGAGCCACCGGGCCGCTCAGTCCTGTTCCAGGAGCCCCGCCAGCTCCGCCTCGCGCTCGCGCACCTGGGCGGCCAGCTGCTCGCCGATCTCCTCCAGCAGCCGGTCCGGGTCGTCCGGGGCCAGCCGCAGCATCGCGCCGATCGCGCTGTCCTCCAGCTCCTTGGCCAGCAGCGTCAGCATCTCCTTGCGCCGGTCCAGCCATTCGAGGCGGACGTACAGCTCCTCGGCGGGGCCGGACCGCCGCTCGGGGGCCGGTCCGGCGGCCCACTCCTCGGCCAGTTCCCTCAGCTCGGCCTCGTCGCCGCGGGCGTAGGCGGCGTTGACGCGGGTGATGAACTCCTCGCGGCGGGCCCGCTCGTCCTCCTCCTGCGCCAGGTCGGGGTGGGCCTTGCGGGCCAGCTCGCGGTAGAGGCGGCGGGCCTCTTCCCCGGGCCGCACTCGCTGCGGGGACCGCACCTCGCGGCCGGTGAGCATCGAGGCGGCCTCGGGGAACAGCCCGTCGCCGTCCATCCAGCCGTGCAGCAGCTCCTCGACCCCCGGGATCGGCATCAGCCGGGCGCGCGCCTCGTCGGCCAGCCGCCGGTCCTCGGCGTCGCCGGTGCGGGCGGCCCGCGCCTCCAGGATGTGCGCCTCCAGCTCCTCCAGGCGCGTGTACACCGGGCCGAGCCGCTGTTCGTGCAGGCGCGAGAAGTTCTCGACCTCCACCCGGAAGGTCTCCACCGCGATCTCGTACTCGATGAGTGCCTGCTCGGCGGCCCGTACGGCACGCTCCAGCCGCTCCTCGGGACGCGCCGCGCCGCCCTGCTCAGCTTCGGGGGTCGTCACCCGACCAGCGTAGGGCACGCGCCGCACGCCCACGCCCCGTGACGGAGGCGGTCCTTCCGCCCACCGAACCGCCGCGCCGGGCCCCCACCGCCCGGCGCCCGCCGGAACGGCGCCGGCAGCGGCACAGGGCCGGCCCCCGGGCCACCGCGGAACCCGCGCCTCCGGGCGCGGTACGCCGGGTCGCCGGACCGCCGGGCCACCGTGCGCGAGACGACGGGGCACCGGACCGCCGGGTCACCGTGCGCGGGGCGGCGGAGCGGCCGGCCACCGGGGCACCGGGCGCGAAACGGCAGGGCACCGGGCCACCCGGCGCACCGGACGGCGCCGCTCCGATCCCGGGTCACCGCCCGGGCGCCACCCGGCACCGCGGCACCCGGGCCACCGGGCCCGCCCGCCATCACCCCGCGGGCCCGCCTTCGCCGCCCCGCGGGCCCCGCCCCGTCACACCCCGGACTCCGCCGCCACCCTCCCCGACCGCACCGCCGCGACCAGATCCGCGTGGTCGGCCTCCGTGCGGTCGGCGTAGGCCACGGCGAAGGCGGCCACCGCCTCGTCCAGTTCCTCGTTCTTGCCGCAGTACCCGGCGACCAGCCGGGGGTCCGCGCTGTGCGCGTGGGCGCGGGCCAGCAGGGCGCCCGTCATCCGGCCGTAGTCGTCCAGCTGCCCGGCGGCCAGCGCGGCCGGGTCGACGCTGCCCTTGCGGTTGCGGAACTGCCGCACCTGGAACGGCAGTCCCGCCACCGTGGTCCAGCCCAGCAGCATGTCGCTGACGACCTGCATCCGCTTCTGCCCCAGCACCACCCGGCGCCCCTCGTGCCCGGCGGCGGGCACGTCGAACCCGGCGGCGGGCAGGTGCGGCAGCAGCGCCGACGGCCGGGCCTCCTTCACCTGGAGCACCAGCGGCTCCCCCCGGTGGTCCAGCAGCAGCACGACGTAGGAGCGCGTGCCCACGCTGCCCGTGCCGACGACCCGGAAGGCCACGTCGTGCACCGCGTGGCGGGCCAGCAGCGGCAGCCGGTCCTCGGACAGCGTCGCGAGATACGGCTCCAGGGCCGCGGCCACCGCGGTCGCCTCGCCCTCCGGCACCCGGCGCAGCACCGGCGGGGCGTCCACGAACCGCCGGCCGCCGTCCCCGGTGGCCTCGGTCGACCGGGCGGCGAAGCGCCCGCTGGTGTTGGCCCGGGCCTTCACGGAGACCCGCTCCAGGGTGCCGAGCAGATCGTGGGCGTCGGCGTGGGAGACGAGTTCCTCGTCGGCGATGGCGTTCCAGGCGTCCAGCGCGGGCAGCCCGGCCAGCAGCCGCATGGTGCGCCGGTAGGCGCCCGCCGTGTCCCGGGCGGCCGCGCGGCACTCCTCCTCGCCCGCGCCGTTCTCGCGGCCCGCGAGCACCAGCGAGGTGGCCAGCCGCTTGAGGTCCCACTCCCAGGGGCCGCGCACCGTCTCGTCGAAGTCGTTCAGGTCGATGACCAGACCGCCGCGCGCGTCCGCGTAGAGACCGAAGTTGGCCGCGTGCGCGTCGCCGCAGATCTGGGCGGCGACCCCGGTCACCGGGGTGCGCGCCAGGTCGTACGCCATGAGCCCGGCCGCGCCGCGCAGGAAGGCGAAGGGAGTGGCCGCCATCCGGCCCACCCGCAGCGGGACCAGCCCGGGCAGCCGCCCCCGGTTGGACTCCTCCACGGACCCGACGGCACCGGGACGGGCCGCGTCCGCGTCGAACACGGCGTGCGCCGAGCGCGGCACCCGGGAGCGCAGCGCCCGGCCCGCGGCCTTGGGCGACCCGGTCGCGGGCCACGCCGCGAACCCCGGCACCCTCGGCAGCGTCCGCGCCCCCGGCGCCGCCCCGCCGTCCGGCCGCGCGTCCTCCCCCGGGCCCGCCCCGGACCCGTCCCGGCCCGCCGTCCCCGCCACCGTCGTCGCCCCGCCCATCGCGGCCTCCCCATGCCGTGCGGCGCCGGTCAGGTCCGCCGGCGCCGGCGCGTCCCGACGGTACCGCCGGGAGGGGTCACCGGTACACGCGCGGGCGCCCCTTCCGAGGGCCCGCCGGGGCGCGCATAACGCGGGGCAGGGGGCGAAACAGGGGGTCCCCGGCCGCCACCGGCCGCCACTACGGTGACGACCGATCACGACGGGGGCACGTCCGCCGAGCACCGACCACTGCCTGCCCCGCAGCGGCGGACGCGCCCCCTGTCTGTTCCACACGCTCCGCACTTCGTGACGCACCGTCCCGCCCAGCTTCCCCAGGGACCAATCACCGAGGAGACCGAGGAACCACCATGACCCCCACAACTCCCTCCCCCGACGCGCCCAACGGCATCAGCCGCAAGACTCTGCTCCGCGCGGCCGTGGCCGCCGGCGCCGCGGTCCCGCTGCTCGCCACCGGCGGCATAGCCCTCGCCCGGGACGCCGTCCGCTCCGGCGACGGCCGCACGCTCACCCCCACGCCCTACTGCGGCACCGGCGGCGGCCTCACCCGCGAGCAGATGGAGGGGCCGTACTTCAAGCCCAACTCCCCGCTGCGCGACAACCTGACCAGCGCGGGCAAGCCCGGCACGCCGCTCACCATCAGCGGCTTCGTCTTCGGCCGCAACTGCGTGCCGCTCGCCAACGTGCTGCTGGACTTCTGGCAGGCGGACAACGGCGGCAACTACGACAACGTCGGCTTCACCTTCCGCGGCCACCAGTTCACCGACGCCAACGGCGCCTACAAGCTGACGACCATCGTGCCCGGCCTGTACCCCGGCCGCACCCGGCACATGCACGTCAAGCTCCAGGCTCCCGGCCAGCGGATCCTCACCACCCAGACGTACTTCCCGGGTGAGCCCCGCAACAGCACGGACACCATCTACGACCCCGCGCTCCTGATGAACGTCCGCACGGTCGGCAGCGGCAAGGAAGCCACCTTCGACTTCGTGCTGAACGTGGACGGCAAGCCGGGCGGCGGCAGCACCACCCCGACGCCCACCGACCCGCCGAGCGGCACCTGGAAGGTCGGCACCGCCTACACCGCGGGCAACTCGGTCACGTACAACGGCTCGTCGTACGTCTGCCTCCAGGCCCACACCGCGATCACCGGCTGGGAGCCGCCGAACGTCCCGGCCCTGTGGCGCCAGGCGTAACCACGCGCCCCGCGCCCCGCCGAGCCGCCCCGCGGCCCGGCCGGTGGTGACCGGAACCCACGAAACGCCCGGCCGGAGCCTCCGGCCGGGCGTTTCGCGCGCCACGGCCCCGGAACGCCCGGCCCGGCGGGCCCGGCACCCTCGGCGCCCCCTCTCGGCGCCCTCGCCCCCGCCCGGGCCCGCTCCGCCCCGCCCGCCGGGGCGCCGACCGCCGCCGTCCCCCGCCGCCGCGCATGTGCGCGCCGGGCCCACGGCCCCGGTCCCGTTCCACCGGCGCGCGGGCGGCCCGGACGCCTGCCTTCCACGCTCCGCGCGCCCCCGCACGGGTCACACGAGCCCCGTACCGGAACTCCCCGCCCCGCCCCCCACTTCCCGCCCCGCACCGCCGCTTTCCCGCCCCGCACCACCGCTTCCCGGCGCGCTCCGGCGCCTCCTCGCGCGCTCCGGCAACAGCCGCCGCCCGCAGGGCCGTCCACGTGACGAAAATCCCACTCGCCCACGCGGGCATCGTTCATGATGGAGCGTCAGCTCCACCCGTACCGGTACCCGAGCCCGGAACCGAGCCCCGAGCCCCGAGCCCCGAGCGCCAAACGCCAAGCGCCAAGCGCCAAGCGCCGAACGCCGAGGCCCCTGCCAGCGAACCGCCCCGCCCCCGAAGGGAAGCAGCCCGTCATGACCGAGGCACCGCGCGGCGGTCCCGCCAGGGTGGTCGTCATCGGCGGCAGCATGGCGGGGATGCTGGCCGCGGCGGCCGTGAGGGACCACACCGACCGCGTGGAGATCGTCGAGGCGCACGAGCTGCCCGACGGCCCCGGCCCCCGTACCGGTGTCCCCCAGGCCGTCCACATCCACATGCTCCAGACCGGCGGGGCCGAGGCGGTCGAGGCGCTGCTGCCGGGGAGCGTCGGCCGTCTGATCGCCGCGGGCGCCCACCGCATACCGGTGACCACCGGCATGGTCATCCACTCCCCCGAGGGCTGGTACCGCCGCTGGCGGCGCGCCACCCACTACCTGATCAGCGCCAGCCGCGACCTGACCGACCTCGTCGTGCGACGGCAGGTGCTGGAGGACCCCCGGGTCGGTGTGCGGACGCGCACCCGCGCCGTCGGGCTGCTCGGCGACCGGCGCGCCGTGACCGGGATACGGGTCCGCGCCGCCGACGGCACCGAGGAGGAACTCCGCGCCGACCTGGTCGTCGACGCCTCCGGCCGGTCCTCCCGCACCCCCCGGTGGCTCACCGGCCTGGGCGTCACCGGGCTCACCCGGGACGAGATCGACTCCGGCCTGGTGTACGCCAGCCGGATCTACCGCGCCCCCGGCCCCCTCCGCGACTGGCCCATGATCGGCGTGCAGGCCGACCCGCGCCGGCCCGGCCCGGGCGGCTCGGGCGGCATGCTCCCGATCGAGGGCGACCGCTGGCACGTCAGCCTGATGGGCCCCCCGGGCGCGCACCCCACCCGCGACCCGGCGGGCTTCGAGCCCTTCGCCCGCTCGCTGCGCCACCCCCTCCTGGCCGATCTGCTGGCGCACGCCGAGCCGCTCACCGGTGTCAGCCTCACCCGCGGCACCGCCAACCGGCGCCACCACTACGAGCGGCTCGCCCACTGGCCCGACGGCCTGGTCGTGCTCGGCGACGCGGCGGCCGCCTTCAACCCGGTCTACGGGCACGGGCTCACCGTGGCCGCCCAGAGCGCCCTGGCCCTGCGCGAGCTGCTCGCCCGGGACGGCGCCGCCGGACGGCGCGCGGGACGGGCCCCGGGCTTCGCCCGCCGGGCCCAGCGCGCCGTGGCCCGCCCCGTGGGCTCCGCGTGGGCCCTGGCCACCGGGCAGGACATCCACTTCCCCACCACGACGGGCCGGAGCCCGACCGCCGCCGACCGCCTCCTGCTCCGCGGCGTCAGCCGGCTCTCCCGCACGGCGGCGGGCTCCTTCCGCGCCGCCACCGCCCTGACCGACGTCCTCTCCCTCCAGGCGCCGCCGGTCTCGCTGGCCCGGCCCGGCGTGCTGCTGGCGGCCCTGCTGGGCCCCCTGCGGCCCCCGCTGGAGCACCCGCCGCTCACCCGGGCCGAACGCGCCCTGCTGAACCCCCCGGACCGGCCCTGAGACCTTCCTCACAGACGACCGCCCCGGAGGACCCCGCCCGGCCCGGCGACGGCCGCCCGCCCGGACCGCCCCGCCCACCGGACCGGGAGACGGACGTCACCGCACACGAAAAACGGAACGGGCGGCATCGTCTGAACGATGCCGCCCGTTCCATCGGTACGACCGGAGCGCCTCAACCGGCACTCTCTATGTGCGCGAGGGGGGAGTTGAACCCCCACGCCCTTGCGGGCACTGGAACCTGAATCCAGCGCGTCTGCCTATTCCGCCACCCGCGCATTGGGTGTTGTCCTCGGGCCCGTTTCCGCTGTTCCCAGCGGCGTGGCGCCTTCCGACATGCAGAACATTAGCACGCCGGTGGCTGCCGATTCACCTCGTTTCCGCCGGGGCGGGGCGCCCCGCGCACGTACCGACCTGTGACCGTCCGGGTATCAACCTCGTACCGGTCCGGCCCGTCTCCCAGGGAGCCCGGTCAGCTCCTCAGCCGGGTGCGGGACACTGGACCACGGCCGCCTCTACGATCCAGAGGGAAGGTGCGGACACGTGTCCCCCCGGGAGTTCGGCACGGACTCCGCAGGGGAACCGGTCGATCGACCCGCGCGTGGATACGATCAGTAAGCACTACCAGGTACGCAGCGGCACGCAGGGCAGTGAACAGGACGGCAGCGACGGAGGAGGTGCCCCATGGGAGTCCTGAAGAAGTTCGAGCAGCGCCTCGAAGGTCTGGTCAACGGCACCTTCGCGAAGGTGTTCAAGTCCGAGGTACAGCCCGTGGAGATCGCGGGCGCGCTTCAGCGCGAGTGCGACAACAACGCGACCATCTGGAACCGCGACCGCACCGTCGTCCCCAACGACTTCATCGTGGAGCTGAGCACCCCGGACTTCGAGCGGCTCAGCCCCTACTCCGGGCAGCTCGGCGACGAGCTGGCCGGCATGGTGCGGGACTACGCGAAGCAGCAGCGCTACACGTTCATGGGACCCATCAAGGTCCATCTGGAGAAGGCCGACGACCTCGACACGGGCCTGTACCGGGTGCGCAGCCGCACCCTCGCCTCCTCCAGCAGCCAGCAGGCCGGACCGGGCGCCGCCCCGCCCGCCCCCCAGGGCCGCCCCGGCGCCCCCGGCGGCGGCTACGGCTACCCGCCCCCCGCCGGTCCCGCGGGCGCCCCGCCGATGCCTCCCGGCCCCCCGGCCGGCGGCTACGGCTACCCTCAGCCCGCGGGCGGCCAGCGCCCCCCGGCCGCGGCCGGAAGCCGCGCCCGCCACTGGATCGAGATCAACGGCAACCGCCACCAGATCTCCCGCGCCACGCTCGTGCTGGGCCGCAGTACCGAGGCCGACGTGCGGATCGACGACCCCGGCGTCTCCCGCCGGCACTGCGAGATCCGGCCCGGAACGCCCTCGACGATCCAGGACCTCGGCTCCACCAACGGCATCGTGGTGGACGGGCAGCACACCACCCGCGCTACGCTCCGCGACGGCTCGCGGATCGTCGTGGGCAGCACCACCGTTATCTATAGGCAAGCCGAAGGGTGATCCGGGGGCAATGTCAGAGCTGACCCTCACGGTCATGCGGCTGGGTTTCCTGGCCGTACTGTGGCTGTTCGTGATCGTGGCCGTGCAGGTCATCCGCAGCGACCTGTTCGGGACGCGGGTCACCCAGCGCGGGGCGCGGCGCGACGCCGCGCGACCGCAGCAGGCCGCGCGCCAGGGCCAGGCGCCTCCGCAGCAGCGCCAGCAGCAGGGCGGCCGCCGCGGCCGCAACACACCCACCAAACTCGTCGTCACCGAGGGCACCCTCACGGGTACCACCGTCGCCCTCCAGGGCCAGACCATCACCCTGGGCCGGGCGCACGACTCCACGATCGTCCTCGACGACGACTACGCCTCCAGCCGCCATGCCAGGATCTACCCGGACCGCGACGGGCAGTGGATCGTCGAGGACCTCGGGTCCACCAACGGCACGTATCTGGACCGGTCCCGGCTGACGACTCCCACACCGATCTCGCTGGGTGCGCCGATCCGCATCGGCAAGACCGTCATCGAGCTGCGGAAGTAGTGCTACACCAATGAATGAGCGCGAGCGGAGCGAGCACGCGGAGGCGGCCGGCGGTACCGGCCCCGGCGCGCTCCCGACCGGAGGGTGGGCAGTGTGGCTCGACACGACCGGCTGCATGCGGAGCCGACGGGCGAGGTGCGCATGAGTCTGTCACTGCGCTTCGCCGCCGGATCGCACAAGGGCATGATCCGCGAGGGCAACGAGGACTCCGGCTACGCCGGCCCCCGGCTGCTCGCCATCGCCGACGGCATGGGCGGCCAGGCCGCCGGAGAGGTCGCCTCCTCCGAGGTGATCTCCACCATCGTCGCCCTCGACGACGACGTCCCCGGCTCCGACATCCTCACCTCCCTCGGCACCGCGGTGCGCCGCGCCAACGACCAGCTCCGCCGGATGGTCGAGGAGGACCCCTCCCTGGAGGGCATGGGCACCACCCTGACCGCCCTGCTCTGGACCGGCCAGCGGCTCGGCCTGGTGCACGTCGGCGACTCCCGCGCCTATCTGCTGCGCGACGGCGTCCTCACCCAGATCACCCAGGACCACACCTGGGTGCAGCGGCTCGTCGACGAGGGGCGCATCACCGAGGAGGAGGCGGGCACCCACCCCCAGCGCTCCCTGCTGATGCGGGCCCTCGGCAGCGGCGAGCACGTCGAGCCCGACCTGTCCATCCGCGAGGTCCGGGCCGGCGACCGCTATCTGATCTGCTCCGACGGGCTCTCCGGCGTCGTCTCCCACCAGACGCTGGAGGACACCCTCGCCGGCTACCAGGGCCCGCAGGAGACCGTGCAGGAGCTGATCCAGCTCGCGCTGCGCGGCGGCGGCCCCGACAACATCACGGTGATCGTCGCCGACGTCCTCGACCTCGACACCGGGGACGGCCACGGCGGGCAGCTCTCCGACACCCCCGTCGTCGTCGGCGCCGTCGCCGAGAACCAGCACCAGTCGCACGACAACCGCATCATGCAGACCCCGGCCGGCCGCGCCTCCGGCCTCGGCCGCCACGGCGGCGGCGAGTTCGGCCCGCCCGGCAGCGGCGAGGCCGACGGCTACGCCCGCTCCGGCGGCTTCGACGACTACGGCCCCGACGACTTCGTCAAACCCCGCCGGAACCACGTCTGGCTGAAGCGGTCCTTCTACACCGTCCTCGCCCTCGCCGTCGTCGGCGGCGGGCTCTACGGCGGCTGGCGCTGGACCCAGACCCAGTACTACGTCGGCACCAACAACGACCACGTCGCCCTCTACCGGGGCATCAGCCAGGACCTCGCCTGGGTCTCGCTGTCGGAGGTCCAGAAGGACCACCCCGAGATCGAACTCAAGTACCTGCCGCCCTACCAGCAGAAGCTCGTGGAGGCGACCATCGCCGAGGGCGACCTGGCCGACGCCCGCGCGAAGATCGAGGAACTCTCGGTGCAGGCCTCCGCCTGCCGCAAGCAGACCGAGCGGCGTGCGGCGCAGAGCGGGAAGAAGGCCGGGTCCGGCGAGGAGGCCGCGGGCGGCACGGGAACCACACCCGTCTCCTTCACGTCCAAGGCCACACCGTCGCCCACCGCGTCCCCGACGCCCGGCACCCCGGAAGCGTCCACGACCCCGTCCACGACCGCCGCCCCCACCCCCAGCCCCGGCCCCAGCCTCTCGGAGGAGGAGCAGAAGGTCGTCTCGCTGTGCGGTAAGCAGTAGGCAAGCCGTGAGAGGCCCCGTCACACGATGAGCAGTTCTTCCCAGTCGCCGACGCACCAGACGTCCACGATCGGCGCCATCGGCGCACCCAGCCGCCGCAACACCGAGCTGGCGCTCCTGGTGTTCGCCGTCGTCATCCCGGTCTTCGCCTACGCCAACGTGGGCCTCGCGATCAACGACCAGGTGCCCGCAGGCCTGCTGAGCTACGGCCTGGGCCTCGGCCTGCTGGCCGGTATCGCCCACCTCGTGGTCCGCAGGTTCGCGCCCTACGCGGACCCGCTGCTGCTGCCCCTGGCCACCCTGCTCAACGGCCTCGGACTCGTCGCCATCTGGCGGCTCGACCAGTCCGAGCTCCTCCAGAGCATCAAACAGGCCGGCGGCGCCGCGCCCCGCCAGCTCATGTACACCGCGATGGGCATCGCCCTGTTCGTCGCCGTGCTGCTGTTCCTCAAGGACCACCGGGCCCTCCAGCGCTACACCTACATCTCCATGCTCGGCGCGCTGGTCCTGCTGCTGCTGCCGCTGGTGCCGGGCCTCGGCCAGGACATCTTCGGCGCCAAGATCTGGATCAAGGTCGGCTCCTTCTCCATCCAGCCCGGCGAGTTCGCCAAGATCGTGCTGGCGGTCTTCTTCGCCGGCTACCTGATGGTGAAGCGGGACGCGCTGGCCCTGGCCAGCCGCCGCTTCATGGGCCTCTACCTGCCGCGCGGGCGCGACCTCGGCCCGATCCTCGTGGTCTGGATGGTCTCCATCCTCATCCTGGTCTTCGAGACCGACCTCGGCACCTCGCTGCTGTTCTTCGGCATGTTCGTGATCATGCTGTACGTGGCCACCGAGCGGACCAGCTGGATCGTCTTCGGCCTGCTGATGTCCGCCGTCGGCGCCGTCGGCGTGGCCAGCTTCGAGTCGCACATCCAGACCCGTGTGCAGGCCTGGCTCGACCCCATGCGCGAGTACGAGCTGAGCCGGGCCGGGGTCATGGACGGCGTCCTCCACTCCGAGCAGGCCATGCAGGCCCTCTGGGCGTTCGGCTCCGGCGGCACCCTCGGCACCGGCTGGGGCCAGGGCCACTCCGAGCTGATCCGCTTCGCCGCCAACTCCGACTTCATCCTCGCCACCTTCGGCGAGGAGCTGGGCCTGGCCGGGCTGATGGCCCTGCTGCTGCTCTACGGCCTGATCGTGGAGCGCGGCATCCGCACCGCCCTCGCCGCCCGCGACCCCTTCGGCAAGCTGCTCGCGGCGGGTCTGTCCGGCGCCTTCGCCCTCCAGGTGTTCGTCGTCGCCGGCGGTGTCATGGGCCTCATCCCGCTGACCGGTATGACCATGCCCTTCCTGGCATACGGCGGCTCCTCCGTGATCGCCAACTGGGCGCTCGTCGGCATCCTGCTGCGCATCAGCGACACGGCGAGGCGGCCCGCCCCCGCCCCCGCCGCCAACCCCGACGCCGAGATGACCCAGGTGGTCCGACCGTGAACAAGCCCCTGCGCCGTATCGCGATCTTCTGCGGCCTCCTGGTGCTCACCCTGCTGCTGCGCGACAACTGGCTCCAGTACGTCAAGGCCGACGAGCTCAAGAGCGACGAGCACAACCGCCGGGTCGCCATCGAGCGCTACTCCAGCCCGCGCGGCGACATCATCGTCGACGGCAAGGCCATCACCGGCCACGCCACCACCGAGGGCGACTTCAAGTACAAGCGGACCTACAAGAACGGCCCCATGTGGGCACCGGTCACCGGCTACGTCTCCCAGGCGTACGGCGCCACCCAGATCGAGGCCCTCGACGACGGCATCCTCACCGGCAACGACGACCGGCTGTTCTTCCGCAACACCCTCGACATGATCACCGGCAAGAAGCGCGAGGGCGGCAACGTCGTCACCACCCTCAACGGGGCCGCGCAGAAGGCCGCCTACGAGGGGCTGAAGAAGCAGAACGGCAAGGGCTCAGTCGTCGCCCTGGAGCCCTCCACGGGCAAGGTCCTGGCCCTCGCCTCCTTCCCCTCGTACGACCCCACCTCCATCGCGGGCGGCGGCCAGGCCGACGGCGAGGCGTGGAACCGGCTCCAGAAGAAGAACAACCCGGCCGACCCGATGCTCAACCGCGCGCTGCGCGAGGTCTACCCGCCCGGCTCGACCTTCAAGGTGCTCACCGCCGCCGCCGCCCTGGAGAACGGGCTGTACGACTCGGCGGACGAGAAGACCGACTCGCCCCAGCCCTGGACCATGACCGGCACCCAGACGGAGCTGAAGAACGAGGGCAGCATCCAGTGCAAGGACGTCCCGATGCGCGAGGCGCTGCGGATCTCCTGCAACACCGTCTTCGGCAAGATCGGCGCCGACCTCGGCAACGAGAAGATGCTGGAGCAGGCCAAGAAGTTCGGCTTCACCGAGGAGCAGTTCATCCCGGTCCGCGCCAACGCCTCGGTCTTCTCCGACGACATGGAGCCCTCCCAGGTCGCGCTCTCCTCCATCGGCCAGTTCAACACCGCCGCCACCCCGCTCCAGATGGCCATGGTCACCGCGGCCATCGCCAACAACGGCGTGCTGATGAAGCCGTACATGGTGGACGAGCTGCAGGCGCCGAACGTGGACACCATCGAGAAGACCAGCCCGACCGAGCAGAGCCGGCCGCTCTCCGCGAAGAACGCCCAGATCCTGCAGTCGATGATGGAGACCGTCGTCAACGAGGGCACCGGCTCCAACGCCCGCATCGGCGGCGTCACCGTGGGCGGCAAGACCGGTACCGCCCAGCACGGCGTCGACAACAGCGAGAACCCCTACGCCTGGTTCATCTCGTACGCCAAGCAGAGCGACGGCAGCTCGCCGGTCGCCGTGGCCGTGGTGATCGAGGACGAGGACGCCGTCCGCGACGACATCTCCGGCGGCGGTCTCGCGGCGCCGATCGCCCGGAACGTGATGCAGGCGGTTCTGGACAGCAAGAAGTGACGACGGACCGAACGGGGCGTGACTCCCGTCACGTCCCCTTCACATAGACGCACGCTGCGATACCGGTCCTGTATCGGGTAACCGGCTTGGCCAGGTCACCCGGGGCGGGCCGGGTACGGTAGGCCGCGGACGGCAGCCACCCGACCGTACAAGCGCGCCGGTCGGGACCGACGGAGAGGGCTGGTAGGAACCATGGAAGAGCCGCGTCGCCTCGGCGGCCGGTACGAACTGGGCCAGGTGCTCGGTCGTGGTGGCATGGCAGAGGTCTACCTCGCGCATGACACGCGGCTCGGTCGCACCGTGGCGGTGAAGACGCTCCGCGCGGACCTCGCGCGCGACCCGTCCTTCCAGGCCCGGTTCCGCCGGGAGGCCCAGTCGGCCGCCTCGCTCAACCATCCCGCGATCGTGGCGGTCTACGACACGGGCGAGGACTACATCGACGGGGTCTCCATCCCCTACATCGTCATGGAGTACGTCGACGGGTCCACCCTGCGCGAACTGCTCCACTCGGGCCGCAAGCTGCTGCCCGAGCGGACGCTGGAGATGACCATCGGGATCCTCCAGGCCCTGGAGTACTCGCACCGGGCCGGGATCGTCCACCGCGACATCAAGCCCGCCAACGTCATGCTCACCCGCAACGGCCAGGTCAAGGTCATGGACTTCGGCATCGCCCGCGCCATGGGCGACTCCGGCATGACGATGACCCAGACCTCGGCGGTGATCGGCACCGCGCAGTACCTCTCCCCGGAGCAGGCCAAGGGCGAGCAGGTCGACGCCCGCTCCGACCTGTACTCCACCGGCTGTCTGCTCTACGAGCTGCTCACCGTCCGCCCGCCGTTCGTCGGCGACTCCCCCGTGGCCGTCGCCTACCAGCACGTGCGCGAGGAGCCGCAGGCGCCCAGCGTCTTCGACCCCGAGATCACGCCCGAGATGGACGCCATCGTCCTCAAGGCCCTGGTCAAGGACCCCGACTACCGCTACCAGTCGGCCGACGAGATGCGCGCCGACATCGAGGCCTGCCTCGACGGCCAGCCCGTCGCCGCCACCGCCGCCCTGGGCGCCGTCGGCTACGGCGGCTACCCCGACGACCAGCCGACCACCGCGCTGCGCGCCGACGCGGGCCCCGGCGGCGCCACCACCATGCTGCCGCCGATGAACCCGGACGACGGCGGCTACGGCTACGACGACCGCCCCGACCGGCGGCGCCAGCAGCCGCGCAAGTCGAACCTCTCCACGGTCCTGCTGATCCTGTCCGGCCTGGTCGTCCTCACCGGCGCCATCCTGATCGGCAAGTACGCCTTCGGCGGGGACGGCGCCACCGACTCCACCGTGGCCGTGCCCCTCCTCGTCGGCCAGACGCAGAAGGAGGCCGGGAAGCTGCTGATCAACAGCGATCTGAAGATGGGCACGATCGAGAAGAAGCCGTGCGAGGACCAGGAGGCCGGCACCGTCTGCGAGCAGGACCCCAAGCAGGGCACCGAGGTCGACAAGGACTCCGTCGTCAACCTGGTGATCTCCACCGGCGCCCCCAAGGCCGACGTCCCCGACGTCAAGGGCCAGACCTACGCCGACGCCGAACGCGCCCTGAAGGACAAGGGCTTCGAGGTGGACAAGCGGTCCGAGGAGTCCACCGCGACCCCGGACACGGTGCTCTCCCAGGACCCGGCCGGCGGCACGGAGCTCAAGAAGGGCTCCACCGTCACCCTCACCGTGGCCCGGGAGACCGCCAAGGTCACCGTGCCCGACCTGAGCGGCAAGACCCCGGACGTGGCCAAGCAGCTCCTGGACTCCAAGGGCCTGGTGCTCGGCTCGCAGACCCAGGAGGAGTCCGCCGCCCAGGCGGAGGGCACCGTCTTCGAGCAGAGCTTCGCCCCCGGCACCGACGTGGACCGCGGCAGCACGGTCGACATCAAGATCGCCAAGGCGCCGCCGCCCGAGGAGGAGAAGATCCAGATGCCGAGGGTCACCCAGATGACCGTCGGCCAGGCCAAGCAGGTCCTCGCCCAGCACGGGCTGGAGCTGGAGCGGATCATCGGGGCCGACGACGACAACGCCATGGTCACCGGCAGCAATCCCGCCGAGGGCCAGGAGGTCAAGAAGGGCGACAAGGTCTTCCTGGTCGCGGCCCCGCAGCAGGGCGGCGACAACGGCAACGGGAACAACGGCGGGGGCAACAACGGGGGCGGCTTCCTCGGGGGCCTCGGCCGGGGCCACTGACCCGGCACCCCACCGCACCCGCGCCCGCGCGTGACGAGAGCCCCGGTCCCCTCGGTGAGGGGGCCGGGGCTCCGCCGTGCGGGGCGTCGGGAACGGAGGGGGGAGGGCGGCGCGGGGAGGATGCGCGGCGCGGCGGCGGGGACGGCTCCGGGGGCCGGGGGGCGGGGGACGAGGGCAGGGAACGAAGGCGTGGGACCGGCGGGGCGAACACGGCGCGGGACGGGGCGGCATGCCGCGCCCGCCCGGTGCCGCCCGGGCCCGGGCTCCGGTGCCGTCCCGGACCCCGTCATCGCGGCGCGGGCCCCCGCCACCCCGCCCCGACGATCGCGGCCTGCGGCCAGCGGTCAGCGGCCTGCGGCCTGCGGGTCAGCGGCTCCGGCCGCCGTGGCGCTCAGCGGGCGCGGCTCAGCCCAGTTCCTTCGGCGGCGTCCGGTCGGCGTCGACCTTCTCGGTGCGCACCAGCTCGCCCCAGACCACGTACCGGTACTTGCTGGTGTACAGCGGGGTGCAGGTGGTCAGCGTGATGAAGTGGCCGGCCCTCTTCCGCCCGGACTCCTCCGGGACCGGCGCCAGCGCCGCCACGTTGTACTTCGAGGTCTCCGGCAGGACGCTGTACGTCTTGTAGACGTACCAGGTGTCCTTCGTCTCGAAGACGATGGGATCGCCCTCGCCGATCTTGTGGATGTTGTGGAACTTGGCGCCGTGCCCGTCGCGGTGGGCGGCCAGCGAGAAGTTGCCCTTCTTCCCGGACGTGGGCAGCGTCGCCTTCACCGGGTCGGTGTAGTAGCCGGCCACGCCGTCGTTGAGGACCTCCGCCGACGTGCCCTTCTCCACCAGGATCTCGCCGCCGCCCATCGCGGGCACGTGCAGGAAGCCGATGCCTGCGCCGGTGTCCAGGGCGCCGGGGCCGGACTCCTCCTGCCGGGCCCAGCCGTCGCGGACCCGGTCGGCCTGGCGGTCCGCCGCGCGGTCGGCGACCACGTTCGTCCACCAGAGCGAGTAGGCGACGAACAGGCCCAGCACCAGGCCCGCCGTGATGAGGAGTTCGCCCAGGAAGCTGACGGCCAGGGCGACGGTCCGGCCGCCCCGGCGCCGGCGGCGCCGTCCCCGGGACGGTGACGGGCCGGACGCGCGGCCCCCCGCGCGGTCCGCGTGATCCGATTCGGTGATCGATGCCACTGGTGTCATCCGCCCCTAGCTCACGAGCGCATCCGGCTTGCCCTTGCTGCGCGGCCGTTCCTCCACCATCTTGCCCCACACGATGAGCCGGTACTTGCTGGTGAACTCCGGCGTGCAGGTGGTGAGCGTGATGTAGCGGCCGGGACTCCTGAAGCCCGCCTGCCGCGGGACCGGGTCGAGGACGCCGACGTTGCTCGGCGCGGTGACCGGCAGGACGGAGGCCATCTTGTACACGAAGTAGGTGTCCCGGGTCTCCACCACGATCGGGTCGCCGGGTTTCAGCCGGTTGATGTACCGGAAGGGCTCGCCGTGGGTGTTGCGGTGGCCGGCCAGCCCGAAGTTGCCGGACGCGTCCTGCGGCATCGCCGTCTTCAGGGGCTTGTCCGCGTAGTGCCCGACCATCCCGCGGTCGAGCACCTTCTTGGTGTCGGTGCCCTCCGCGATCGGCACCACCACGTCCAGCGTGGGCATGTACAGCAGGGCGAAGCCCTGGCCCGGCTCGAAGGCGTCCGGGGCGCGCCCGCTGGCCCAGTCGTCCTGGAGGGCGCTGGCCGCGCGGTCCGCCTGGGCGTGGGCCCGGACATTGGTCCACCAGAGTTGGTAGGTGACGAACAGCAGCATCATCACACCTGTGGTGATGAACAGTTCGCCCATCACCCGGCTGACGATCACGGCGGGACCCGGCTTGCGGGCCCGGGCCCGGCGGCGGGCCTCCACGCGCGACAGGGGCGCTTCCGCGTCCTCCCCGGCCTCCTGGTCCGGGAGCTCCTCCGAAGGCTCCCCACGGCGGCCTTGGCGGCTCCTGGCGGCCCTCCTGCGCGCCGCGCGGCCCCCGTCCCCGGGGAAGGGCGGGTCGGCGGGGTGTCCGGGCGGGGGGACGGGGACGCGCAGCGCCATCGTCTCGTCGTCGCCGGGCGGCCCGTAGCCGCCCCCGGCGGGACCCCGCTCGTACGGCGCGCCCCGGTGGGCCCCGTCGTCGTACGGCCCGCCCCCGTACGCCCCGTCGTCGTACGGCCCGTCCCCGTACCCCTGGCCCTCGTACCCCTGGTCCCCGTACCGCTCGTCGCCGTGGGGCGCGGCGCCGTGGGGCGCGGCGCCGTACGGGTCCGCGTCGTACCGCCCGTTCCCGTACCGCTCGCCGCCGAAGGCCCCGGGGTCGCCGTACGGCGGGCCCGGGGTGCCGGGGTCCGCCCCGTACGGGTCGTGCCCGTGGTGCCCGGGGTCGTCGCCGTACGGTCCGCGGGGTCCGCTCCCGAACGCCCGGGGGTCCTCGTACGGCGGCCATCCGTACGAACCCCCCTGCTCACCGGCGGAGCCGGATTCGCGCTCGGGGCGCAGGGCGGTCACGCCGTGGCCCTGCCCACCACCGGGGCGAGCCCCGCCGACCTCGCCACCGCGTCCCGGTCGCCGCACTCCACCAGCCAGTTGGCCAGCATGCGGTGCCCGTACTCGGTCAGTACCGACTCGGGGTGGAACTGGACCCCCTCGACGGGCAGTTCCCGGTGGCGCAGGCCCATCACGATGCCGTCCCGGGTGCGGGCGGTGACCTCCAGCTCGGCGGGCACCGTGGCCGGTTCGGCGGCCAGCGAGTGGTAGCGCGTCGCCGTGAACGGCGAGGGCAGGCCCGCGAAGACGCCCCTGCCGCCGTGCTCGACGGGGGAGGTCTTCCCGTGCAGCAGCTCCGGCGCCCGGTCGACCACGCCGCCGTACGCGACCTGCATCGCCTGCATGCCGAGGCAGACGCCGAAGACGGGGACGCCGGCCGCGGCGCAGTGCCGGACCATGCCGATGCTCACGCCGGCCCCCTCCGGGGTCCCCGGGCCGGGGGAGATCAGCACGCCGTCGTAGCCGTCGTCGGCGTGCTCCGGGGTCACCACGTCGTTGCGCACCACGTCGCACTCGGCGCCGAGCTGGTAGAGGTACTGCACCAGGTTGAAGACGAAGCTGTCGTAGTTGTCGACGACGAGGATGCGCGCGCTCACTGGTTGTCCACCGTCACATCGTTGAAGGGAATCAGCGGTTCGGCCCAGGGGAACACGTACTGGAACAGGCCGTAGACCGCCCCCAGGACCAGCACGAGCGAGATCAGCGCCTTCACCCACGCGTTGCCCGGCAGATGCCGCCAGATCCAGCCGTACATGCCGCCCCTTCCGTCGTGCCACGGCACCAGACCACGCCGTACCCCACCAGACTAGCCGCGCGGGCTCCCGTGGAAGGGCGTCACGCCACAGGCCGCGCGTAGCGCAGGTCGGCCGTGCCCGAGTAGCCGGGCAGGGTCGTGACGCCGTTCTCCTCGACCTTCCAGCCCAGGCCGTAGACGTTGACGTACACCATGTAGTTCTGGATGGCGGGCGAGGCGGCGAGCGCCTTCCGCAGCCGCTCGGGACGGCCCACGGCCTGGATCCGGTACGGCGGCGAGTAGACCCGGCCCTGGAGGATCAGGGTGTTGCCGACGCAGCGCACGGCGCTGGTGGAGATCAGCCGCTGGTCCATGACCTTGATGCCCTCGGCGCCGCCCTCCCAGAGGGCGTTCACCACGGCCTGGAGGTCCTGCTGGTGGATGACGAGGTAGTCGGGCTGCGGCTCGGGGTAGCCGGGCAGCCTGGCGGTGGCGTCGGGCGGGGCGTCGTCGAGCGTGACGGTGAGGGCCTCGCCCTTCAGCTCGCGGGTGCCGGCCCGCTCCTCCAGCCCGGAGAGCCTGCGCTCCTCGGCCGGGGTGGTGCCGCCGTCGCGGTCGGCGAGGGACTCGATGTCCCCGCGCAGGGCGGCGTTGGACTCGTCCAGTTCCCCGTTCTTGCGGCTGCGTTCGTGGATCAGATCGGACAACTTCAGCAAAGAGGCGTCCGTACGGATATTGGTGCCCTTGGCGGTATTGAAGCTGGTGAAGAAAAGGAGACCGGCCAGGGCGAAGACGGCGGCGGTGAGGATCCGCACGGGGCGGAATCCCCGCCGGAATCCTGGTCCGCGGACAGGGGTGGATACCTTCCCGGGGGAGTCGGCAGAATTGCTCAACGTACCCTTATCTCCTTCGGCGCCACGGAAGCACTACGCTAACGGACGCCCGGGGGAGCGTTCAGAGCCCCTTGCATCGACAGGAGAGACCCTCGTGCCGAAGTCACGTATCCGCAAGAAGGCCGACTACACGCCGCCGCCCGCGAAGCAGGCGGCAGCGATCAAGTTGACCAATCGGTCCTGGGTCGCACCCGTGATGCTGGCCCTGTTCGTCATCGGTCTCGCCTGGATCGTGGTCTTCTACGTCACGGACGGTTCGCTGCCGTGGGACACCCTGGGCAACTGGAACATCGTGGTCGGCTTCGGCTTCATCGCCGCCGGTTTCGGTGTTTCCACGCAATGGAAGTAGCGCCTCGCGCGCGGTGTTTCCCGGGTTCGGACCGGTCTTCCCCGGCGAGTTATCCACAGGTTGTCCACATGGGGAAAAGAAACGACGATCTGTGGATAACCACCGGAGTGTTGACGCCGGTGTGACGGAAGTACCAGCTCCCGAAAACACGTTCGCCCCCTGCCTGACCTGCGGAAACACAGGTCAGCGACAGGGGGCACACCTGTTCCCGCACCATATGCACAAGATCCGGCACCCGCTGTGGACAACCAGGAGTGCTCAGGTGAGCTGGGCGGTTCTCACCAGGGTGAGGACGACCACGGCCACCAGGACCAGCGCACAGGCCCCGTACTGCACGGCGGCCCGCCGTTCGCGCGGGGCGTGCAGCATCGCGTAGCCGATCAGGACACCGGCGACGAGACCGCCGATGTGCGCCTGCCAGGCGATGTTGAAGCCCGGACTGAACGTGAAGACCAGGTTGATCGCCAGCAGGACGACGACCGGGCGCATGTCGGCGTTGAGCCGCCGCACCAGGGCGGCCGTCGCGCCGAAGAGGCCGAAGATCGCGCCGGAGGCACCGAGCGAGGGCTGGTTGGGCGCCGCGATCAGATAGCTCAGCGCGCTGCCGGCCAGCCCGGAGCAGAAGTACAGGGCGAGGTAGCGGGCCCGGCCGAGCGCCGCCTCCAGCGGACCGCCGAGCCACCACAGGCTGAGCATGTTGAAGGCGATGTGCATCACGCTGCCGTGCAGGAACATCGCGGTCAGCAGCCGGTACCACTGGCCCTCCGCGATCCCCTCCACCGAGCCGAGGCCCGGCACGTAGGCCTGCCCGATCAGCTCGAAGCGCTCGGTGAACCGGTCCCCGACCGCGAACTGGACCAGGAAGAACACCAGATTGATCCCGATCAGGATCTTGGTGACCAGCCGGGGGTCCGCGGAGACGACACCGCCGGCCAGGGTCCGGGGCTGCCACGCCGGGGGAGCCAGGCGCGCTCCGCCCGACGGACCCCGGGCGCAGTCGGGGCAGTGGAAGCCGACGGAGGCGTCGACCATGCACTCCGGGCAGATCGGCCGCTCGCACCGGGTGCAGCTGATGCCGGTCTCGCGGCCGGGATGCCGGTAGCAGCCGGGGAGCCCCTGGTCGGGCGGGGGCTCCTGGCCGCCGGGTCCCCACGGGCCCTGCGGGCTGCCGGGTGCCTGTCCGTCCATGGGTTCCCCTCGCTCGTCCGTCCGGGGCGGGACACACCCCGCCCCGCACATCCTTACGGACGGGCGGGGCGTTTGGTTCCCCCGGGGCCCGCTCCCGCGGGGCCGGGGGCGGTGGCTGTCAGCCCTCGACGGTCTCGACCACGACCGACTCGATCACCACGTCGTTCACCGGACGGTCGGTGCGCGGGTTGGTCGGCAGGGCCGCGATGGCGTCGATGACCTTCTGGCTCGCCGTGTCGGTCACCTCGCCGAAGATCGTGTGCTTGCGGTTCAGCCAGGTCGTCGGGGAGACGGTGAGGAAGAACTGCGAGCCGTTGGTGCCCGGACCGGCGTTGGCCATGGCCAGCAGATAGGGGCGGTTGAAGGAGAGGTCCGGGTGGAACTCGTCCCCGAACTCGTAGCCGGGACCGCCGGTGCCGTTGCCCAGCGGGTCACCGCCCTGGATCATGAAGCCGCTGATCACCCGGTGGAAGACGGTGCCGTCGTAGAAGCGGTCCGTGGACTTCTTCCCGGTCGCGGGGTGGGTCCACTCCCGCTCGCCCCCGGCGAGTTCGACGAAGTTCCGGACCGTCTTGGGGGCGTGGTTCGGCAGGAGCCGGACCTGGATGTCGCCGTGGTTGGTCTTCAGGGTGGCGTGGAGCTGCTCGGCCACGAGGTGCCTTCCGTCGTCCTGTCGTGCCCCCCGATCCTCGCACGCCCGGCGCCGTGCGTCGTGCAGCCGCCGGAACCCGTTCCGGTCCGCGCACCGCCCCGGCCGCCGGGACCCGCCGCCACCGCCGGGACGGGGGCCGGGACGGGGCCGGGGCGCGGCACGGGCGGGCCGGGGGCGAGCGCGGGGCGCCGTTTCGTGGCATTGTCGTCGACGGGTTCGCGTTGATCCCCGTTCGTCCACTCCCGCTCCGCATCACCCCTGACGGCGATGGTTTCCCCGGGGTTGTCCGGCGGGTTCCGGAGTCACCGCCCGTGCCCCGGATGCCCGCTCTCGCATGCCCGGCGCCCCGACCGCAGGCATGATCCGCACAGGGGTGGAAAGTCGAATGACCGTACGCCACCGAGGAGGAGGAACCCGTGACCCGCATCGACAGCGTGCGCGCCGCGACCGGTTCGGCGAAGGACAGCGTCCTGCACGCCGCGGACGCGGTGGCGCCCTACGCCGACACGGCCAAGGACCGGGCCGCCCACTACGCGCACGAGGCCCGTGTGCGGCTGGCGCCCAAGGTGTCCCAGGCCGCCTGCCAGGCCCGCCTCCAGTACGGCACGCATGTCGCGCCCCGGCTGGAGCAGGCCCGTACCCATGTGCCGCCCAAGGTGGACCAGGCCGCCCAGGAGGCCGCGCTCCGGGCCCGGGTGGCCGCCCGGCAGGCCGCCGAGTACTCCCGGCCGAGGGTCGAGCAGGCGGTGGCCGCCGCCGGTCCCGTCCGGGACGAGGCCGCCGCGCGCGGCGCCGCCGCCCTGGCCGCGCTGCGGGGCAGTGTCTCGGCCGACGAGATCCGGCAGCTGGCCCGCAGGAACGAGCGGCGGGCGAGGACCGGCCGCTTCGTGAAGGTCCTGGCGCTGGTCGGCATCGCCGCCGGCGGGGCCTTCGCCGCGTGGAAGTGGTGGGACCGCCAGGCGAACCCGGAGTGGCTGGTGGAGCCGCCCGCGGCGACGGAGGTGCCCCAGTCCGGGGGACGGCTGACGTCGGTGGACGGTTCCGGCGAGGGTGAGGGCGACGGCGAGGCCATCCTCGAACCCGAGGTCCAGGCCAAGCGGGCCCAGGACGAGGCCGCGGAGGGCGACGAGCCGCGCTGAACCCCCCGGCGCGGCGACCCCTCGGCGCGCCGGTTCCCCCGCGGGGGAACCGGCGCGGCGACCCCTCGGCGCGCCGGTTCCCCCGCGGGGGTAGACCCCCGGGGCGCCGGACCCGCACGGCTCCGTCTCCCCCCGCCCCTGTCGCCCCGTCGCCGTGGTGTGGAGGAGGACGGTCCCTTCCGCCCCACGGCGACGTTTCACGTGGAACGACGGGAGCCCGTCCGGCAGTGCGCCGGGCAGGGGCATACCGGTGCCGGGGCGATGGCGGGGATGGTGCCCGGTGCGGGATGGTGCCCCGTGCCGTGGGCGGTGGTGGTGCCGCGAAGGGCGCGGTGGACCGCGGTCCGCCGCGCGGCGGATTCCGGAGGGAGCCCCGGCTCAGCGGCCGTAGCGGCGTTCCCTCAGGGAGTAGGAGCGCAGCGCGCGCAGGAAGTCGATCTCGCGGAAGTCCGGCCAGTAGCACTCGCAGAAGTACACCTCGGCGTAGGCGGACTGCCAGAGCAGGAAGCCGGAGAGGCGCTGCTCCCCGGAGGTGCGGATGATGAGGTCCGACTCCGAACGCGCCTTGGAGTACAGGTGCTTCGAGATGTGCTCCATGGTGAACGTCTCGATGAACTCGTCGATGTCACCGCCCCGGGCACTGTGCTCGGTCAGCGCCGAGCGCACGGCGTCGACGATCTCCCGCCGTCCGCCGTAGCCCACCGCGACATCGACCTTGGTGCCCCGGGTGCGGCCCTCGGTCGCGGCGGTGGCGCTCTTCAGCCGGTTCGCGGACTCGGCGGGCAGCAGGTCCAGCGCGCCGACCACTTCCACCCGCCAGGGGTTGCCCGGCGCCGCGAGGTGCTCGACGACCTCCGCGATGATGTCGATGAGCGGTTCGAGCTGGTCCTCGGGCCGGTGCAGATTGTCGTCGGAGAGCATGAACAGGGTGACGTGCTCGATCTGCGCGGAGTCGCACCAGCGCAGGAAGTCCATGACCTTGGCGCCGCCCGCGCGGTAGCCCTCGCGCGGGTCCTCGATCCCGGACATCTTGGCCCAGCGGCGGTTGCCGTCGAGCATGATCCCGATGTGCTGGGGGCGTGGGAGTCCATCCAACTCTCTGACCAGGCGCCGCATGTACAGCGCGTCGAGAGCGGCCCGTACCTTCGCCCGCATGGTCTACCCCTTCCGGCTCGTCGGCGGCAACGGAACGGCCCCGACGGCGATGAGCCACCCGGCAGCGTCCCCTGGGGGTGTGGTGCCGGCGCCCTCTGGGGTGACGATATCAAGAGCAGACAGCGCTTCCCCGGGGCTCCACGGGCCGCGCGGACCCGCACGGGGGACGGTCCGGGGGCCCTTGGGAAGGGTGTGACGGGTGGTGCCGGTGTGGCACGTTCCACGGTGCGGAACGGAGCCCCGGCACCGGACCGGGCCGTCCGCGGGGCGCGGGGAACCGCTCCCCGGGGAGGGTCATTTTCCAGAGGGACCGTCTCCGAACAGGTGTTTCTCCGGTAACTCCCGCCCCGTGGAGGGGGGCTGCCCGCCCGTGCGGCCCGGCGCGGAGCCGTCGGCCCGGACCGGCCGCCGCCGGGCCCCTCCCCCGGCGCGGAGCCGCCCGCGGACACCGCGGCGGCGGACGGCGGGGCGGTCCGCGGGCCCACGGGGGCCGGGGCGGCGGCGGAACCGGTCTCCCACATCGGCCGAAACCATGATCCACACCTGGCCGACATCATATCGTCGGGGCGTCGGCGGGGGCCTTGGGCAGCCGGGGCGATGCCCACGGCGCGGTGCGGGACGGCGCGGGACGGCGCGGTGCGGTGCGGTGCGGTGCGGGACGGCGCGGACAGGGGGCAGGGGGCAGGGGGCAGGGGGCAGGGGGCAGGGGGCAGGGACGGGGCGGCGCCGGGCCCGGGGCACCGGGTGGGGCAGGGCATGGGGGCGCCGGACGGCGCAGCGCGGGGGAGGCGGGGCGGCGGCCCGCGGGGCGGCCCGGGCGACGGGTGGCGGGACGGCTCCGTAGGGCAAGGCGGGGGAAGGCGGTTGCCCTAAGCGGGTTCCTGACGGTCCGCCACGCTCCGCCCTGGCTTTGATCACACACCGTGACTGCTATCTATGCTTCGCATGACACCTAGGCAACGCCCCCTCATGCCAGGACGGCGCGCATGGCCGTCCCGCATCGCTGCCTCAGCCCTCGCCCTGGCGCTGGCCACCGGCTCCTCCCTCCTGCTGGGCGCCACGGACTCCGCCCAGGCCCGGCCGCAGAGCCAGACCCAGACCCGGGCCGAGAACCAGGCCCAGGCCCAGGCCAGGGTCCGCGCCAGCTCCCTCGTCCAGGAGACCTTCACCGAGGCCACCGCCCCCGACTTCACCGGAGTGGGGTCGGCCTGCCTCACCGGCGCCCCGGCCGCCGCCCCTCCGGGCGACGGCAACCACCCGCTGGGCGGCTGCCCCGAGGGTGTCGGCCCGGTCCCGCCCCCGGACGCCGCGCCGAACGGCTACCTGCGGCTGACCGACGCCTCCCACGACCAGTCCGGCGCCGTCCTCTACAACCACGCGCTGCCCGCCACGCAGGGCCTCGACGTCACCTTCGACCAGTGGCAGTACGGGAGCACGACGCCCGCCACCCCGGCCGACGGCATCTCCTTCTTCCTCGTCGACGGGGACACCGACCTGAACCACCCGGGCGCCTTCGGCGGCAGCCTCGGCTACGCGCAGAAACTCCCGGACGACGACCCCACCGCCGAGTTCCTGCCCGGCGTGGACCGCGGCTACCTGGGCATCGGCCTGGACGTCCTCGGCAACTACTTCGGCGACTGGGAGCACCGCGGCAACGGCTGCGACACCCGCTCGCCGGCCGGGACCGCCTTCCACGTCCCCGCGCCCGGCCCCAACATGGTGACCGTGCGCGGACCGGGCGACGGGATCGAGGGCTACTGCTTCCTCACCGCCACCACCAGCAACTTCAGCACCACCGGCCCCTGGCCGTCGACCCTGCCCGGCCTGCTCCAGGGCCCGCTGACCGCGCTGCCCCCGGACGCCACGCCGGTCGAGGCCGAGACGGCGCTGGAGCCCTCGCGCCGCCGGGTGCACGTGGAGATCACCCCGGCGCCGGACCCGGTCCTCACCGTGTCGATCGACTTCAACGACGGAGCCGGCTTCCAGCAGGTGCTGACCACGCCGGCCCCGCAACCGGTGCCGTCCACCTACAAGTTCGGCTTCGCGGCCTCCACCGGCCTCTTCACCGACGTGCACCTGATCCGCAACGTGGCCATCAGCACCCAGGTGCCGCTGCCGCAGCTCGACCTGGTCAAGCAGGTCAAGGAGCCCCTGCCGGGCGACCTGACCGTCGGGTCCGAGGTGCCGTACGAGTTCGTGGTGACCAACTCCGGCGAGACGGACATCGAGGGCCTCACCGTCGACGACCCGAAGGTCGGCCCGGTCTCCTGCCCGACGACGACGCTCGCGCCCGGTGAGACGGTCACCTGTACCGCCACCTACACCGTGACCGCCGCCGACGTGGCGCAGGGCACCATCGAGAACACCGCCGTCGCGCGGGGCACGTCGGACGGGGAGCCGGTCGCCTCGCCGCCGTCCTCGGAGACGGTGCCGATCGAACTGCCGGCGGGCATCTCCATCGAGAAGCGGGTGACGACCCCCGGCCCGTACAACGTCGGCGACGAGATCACCTACACGTACACCGTCCGCAACACGGGCGGCACGGAGCTGACCGGGGTCGCGGTCCAGGACGACCGGGTCACCGGCGTCACCTGCGGGTCGACGACGCTGGCGCCGCTCGGCAGCCCCGGTGACAGCACCACCTGCACCGGCACCTACACCATCACCGCGAGCGACGGCACCGCCGGTTCCGTCACCAACACGGCCACGGCCGGCGGCACGTCCGAGGGCCGCACCATCACCTCCCCGCCGACCGAGCAGACGGTGCCCGTCGGCGCCCCCCACCTCACCCTGGAGAAGCGGGTCGTCACGCCCGGCCCGTACGCGGTCGGCGACGAGGTCACCTACGCGTACACCGTCCGCAACACCGGCAGCACCGTCCTGCACGACGTCCTGGTCAGCGACGACCTGGTGGCCGACGTGACCTGCCGGTCGACGACCCTGGCGCCCGGCGCGAGCACCACCTGCACCGGCACCTACACGATCCGGGACGCCGACGTCGCGGACTGCCCGGACTCCGGCACCGGATACGGCGACGGCGGCACGGGCTGCCCGCTGACCAACGTGGCCATCGCCGCGGGCACCGACCCGCAGGGCAACCAGGTCGCCAGCGAGCGCGCCGAGGCCACCATCACGGTCGGCGGCGGCGAGCACGGCGAATGCCCCGGGAAGGACCACGGCGAGAAGGGCTACGGCGAGAAGGGCTACGGCGAGAAGGACCACGGCGAGCCCGGCAAGGACCACGACGAGTCCGGAAAGGGCTACGGCGACCCCGAGCACTGCTACGGAGCCTGACCCCCCGGCACGGAACGAGCCCCCCGGCCGCCTCTCCCGCGGCCGGGGGGCTCCCGCACGCCCGGCCGGGTCACCGGCCGGGTCACCGGCCGGGTCACCGGCCGGGTGCGGGACGCCCGCCGCGGCGGGCGGGGGCGGAGGCGCCGCGGCGCGGGCGGGGGCGGAGACGCCGCGGCGCGGGCGCCGGAAGCCGGGCGCCGTGCCGGTCAGCCGCGGTACGGGGTCTTCGCGCGGGCGTCCCGCAGGGCGTTGCCCCACCAGATGAGCTGGTCGAGCAGGGTCTTGGCCGCAGCGGGGGCGGTGTCGTTGGTGACCCGGCCGTCCTCGCCGAACTGCTCCCAGACGTTGCTGAGCGTGACCACGTCGCGCACGGTCGTGGCGTGCAGCTCGGCGCAGACGGTGCGCAGGTGCTCCACGGCCCGGGAACCGCCCGCCACCCCGCCGTACGACACGAAGCCGACCGGCTTGGCGTGCCACTGGGTGCCGGTCCAGTCGAGCAGGTTCTTCAGCGACGCCGGATAGCTGTGGTTGTACTCCGGGGTGACCACGGCGAACGCGTCGGCCCGCTCCAGCCGCCCGGTCACCTCGTCGAGGACCCGCCGCACCTCGGGGGCGGGCTCCATGGAGATGACCGTGGGCAGGTGGTGCTCGGCGAGGTCGATCATCTCCACCTCCACTCCGGCGTTCCGGCGCGCGACACCCGCGAACCACTCGGCGACCGTGCCGCCGAAGCGGCCTTCGCGGTTGCTGCCGATGATCACGGCGAGGCGGAGGGGGGCGTTGGACATCTCTGTCTCCTGGAAGGTGAGTGGCGGTCGGACGGACCTGGGTGTGCGGCGGCCGGCCCGCTACCGCACGGCACGGCGGACGGCCCGGGCGGGGACCGGACGGCCCGTGCGCCTCCACGATCCGACCTCAACCCCGGACGAGGTCAAGGGGGGAACGGGAGCCCACGACCCCGCGGTGGATCTCCAGCACCGCCGAGGGCCGGTTCAGGGTGATGTAGTGCAGCCCCGGAGCGCCCTCGGCCAGGAGCCGCCGCGCCATGTCCGTGGCGTGGGCGACCCCGATGCGGTGCCCCTCGGCGGGGTCGTCGCGGGCCGCCTCCAGCCGCCGGGCCAGCTCCGCGGGGAAGCCCGCGTTGCTCAGCTCGGCGAAGCGGCGGATCCGGCGGACGTCGGTGGCGGGCATGATCTCGGGGATGACCGGGGTGTCGCAGCCCGCGGCGCCGAGGCGGTCGCGCAGCCGGAGGTAGTCCTCCGCGTCGAAGAACATCTGGGTGATGGCGTAGTCGGCGCCCGCCCGGCACTTGGCGACGAAGTGCCGGATGTCGCTCTCCCAGTCCGGGGAGCGCGGATGGCGCTCCGGGAACGCCGCCACCCCCACCCCGAAGTCCCCGGACTCCTTGACGAGTTCGACCAGCTCGCGGGCGTGCGTGAGACCGTCCGGGTGGGGCACCCATTCGCCGCCGGGGTCGCCCGGCGGGTCGCCGCGCAGCGCCAGCACGTCGCGGACCCCGGCGTCCGCGTACCGGCCGATGATGTTCCGCAGCTCGGCCACCGAGTGCCCGACGGCGGTGAGGTGCGCGACGGGGCGCAGGGTGGTCTCCGCGGCGATCCGCCGGGTCAGCTCGACCGTCCGGTCCCGGGAGGTGCCGCCCGCGCCGTAGGTGACCGAGACGAAGGACGGGCCGCACGCCTCGATCCTGCGGACGGCCCGCCACAGCGCGGCGGCGCCCTTCGCGGTGCTCGGCGGGAAGAACTCGAAGGAGAACGAGGGGACTCCCCGCGCGAGCGCCGCGCGCGGGCCGCTCACACCCTGTCCCCGGCCGGGGCGGACCGGCGGGAGCGGGGCGGCGCATGGCGGTCGACGGCGGAGGCGGCGGAAGACGGAGCTGAAGGGGAGGGGAGGCGGCGGAAGGCGGAGGCGGGAGAGACGGCGGGGTGCGGGCGGAGGGCACGGTGGCGGGCGGTGGCACGACCGCGGGCGGGAGAGCCGGGGGCGGCGGCAGGGGCCGGCGGGGACAGGAGCCGGGCGGCGCGGGAATTCCCGGGATCGGGACTTGACCTCAATCGCTGTTGAGGTCGAAGACTTCCCCTCGGCGCCCACGATGCACGCCCAACCTGTCTGATCCGCACGGTACTTGACGCTCCGTCGGAAGGAGGCGGAAGTGACCGGCGACCGCGCCTCCCACGGACGGGCGCACGGACCGCCGACGGCCCCTGCCACCTGGTATCGAGCAGCAGTCGAGGCAACCTCAAGACCGTTGCGTGAATCTCGCAGCGCCGGGGAGCGGCGCCGTGAGGACAACCGAAGTGTCCCAGTTCCACGTACCAGTGAATGCGAAGTGATGGCGATGAAGGCTGCAGCGTTGTTCTCGTTCGGCGGGCCCGAGGTCCTGACCCTGGCCGACGTCCCCGAGCCCCAGGCCGGTCCGGGCCAGGTGCGCGTCCGTGTCCGGGCGGCCGGTGTCCAGCACTTCGACACCGGCATCCGGCAGGGCTGGGCGCCCCCCTCCATCGACCTCGGCTTCCCGGTCGTGCCCGGCAACGAGTTCGCCGGCGTCGTCGACCAGGTCGGCGAGGGCGTCACCGGCTTCGCCGAGGGCGCCGAGGTCCTCGGCTACACCACGCTGGGCAGCTACGCCGAGTACGTCGTGGCGCCCGCCGACCAGATCGCGCACAAGCCCGCGAGCATGCCCTGGGACGTCGCGGGCGGCTTCTCCGCCAACGGCCAGGGCGCGCACCTGTGCCTGGGCGAGATGAAGGTGGGACCGGGCGACACGGTCCTCATCCACGCGGCGGCCGGGGCCCTCGGCACCTTCTCGGTCCAGCTCGCCAGGGCCTGGGGCGCCACCACCGTCATCGGCACGGCGAGCGAGGCCAACCACGACTACCTGCGCTCGATCGGCGCCGTGCCGGTGACCTACGGCGAGGGACTGGTCGAACGGGTCAGGGCGGTGGCGCCGAACGGCGTGGACGCCGCCATGGACAACGCGGGCCCCGACGCGCTGCGGGCCTCCGTCGAACTGGTCAAGGACAAGAACCGCATCAGGACCATGATCTCCGACGAGGCCGCGGAGGAGCTGGGCGTGCCCGCGCTGGGGCCCGGCCGGTCGGTCGAGCGGCTGCTGGAGCTGATCCGGCTCTACGAGCAGGGCAGCATCCGCATCCACATCCGCAACGCCCACCCGCTCGCCCGGGCCGCCGAGGCGCACCGCGAGCTGGAGACCGGCCACGGGCGCGGAAAGCTGGTCCTCACCGTCGACTGAGCCGCCACCGCCCCGCACGGCAGAAAAGAACGGAAGGGAATCCAGGACACCGTGGCGTCAGAAATCACGGAGGCGGGCGCCGGAAAGGCGCAGAAGGAAACCAGTCTGATAACGCTCGGCTGCGTTGTGATTCTGGGCACCATCGTGGCCGCGATCGACGGCACGGTCATGGTGGTGGCGATCGACGCGATCGGAAAGGATTTCTCGGCGTCGACCCAGGCCGTCCAATGGGTCACCGGCGCCTATCTGCTCGCCACCTGCGCGGCCATTCCGGTCTCCGGGTACATGGTCGACCGCTTCGGCGCGCGGACCGTGTGGCTGCTCTCCCTGGTGGCCTTCCTGGCCTCCGTGGTGCTGTGCGGGGCCGCCTGGTCGTCGGCGAGCCTGATCCTCTTCCGGGTGCTCCAGGGGTTCTCCGGCGGCCTCATCGGCATGGTCGCCACCGTGGTGCTGACCCGCGCGGCCGGTCCCGAACGGGCCGGCCGCGCGTTCAGCGCGGTCGCCGTGCCCTCCACCCTGGCGCCGGTCCTGGGCCCCATCGCGGCCGGCGCCGTCATCGACTCGGCCAGTTGGCGGTGGTTGTTCTACGGGCAGCTCCCGCTGCTGGTCATCGCGCTGGGCGCGGCCCTGGTCGTGCTGCCGCGCGACGGCGCCGACCGCACCGCGCGCCTCGACTGGAAGGGCCTGCTGCTCATCACCCCCGGGCTGGCGGGCCTGGTGTACGGCCTGTCGGAGGTGGCCGGCACCGACATGACCGGCTCCGGCGGGGTCCTCCCCGTCGTCAGGAACGTGGCGTTCGTCGTCGCCGGCATCCTGCTGACGGTCCTTTTCGCCCGGCGCGCGCTGCGGACCCGCGGGAATCCACTGATCGACCTGAGCCTTTTCGGGAACAAGGGATTTTCCGTCACCGTCGTACTGCTCTTCGTAGTAGGATTCCTGCTGTACGGCCTGCTGTTCCTGATTCCGCTCTATTACCAGCAGGTCGTCGGCCTCAGTGCGACGGCCGCCGGAGCGCTCCTCGCGCCGCAGGGCGCAGGAATGGGAATAGCAGCGGTATTCATCGGCTCGCTGAACGACCGGTTCGGCGCCCGGCCGATCGTGCTGTGCGGTCTGCTGCTCACCACCGCGGGCACCGTTCCCTTCGCCTTCTCCGGCGCGCACCCCGACGACCTGCTCCTCGGCGCGGCGCTGGCGCTGCGCGGCATGGGCCTCGCCTCCATCTCGATCCCGCTGTCGGCCTCGCTCTACCAGAGCAGGCTGCCGCAGGAGGCGATCCCCCACATCACCACGATCAGCGCCGTCGGCCAGCGGGTCGGCGGCGCGCTCGGCGGGGCCATGGCCGCGGTGAGCCTGCAGCTCATGTCCGAGCCGGGCCGCACGGCCGACGGATCCGCGTTCACCGTCACGTTCTGGTGGATGACCGGGCTGCTCCTGGTGCCCTTCGCGCTCGCCCTCCGGCTGCCCCGCAAGGCCAGGGGCTGAGACCCGGGCCCCGGCCCGGCCACGGCCCCGGCGGCACCGCGCGCCCCGGAAAGGTGCGCGTCCGGGTCGGGTCGGCGGGCGTCCAGCCCTTCGACGCGGCGATCCGCTGGGACTGGCCCCCGTTCCTCGCGACGACGCCGCCCGTGGTGCCGGGCGCCGAGCCGGGGGCGCAAAAGACCCCCCTGACCCACGTTTCCACAGGTCAGGGGGGTGTCGTCAGGTGGAGCCTAGGGGAGTCGAACCCCTGACATCTGCCATGCAAAGACAGCGCTCTACCAACTGAGCTAAGGCCCCTCGGACCCCGCCGCGAGCGGCGTCCGGACGGCGGTTCCGCCTGATGGCGGGCGCCGCGACAAGAGTACCGGGTCGGCCCCGGGATCTCACAAATGACGGGGGCTCCCCCAGCACGACCACGCTCCGTAAGATGCTCGGCGTGGTTCGCTGGAGCGAACTGCGGTTCTTGGGGAAGCGATGGGGAGACGCAATGGACGCCGCACAGCAGGAAGCCACCGCGAGAGCGCGGGAACTGCAGCGGAACTGGTACGGGGAGCCGTTGGGGGCGCTCTTCCGCAGGCTCATCGACGATCTGGGCCTCAACCAGGCCCGGCTCGCGGGGGTCCTGGGGCTGTCGGCGCCGATGCTGTCGCAGCTCATGAGCGGCCAGCGGGCCAAGATCGGCAACCCGGCGGTGGTCCAGCGCGTGCAACTGCTGCAGGATCTGGCGGGCCAGGTCGCGGACGGCAGCGTGAGCGCCGGTGAGGCCGCCGAGCGCATGGACGAGATCAAGAAGTCCCAGGGGGGCTCCGTGCTCAGCAACACCACGCAGTCGACGGGCGGTTCCGGCGCGCCCACGGTCAAGCGCGTGGTCCGCGAGATCCAGTCGCTGCTGCGCTCCGTCGCGGCGGCCGGCGACATAATCGAGGCGGCGGACTCCCTCTCCCCGTCCCACCCCGAACTCGCCGAGTTCCTGCGGGTGTACGGTGCCGGCCGCACCTCGGACGCGGTCGCGCATTACCAGTCCCACCAGAACTGACCGCCCGGGAGGAGCGGCACGGGGGAGGAGCGGCACACAGTCATGGGTGAGGTCTTCGCCGGCCGGTACGAACTGGTCGACCCGATCGGCCGCGGGGGCGTCGGCGCCGTCTGGCGCGCCTGGGACCAGCGGCGCGGGCGCTACGTGGCCGCGAAGGTGCTCCAGCAGCGGGACGCCCACTCGTTGCTGCGCTTCGTCAGGGAGCAGGCGCTGCGGATCGACCACCCGCACGTCGTGGCCCCGGCGAGCTGGGCCGCCGACGACGACAAGGTCCTGTTCACCATGGACCTGGTGACCGGCGGCTCCCTCGTCCACCTGGTCGGGGACTACGGCCCGCTGCCCCCCGGGTTCGTGTGCACCCTCCTGGACCAACTGCTGTCCGGGCTGGCCGCGGTGCACACGGAGGGCGTCATCCACCGCGACGTCAAACCGGCCAACATCCTGCTGGAGGCCACCGGCACCGGGCGCCCCCGGCTGCGGCTGTCCGACTTCGGCATCGCGATGCGGCTGGGCGAGCCCCGGCTGACCGAGGCCGACCTCGTGGTGGGCACGCCGGGCTACCTCGCGCCGGAGCAGATGCTCGGGGAGGACCCGGACTTCCCGGCGGACCTGTTCGCGGCCGGGCTGGTCGCCCTGTACCTCCTGGAGGGCGCCAGGCCGGACACCAAGGCACTCGTCCAGTACTTCGCGGAGCACAGGACGCCCGGTGCCCCGCGGGGGGTGCCCGCGCCGCTGTGGGAGGTCGTGGCGACGCTGCTGCAGCCGGACCCCGACGCCCGCTTCCGCACGGCCACGGGGGCGCGCAAGGCCCTGGCGGCGGCCGTGGAACTGCTCCCGGAGCCGGGCCCCGACGACGAGATCATCGAGATCTTCGACCAGATAGGCCCCTTACCCCCCGGGTACACCCCCGAGGGCCCCCCTCGCTGCCCCCGCGCCACCGCCGGCCCCGGCCCCGGTGCCGGTGCCGGTCCCGACCCTCGGCACCCCGCCCCCGGCGGACCCGCCGGCGCCCCGCCGGCCCCGGGCACGCCCCCGCCCGACGCACCCGCCCCGCACCGGGCCCCGCCGGACGCCTCCCCTCCGTACCCGTCCCCGCCGGGTACGGACGACAGCGGTGCGGCCGGGCCGGACGGCACGGGGACACCCCGGTACGACGGCTCCGGTACGGGTACGGCGGTGCCCTTCCCCACGGGTGCGGCGGCGCCCTTCCCCGACGGGCCCGACGCGGGTACGGGCACGGGCACGCCCGTGCCCCACGGGCCGGGCCCGGGCGGCCCCCCGTCCAGCGGTCCCGGCACGGGCGCGCCCCCGCCCAGCCGCCCCTCCAGCGCGCCGCCCCGGCCGCCCACGGGCACCGGCACTCCGCCCCCGCCGCCGGAAGCGCCCGGCGCGGCCCCGCGCCCCGGCCCGGCGGCCCCTCCGACGCCCGCCTTCCCCCCCGACGCCACCCCGCCCCGGCCTCAGCCGGACTCCGGCGCCCCGTGGTGGCCGGCCCCGGGCCCCGGCACGACGCCCCCGCACCCCGCACCCGGCGCACCCGGCGAGTACGGTGCACCCGGCCGGCCCGGCGCACGGAACGTGCCCGGCGCACACGACCCCCAAGCCGTCCCCGGCGCCCAAGCCGTCCCCGGCACCCCCGGCACGTCCACCCCCGCCCCGCCGTCCACACCGCACGCCCCCCGGGGCCACGCCCGGCCGCGCGGCGGCCCCGGCCACCACGCCCCGTACCCGCCGGGCGCCGACGGCCCCACGCCGCCCACGACCCCGTACACGCACGCCCCCACGCCCCCGACGCCACCGGACCTCCCCGGCGGTACTCCGCCCCGGCCCGCCCCGGACGGCACCGCGCCCCCGCCACCGCCCGGCCACGCCCCGGGCACCGGCCGCCCGCCCGCCGCCGTGCCCGGCAGCCGTCCCGCTCCCGCCGACCTCGGCGGCCCCGGGCAGCCCGGCCCCGGCACGCCCTCCCGGCCCTTCCTCGGCACCCCCGTCCCGCCGCCGGGCGGCGACGGCCCGCCCGCCGCCCCTTCGGACACCGGGAGCTTCCCTCTGCCGCCCCCGCGGGACACCGAGGCCCCGCGGCCGACACCGCCCGGCGCGTACCCGGCGTACGCGACCGCGCCCGCCCCCCGGCAGCACGCCGACGGCTCCGCGGCCGGCCACCCCGCGCCGACGCCCGACGACCGGCCGCACGGACCGCGGGACGACCCGCCCGGCCCGGGACCCCGGCCGACCCCGCCGGAGCACGGCGCCCCACGGCCGTCCCTGGCCCGGGCGGAGCCCGGCTCCGCGCCGGGCCCGCGGCCGGTGCCCCGGGGCGCCCGGCGGCGGCCCAGGCCCGGACCGCCCCCGGGGATCGCCGTCCCCGTCGTGCTGCTCGCCCTGCTCTGCTACGCCGTCGGCTTCTGGGCCCTGTTCCGGGGCTGAGCGGCGGCGCCCGCACCGCGCCGGGCCACCGCCGTCCACACCCCGAGCCCCAGCAGCAGCGCGGTGCCGATGCCGATGCCGCCCACGGCGAGGGCCCGCATCACGGGGCCGTCGCTCGTGGCACCGCCGCCGTCCGCGCCGCCGCCGCCGACGGCGGCGACCGCCGGGTTCCACGTGGACACGTCGAAGACGCCGTCCGGCCGCGGCGTCCCGTCGTACCCGGGCCCGGGGCGCACCGTGCCGTCGAGCCGCACCCGCAGCGTCAGCCCGAACGGGCCGTCGCCGAAGCCGTCGGCCACCTTCGCCGAGAGGTGCACCACGAGGTAGTAGTCACCGGCGAACCGCATCCCGGAGACCCGGCTGTCGGCGGAGTGGCGGTTGGCGTGAGCGGCGGGCGGCAGCGCGGCGAGCCCCACCGTCGTCCGGCGGCCGGAGTACCCGCGGGCCGCGCCGTGGACCTCTCCGCGCACGGGGGTGTACAGCGCCAGGCGCAGCGCGCCGTCCGTGTAACCGGAGCCGCCGGTGGCGCCCTCCAGGTCGACGGAGGCGTACGGGCGGCGGCCCCAGTCGACGGGCACCTTGTAGTAGAGGGTCTGCCCGGGACGGATGGCGTCGCGCCACACCCCCGGTCCGGCGAGGGTGGCCCCGGCGAAACCGTCGGCGCCCCGGAGACGTCCGGGCGCGCCCGCCGGAGGGGCGGGGGTGGCGGAGTCCCAGCCCTCGGGGGCGGCGGTGGGGCCGGCCTCCGCCGGCGCGGGCTCGGTGGCCACGGTCAGCTCCAGCGCCCAGGCGCCCTGCGGCGAGTCCTGGGGCCGGGTCCGCTCGACGGTGACGTAGTAGGTACCGGCCTCCTGGCACCGCTTCCCCCGGTCCCGCACCTCGCGCACGACCTGGGCGGTGAGGGGGCGGGCGCTGCGGGCGGCGCCGAAGATCACGGTGTTCAGCGAGCAGGAGCCGCCGTCGGCGTCCCGCAGCGCGACCCGGAGGCCGTCGGCGGCGGTCACCTCGTCGCCCGCCCCCGGCACGGCGGTGACGGAGACGTAGGCCGTGGACCCGGCGTCGAGGCCGACGCGGTAGTACACGGTGTCGTGGCGCGGCAGCGAGCTCCGGTACGTCCCGCCCGCCTCCAGCGGCCGGGCGTCCGGGGCGCCGTCCGCGCCCTCGACCGGCCGGGCGCCCGGCGCGAAGCCGTACCCGCCCGGCGTTCCGGCGGCCGCGGCCGTACCGCCGGGCAGTAAGGCCGCCGTGACCAGCAGCACCGCCGCGGCGGCCCGCCGCGCCACGGCACCCGCGTGCCACCGCTCCCTACACCACCGCCCCATCCTCCGCCACCCCTCCCGTTCGCCCCGGCGGCCTGCGCGCACCGGGCCCGCCCATCCTGCCGCCCTACACCCTTCTCCGGGCGGCCGCATCAGGACAACACAAAACCCCGACCGCGAGGACGGCCGGGGTCTGTTCTGAACCGTTGGGTGGTCTCGGGACCGGTGGGCGGTCGCAGGACCGTTCGTCGGTCGTACTCAGGAGCCCGTGGGCACGGAGTCGGTGGCCTCCGTCCACAGGTCCTGCTCGGCGCGATCCGCCTGAATCTGGCGGTACACGAGGAGCCCGCCGATGGCGGCCAGTGCGACCAGGAGAAGCTTCTTCACCGCGCGACCTCGTCCTTCGTTGACGTAGGGGACCTCTGGCGCCCGACTATACACACCGGCCGATACCGTTCGGTGACCTGCGTCGACCGGGGGCGGACCCTCCGCCGGGCCCGGTGGGAGCCGGTTCCGGCCACTCCGCCCGGAGGGTGACGGCGTCCCCACGGACGGTGACTTTGCCCGCCCTCCTCCCGCCCGGGCAGCTTTTCCTCCCCCTTGCCTCCATCCGAGTGGTGTTCATCTGAACATCGACGCGCCACGGGCGTCGGTCCACCACATCGCGAGCCCCGTACACATCATGAGGAAAGTACGCAAATAGCCCGACCCGAAAGTGAGGGGCCATGGCCAGGAACAAGGTCATGACGCTGTGGACCGCCGTCGTCACCGCCTTCCTCGCGCTGTGCACAGCGCTCGGACTCATCACCACGACCGCCGCGGCCGCCTCGGCCGCCGCGCCGCAGACCGGAGCACGTGGCGACAGCGGGAGCGGCGGCCGGAACGCCGCCCTCCCCGCGGCGCCGGAAGCCGCTCCCTGGTCCTGGTCCCATCAGACAGGATCGCTGCCGCCCACGATGAAGCAGCGCATCCGCGCCGAAGCGCACGGCAAGGCCCCCCGCTGCCGGCACCATCCGCTCGCCGACACCGCGACGGCCGACCGGGCCGCGGACCTCCTCCCCGCCACCGGGACCGCCGCCACCGACAGCGCCACCGCCGCAGCCCCCGACCGGCACACCATCCCGCTGCAACGCTGAGCGCCCCGCGCTCCCGGCCCCTCCGGGCCCCGGCCCCCGAGGCCCTGTGACCCTCCCGACGTAACGGCGATTGCGTACATCACCGCACGCGACCGGCCCGGCGGCTCCCTCGGAGCCCCGGGCCACAGCCGTGCCCGCCGACGGCGCGCCCCGGGCGTCCTCCCGCCCCGCACGCACCACGCGCAACGCGCCCCCGCCCGCCACGCCCGCAGCGCCGGCGGGCACCGGGCCCGGGAGAACGGATCCCGCGGCCACGGCCCCCGCACGCACGGCCCCCGTGCCCCGCTCCAGGGCCGACGGCTCCCGCAGGCGGGCCAACGCGCCCTCTGCGGGCCTCCGTTCACCCGCACCGCCCGCCCCGGGCACGGCGGGGCCCTCCCCGGCCCCCGGGGCTGTCAGGGCCCCCGGGCGGCGGCTCAGCGCCCCAGGACCGCGGCTCCGCACCGGCTCCCCGCACGCCCGTCCACGGGCCCGCGCCGGCGGGTGGCACCGCACGGGCCCACCACCCCGCGCACCCCGGCGAAAGACCCCTGAGCACATGACAAGAAGCCCCAACCACGGAGGTTGGGGCTTCTTCTTCGCTGGTGGGGCTAACAGGATTTGAACCTGTGGCCTCATCCTTATCAGGGATGCGCTCTAACCAACTGAGCTATAGCCCCGCCGCGCTCTGCGGTGTATGTCCCGCGCGCTGACTCCTGAAGATTAGCGCACGAGGCGGGCAGTCCCAAAATCGGTTGTCGCGGGAGCGGGGAGCGCCGCTCACTCGTCCTCGGCGAGCGTCAGCTCGACACCGCCGACGAAGCCCGCCGACAGGTTGTAGATGAACGCCCCGAGCGTCGCCAGCGCCGTCGCGAGGACCACGTCGATGACCGCGATGATGGTCGTGAACATCAGCACGTTGGGCAGCGACAGGAACGACTGCAGGTCGAAGCCGTTGGACTCGTTGGAGCCGGTGGCCTCGGAGATCGTGCCGCCGACCGACGAGAAGACGCCCATGGCGTCCATGACCATCCACAGCACGGCGGACGCGACGATCGTGCAGATGCCCAGGGCGATGGAGAGCAGGAAGCTGACCTTCATCACCGACCACGGGTCGGCCTTGGCCACCCGCAGCCGCGCCTTGCGGACGCGGGGAGTGGTGCGCGCGCCGGTGCGCGGCCGGCGCACGGCGTCGGGTGCGGGGCCCCCCGCCCCGGCGCCCGGCGTCTGGTACGCCTGCGGCGGGTGGTAGGGCCCGCCGTTCGGCTGGGGCTGCCGTTCTCCCGGCAGCGGCGAGGCCGATTGCTGGATCTGCTGGCCTCGGGTGTCCGTCACAGTTCCCCCCTGGGAGATCCCATGAGTGTCGGGCGTACGCGAACCGGTCGCGCCGTCCTCGATCCTGCGGAGCTGCGTCGTGTGCGAATCGGTCGCACGCGCGACGGAGCCACGGCCGCCGCCGTTCGTCTCCGTACCCCTGGAGGTACCGGCAGATCCGGCGCCCGTGGCTCCGCTCACGATGACTCTCTCCTCGTACTACTCGGCCGGGGGCGCCTCACCCTCGTCCGTGCCGGTGGTCACGGCACCCTCGGCGGTCTCGTCGACGGTCTCGTCGCCGTCGATCTCCTCCGCCTCGTGCCCCGCCTCGGCGTTGCGTGCGATGCCGACGACGGCATCGCGCTTGCCCAGGTTGATCAGTTGGACGCCCATGGTGTCACGGCCGGTCTCCCTGACCCCGCTGACTCGCGTGCGAATCACACCGCCCGAGAGCGTGATGGCGAGGATCTCGTCGGTCTCCTCGACCACCAACGCGCCCACGAGTGTGCCGCGGTCCTCGACGATTTTGGCAGCCTTGATACCCAGCCCGCCACGGCCCTGGACACGGTACTCGTCGACGGGGGTCCGCTTCGCGTACCCGCCGTCAGTGGCAGTGAACACGAACGTACCGGGTCGAACAACATTCATCGAGAGCAGCTCGTCCCCTTCGCGGAAACTCATGCCCTTTACGCCCGATGTGGCGCGGCCCATCGGACGCAATGTGTCGTCCGTGGCGGTGAACCTGATCGACTGCGCCTTCTTGCTGATCAGCAGGAGGTCGTCGTCGGCCGACACCAGCTCGGCACCGATCAGTTCGTCGTCGGTGCCGTCGTCCTTGTGCCGGAGGTTGATGGCGATGACGCCGCCCGAGCGCGGGGAGTCGTAGTCCTTGAGCGGCGTCTTCTTCACCAGACCCGCCTTGGTCGCCAGGACCAGGTAGGGCACCGCCTCGTAGTCGCGGATCGCGAGGATCTCCGCGATGGACTCGTCCGGCTGGAAGGCCAGCAGGTTCGCCACGTGCTGGCCGCGCGCGTCCCGGCCGGCGTCCGGCAGCTCGTAGGCCTTGGCCCGGTAGACCCGGCCCTTGTTGGTGAAGAACAGCAGCCAGTGGTGCGTGGTGGACACGAAGAAGTGGTTGACGATGTCGTCCTCCTTCAGCTTCGCGCCGCGCACCCCCTTTCCGCCGCGCTTCTGCGCCCGGTAGTCGTCGGTCTTGGTGCGCTTGATGTAGCCGCCCCGGGTGACCGTGACGACGATGTCCTCCTCGGCGATCAGGTCCTCGATGGACATGTCGCCCTCGTAGGGGATCAGCTTGGTCTTGCGGTCGTCGCCGTACTTCTCGACGAGCGCCGCCAGTTCCTCGCTGACGATCCCCCGCTGGCGCACCGGCGAGGCGAGGATCCGGTTGTACTCGTTGATCTTCGCCTGGAGTTCGTCGTGCTCCTGGACGATCTTCTGCCGCTCCAGGGCCGCCAGCCGGCGGAGCTGCATCTCCAGGATCGCGTTGGCCTGGATCTCGTCGATCGTCAGCAGGTCCATCAGGCCGCCGCGCGCGATCTCGACGGTGTCGCTGCGCCGGATGAGGGCGATGACCTCGTCGATGGCGTCCAGCGCCTTCAGCAGGCCGCGCAGGATGTGGGCGCGCTCCTCGGCCTTGCGCAGCCGGAACCGGGTCCGCCGGACGATGACCTCGATCTGGTGGTTCACCCAGTGCCGGATGAACGCGTCCAGCGACAGGGTCCGCGGCACGCCGTCGACCAGGGCCAGCATGTTGGCGCCGAAGTTGCTCTGCAGATCGGTGTGCTTGTACAGGTTGTTCAGCACGACCTTGGCGACCGCGTCCCGCTTCAGCACGATGACCAGGCGCTGGCCGGTGCGCGAGGAGGTCTCGTCGCGGACGTCCGCGATGCCGCCGATCTTCCCGTCCTTGACCAGGTCGGCGATCTTCTGCGCGAGGTTGTCGGGGTTGGTCTGGTACGGCAGCTCCGTGACCACCAGGCACTGGCGGTTCTGGATCTCCTCGACCTCGACGACCGCCCGCATGGTGATCGACCCGCGGCCGGTCCGGTACGCCTCCTCGATGCCCTTGCGGCCCACCACCAGGGCGCCGGTCGGGAAGTCCGGGCCCTTGATCCGCTCGATCAGCGCGTCCAGCAGCTCGTCGGGGCTCGCCTCGTAGTTCTCCAGGTACCACTGGGCACCGGCGGCGACCTCGCGCAGGTTGTGCGGCGGGATGTTGGTCGCCATGCCGACCGCGATCCCGGCCGAGCCGTTGATCAGCAGGTTGGGGAAGCGGGCGGGCAGGACGGTCGGCTCCTGGGAGCGGCCGTCGTAGTTGTCCGTGAAGTCGACGGTCTCCTCGTCGATGTCGCGGACCATCTCCATCGACAGCGGCGCCATCTTGCACTCGGTGTACCGCATGGCGGCGGCCGGGTCGTTGCCCGGGGAACCGAAGTTGCCGTTGGAGTCGACGAGCGGCATCCGCATCGACCACGGCTGGGCCAGACGGACCAGCGCGTCGTAGATCGAGGAGTCGCCGTGCGGGTGGTAGTTGCCCATGACGTCGCCGACGACGCGGGCGCACTTGTAGAAGCCGCGCTCGGGCCGGTAGCCGCCGTCGTACATGGCGTACAGCACACGGCGGTGGACGGGCTTGAGGCCGTCACGGACGTCGGGCAGCGCACGCGAGACGATGACGGACATCGCGTAGTCGAGGTAGGAGCGCTGCATCTCCGTCTCGAGCCCGACGGGCTCGACGCGCATGGCCAGTGCGTCGCCCTCGGGGTTCGTCACAGGAGTGTTCTCGTCGGTCATTGCTGGTGAAGGTCCTTCCTGGTGCGGTCAGCTCGGACCGACTCAGATGTCGAGGAAGCGGACGTCCTTGGCGTTGCGCTGGATGAACAGGCGCCGCGCCTCGACGTCCTCGCCCATCAGCACCGAGAACAGGTCGTCGGCCTGGGCGGCGTCGTCGAGGGTGACCTGCCCGAGGACGCGGTGCTCCTGGTCCATGGTCGTGACGCGCAGTTCCTCGGCGTTCATCTCGCCGAGGCCCTTGAAGCGCTGCACGGAGTCCTCGCGGATCCGCTTGCCGGCGCCGCGGCCCAGCTCGATCAGCGCGTCGCGCTCCCGGTCGGAGTACGCGTACTCGAAGTCGTCCCGGCCCCACTTGATCTTGTACAGCGGCGGGCGGGAGAGGTACACGTGCCCGGCCTCGACCAGCGGCCGCATGAAGCGGAAGAGGAAGGTCAGCAGCAGGGTGTTGATGTGCTGGCCGTCGACGTCGGCGTCCGCCATCAGAATGATCTTGTGATAGCGGAGCTTCTCGATGTCGAAGTCCTCGTGCACGCCCGTGCCGAACGCGGAGATCATCGCCTGGATCTCCTGGTTCTGCAGGATCCGGTCGATGCGCGCCTTCTCCACGTTGAGGATCTTGCCGCGGATCGGGAGGATCGCCTGGTACTGCGGGTTCCGGCCGGACTTGGCCGAGCCGCCGGCGGAGTCGCCCTCGACGATGAAGATCTCGCACTTGGTGGGGTCGTTCGACTGGCAGTCGGACAGCTTGCCCGGCAGCGACGCCGACTCCAGCAGGCCCTTGCGGCGGGTCAGGTCGCGCGCCTTGCGGGCCGCCACCCGCGCGGTGGCCGCCGCGATGCCCTTGCGGACGATGTCCGCGGCCTCGTTGGGGTTGCGGTCCAGCCAGTCGTTGAGGTGCTCGTAGACGACCTTCTGGACGAAGGTCTTCGCCTCGGTGTTGCCCAGCTTGGTCTTGGTCTGGCCCTCGAACTGGGGCTCGCCCAGCTTCACCGAGATGATCGCCGTCAGGCCCTCGCGGATGTCGTCGCCCGTGAGGTTGTCGTCCTTCTCGCGCAGCAGCTTCTTCTCGCGCGCGTACTTGTTGACGAGGTTCGTCAGCGCCGAGCGGAAGCCCTCCTCGTGCGTGCCGCCCTCGTGCGTGTGGATGGTGTTGGCGAAGGAGTACACGCCCTCGCTGTAGCCGTTGTTCCACTGCATCGCGACCTCGACGGACAGGAGGCGTTCCCTGTCCTCGGCCTCGATGTCGATCACGGAGGGATGCACCAGCTCGCCCTTGCGCGAGTTCAGGTACTTCACGAAGTCGACGATGCCGCCCTCGTAGTAGTACGTGACGGACTTGACCTCGTCCCTGGCGTCCGCGCCGGCCTCGTCCGCGCCCGTGACGGCCTTCGCCGACTCGCGCTCGTCGGTGAGCCTGATCGTGAGGCCCTTGTTGAGGAAGGCCATCTCCTGGAAGCGCCGCGCCAGCGTCTCGAAGGAGTACTCCGTGGTCTCGAAGATGTCCGGGTCGGCCCAGAAGGTGACCGTCGTGCCGGAGTCCTCGACCCGCTCGTGCTGGGCGAGGGGCGCCGTGGGGACGCCCGTCTTGAAGTCCTGGGTCCAGCGGTAGCCGTCCCGCTTGATCTCCACGGAGATCCGGGTCGACAGCGCGTTCACCACGGAGACGCCGACGCCGTGCAGACCGCCGGAGACCGCGTAGCCGCCGCCCCCGAACTTGCCGCCCGCGTGCAGCACCGTCAGCACGACCTCGACGGCCGGCTTCTTCTCCACCGGGTGCATGTCGACGGGGATGCCGCGGCCGTTGTCCACGACCCGGACGCCGCCGTCGGCGAGGATGGTGACGTCGATGGTGTCCGCGTGACCGGCCAGGGCCTCGTCCACGGAGTTGTCCACGACCTCCTGCACCAGGTGGTGCAGGCCCCGCTCACCGGTCGAACCGATGTACATGCCGGGTCGCTTGCGGACCGCGTCCAGACCCTCAAGAACGGTGATGGCACTCGCGTCGTACGACGCGGATGCCGCGTCGCCGTCGCTGCTCACCGGATCGTTCACGCCGGTGTCGGTGGACGGGTTGTTCTCGTTGGGGTTGCCGGAATCGGCCACGAAGCGCCCTTTCTGGCACAGCACGAGCCGGGCTCCTCGGGGTGCCCCCTGGGGGAGGGTTGCCGGAGCGGCTGCGGCATGTTGCGTTGGTAAGCCTTGATCAGCGTTGCTCAGCTTGTCCCGGACGGTCCCCACGTTCGGGGCGGGATTCGCTTTCATTCTACCGGTAGCACTGACACTGATAAGGGTTTGCCGGTACCTGAGTCCGCATGTGCCGCCCTGAACCGGCCTTGTCCGACTCCCGATATATGGATGGGGGCCCCAAGAGGCTCACACCGCCACCCAGCGCTTCGGGGCGTCAACCCTTGGCTACCGGGGAGCCGACCGCCGGTCCGCCCGGTCGCGCGGGGCGTCGGCGGGGGCCGCGCGGGGGCTCCGGGAGCCGCATCCGCGCTGGTCCACGTGATGCATGTCACGCCGTCCAGGAGGGCCGCGGGACTCCTGGGACGACGCCACGGGGCCCCGGCGGCCCGTGGGGCGCTCCGGGAGCGGACCCGGGGGCAGGGGGCGGTCGCGGGGCGTGTGGGGGTTGTGTGCAGGGGAGCGGGCGGGCGGGTCGGGCGCCGGGTCAACGGGGGGGAGCGGAGGCGGCCGGGGTCAGGGGTGGGGTCGGGGTCGGGGTCGCCGCGAGCCGGGCGGTGGCGCCGGGACAGGCGCGGCCCGGGCGGCGGGGCCGCCGAGAGACGGGCGGCGGCGTCGGGGCGGCGCGGCCCGGGCGGCGCGGCCCGGGCGGCGGAGGCACGGTGCACGGGTCGGCCACCGGGGATCCGGCGCCCGGGGGCTGGAGCGGCCGAAGGCCCGGAGTGTCCGCCCGGGTACGGGCCCGGTCGGAACCGAACCCGCCCGGCCCCCAACCGTGCGGGTCCGACCGGGCGCCCGGGACGGGCCGCGGGCGGATCGGCGTTCTCCCGAGAGCACGGCGGCGTCCTCGGAACCAACGGGCGGCGGCCGGCCGGTCCGGCGTTCGAACCCGGCGATGGCCGGCCGGTCCGGCGTTCGAACCGGGGGGCTGGTCGGCCGGTGCGGCTTCGGTCCATCGCCTGACCCGGCAGCGGCGGGAGAGAAGGACAAGGTCCGGACGGACGGCGACAGCGCCGGAAACGCCCGGAGCACCGGCCCCGCACGGCACCACACCGCCGGAGCGGCGGCGAACGGCACCGCACAGCGACCGCGGCGGCATGCCTGAGCGGCGACGGACCCGGCCAACGGGCCTCGACGTCACCGCCGGACGCCCTCCGCCCGCGTCCGGGCCCACGGCGGAACCGCCCCGAAGCGCCGGGCCCCGCCTAAGCGCGGAGCCCCGGCCCGGGCGCACGGCCCCCGGCGAAGGAGCGCAGCCCGGCCGAAGCGGGCGCGCGGCCTCAGTGGGAGGACGGAGCCTCAGCCGTAGGTGTCGCCCGGCCCCGTGCTCCCCGGCGCGCGCAGGGGACCGTAGTGGCGGGAGCGCCCCCCGGGACCCTGCACCTTGATCACCCGCACCGCCCCGTGCCCCAGGTCCTCGTTGAGCCGGGCGACCAGCGTCGGCGCCAGCAGCCGCAGATTGGTCGCCCAGGCCGTCGAGTCGCACCGCACCAGCAGCACCCGCTCGTCCTCGTCGTACCGCTCCGGCACACAGTGCTTGGCCACGTCCTCGCCCACGATCTGCGGCCAGCGGCCCATCACCCCGCCCACGGCGGCCGGGGTCTCCCAGCCGCGCTCCGTGATCAGCCGGTTGATCGCCGGTCCCAGCGCCATGGGATCGCGTCCGTCGGCACGCGCGCCGGAGCGCAGGCCCCCGCGCCGGGCGGTGCGCTGCTGCGCCGCGTCGCCCCGCGCGCGGGCCGCCTCGCGCGCCGCCCGCAGCGCCACCCGCGCGAGGTCCACACCGGAGTGCGCCGGAGCGTTCCCCTGGGTCCCGGCGGCGCCGTCGGGGAGGCCACCGGGCCGTTCGCCGCCGGCCGCCGGGCGGGTGCCCGGGGCCGCCCTCCCGGCCGTCCGCCCCGCGGGGCCCGTCCCGTCGCCGCTCATACCCGCTCCACCGTTCCCTCCGCCACCGCGTACCGCGCCCCGGCCAGCGCCTTCGGCACGTCGTCGTCGACCGCCGCGGTGACCAGCACCTGCTCGCCGGGGGCCACCAGCTCCGCCAGCCGCGCACGGCGGCGGGCGTCCAGCTCCGCGAAGACGTCGTCGAGCACCAGGACCGGCTCGTTGCCCTCCGCCCGCAGCAGCTCGTACGAGGCCAGCCGCAGCGCCAGCGCGTACGACCAGGACTCGCCGTGCGAGGCGTACCCCTTGGCGGGCATCCGGCCGAGCCGGAGCAGCAGGTCGTCGCGGTGCGGACCGACCAGGGTCACGCCCCGCTCGATCTCCTGCTTGCGCGCCTCGCCGAGCGCGGCCGACATCTGCTCGTAGAGGTCCTCGCGGGTGTGCGCCTCACCGGGCGCCGAGGGCCGGTACTCCAGGGCGACCGGGCCGCCGCCGGGGGCGAGCTGCTCGTACGCCTTGTCGGCCAGCGGCTCAAGCGCGGCGATCAGCTCCAGGCGCCGGGCGAGCAGCTCGGCACCGGCCCGTGCCAGGTGCTGGTCCCAGACGTCCAGGGTGGACAGGTCCATCGTCCGGCCGCCGTGGCGGCGGGCGAGCGCCGCCGACTTCAGCAGGGTGTTGCGCTGCTTGAGCACCCGGTCGTAGTCGGAGCGGACCCCGGCCATCCGCGGGGAGCGGGCGGTGATCAGCTCGTCGAGGAAGCGGCGGCGCTCCCCGGGGTCGCCCTTGATCAGCGCGAGGTCCTCGGGCGCGAACAGCACGGTGCGCACGATGCCCAGGACGTCGCGCGGCCTGACCTGCGAGGACCGGTTGATCCTGGCCCGGTTGGCACGGCCCGGGTTCAGCTCCAGCTCGACGAGCTGCTCGCGCTCGCCCTGCCGGACCCGCGCGCGGATCACGGCGCGGTCGGCGCCCAGGCGGACCAGGGGCGCGTCGGAGGAGACCCGGTGGCTGCCGAGGGTGGCGAGGTAGCCGACGGCCTCGACGAGGTTGGTCTTGCCCTGGCCGTTGGGGCCGACGAAGGCGGTGACGCCCGGGTCCAGCTCCACCTCGGCCCGGGCGTACGAACGGAAGTCGGCCAGCGACAGATGCGTGACGTGCATGGTCGTTCGCCGACCTCCCAACGTTCGGGTTGTGCCTACTTCTTCTCCACCGCGTGGCCGCCGAACTGGTTGCGCAGCGCGGCGATCATCTTCATCTGCGGCGAGTCGTCCTGCCGGGACGCGAACCGCGCGAACAGCGACGCGGTGATCGCCGGCAGCGGCACCGCGTGGTCGATGGCGGCCTCCACCGTCCAGCGTCCCTCGCCGGAGTCCTGGGCGTAACCGCGCAGGTCAGCCAGGTGCTCGTCGCCGTCCAGGGCGTTCACGGCGAGGTCGAGCAGCCAGGAGCGGATGACCGTGCCCTCCTGCCAGGAGCGGAAGACCTCGCGGACGTTGTCCACGGAGTCGACCTTCTCCAGCAGTTCCCAGCCCTCGGCGTAGGCCTGCATCATGGCGTACTCGATGCCGTTGTGGACCATCTTGGCGAAGTGGCCCGCGCCGACCTTCCCGGCGTGCACCGCGCCGAGATCGCCCTCCGGCTTGAGCGCGTCGAAGACCGGCCGCACCTTGGCGACGTCCTCCGCGGTCCCGCCGTACATCAGCGCGTAGCCGTTCTCCAGGCCCCATACGCCGCCGGAGACGCCGCAGTCGACGAAGCCGATGCCCTTGGCCGCGAGCTGATCGGCGTGCCGCTCGTCGTCGGTCCAGCGGGAGTTGCCGCCGTCGACGACGACGTCACCGGGCGCCAGCAGTTCGGCGAGGCGGTCGACGGTCGCCTGGGTGGGCTCGCCGGCCGGGACCATCACCCAGACCGCCCGCGGCCCCTCCAGCCTGTCCACCAGTTCTTCCAGGCTGTGGACGTCGGCGAGGTCGGGGTTGCGGTCGTACCCGATGACGGTGTGGCCGGCGCGGCGGATCCGCTCGCGCATGTTGCCGCCCATCTTGCCGAGTCCGACGAGACCGAGCTCCATCAGTTGTGTTCCTTAGGTCTGCGAGGTCACGTGGCGGTGCCCACCCTGTGGGGTACGCGCCGCGGCACTTTCGTACCCGCGTCCGAGCCTAGACCCGTGCGCCCATGCACAGTTGTGGGCATACGCGCTCAGTCGTACGCCCCCACCTGCACCTTTGTCCTCAGCTTGTGGACAACCGACGGCGGTCCCGCGGTGCCGCGGCGGGCTCAGCCGCTCAGCCGCACCGGCATGATCAGGTACTTGTACGCGTCGTCCGACTCGGCGTCCAGCGCGGGCCTGCCGCTGAGCAGCGCGGGCTTGGTGGACGTCGTGAAGGAGAGCTGGGCCACGGGGGAGTCGATGGCGCTCAGCCCGTCCAGCAGGAACGTCGGGTTGAAGGCGATCGAGATGTCGTCGCCCTCCAGCTGCGCGTCGACCCGCTCCACGGCCTGTGCGTCGTCGCTGGAGCCGGCCTCCAGGATGAGCACGCCCTGCTCGAAGCTCAGCCGCACCGGGGTGTTGCGCTCGGCGACCAGGGCCACGCGCTTGACGGCCTCGACGAAGGGGGCGGTCTCGATCACGGCGACGCTGTTGAACTCGGTCGGGAACAGCGTCTTGTACTTCGGGAGGTCGCCCTCCAGGAGCCGGGTCGTGGTGCGGCGGCCGGCGCCCTCGAAACCGATCAGGCCCTCGCCGGCGCCCGAGCCGGACAGCGCCAGGATCACCTGGTCGCCGCTGGTCAGGGCCTTGGCGGTGTCCAGCAGCGTCTTGGCGGGCACCAGGGCGACGGCGGACGCCTCCGGGTTCTCCGGCTTCCACAGGAACTCGCGGACCGCGAAGCGGTAGCGGTCGGTGGAGGCCAGCGTGACGGTGTCGCCCTCGATCTCGATGCGCACACCGGTGAGGACGGGCAGCGTGTCGTCGCGCCCGGCGGCGATGGCCACCTGCTGCACGGCGGCGGAGAACACCTCTCCGGGCACCGTGCCGGTGGCGTTGGGCATCTGCGGGAGCGCCGGGTACTCCTCCACGGGCAGGGTGTGGAGGGTGAACCGCGAGGAGCCGCAGACCACCGTCGCCCGGACGCCGTCGGTGGAGATCTCCACCGGCCGGTTGGGCAGGGCGCGGGAGATGTCGGCGAGGAGGCGGCCGGAGACCAGGACGGTGCCCTCCTCCTCCGTCTCCGCGTCGACCGACACCCTCGCGGAGACCTCGTAGTCGAAGCTGGACAGGCTGAGCTGCCCTTCCTCCGCCTTCAGCAGCAGGCCCGCGAGGACCGGAGCCGGCGGACGGGCCGGGAGGCTGCGTGCCGCCCAGGCCACTGCCTCCGCGAGTACGTCGCGTTCCACCCGGATCTTCACCGTAAGCCGCCTCCTGCTGTTGCCGGCGCTTCTCGCCCTGCTTCGCCTTCGTCGTCTGACCCGGTGTCGTGGGCCCCTGTCGGGGGCAGGACACCGGGGACCAGTCTGACGCACCCCACTGACAGTAGGTGCCCTTCGGGGTCAAGCGGCGACGAGGGGCGGTCGGGCTCGAGAGGGCGAGTTGTGCACAGGACCCGCTTCGAAACGGATTCCACTCTCTCTCTGGTTGGGAGTAGTAGTAGGGCCTGTGGATACCGTGGATAACCTCGTTTGCGCAGGTCAGAGCGGAAATTTTGTCCACGGGCCCTGTGGGCGAAGACGGTGGACAACTCGGTGTCTCTGTGGAGAACAGAAAGTTCTGCACACACCGTGCACAGGCAGCGGCTACTTCTCCCCAGGTGCGTCCCCAGGTTTACCCACCTTTCCCACAGCCCAATCAGGCAGCTCGATGTGACGCCTTTCACTCGACGCGGTGATCTGCCGCGTCGGGTTGCCGAACAGTGGACAGCCATGTGGAGAAGCAGGGGATCACTGGGGACAACCGGCCTCGACCTGTGAGTTGCCCGTGGACAACCTGGCGCACAGGCTGTGGACCGTTTCGTTGTCCACAGCCTGTGGAGATCTTTTTTCCACGAATCCACATGCCAGTGACCTGGCTTGATGGTCCCTCATCAGCCTGGCCTGTGGACAAGATCGGGACAACTTCGCGATCCCCAAGGTGTGGACGGAAAAAAGTCGCCGAATCTGTGGAGAGCAGCCGTAACCCCGGCCCGATTCGAACAGTGGTTACCGGCGGGTGGGGCGGATCCACGGCGTCGGCCGGCTGCGGGGGCGTCGTGAGAGGGCCCGTGGGGGCGCCGCAGGACCGCTGGGAGGGCACCGCGGCGGGATCGTCCGGGGTGCGCCGCGGGATCGCCGCGGACCGCTGAGGGGGCTCCGTGAGCGGCTCCGGTGGTCGTTCATGCGGGTTCACACCGTCCTGCGGACGCCGGGAGGGGCCGCGTGGGGCCTCGGGGGCGCCGGAGCGCCCCGGGAGGGGCGGGGGGCCGCTCGGGGCGGACGGGCGCCCTGCGCGGCGACCGGGGAGCGGCGGTGCGTGCCTGCGGGGGGCGCGGGCACGCCGGGACGGGTGGGAGGACGCGGGGCGTGGTTCCGGCCGCCCGGAGCGGGAGTGCGCGGCCCCGGACACGGCCGGGGCGCCCGGGCGCGCGGCGTGACGGGAGTATGGGATCCCCGCCGAGCCGCACGGCCCCGCCGGTGCTCTGCGCCTCGGCGGCTCCGGAGCGGCGCGGCGGCGGGTGCCCGGGACCGCCGGTCCGGGCGGAAGGGCCGCGAGGAAGGGCCGGGCCCCGGGCCCGGCCCCCGGCACGCGAAAGGCGCCCCCGGATCTCCCGGGAGCGCCTCCACACCGTGTGGACGGAGCGCGTCAGCCGTTCTTGATGCGGTTGGTCAGCTCGGTCACCTGGTTGTAGATGGAGCGCCGCTCCGCCATGAGGTTGCGGATCTTGCGGTCGGCGTGCATGACCGTGGTGTGGTCCCGGCCGCCGAACAGCGCGCCGATCTTCGGCAGCGACAGGTCCGTCAGCTCCCGGCACAGGTACATGGCGATCTGCCGGGCCGTCACGAGCTGGCGGCCGCGCGAGCTGCCGCACAGGTCCTCGACCGTGAGCCCGAAGTAGTCGGCGGTCGCGCTCATGATGGCCGTCGAGGTGATCTCCGGCGTCGAGTCCTCACCGCCGGGGATCAGGTCCTTCAGGACGATCTCGGTCAGCCCCAGGTCCACCGGCTGCCGGTTGAGCGAGGCGAACGCCGTCACCCGGATCAGCGCGCCCTCCAGCTCGCGGATGTTGCGCGAGATCCGGGAGGCGATGAACTCCAGCACCTCCGGCGGGGCGTTGAGCTGCTCCTGGACCGCCTTCTTGCGCAGGATCGCGATGCGCGTCTCCAGCTCCGGCGGCTGGACGTCCGTGATCAGACCCCACTCGAACCGGTTGCGCAGCCGGTCCTCCAGCGTCACGAGCTGCTTCGGCGGCCGGTCGCTGGAGAGCACGATCTGCTTGTTCGCGTTGTGGAGCGTGTTGAAGGTGTGGAAGAACTCCTCCTGCGTCGACTCCTTGTCCGCCAGGAACTGGATGTCGTCGACGAGCAGGATGTCCATCTCGCGGTAGCGCTTGCGGAAGCTGTCGCCCTTGCCGTCGCGGATGGAGTTGATGAACTCGTTGGTGAACTCCTCGGAGCTGACGTAGCGCACCCGTGTGCCCGGGTAGAGGCTGCGGGCGTAGTGCCCGATGGCGTGCAGCAGGTGCGTCTTGCCGAGCCCCGACTCCCCGTAGATGAACAGGGGGTTGTACGCCTTGGCCGGCGCCTCGGCGACGGCCACCGCCGCGGCGTGCGCGAAGCGGTTGGAGGCGCCGATCACGAAGGTGTCGAAGAGGTACTTCGGGTTCAGCCGGGCGGTCGGCTCGCCCGGGCCGGTGGCCGGCGCGGGCTGCGCCGCCAGGGGCCCCGGGGCGCCGGTGGCGGGACCCGGGCCGACCGGGCCGCCCCGGTGCACGTGGCCCGCGCCGGGCGGCGCCGGCTCGGGCGGCTCCCGCCGGCCGCGCTGGTCGTAGTCGCCGCGCCCGCGGTCGTAGTCGCGCGGCCCGTCGTACGGGGGGCGCTCCTGGTGCCGCGGTCCGTACTCCTGGGCGTACGGACCGCCGCCGTAGGCGTCCGGGGGCGGCCCGCCGTACTGGTCCTGCTGCGAGGACGGCGAGGCGTACGGGTCGCGCTCGGGGAAGCCGAGCCGCTGCTGCTGCCAGCCGTAGTCCTCCTGCTGCCCCGGGCGGGGCCAGGAGCCGGGCTCCGGCCGCTGGTACTCCTGCGGATAGGCGGGCCGGGCCGTGGGGAGCTGGTCGCCGCGGTGGCGGCCGTACCCCTCGTAGTCGTCCCGGTACTCGTCGCGGCCCGGCGCCGGGAGCTCGGGCTCCTCGTAGCGGGGCTGCGGCTGGGGACGCGCCGGTCCCACCGGCGTGGCGGGGGCGGCCGGGAGCTCCCCGGCGGACTCGTCGACGGTGATCGCGATGCGGATCGGGCGGCCGCACTCCCGGCTCAGCGTCTCGCTGACCACCGGGGCCAGCCGGCCCTCCAGCACGTTCTTCGCGAACTCGTTCGGCACGGCGAGCAGGGCGGTGTCCGCCACCAGCGCGAGCGGCTGGCAGCGCCGGATCCAGTGCTCGTCCTTGGACTCCACCCCCTGGCCGCGACCCTCCCCCAGAAGCTGCTCCAGAACGCGTGGCCACACTGCGGCAAGATCGGCAGGTACGTCGGCCACGGAACACGCTCTCTCAGTGAGTCCCTCGAAGGTGTGATCCGGGGACGGGTCGGGGTGAAGCTCGGGTGGTGCAGGGAGAAAGGAACGAATCGGAGTCCAGCCACGGTAGTCAGCGCGGCGGGTAGGGTTCAAGTTGTTGTCCCCAGCCTGTGGACAAGTGTCTCCCGGCGACCACTGGTTTGACCTGATGGCGCAGTCGCACGTACCGTAACGAGGTCGAGTTGTCGATGGCTGCTGCCGCCTGCCTCCGATGGGCACAGATCGCGTTCCAAGGTGATCGGGAAAGCGGTGCACTCGGGCGTAACGCGAGCTACTCGTGGGCGCACGGTGACAGCCAGGACGGCACCCCGCCAACCACGAATCTTTCTGGAGCCCCCGAGTGAGCAAGCGCACCTTCCAGCCGAACAACCGTCGCCGCGCGAAGACCCACGGCTTCCGGCTGCGTATGCGTACCCGTGCCGGTCGCGCGATCCTCGCGTCCCGCCGCAGCAAGGGTCGCGCCCGCCTGTCCGCCTGATCCCGGTCAGGTCATGACATCGTGCTGCCCACCGAGAACCGGCTGAGGCGGCGCGAGGACTTCGCGACCGCGGTACGACGGGGCCGTCGGGCCGGCCGCCCGACCCTCGTCGTCCACCTACGAAGCGGTACAACGGACCCGCACGCGCCTGGGGAGAGCGCTCCCCCGACACGTGCGGGTTTCGTCGTGAGCAAAGCCGTGGGTGGAGCGGTGACGCGCAACACGGTGAAGCGTCGGCTTCGCCATCTGATGCGCGACCGGGTCGACCGGTTGCCCCCCGGTAGCCTGGTAGTCGTACGAGCGCTGCCCGGTGCGGGCGACGCCGACCACACACTGCTGGCCCGAGACCTGGACGCCGCCCTGGAGCGGCTACTGGGAGGGGGCGCACGATGAAGTACCCGCTGCTGGCCCTGATCAAGCTGTACCAGTGGACGATCAGTCCGCTGCTCGGGCCGGTCTGCAAGTACTACCCGTCGTGTTCCCACTACGGCTACACGGCCATCGACCGGCACGGTGCCATCAAGGGCACGGCACTCACCGCCTGGCGCATCCTGCGGTGCAATCCGTGGTCGCTGGGCGGCGTGGACCACGTCCCGCCGCGCAAGCGGCCGCGGTGGCACGAAATGCTGCGTGACGCATGGCGCGCACGCAGGGGCGGGCCCTCCGCCGCCGAACCGGCCACCGACGGGGAACACCCGGCGAGCCCGGCCGCAGAGACCTCGCCCCATGCCCAAGGAGCATGATTAGTGGACACGATTGCCAGTCTCTTCAGTTTCATCACCTGGCCCGTCTCCTGGGTCATCGTCCAGTTCCACACGGTGTACGGGGCGATCTTCGGACCTGACACCGGCTGGGCCTGGGGCCTGTCCATCGTGTCCCTGGTGATCCTGATCCGCATCTGCCTGATCCCGCTCTTCGTGAAGCAGATCAAGGCCACACGGGCGATGCAGACGCTCCAGCCGGAGATGAAGAAGATCCAGGAGCGCTACAAGAACGACAAGCAGCGTCAGTCCGAAGAGATGATGAAGCTGTACAAGGAGACGGGCACCAACCCGCTCTCCTCGTGCCTTCCCATCCTGGCGCAGTCCCCGTTCTTCTTCGCGCTGTACCACGTGCTCAACGGCATCGCCTCGAACGACACCATCGGCCGGATCGACCAGCCCCTGCTGGAGAGCGCGCAGAAGGCGCACATCTTCGGTGCCCCGTTGGCCTCGAAGTTCTTCAGCAGCGAGGCCGACGTCACCGCGCTCAGCGCCTCGCTGACCGATGTCCGGGTCGTCACCGCGATCATGATCATCATGATGTCGGCGTCGCAGTTCTTCACCCAGCGCCAGCTCATGACGAAGAACGTCGACACCACCGTGAAGACGCCGTTCATGCAGCAGCAGAAGCTGCTGATGTACGTCTTCCCGGTCATGTTCGCCGTCTTCGGCGTCAACTTCCCCGTCGGTGTCCTCGTCTACTGGCTGACCACCAACGTGTGGACCATGGGCCAGCAGATGTACGTCATCCACAACAACCCGACCCCGGGTTCCAAGGCCCAGGCCTCCTACCTGGAGCGCCTGCACAAGCACGTCACCGAGCACGGCAGGACCCGCAGCCGCGGCGAGAAGGCCATCGTGAAGGCCATCGTCGCCAAGGGCCGGGACCGCAACGAGTTCGAGCGCAAGTTCATCAACGGTCTCAGCAAGGCGGGCCTCGCGGCCCAGGCCGACGGCACCGTGGTGAAGAGCGACGCGAGCACCGTGGTGGAGACCGAGGACGGCACCACCGTCACCGCGGGCACCCAGAAGCGGCAGCAGCCCAAGCGGCAGAGCAAGTCCCAGCGCCAGTCCGCCAAGCCCGGCGAGTCGGAGCCGAAGACCTCGCTCACCAAGTCCGGCGAGCCGGACGACGCCCAGGAGGGCGCCAAGCCCGCCGGGGCCAAGAAGCCCGGTGCCGGCGGCCGCAGCAAGGCCCAGTCCGGGCAGCGCAAGGGCCCGCAGCGGCCCAAGTCCCCGTCGAAGAAGTAAGAAGGAGTCCATCCCGTGACGGAAGGCACCACCTCCGCCGCTGCCGAGGGCGCAGACACCCTGACCCGCCTGGAGCAGGAGGGCGAGATCGCCGCGGACTACCTGGAGGGTCTGCTCGACATCGCCGACCTCGACGGTGACATCGACATGGACGTCGAGGCCGACCGCGCCTCGGTCTCCATCATCAGCGACTCCGGCGGCCGCGACCTGAACAAGCTGGTCGGCCACGAGGGCGAGGTGCTGGAGGCGCTGCAGGAGCTGACGCGCCTGGCCGTGCATCGCGAGACCGGGGACCGCAGCCGGCTGATGCTCGACATCGCCGGATACCGGGCCGAGAAGCGGGCCGAGCTCTCCGAGCTGGGCGCCAAGGCCGCCGCCGAGGCGAAGAGCGCCGGCGAGGCCGTGCGGCTCGACCCGATGACCCCGTTCGAGCGCAAGGTCGTGCACGACGCGGTCAAGGCCGCGGGCCTGCGCAGCGAGTCCGAGGGCGAGGAGCCGCAGCGCTTCGTCGTCGTACTCCCCGCCTGACCGCGGTCCCCGCACACGACCGGCCCCGTCTGTAGAGCAGGCGGGGCCGGATTTTTCTCAGCCCGACAGTTCTGGTGGCTCTGGCATCAACGCCCGGCGCGCCGGTGCGCAACGGAAGGACGGTCCCCGTGACGGAGGCAGCGGAGCTCCCCCCCGCGCCCGAGCAAGCACGCGAGGTGTTCGGCGATCGCTACGCGGACGCGGTCCGCTACGCGGAGCTGCTCGCCGAGGCGGGAGTGCAGCGCGGCCTGATCGGGCCGCGCGAGGTCCCCCGCCTGTGGGAGCGGCACCTGCTGAACTGCGCGGTGCTCTCCGAAGTCGTTCCCGAGGGCGTCATGGTCTGCGACGTGGGCTCGGGCGCCGGACTGCCCGGCATCCCTCTCGCGCTCGTCCGCGGTGATCTGAAGATCACGCTCCTGGAGCCCCTGCTGCGGCGCACCACCTTCCTGACCGAGGTCGTGGAGCTGCTCGGCCTGGACCATGTCACGGTGGTGCGCGGCCGGGCCGAGGAGGTTATGGGCAAGATCCCGCCCGTCCATGTGGTGACGGCCCGCGCGGTGGCCCCGCTGGACCGCCTGGCCACCTGGGGCATCCCCCTGCTCCGCCCCTACGGGGAGATGCTGGCGCTCAAGGGGGACACGGCCGAGGAGGAGCTGAAGGCCGCGTCCAGCGCCCTCAGCAAGCTGGGTGCCGTCGAGACCTCCATCCTGCACGTCGGTGAGGGGGTCGTGGATCCCCGGTCCACCGTGGTGCGGGTCGAGGTCGGGGAGAGCCCCGGAGGTGTGCGCTTCGCGGCCAAGCGCGCCAAGGCGGCCCGTACGGGACGGGTGCGCCGCCGTCGCGGATAGCGCGCCGTACGCCGCCGTCGGAGGGGGCGCGGAAGCGCCGAGCCGCCCTGCTGAAGGGTCCGCGCCGTGTCGGTGGCGGACCCGTGCGGTCCCGGTGGGGGCGCCGTCCCTCGCCCGGCGGACGTACTCCACCCCAGCTCCCCCGCCCCTGTGTGCCGGAGTGTCGCGGCGATCCAGGGTGAGCGGCTGTGCATCGTGTTTCACGTGAAACGTCGCTCACTGCTGCACGGCATCATCGGTCGCGGCCGGGCTGCGGCCGAACCGCGTGACCGAAAGCCTCTCGGCTCCCTCGAAGAGAAACCCCGTTCCTTCGGCCCCTTGTCATCCGCGCGGGGCACGAAGTTGTCCACAGAGGTGGATTTCTCCACAGAAGATCGGGCCTCGCTGGTTCATGACCCTGGGGGCATGGGAGGCTCTGTTCATTGCGAGCCTGAAGTCGAGGAGAGTGAATCCTTGCGGTCCGACGCCAACATCGCGGGACCGATGACCGACCCGGTCCCCGGTCCCCGTACCGAGTCCATGGGAGCGGATGTTTCACGTGAAACACCGCCGCCCATGGACGACACCCCGATCGGTCGTGCTGCCCAACTCGCGGTGGAGGCGATGGGCCGCGCCGGTGAGGGCCTGCCACGGCCCGAGCAGACCCGCGTGATCATCGTCGCCAACCAGAAGGGCGGCGTGGGCAAGACCACGACCACCGTCAACCTCGCCGCTTCACTGGCCCTTCATGGCGCCCGCGTTCTGGTCGTCGACCTCGACCCGCAGGGCAATGCCTCCACGGCACTGGGTATCGACCACCATGCCGAGGTCCCCTCCATCTACGACGTCCTGGTCGAGAGCAGGCCGCTCTCCGAGGTTGTCCAGCCGGTCCCCGATGTGGAGGGCCTCTTCTGCGCCCCGGCCACCATCGACCTCGCCGGTGCCGAGATCGAGCTGGTCTCCCTGGTCGCGCGCGAGAGCCGGCTGCAGAGGGCGATCCAGGCGTATGAGCAGCCGCTGGACTACATCCTCATCGACTGCCCGCCCTCCCTCGGTCTGCTGACCGTCAACGCCCTGGTCGCCGGAGAGGAGGTGCTGATCCCGATCCAGTGCGAGTACTACGCGCTGGAGGGTCTCGGCCAGCTTCTGCGCAACGTCGATCTGGTCCGGGGGCACCTCAACCCCACGCTGCATGTGTCGACGATCCTGCTCACCATGTATGACGGCCGGACCCGGCTGGCCTCCCAGGTCGCCGAGGAGGTCCGCACCCACTTCGGCGAGGAGGTGCTGAGGACGAGCATTCCCCGCTCGGTCCGCATCTCCGAGGCGCCGAGCTATGGGCAGACGGTACTGACCTACGATCCAGGATCGAGCGGAGCCCTCTCCTATCTGGAGGCGGCACGCGAGATCGCGCTGAGGGGCGTCGCGGTCGCCTATGATCCGGCCCACGCCCAGAACGACCCGAACACGGTGGAGGGGATCCAGTGAGTGAGCGACGAAGGGGGCTGGGCCGAGGTCTTGGCGCACTGATCCCTGCCGCCCCGACCGAGAAGTCCGTGGCCTCGGCCGCGCTGGGGAACGCGGGATCCGCCACCGGAGTGCCCGTGCTTCCGCATGACCGGGGAGTGGCCGCCGCGAAGGTGACGACGCTGCCCTCTGTTTCACGTGAAACAGAGGGAGCCGGAGCCGGGGCACCAGCGGCTCCGCTGGGCGCCCACTTCGCCGAGATCCCGCTCGACGCCATCAGGCCGAACCCGCGGCAGCCGCGTGTGGTGTTCGACGATGACGCCCTGGCCGAACTGGTCACCTCCATCAAGGAGGTCGGCCTTCTCCAGCCGGTCGTCGTGCGTCAGGTGGGCCCGGCCCACTACGAACTCATCATGGGTGAGCGCCGTCTGCGGGCGAGCCGGCAGGCAGGGCTGGAGGCGATCCCGGCGATCGTCCGGGCCACCGAGGACGAGAAGCTCCTCCTCGACGCGCTGCTGGAGAACCTGCACCGCGCACAGCTCAACCCGCTGGAAGAGGCAGCTGCCTACGACCAGTTGCTGAGGGACTTCAACTGCACCCATGACCAGCTCGCGGACCGCATCGGCCGTTCCCGCCCTCAGGTCTCCAACACCCTGCGTCTGCTGAAGCTGTCCCCGAAGGTGCAGAACCGCGTCGCCGCCGGTGTTCTCTCCGCCGGGCACGCGCGGGCGCTGCTCTCGGTCGATGACTCGGAGGAGCAGGACCGGCTGGCTCACCGGATCGTGGCCGAGGGGCTCTCGGTGCGAGCGGTCGAGGAGATCGTGACCCTGATGGGCTCCCGTTCCCCGAAGCCGCAGCGGTCCAAGGGGCCCCGGGCCGGCTCCCTGGTCTCCCCGGCGCTGTCCGATCTGGCGACGCGGCTCTCGGACCGCTTCGAGACCCGGGTGAAGGTCGACCTCGGACAGAAGAAGGGCAAGATCACCGTGGAGTTCGCCTCCATGGAGGATCTGGAGAGGATCCTCGGCAGCCTCGCCCCCGGTGAGGGACCGGTGCTCCAGAAGGGTCTGCCGGACGTCCCGGAGGACGGCTCCGACGACTGACCCGAGACCGACCCACACGCTGAGGGCAGACCGTACCGGTGATGACCGGAACACGGTCCGCCCTTTGCTTTGGGCCGGTGTCGACGTCATCCCGGCGTGGTTACGATGCTGGAAGGTGGCGCCATCATCCGGCCGTACCTCTGAGAAGCGGGCACCTCTGAGAAGGAGACAGGGGACATGCGGACCATGAGCCGTATCGCTCTGATCGGCGGGGGTTTGGGACTGGGCGCGCTCGGCGGGTTCATCGGCAGCCTGCTCAGGGAACGGCGCGCTCTGACAGTGGCCCGCGAATCCGCGGGCGAAGGAAGCGAGGAACAGCCTTCATGGGGCGTCGGCTCGTACCGCTCACGCTGGACAACCTTCAGGACCTCCCCCAGCGCTGCCGCTCATGCGTCTTCTGGGAGCTGGACCCGGTCAGGGGCGAAGCCGCGGTGAGAGAGAACAGGGCGGCCCGGGAGAAGGAGTCCTGGATCTCGGCCGTGCTGCTGGACTGGGGCTCCTGCGGCCGGGTGGTGCGGGTCGACGACGTGCCCGTGGGCTTCGTGCTCTACGCGCCGCCCGCCTACGTTCCCCGTTCGGTGGCCTTTTCCACGAGCCCGGTAGCGTCCGACGCGGTGCAACTGATCACGGCCTTCCTCCTGCCCGCCTACCGGGGACAGGGGCTCGGCCGGGTGATGGTGCAGACCGTCGCCAAGGATCTGCTGCGGCGGGGTGTCAAGGCCATCGAGGCATTCGGGGACACCCGCTGGAAGGAACCCGCCTGCATGCTGCCGGCGGATCATCTGCTGGCCGTGGGCTTCAAGACGGTGCGGCCCCATCCGCACCATCCCCGGCTCCGGCTGGAGCTCCGGTCCACGCTGTCCTGGAAGGAAGACGTGGAGATGGCACTGGACCGGCTTCTCGGCGCCGTTCAGAAGGATCCGGTGCTGCGGCCGCTGTGATGCCGGGAGCCACCCGGTAGCGCCGTATGGGCCGCCCCTTCCGGGACGGCCCATGCGTGTTTCACGTGAAACATCAGTCGGCGATGAAGTCCTCAAGGTCGCGGACGATCGCGGCCTTCGGCTTGGCGCCGACGATGGTCTTGGCGACCTCGCCGCCCTGGTAGACGTTCAGGGTCGGGATGGACATGACGCCGTACTTGGCAGCCGTGGCCGGGTTCTCATCGATGTTCAGCTTGACGATCTCGATCTTCTCGCCGTACTCGGCCGCGATGGCCTCCAGCGACGGCGCGATCTGACGGCACGGACCGCACCACGCGGCCCAGAAGTCCACGAGAACGGGCTTGTCGCTCTTGAGAACATCCTCATCGAATGTGTCGTCGGTGACGTTCTTCAGGGTGCCGGCCACAACGGGCTCCTCACTCATGGATGCGTGGATAGGGGTCAGACCGCAGTCTTCTCGGGCTCGGCCTGGTCCTCGTCGCTGAGCGCGGCAAGGAAGCGCTCGGCGTCGAGGGCCGCGGAACAGCCGGTACCGGCTGCGGTGATCGCCTGGCGGTACGTGTGGTCGACCACGTCGCCGGCGCCGAAGACACCGGTCACACTGGTGCGGGTCGACGGGGCGTCGACCTTGAGGTAGCCCTCCGGGTCCAGGTCGAGCTGGCCCTTGAAGAGCTCGGTGCGGGGGTCGTGACCGATGGCGATGAAGAGGCCGGTCACGGCCAGGTCGGAGAGTTCGCCGGTCTTGATGTTGCGCAGCTTCAGCCCGGCCAGCTTCTGGTCACCGACGACCTCGGCGACCTCGCTGTCCCAGGCGAAGGAGATCTTCGGGTCGGCGAAGGCGCGCTCCTGCATCGCCTTGGAGGCGCGCAGGGTGTCGCGGCGGTGGACGATCGTGACGGACTTGGCGAAGCGGGAGAGGAAGGTCGCCTCCTCCATCGCGGTGTCGCCACCGCCGATCACGGCGATGTCCTGGTCCTTGAAGAAGAAGCCGTCGCAGGTCGCGCACCAGGAGACGCCACGACCGGAGAGGGCGTCCTCGTTCGGCAGGCCGAGCTTGCGGTGCTGGGAGCCGGTGGCGACGATGACCGCCTTGGCCCGGTGAACCGTACCGGCGGTGTCGGTGACGGTCTTGATCTCACCGGACAGGTCGACGGAGACGATGTCGTCCGGGATGAGCTCGGCGCCGAAGCGCTCCGACTGGGCGCGCATGTTGTCCATGAGCTCCGGGCCCATGATGCCGTTCTGGAAGCCCGGGAAGTTCTCCACATCGGTGGTGTTCATCAGCGCACCGCCTGCGGTGACGGCGCCCTCGAACACCAGCGGCTTCAGCGACGCGCGCGCGGTGTACAGCGCCGCCGTGTAGCCGGCGGGGCCGGAGCCGATGATGATCACGTTTCGGACGTCACTCACGGCTTCATTCCTCGTCTCTGGACAGCGTCTTACAAGGCCGGGCGGGGCTTGATTCCTCTGCTCCCATCCGACCCAACGGATACTAAGGGGCGCGCATTCCCGCTGTGCCGGGGCGCATCGTGCGAAGGGATGAGAGCGGTGGCTCAGGAGCGGGCGTAGGAGCGCGTGAACAGCACCTTTGCCCTGTTCATGGACGGCTGGTCCACACACGTCGACTCGACGACATAGGCGGTGACCCTGCGGTCGTCGGTGCGGTCGGGCAGTACCACGAGCATGGCACGCCTTCCCTGGTAGACGCCATCCTCGGTCGCCAGCACCGCGTCGTCACGGCCGATCCCCTGCTGTACGCACCCGGGGAGCGTCGGCTCCCTCAGGACACGGTTCTTCTCGCCGGCCCCGGACTCGGCACCGAAGGTGCGCGGCGTGGCGGATGTGCCCGTGGTCCCTGCCAGCAGCGCGGTGACCTGTTCCTCGAGCCCGTCCTCGGAGAAGCTCTCGACGGCGGCGGCCTGCTTGGCGTGGGCCGTGGTGCCGGGGTCGTCACTGCCGGTGAGGGAGGCCACGACCACGGAGCCCAGCCCCAGGGCCGCGACGGCGGCCACCGCCCCCAGGACCGCGATCCGGCGGCGTCCGCCCCGCCCGCGGGTCCGGGGGCTTCCGCCGCCCTTGCGGCCCGGTCCCGTGGTCGAGGAGCGCGCGCCTCCCGAGGGCCGGTCGGAGGCGGGCGATGTTTCACGTGAAACGTGGACGTGGTCATGGGTGTCCCCGGAGGGGGTGTCCGCCTCCGCGGCGAGAGCGGCATCGATCCGGTCGGCCACGTCGTCCGGCATCGGGGAGGGGGCCGGGAGGGTTCCCATCAGCTCCCGGATCTCCTCCAGCGAGGCGTGGAGATCGGCACAGGACGCGCATTCCTCCAGATGCCGCCGGATGTCGGTGCTCCTCGCCGGAGGGAGCAGTCCCTCGGTGAGATCGGAGATCTCGGTGATGTCCGGGTGCCCGGTCATGTCCGCCGTCGACGATGTCACGCTCGTCCACCTCCGCCCTTCACCGTGGCTGGATCGCTGGGTCCCGCTGCCGGTGGGACGGATGGCCCTCGGGTCCGGTTCCGTCCGGTGCCGGTCTTCCCGTCCTGCTTGTCCGCCCCGCCGTCGTTGCGACGGCCTGGGCGGAGATGGGTGAGCAGGGGCAGGAGGCGGGCTCTGCCTCGGGCGCAGCGGCTTTTGATGGTGCCGACCGGGGCGTCGAGGATGCGGGCGGCCTCCGCCACCGGATAGGCCTGCATGTCGACCAGGACCAGCGCGGCCCGCTGGTCGGGCGGCAGGGTGTCCAGCGCTTCCAGCAGCTCGCGGTGGAGGTCCTTGCGCTCGGCGGGCGCCGAGGCGGACTCATGGGGCTCCAGCAGCCGGTCCAGCCGCTCGGCGTCGTCGACCGGCGCCGTCCTCCGGGAGGCGGCCTTGCGGGCACGGTCCAGGCAGGCGTTCACCGTGATCCTGTGCAGCCAGGTGGTGACGGCCGCCTGGCCGCGGAAGGTGCCCGCGGCCCGGTACGCCGAGACAAGGGCGTCCTGCACGGCGTCGGCGGCCTCCTCGCGGTCCCCCAGCGTCCGCAGGGCGACGGCCCAGAGCCGGTCGCGGTGGCGCCGTACCAGTTCGCCGAAGGCGTCCGGATCACCGGCGACGTGCCGCTCCAGCAGAGTCTCGTCCGATGCCGCGGGATCCCCGGGTTTCTCTGCCATCGGGCCGCCCCACCCCCCGTCGCGTCGTCAGCCCTTGAACCGCACTTCGGTGATCGCCTGCTTGTATCCGGCCCCGCTGTACTCGTCCCGCCCCGAGTACGGCGCGGAGGTGATCCACACCAGTACGTAGCGGGTCTTCACCGCGCGCTCGGCGGAGAACTCCAGGTTCTGTCCGGTCGTCGAGACCTGCCCGATCTCCTTCATGGAGCCGAGCGGGGCGGAGGAGGAGAGCGAGTCGGCCGCGTACAGGTGGGCCGTGGTGCGGGCACCGCCGTAGTACAGCCCTATCGAGGCGGACGAGACGTTCCGGGCGGTGCCCAGGTCGTACATGATGCCCACGCCCTGCTTGTAGGGCGCCAGCTCGGGCCCCTCGTTGTAGGAGTAGGTGCGCCAGTACGTGGCGGGGTCGCCGTCGTAGCTGAGCCCCACGTCGTTGGGGTGCTGGGGCTTGCCGTCGGGGTAGTACTCGACGGCGTCGTGGATCTCGTGCGGCCTGACCGGCTTGGGCTTCTCGCCGCCCTTGTTGCCGCCCTCGGTCGTCTGGGTCCGGTTCTGGTCGTCGGTCTTGCCGCCGCGTTCCATGAGCGCGTCGGCGAGCTGCCAGCTTCCCAGGCCCAGGGCGGCGATCAGCAGCGCGGACACGGCCCACTTGAGGGCCTTGCCGGTGCGGCTCTGCAACGGGGGCGGCGGGGCCGGCACCGGCTGGGTGATCCCCGGGTGCGGTGCCGGGCGGCCGTACGGGCCCTGCTGGTAGGTCGTGCGCTGGTACTCCGGCGGGGCGGTGAAGGTGGGCTCCGGCGGGCGGATGCGGGGCATCTCGCCGATCGCCTTCACCAGCTCCTCCGGCGTGGTGCACGGGGACTCGTGGCGCGAGGCGGTGGCGCCGTCGTTGGCGAGCGCGCGCGTGGCCAGCTCGGACAGCCCGCGGTGGACGCCGGCCCGCACCTGGTCGGGCGGGATCAGACCGAGGTCCTTGGGCAGGCCGGACAGGCCGTAGGCGTCGTTCTCGTACGGCCAGCGCTGGGTGAGGGAGGCGTACAGCAGGGCGCCGACGGCCTCGGTGTCGGCGCGCTGGGGGGTGTCCGAGGCGATCCCGCGGAGTGCGGCGTTGACGGCGAGACCCCGGATGCGCCACTGGCCGGTCGAGGTGCGCAGCACGGCGTTGGGGCTCAGGCGCAGATGTGCGAGGCCCTCGCGGTGGGCGGCGGCCATGGCGGAGGAGACCTGGCTGACCATCTGGTAGGCGTCGTACACCTCCAGCGGGCCGGCGGCGAGGAGGGCGGTCAGTTCGGTGGCGTCGGGGAGCCACTCGTGGACGACGTAGACGAGGTCGTTCTCCTCGACCGCGTCGAGGACCTGGACGAAGCGCGGGTCGCCGAGGAGCGCGGCGGAGCGGGCCGCGGCCAGCACCGAGCGGGCGCGGGCGTGGTCGGCCGGGAGGACGTGGACCCCGACGGCACGGCGCAGCTTCTCGTCGACCGCCCGCCAACTGCTGAAGCCGTCCAGGCGGGTGACGCATTCCTCCAGGCGGTAGCGTCCGGCGAGCTTGTGCCCGCTGTGCAGCTCGGGGGGCGAGGGCGGGACGGCCTCCTCGCCGGTGGTGCTCCGCTGTGCCTCGTCGCTGTCCGTGTCCCGCTCCCGGTTGCTGGCCACCCCGTCGGCCGTGGACTGGTCCGCCTGTGCGGTCAGCGGCTTCTCACCGCTGTTGTCTGCCACGTCGACGGCAGCTGTGCTCCGTTCCGCCACCGTCGTTCCTGCCTCCCCATTCGATGCGCGCCGGTTCCACCTGCGCGGCACGCGGTCCGACGCCGATCCAATTGTGCCCACAGTCCACCGCTATGCACGACACACGGGGGTGGACGATGGTTGTGCGCCTACCCGCGGTTTCAGCGTCCCAGGCGTCCGCGGACCATACCGACCAGGGAGTTGACCTCCTCGATGCGCATGCGGCGGGCGGCGGCGAAGAAGACGCCGATCAGGAGCGCCCCGCCGGCCAGCAGGGCGGCGAGCGATCCGAGGGCGCCCTGGCCGAGCACGCGGGTGATGCCGTAGCAGGCGGCGCCGCTGATCAGAGCTGCCGGGACGGAGGCGATGCAGAGCCGGGCGTAGGTGCGCAGCACCCGGGAGCCGTCCAGGTCGCCGCCGAGCCGCTTGCGCAGCCTCCGCCAGGCGACGCCGACACCGGTCATGTAGGCCAGGCCGTAGGCGGCGGCCATGCCGACCACGGCCCAGCGGGCCGGGAGGAGCAGGAAGCAGAGGGCCGCGGCGCCCGCGTTGACGGTGGCCACGATGACCGTGTTGTAGAAGGGGGTGCGGGTGTCCTCGTAGGCGTAGAAGGCGCGCAGGACGACGTACTGCACCGAGTAGGGGATGAGGCCGAGGCCGAAGGCCATCAGCATGAAGCCCATGTTGGTGGCCTCGCCGGTGCCCGACGAGCCGAACATCAGCGTGCACATCGGGATGCCGAGGGCGACGAAGCCGAAGGAGACCGGCACGATGGCGACGGCCGTGGTGCGCAGCCCCTGGGAGATGTCGTCCCGGACCGCGCCGCCGTCCTCCTCGGCTGCGGAGCGCGAGATGCGGGGCAGCAGGGCGGCCATCAGGGAGACGGTGATGATGGCCTGCGGCAGTCCCCAGATGAGCTGGGCGTTGGCGTAGGCGGCGAAGCCGGTGCCGTCGACGGGGGATGCCTTGCCCGCGGCGGTGGAGAGCTGGATGACGATCATGGCGCCCGCCTGGTTGGCGAGCACGAAGAAGACCGTCCACTTGGCGAGGGTCATCGCCTTGCCGAGTCCGTGGCCCTTCCAGTCGAAGCGCGGCCGCAGCCGGAAGCCGGTCTCGCGCAGGTAGGGGATCATCGCCAGGGACTGGACGACGAGGCCGAGCAGCACGCCGAGGCCGAGCAGCCGCTCGCCCTCGGGCGGGATGCTGGTCACCTTCATCCCGGAGTTCTCCGCGGTGCCGTACACCCAGATGAACGCGCCGAGGGTGACGATGATGACGATGTTGTTGAGGACCGGTGTCCACATCATCGCGCCGAACCTGCCGCGGGCGTTGAGCACCTGGCCCATGACCACGTGGAGGCCCATGAAGAAGATCGACGGCAGGAAGTAGCGGACGAAGGTGATGCCCACCTCGTTGGCGGCCGGATCGTTCGCGACGGGGGCGGAGAGCAGCTTGATCAGCACCGGCGCCGTGACGATCGTCAGGGCGGTGAGCAGGCCGAGTGCCACCATGACGAGCGTCAGCAGCCGGTTGGCGAAGGCCTCGCCGCCGTCGTCGTCCTCCTTCATGGCGCGCACGAGCTGGGGGACGAACACCGAGTTGAGGCCGCCGCCGACGGTCAGGATGTAGATCATCGTCGGCAGCTGGTAGGCCACCTGGAAGGTGTCGCCGAGCAGGCCGACGCCGAGGGCGGAGACGATGAGCGCCGAGCGGATGAACCCGGTCAGCCGGGAGACCATGGTGCCCGCCGCCATCAGCGCGCTGGACTTGAGCAGTCCTCCCGCGCGCCCTCCCTTGGGGGCCGCGGGAGCGGGCAGCGGTTCCTCGACGGGCTCGGCCGCCTCGGGGGCGGCGGCCACCGCGTACTCCCCCGGTGGGGGTGCCGCGTAGCCGCCCGGGGCCGGCGCCGCGTACTCGCCCTGCGCGGGGGCCGCGTACTCCCCCTGCGCGGGAGCGGCGTACTCGCCCTGCCCGGGTGTCGCGTAGCCGCCCGGGGCGGCGGGGCCGCCGTACGGGCCCGGGCCCGGAGCGCCGCCGTACGGGCTCGGGGCGCCCCCGTAGTGCGGCGCGGGTGCCGCGGCCGGGGCGGGGACCGGGGCGTGGTTCCCGTAGGCGGGGTGGCCGCCGCCCTGCTGCTGGTCGCGGAAGAGATGGGCGAAGGCGTCCGGCTCGTGGTGCTCCTCGCCGGCCCCGGTGACGAGGTCGTCCACACCGACGAAGCGGGTCGTGCGCGGGTCGTCGCCGTACGGCAGGTTCTGCGTGGGGCCCTCGGGCTCCGGCGGCGGCGTACGGGCCCAGACCCTGGGGTCGGGGGCGTGCGGCGACGGCGCCGGGTGGCCGTACAGGGGCTCCTGGGGGGCGTAGGTGCCCGGGGGCGGCGGGGGATGCGCGGCGCGGTCGTAGAGGGCCTCGGAGACCGGGTCCTGGGCGGAGAGGTCCTGCGACCGGTAGGGGTCCTGGGCGTAGGCGTCCTGGAGGTACGTGTCCGCGGGCTGCTGCGGCGCGGGGCCGTGGTCGGGCGGCGGCGGGCCCCCGGGGCGGCCCGTGCCGTCCACGGCCCGACCGCGGTCACCGTCGTACGGCGCGTTCATGGTTACCCCACCTCATCGTCCCGGGCCGACCGGCCACGACATCCTCAACGGTCCACTCTCTCACCCGTGCCGGACGGGCCGGTGTTTTCCGCTGCGGTGTCCGGTGCCGGGTCACTCGGCTGCTCGTGGTCGCCCGCCCGGACACGGGCGCCGGACTCCTTCCGGAGACGTCCGCCGGGGCCCTCGGGGTTCTCCGCGGTGTCCCGCGCGTCCTCCGTTCCGCGGCTGTCGCGGTCGTCGCCGATGGCGTCGGCCTCCTCGGCCGCGGGCGACGGTTCAGGGGCGCCGGTTGCCTCGGCCGGGGCGTCGTCGCCGTCGTCGGAGGCGCCGGTGCCGTCGTCGTCGCCGTCCTGCTCGGCCTCACGGGCTGCGGCCCGCTTGCGCTGGGTGTACATCCGGAAGCCGGCGAGGACGAGCAGCAGGACGCCGCCGCCGATGACGAGCATCACCGTGGCCGTGATCTCGGTGACCTTCACGTCGAAGGTGACCGCTTCCCCGTACACCTGTCCGTCCAGCGTGTAGAGCTGGGCGATCACCGTGGCCCGGCCGTTGGCGTTGGCCGAGGTGGTGAACTTCACCGACTGGCTGTGGCCGCCGGAGACGGCGACCCGCTGCTCCTGGAAGGCGGCGCCGCCGATCTCCAGCCGGGTCGGGTTGGTCGAGGTGAGCCGCAGTACCAGCGGGCCGACGTCCTGCACCAGGTTGTTCTGCACGGTCACGGGGATCGTGGCGCTGCGGCCGGAGAGCTTGGTCTCCGACTTGTCGATGAGCCGGACCCGGCCGGTCAGCCCGTCGAGGTAGGTCTCCACGCCGATACGGAAGGAGGCCGCCTCGGTGGGCCGTCCGCGCCAGGAGACGGAGGTGCCGCGGTTGAGGGCGCGCCCGAAGGGCGTCACGACCCGGGACTCCTGGGAGAGGACGACCGCGAAGTTGTCGAGCTTGCCCTGGGTCCGCGCGATCTGCTGGAACGCCGCGCGCGGGAGTTCCCGCTTGCGCAGCGGGTTGGGGTAGGCGGAGCCGCCCGGGACCCTGGTGGTGGCCTCCGGGTCGGGCTTGGCCGCGGCGGCGCCCGTCAGCTTCTGCGGTGTGGACCAGGTGCTGCCCTGGAGGGCCGTGACCGCCTCGGCCATGGCGCGGGCCTGGCTTCCGGTCGGCATCCGCTGCGGGGCGACGACGATGCTGCGCTGCTTGTCGGTCTGCACGTTCAGGGCCAGGCTCTGGGCGAGGAACCGCTGGACGGCGAGTGTGGACGCGGACGCCTTGGTCAGGTCGCCCTCGAACGCCGTGGAGAGCCGGGCGTCCGCGACGACCGCGGTGGTGCCGCCGCCGATGGGACGGGCCGCGGACGGGGTGTAGGGCAGGTCGTTGGTCTCCTGGAGGCTGTCGCTGCGGGCGATCACCTTGTCGGCGCCGGCCGAGGTGGCGACCTTGACGATCGATCCGTCGACGGCGCCGTTCACGGGCCAGGCGAAGTCGGTGTTCGGCGTGACGTGGAGGATCGGTTCGACCGTGTTGGCGACGACGTCCGTGGCGTCCTTGAGCTGGCTCAGCGAGCCGGTGATGTCCGTGCCCTCGTGGGCGAGGGAGGCCAGGTCCGGGTCGGCGAAGGGGAGTGCGACGACCTCCTTGTACGCCACCGCGGTCTGGAGGTCGGCGAGCCACTGCTTGGCGACCTCCTGCTGCGTGCCCTCGACGGTCTCGTCGCCCTGGCGGACCTGATAGGTGCCCGTCATCGCGTCGACGGAGGCCAGCAGGTCGGGATCGACGACCCAGGTGACGTCGAGGTTCCTGCCCAGGGCAACCATCTGGTTCAGACGGCCGCCCGGGGAGATCTCCTGGGCCAGGCCGTCGTCGAGGAAGACCGGGGTCTGCTCCTCGTTCGGGCCCGTCTGGGCCGCCATGTGGACGGTGGAGACCAGCGGCCAGAGGAACGTCGTCCTCGTCCTGGGGGCAGCCGCGTCGGGCTGCCAGGGGAGGAAGGTCCGCTGGATGCCGAGGATCCGCTCCCAGGGCTGTTCCGAGGTCTGGCCGGAGAGGGAGACGGCGAACTGGTAGACGCCGTCCCTGTCGAGGTTCAGCTCGTCGACCGGTACGGAGATGTTGAAGTGCTCCGCGACGCCCGGCACCAGCTTGGAGAACTTCTCCGTGTACTTGTCGTCGATCTCCGGCGGGACGGCGCCCTGGAGGTCGGTGCTGTTCCTGGCCGCCGCGTCGACGCCGGACCGGGTGTCGACGCCGGGCCCCACCCGCAGCCCCACATGGGCGTCGGTGATCTGCCGCCTGCCGTGGTTGGTGACGGTGCCGGAGACGGTCACGGTGTCCCCGTCGGTGGGGACGGCGGGCGTCAGGGAGTCGATGGCGACGGACACCCCGCGCGCGTCGGCCGCCGCCTCCCGCGGCCCGGCCTGCGCCGCGCCGGCGACGGGCAACTGGAGCAGACCGGCCAGCAGGGGCGCTCCGGCGAGCAGTGCCGTACCGCGCCGCAGCAGCCGGAGGGCAGGTGAGGGACTGGTCCCCTGGGGTACTGCCGCCTCGGCCACGCGCTCGCCCGTCCCTCGTCGTCGTCAGTGGTCGTCGGAATGTGCGTCCACGCATGGTAACGAGGTGCGCCGGGCCGAAGTGCCACGGAGTGCGGCCGGAGATCATCCGGGGCTGTCCGCCGCTTCCGGTGATCCGCCCTGCCGTCCTCTATGTGCGCTATGGACGGAAGCCGTGCCCGCCCGGGCCACGTACCCTGTTCTGTTGTGCCGAACGCCAACGAAGTCACGCCCCATGCCCTCAGCCAGGTGCAGCACCGCGCGGTGAGTGAACTGCTGCGGGTCGCCCCTGTCGCCGACGACCTCGCCCGCCGCTTCCGGGCGGCCGGGTTCAGCCTCGCCCTGGTCGGCGGCTCGGTCCGGGACGCGTTGCTCGGCCGGCTCGGCAACGACCTGGACTTCACCACCGACGCCCGTCCGCAGGACGTACTGGAGATCATGCGGCCCTGGGCGGACGCCCTCTGGGACGTCGGCATCGCCTTCGGCACGGTCGGGGCACAGAAGAACGCCCGCGTGGGTGACGCCGAGCGCGTCTTTGAGATCGAGGTCACCACCTACCGCTCCGAGGCGTACGACCGTACGTCGCGCAAGCCGGAGGTCTCCTACGGCGACTCGATCGAGGAGGATCTGGTCCGGCGCGACTTCACGGTGAACGCCATGGCGGTCGCGCTTCCGGAGAAGGAGTTCATCGATCCGCACGGGGGACTGCACGACCTCGCGGCCCGCGTGCTGCGGACCCCGGGCACACCCGAGCAGTCCTTCTCGGACGACCCGCTGCGGATGATGCGGGCCGCGCGCTTCGCCGCGCAGCTCGATTTCGACGTCGCGCCCGAGGTGGTGGCGGCCATGACGGACATGGCGGGGCGCATCGAGATCGTCTCGGCCGAGCGGGTCCGGGACGAGCTGAACAAGCTCGTCCTCTCCGCCCATCCGCGCAAGGGTCTGACGCTGCTGGTGGACACCGGCCTCGCCGACCGTGTTCTGCCCGAGCTGCCGGCCCTGCGACTGGAGCGGGACGAGCACCACCGGCACAAGGACGTCTACGACCACACGCTCATCGTCCTGGAGCAGGCCATGGCCCTGGAGAGCGAGGGGCCGGATCTGGTACTGCGTCTGGCCGCCCTGCTGCACGACGTCGGCAAACCGCGCACACGTCGCTTCGAGAAGGACGGCAGGGTCTCGTTCCACCACCACGAGATGGTCGGGGCGAAGATGACGAAGAAGCGCATGACCGCGCTGAAGTACTCCAATGAGCTGGTGAAGGACGTCTCGCGGCTGGTCGAACTGCATCTGCGGTTCCACGGCTACGGCACGGGCGAGTGGACCGATTCCGCGGTCCGCCGGTACGTCCGCGACGCGGGTCCCCTGCTCGGCCGGCTGCACAAGCTGACCCGCTCGGACTGCACGACCCGCAACAAGCGCAAGGCCGCCGCTCTCTCCCGCGCGTACGACGGGCTGGAGGACCGGATCACCACCCTTCAGACGCAGGAGGAGCTGGACTCGATCCGCCCCGACCTCGACGGCAACGAGATCATGGGCATTCTCGGCATCCGGCCCGGTCCGGCCGTGGGCCAGGCGTACAAGCACCTGCTGGAGCTGCGCCTGGAGAACGGGCCCATGGGGCACGAGGCGGCGGTGGCGGCCCTCAAGGAGTGGTGGGCCGAGCAGGAGGGCTGAGTCCCCGGAGCGGTGGACGTCGTGGAGGGTGTGTGTTTCACGTGAAACACACACCCTCCACGCTACGGACGAAGGGGCGCCGCTTCACGGTGTTTCACGTGAAACAGCGCCCCTTCGGCGCGTGAGAACCAGTGCCCGAGGTCCCGTCCTCCTACTTGTGGTCCTTCAGGCAGAGCAGGAAGTCGCCGCTCCCGGTCTGGCTGTAGGTGTACTGGAAGCCGGGGGCCTCCTGCTCGCACTTGGTGGAGGCGGTGAGCTGGGTCTTGTAGGAGCCCTTGATCTTGGCCATCACCTCGTACTCGGCCTTCGAGCTGCTGCAGTCGACGACCTCGAGGTCAGGATCGTTGTCGTTGGTGCTGCCGCGGTGCATGCAGTCACCCACGCTCGCGGTGTCCGCGTCGTCGCGGCTGGCTATGTAGCCGCCGATGGCGACTCCGACGACGATCACGACGATGACGATGTTCTTGATCGTCTTGAAGCTGAGCTTGCGCCGGGCCGGCTGCGGCGGGGTCGGCCCGAAGGGTGCGCCCTGCTGGGGGAAGCCGGGCTGACCGGGCTGACCGGGCTGCTGGGGGAAACCGGGCTGGCCCTGGGTGAAGGGGTTCTGCCCATGGGGCTGCTGCTGAGCCTGCGGCTCTCCCTGCGCGAATGGATTGCCCTGGGGCGGAGTGGTCACTGGGGGTCCCCCTCGAACTGTGGTGCATGACGCGAACATGGCGTGAGTACGACGCACGTAAACTATCGGTCCCCACTGACATCTCCGCGGTCCGAGGCCACTCTGTGGCACTGATGTGACACTTACTTGCGCTCAAAACGCATCAAACACACCGCGACCGCTCCGTAGATCAGCGCGACGGTCACGATCAGGGGGACGGACCGGCCGTCCGGCGGCAGCATCAGGGCGGCGACGCCGGCCGCGCCGACGAAGGCGACATTGAACAGCACGTCGTAAACGGAGAAGATCCGGCCACGGAAGGCGTCGTCGACCGAGGACTGCACGATCGTGTCGGTGGAGATCTTCGCGCCCTGGGTGGCCACTCCCAGGACGAACGCCGCGGCGAGCAGGGGAGCGGTGGCGAACGGCAGGCCGAGCACCGGTACCAGCACCGCCGCCGCTGCCGCGCACACGATGATCCAGTGGCCCGGTCCACGCCGTCCCGCCGCCCAGGGGGTGATCACCGCGGCCGTGAAGAAGCCGGCCCCCGAGACCCCCAGCGCCAGCCCCAGCAGCGTCAGCCCGTCCCTGGCACTGGAGCTCAGGGCGTACCGGCAGAGCATCAGCAGCATCACCAGCAGGGCGCCGTAGCAGAACCGCATCAGGGTCATGGCCGCGAGCGAGCGGGCCGCCTCGCGGCGGGCTGGCTCCGCCAGATGGCGCACCCCCGCCGCCAGCCCCCGTGCGGTGTCGGCGAGGGACGAGGCCAGCCGGGGCCGCACGAGCGGCCGGTCGGGACCCAGCAGGTCCACCGCGATGCGCAGCGCCGCCAGCGCCCCGCACAGATACAGCAGGGCGCCCAGGAGCACCACGGCGGCGTCGGAGTCCGAGACCAGCAGGCGCACGAGGAAGGCCAGGCCGCCGCCCGCGGTTGCCGCCAGGGTCCCGGCGGTCGGGGAGAGGGAGTTGGCGATCACCAGGCGCTCGGTGTCCACCACGCGCGGCAGGGCGGCGGAGAGTCCCGCGAGGACGAAGCGGTTGACGGCGGTGACGCAGAGGGCGGAGACGTAGAAGAGCCAGACCGGGACGTCGCTCACCATCAGGGCGGCCGTCACCGAGGCCAGCACGGCGCGCAGCAGGTTGCCGTGGAGGAAGACCTGGCGGCGGCGCCAGCGGTCCAGGAGGACACCGGCGAACGGGCCCACCAGGGAGTAGGGCAGGAGCAGGACCGCCATCGCGGAGGCGATGGCGCCGGCCGAGGTCTGCTTCTCCGGTGAGAAGACCACATAAGTGGCGAGCGCGACCTGGTAGACGCCGTCGGCTCCCTGGGAGAGCAGGCGGACGGCGAGCAGGCGCCGGAATCCCTTCAGGCGCAGCAGGACGCGCAGGTCACGGACGACGGCCATGGGGCACAGCCTCACATACCGCAAGGTCCCCGGGCCGTTCGACCCAGGGACCTTCAGCGGAGTTCACGCACGGCCGGAACGGCCGGACGGTCAGCGCTCGACTTCGCCCTTGATGAACTTCTCGACGTTCTCGCGGGCCTGGTCGTCGAAGTACTGGACCGGCGGGGACTTCATGAAGTAGCTCGACGCCGACAGGATCGGGCCGCCGACACCGCGGTCCTTGGCGATCTTCGCGGCGCGCAGCGCGTCGATGATGACGCCGGCCGAGTTCGGCGAGTCCCAGACCTCGAGCTTGTACTCCAGGTTCAGCGGGACGTCACCGAAGGCGCGGCCCTCGAGGCGGACGTACGCCCACTTGCGGTCGTCCAGCCAGGCGACGTAGTCGGACGGGCCGATGTGGACGTTGTTCTCGCCGAGGTCCCGGTCGGGGATCTGCGAGGTGACGGCCTGGGTCTTGGAGATCTTCTTGGACTCCAGGCGGTCGCGCTCCAGCATGTTCTTGAAGTCCATGTTGCCGCCGACGTTGAGCTGCATCGTGCGGTCCAGGACGACGCCCCGGTCCTCGAACAGCTTCGCCATGACGCGGTGCGTGATGGTGGCGCCGACCTGGGACTTGATGTCGTCACCGACGATCGGGACGCCCGCCTCGGTGAACTTGTCCGCCCACTCCTTGGTGCCGGCGATGAAGACCGGGAGGGCGTTGACGAAGGCGACCTTGGCGTCGATGGCGCACTGGGCGTAGTACTTCGCCGCGGCCTCGGAGCCGACGGGCAGGTAGCAGACCAGGACGTCGACCTGACGGTCCTTGAGGATCTGGACGACGTCGACCGGGGCCTCGGCGGACTCCTCGATGGTCTCGCGGTAGTACTTGCCGAGGCCGTCGAGGGTGTGGCCGCGCTGGACCTCGACGCCGGTGTTCGGGACGTCGCAGATCTTGATGGTGTTGTTCTCGGAGGCGCCGATGGCGTCCGCGAGGTCCAGGCCGACCTTCTTGGAGTCCACGTCGAAGGCGGCGACGAACTCGACGTCACGGACGTGGTACTCGCCGAACTGAACGTGCATCAGACCGGGGACCCTGGACGCCGGGTCGGCGTCCTTGTAGTACTCGACGCCCTGCACCAGCGATGCGGCGCAGTTGCCCACACCGACGATGGCTACGCGAACCGAACCCATTCCGGTTGCTCCCTGTGTGTACGAGTGAGGCCCCGACTGGGCGCTCACGTGGCGGTGTCGCCGGGCGTATCCGGCCGGGGCTCGTCCCCGGGCCGGGGCAGGACGCCCGTCGCTCCTGATGTGGTGTCCTCCCGAGCGGTCCCCTCGGAGGCGGAACCGCGCAGGTCCCGTCCCGCCCGCTCGCTCTCGATGAGCTCGTTCAGCCAGCGCACTTCACGCTCCACGGACTCCATTCCGTGGCGCTGCAGCTCAAGCGTGTAGTCGTCGAGACGCTCGCGGGTGCGGGCCAGGGAGGCGTGCATCTTCTCCAGGCGTTCCTCCAGCCGGCTGCGCCGGCCTTCCAGGACGCGCATGCGCACGTCGCGGGAGGTCTGCCCGAAGAAGGCGAAGCGGGCGGCGAAGGTCTCGTCCTCGTAGGCGTCGGGGCCGGTCTGGGAGAGGAGCTGTTCGAAGTGCTCCTTCCCCTCGGCCGTCAGCCGGTAGACGATCTTGGCGCGTCGCCCCGTGAGGGAGGCGGCGGCCTCGCCGATGTTCCCCGGCTCCTCGATCAACCAGCCGTTGGTGACCAGCGTCTTGAGGCAGGGGTACAGCGTCCCGTAGCTGAACGCACGGAAGACACCCAGTGATGTATTGAGCCGTTTGCGCAGCTCATAGCCGTGCATCGGGGATTCGCGGAGCAGGCCGAGTACGGCGAACTCGAGGATGCCGGAACGCCGGCTCAACGTCGCCTCCTCTCGTCCTTATACCGCTCTGATGTATCGACTCGATACATCACGACGATAGAACCACCTTCCGCATGCGACAAGGGCAGGACGAGTGAACGGGATCACATCCTGGATTCATCGTGAGCAAGTTGCCTGATTTGAGGTGAACTTCGGAGCTCGGGGGTTTTGGCGATGCGTAGTCTGTGCGCCATGCAGAGCACCGGGAGGCAGGAGACGTCTGGGAACGTCCTTGTCCCCGGCGCGGTACGGGTGAGTGCGGAAGGGGCCGCATCCGTACGTCGGGGGGACCGGAAACCAGTCGCCGCTTGCAGGCGCGCAGGGGTGCGCCTGCCCGAGGAGTAGTCGTCCGATGAGCGAGCACCGTCGCAAACCGCCGCAGCCGCAGGAAGGCGGACGCGCCGCTGCCCGACGCGGTCCGTCCGGCCCGGCTTCCGGCCGCCGCGCGGCTCCGCGAGGCGCCACAGGGTCTCCGTCCGGTTCGCACGGTCCGGAGGACGGTGGCCGCCCCTACGGCGGTCGCGCGGAGGCCCGGCGCGCAGCGCAGCGCGCTGGAGGCAGTCGGCGCAGAGCGCCCGGCGGTCCCTCCGGGGCCGGCCGCGGCCGCGCCGCCGCCTCCGGCCGGAAGCGGCTGATCGACTATCCCCGCCAGGAGAGGTACGGCTGGCAGCGCTGGGTGCCGTCCTGGAAGCTCGTCTCCGGCCTGTGCATCGGCTTCATGGCCGGACTGCTGGGCGCCGCGGGCCTCGCCTACGCCATGGTGGGCATCCCCGACGTCCAGAAGATCGCGCAGGCCCAGAACAACGTCTACTACTGGGCCGACGGCAGCCAGATGGTCGCCACGGGCGGTGAGCGCAACCGGCAGATCGTCGACCTCGCCCAGATCCCCAAGGAGATGCGCAACGCCGTCATCGCCCAGGAGAACAAGACCTTCTACACCGACAGCGGCATCGACCCCAAGGGCATCGCCCGCGCCGTGGTGAACATGGCCAAGGGCGGCAACACGCAGGGTGGCTCGACCATCACCCAGCAGTACGTGAAGAACGCGATGCTCAACGACCAGTCGCAGACCCTCTCCCGCAAGGCCACGGAGGTACTGGTCTCGATCAAGGTGGGCGCGGAGGTCGAGAAGGACGAGATCCTCGAGGGCTATCTGAACTCGACGTACTACGGCCGCGGTGCCTACGGGATCCAGGCCGCCGCCCGCGCGTACTTCAACACGGACGCCGTCGACCTGAACCCCGGCCAGTGCGCCTTCCTGGCCGCCATGGTCAAGGGCGCGACGTACTACGACCCGGCCGGCGCCACCTCGATCGATCCGGCAGCCACCCCCGAGGCCAACTCGGGCCGCGCCTTCCGGCAGATGCAGGACACGCTGGACAAGATGGTCGAGTACGACGCCCTGAGCTCCGAGGAGCGGGCGAAGTACACGCAGATGCCGCGCTGGCAGCGTCCGCGGTCGAACACCCAGCTCAGCGGGCAGGTCGGCTATCTGGTCGACCTGGCCAACTCGACGTTGATCAAGAACGACCTCGTCACCCGGGACCAGCTGGAGAAGGGCGGTTACTCGATCTACACGACCTTCGACAAGAAGAAGGTCGACCAGCTCGAGGCCGCGGTCCAGCGCGTCTACAAGGAGAAGATCGACCCCGGGAAGCGCCCCGACCTGGACACGCACGTCCAGTTCGGCGGAGCCTCGGTGAACCCCGAGACCGGGGCCATCGAGGCCGTCTACGGCGGCGCCGACGCGACCAAGCACTTCACCAACAACGCCGATGTGACGGGTGCCCAGGTCGGTTCGACGTTCAAGCCGTTCGTGCTGGCCGCGGCGATGAAGTGGGGAGTGCGCGATCCGGATCTCGGGGATGCCCAGGGACTGGACGAGCGCACCCTCGTCTCGCCCAAGAGCTTCTACAACGGCAAGAACGACCTGCAGATCAAGAACTACGACGGGTCGGTCTGGAAGGACGAGAAGGGCAAGGAGCTGTTCCAGGAGAACGACGGCAAGGAGTCGGTCGGAGATCCGCCGGACTACAAGGTCGACCTCCGCGAGGCGATGCGGCTGTCGGTGAACTCCGCCTTCGTGCAGCTCGGCATGGACGTCGGCCTGGACAAGGTGAAGCAGACCGCCGTCGAGGCGGGCCTGCTGGAGAGCAGCCTGGCGGGCGCCGGATACCCCTCCTTCTCCATCGGCGTCTCGGAGCCGAGCGCGATCCGCATGGCGGGCGCGTACGCGACCTTCGCCGCCAGCGGCAAGCAGCGTGCCCCCTACTCCGTCACCAAGGTGACCAGCAAGGAGGGGACGATCTACGCGCACAAGGTCATCACCGAGCAGGCCTTCACCTCCAAGGTCGCGGACAACGTCACCGATGTGCTGAAGACCGTGGTCGACGAGGGCACGGGCACCAACGCCCAGCTGCCCGGCCGTGACGTGGCGGGCAAGACGGGCACCACGGACGGCAACAAGTCCGCCTGGTTCGTCGGCTACACCCCGCAGCTGTCGACGGCGATCAGCATGTTCCGCTACCCGGACGACGAGAAGATCAAGAACCGCAGGTTCCTGGAGATGTACGGAACGGGCGGCGAGGAGAAGATCCACGGTGCGTCGTTCCCGGCCCAGATCTGGCACGACTACATGGACGACGCGCTGAAGGGGCAGCCGAAGAAGCAGTTCCCGAAGCCCGAGCCCATCGGCGAGATCCTCAACGACACCCCGCCCCCGAGCCCGACGCCCACCCCCACCCCGACGCAGGAGGAGCCCAGCCCGACGCCCACCCCGACGCCGACCCAGACCGAGACCACGCCCTCCCCCACCCCGACCAGCACCTGTGTCGAGTGGGACTGGGACTGCATCCACAACGGGTCCAACGGCGGCAACGGCACCGACGGCGGTGACAACGGGAACGGCGGCAACAACGGGAACGGGGGGAACAACGGGAACGGTGGCAATGACAGCACCGGGAACGACAACGGGGGCTGGGACGGCGGCCAGTCGTCCTCGCCCACCCCGACCCCGACGGGTGAGGACGACGACGTCAGGGGCGGACACAACGGAGGCGGTGGCGGCGCAATCTTCGCCGGACCCAACGGATAGCCACTGTTCTCCCGCCATGGGCGTTTCACGTGAAACGCCCGCATGTTTCACGTGAAACGGGGCCGTCGCACCCGCCGGGGTGCGACGGCCCCGCCGTATATCCGGGTGCGTACGGCAGGATGTGGGCCATGCCCAGTGCAGAAGCGACGCCAGCGAGCGTGCACGAGCCGGACACGGTGCGCCCGACCCAGGAGGACCCGGTCGCCATGGCCGGCAGTGAGCTGATCGGCGGTCCTCTCGGACGCCGGGCCCTGCTCGGGACGTCCTGGTGGACCCCGGTGCGGATCATCGTGCTCGTGGCGATCGGCATGTTCGTCCTCGGTCTGGTCCAGAAGGCCCCCTGCTACAACGGCGGCTGGTTCTTCGGCGCCGGTACCCAGTACACGCACGCGTGCTACTCGGACATCCCGCACCTCTACCAGGGACGCGGCTTCGCCGACGGGCTGGTGCCGTACTTCGACAAGCTCCCCGGCGACATGGACTACCTCGAGTACCCGGTGCTCACCGGTGTGTTCATGGAGGTCGCCGCCTGGCTCACCACCGGCAGCGGCACCATCCAGCACCAGGAACAGTGGTACTGGATGGTCAACGCCGGAATGCTCATGGCGTGCGCCGCCGTCATCGCCGTCTGTGTGACCCGCACCCATGCCCGACGGCCCTGGGACGGCCTGCTGGTCGCCCTCGCGCCCGCGCTCGCCCTGACGGCGACCATCAACTGGGACCTGCTGGCGGTGGCCCTGACGAGCGCCGCCCTGCTGATGTGGGCCCGGCGGCACGCCTTCGCCTTCGGCGTGCTGCTGGGTCTGGCCACGGCCGCCAAGCTCTACCCCTTCCTGCTGCTCGGCCCGCTGCTCGTGCTGTGCTGGCGGGCGGGCCGATGGCGGGAGTACGGGGCGGCCCTGGGCGGCGCGGTCCTCTCCTGGCTGGTGGTGAACCTGCCGGTGATGATCTTCGCCTTCGAGGGCTGGTCGAAGTTCTACACCTTCAGCCAGGAGCGGGGCGTCGACTTCGGATCCTTCTGGCTGATCCTGGTGCAGAACTCGCCCAACCCGCCCACCACCGAGTCCGTGAACACCCTCGCCATCGTCCTGATGCTGGCGGGCTGCGGGGGAATCGCCGCGCTCACGCTGACCGCGCCCCGGCGCCCGCGCTTCGCCCAGCTCGCCTTCCTCATCGTCGCGGCCTTCATCCTCACCAACAAGGTCTACTCGCCGCAGTACGTCCTGTGGCTGGTGCCGCTGGCGGTGCTGGCCCGGCCGAAGTGGCGGGACTTCCTGATCTGGCAGGCCTGCGAGGTCCTCTACTTCCTGGGCATCTGGATGTACCTCGCGTACACGACCAGCGGAGACGCCCACAAGGGCCTGCCGACGGACGGCTACCACTGGGCCATCGCCGTCCATCTGCTGGGCACGCTGTACCTGTGCGCCATGGTCGTGCGCGACATCCTCCTGCCGGACCGGGACCCGGTCCGCAGGTCGGGGGACGACGACCCCTCCGGCGGGGTCCTCGACCGGGCCGAGGACGTGTTCGTCCTGGGGCCGCTCGCCCGTGGCTCCCGGTCCGCGGCCGAGCCCGAGACGCCCCAGGTGAAGTGGGGCACGGAACAACGAACCGGCGGTTCGCTCTGAGCGAACCGCCGGCGGGTGGTCGTACGGGACGGGCGGGGCGGCCGGCGCCCCGCCCGTGATCAGCGGTCGACGAGGCGGTCGAACTGCGTGGTGGTGTGCCTCAGATGGGCCACCAGTTCGTCCCCCACCTTCGGCTCGGGGGCGTCCGCGGGCACGAACAGGATCGAGACCTGCATGTGCGGCGGTTCCGCGAACCAGCGCTGCTTGCCGCCCCAGACGAACGGCGAGAGGTTCCGGTTGACCGTGGCCAGACCGGCCCGGGCGACCCCCTTGGCCCGCGGCATCACGCCGTGCAGCGCCTTCGGCGCCTCCAGGCCCACCCCGTGGGAGGTGCCGCCCGCCGCGACCACCAGGAAGCCGTCGGAGGCAGCCTTCTGCTGGCGGTAGCCGAAGCGCTCGCCCTTCGCCACCCGCGTGACGTCCAGGACGGCCCCGCGGTACTCGGTGGCCTCGTGGTCCCCCAGCCACAGCCGGGTGCCGATGCGGGCGCGGAAACGGGTCTGCGGGAACTGCTGCTGCAACCGGGTCAGTTCCTCTGCCCTGAGATGGCTGACGAACATCGTGTGCAGCGGCAGCCGGGCCGCGCGCAGCCGGTCCATCCAGCCGATGACCTCCTCGACGGCGTCCGAGCCGTCGGTGCGGTCCAGCGGGAGGTGGATGGCGAAGCCCTCCAGGCGGATGTTCTCTATGGCGGCGTGCAACTGCGGCAGGTCCTGCTCGCCGACCCCGTGCCGCTTCATCGAGGACATCACCTCGATGACCACGCGCGCACCCACCAGGCCGTACACCCCGTCCACCGACGACACCGAGCGGACGACGCGGTCGGGCAGCGGCACCGGCTCCTCACCGCGCCGGTACGGCGTCAGCACCAGCAGGTCGCCGCTGAAGAAGTCCTTGATCCGCGCGGCCTCGTACGTCGTGCCGACGGCGAGGATGTCGGAGCCCAGCCGCGTGGCCTCCTCCGCCAGGCGTTCGTGCCCGAAGCCGTAACCGTTGCCCTTGCAGACCGGGACCAGCCCGGGGAACTGCTCCTGCACGTGCTTGTGGTGCGCACGCCAGCGCGCGGTGTCGACGTAGAGCGTGAGCGCCATGGCCGGACCTGAGACCTTTCTCGTGGCTGAGGTGTGTCGGAGAACGGGGAGGGGAGGAACGGGGCGGAACCGCGACAGCCGTTCCGACGGTACTGGAGCCCGCGGCCCGGGGCGCGGGTCAGCGCCGCGACATATAGATGTCGAGGGCCTTGTGGAGCAGCTTGTTCAGCGGGAAGTCCCACTCGCCGAGGTACTCGGCCGCCTGGCCGCCGGTGCCGACCTTGAACTGGATCAGACCGAAGAGGTGGTCGTTCTCGTCCAGCGAGTCGGAGATGCCGCGCAGGTCGTAGACGGTGGCACCGAGGGCGTAGGAGTCGCGGAGCATCGCCCACTGCATGGCGTTCGAGGGGCGGACCTCGCGGCCGATGTTGTCCGAGGCGCCGTAGGAGTACCAGACGTGCCCGCCGACGACCAGCATGGTCGCCGCCGACAGGTTCACCCCGTTGTGGCGCGCGAAGTACAGCCGCATCCGGTTGGGGTCCTCGCTGTTGAGCGCCGACCACATGCGCTGGAAGTACGACAGCGGGCGCGGGCGGAAGCGGTCGCGCACCGCGGTGATCTCGTAGAGGCGCTGCCACTCCTCCAGATCGTGGTAGCCGCCCTGGACGACCTCGACCCCGGCCTTCTCCGCCTTCTTGATGTTGCGGCGCCAGAGCTGGTTGAAGTTCTTGTGGACCTCTTCCAGGGAACGGTTGGCCAGCGGGACCTGGAAGATGTAGCGGGGCTGCACGTCACCGAAGCCCGCGCCGCCGTCCTCGCCCTGCTGCCAGCCCATGCGGCGCAGCTTGTCGGCGACCTCGAAGGCCCGCGGTTCGATGTGGTCCGCCTCGATGTCCCGCAGGCGCTTGACGTCCGGGTCCTGGATGCCCTTCTTGATGGACACGGCGTCCCAGCGCCGGATGATCACCGGCGGGCCCATCTTCACCGAGAAGGCGCCCTGCTGCTTCAGGTGCGCGAGCATGGGCTCGATCCAGTCCTGGAGGTTCGGTGCGAACCAGTTGATGACCGGGCCCTCGGGCAGGTACGCGAGGTACCGCTTGATCTTGGGGAGCTGCCGGTAGAGGACCAGACCCGTGCCGACCAGCTCGCCGGTGCGGTCGTCGAACCAGCCGAGGTTCTCCGAGCGCCATTCCGCCTTGACGTCGGCCCATGCCGGAACCTGCATGTGACTCGCGGCCGGCAGGCTCTGGATATGGGCCAGATGCTGCTCGCGGCTGATGGTCCTCAGGGTCAGGGTCATGCGGGGCGCTCCTCGGGCTGGTGTGTCCCCATGGGGTCAGGGGCTCCGGCTCACGCGCGAAGCCTACTGCGCCCCTTGAGCGCCCCGTCCGGGTGCGGGGGGATAGTCCCTTTCCCACGGGAACGGCGGCCGCCTCCCGGGGGAGGGACGGCCGCCGTTCCCGTGGGAAAGGGAGGGCCGCGGTCAGCCGCCGATGACACCGCCGAACAGCCCGCCGTGCGCCATGCCGAAGTAGAAGCCGAGCGCACAGGCCCCGAGGCCCACCACCAGGCCGAAGCGTTCCCTTGTCGTCGCGGAGACGAACTGTCCGTATCCGCCGGTCAGGATGCCGACGAGCCCGGCCCAGGAGGTGATGAGGTGCAGGTTGTCGAATCCGGCGGTCACCAGGGAGAGCACGCCGAGGACCAGGGTCACGGCCAGCAGGGTGTCCTGGAGCGGGTGCGGCTTGCCGTCGGTGGCCAGGATCCCGGTCCGGGGCCTGGCGGGTCGCATGATCTGTGCCATGGGGAACCTCCTGCCGAGGGCAGTGCGTCGTGGCCCTTCACATCCGGTCTGTACAGATTGCGCCCCCTCACCGGCTGATTTCAACCGGAGGGCGGTGGGCGGGTACTCTGTACCTTCTGCACTGGTGTCTGCTTCCAGCTCGCGACCGGGCCGCTCCTCGGAGAGGGCCCGTTGTCAGTGGGGCCTGGTTCAATCGCAGATACCGGTGCTACGCATCGCAACCCTCCTGCCACGGAACGACCGTGGCCGCTGAGTCCAAAGGAGGTGGGTTCCACATGCGTCACTACGAGGTGATGGTCATCCTCGACCCCGATCTCGAGGAGCGTGCTGTCTCCCCGCTGATCGAGAACTTCCTCTCTGTCGTCCGTGACGGCGGCGGAAAGGTCGAGAAGGTCGACACCTGGGGCCGTCGTCGTCTCTCGTACGAGATCAAGAAGAAGCCCGAGGGCATCTACTCGGTCATCGACCTGCAGGCCGAGCCTGCGGTCGTCAAGGAGCTCGACCGCCAGATGAACCTGAACGAGTCGGTCCTCCGGACCAAGGTCCTCCGTCCCGAGAACCACTGAGCCTCCTGGCTCGGTCGGTCCCGGGATCCGAGTAGCAGTACCAGCAGCCAGCAGCAAACCCGCCGAGAGGTTCCCCTATGGCAGGCGAGACCGTCATCACGGTCGTCGGCAATCTTGTCGACGACCCCGAGCTGCGCTTCACCCCGTCCGGTGCGGCCGTCGCGAAGTTCCGTGTCGCGTCGACCCCCCGCACCTTCGACCGCCAGACGAACGAGTGGAAGGACGGCGAGAGCCTCTTCCTGACCTGCTCGGTCTGGCGCCAGGCGGCGGAGAACGTCGCCGAGTCGCTCCAGCGAGGCATGCGCGTCATCGTGCAGGGCCGGCTGAAGCAGCGGTCCTACGAGGACCGTGAGGGCGTCAAGCGCACGGTCTACGAGCTGGACGTCGACGAGGTCGGCGCCAGCCTCCGCAACGCCACGGCCAAGGTCACCAAGACCTCGGGTCGCGGTGGCCAGGGAGGCCAGGGCGGCTACGGCGGCGGTGGCGGCGGCGGCCAGGGTGGCGGTGGCTGGGGCGGCGGCCCCGGTGGCGGCCAGCAGGGCGGCGGCGCACCGGCCGACGACCCGTGGGCGACCGGCGCTCCCGCCGGTGGCAACCAGGGCGGTGGCGGCTGGGGTGGAAACTCCGGCGGCGGCGGCGGTGGCGGCGGCTACTCGGACGAGCCCCCCTTCTAGGCGGGCCGTACCCCACACTTCTTGATCACACAGGAGATACACCATGGCGAAGCCGCCTGTGCGCAAGCCGAAGAAGAAGGTCTGCGCTTTCTGCAAGGACAAGGTCACGTACGTGGACTACAAGGACACGAACATGCTGCGGAAGTTCATTTCCGACCGCGGCAAGATCCGTGCCCGCCGCGTGACCGGCAACTGCACGCAGCACCAGCGTGACGTCGCCACGGCCGTCAAGAACAGCCGTGAGATGGCGCTGCTGCCCTACACGTCCACCGCGCGATAAGGGAAGGGTGACCGAATCATGAAGATCATCCTCACCCACGAGGTCTCTGGCCTCGGTGCCGCCGGCGACGTCGTCGACGTCAAGGACGGCTACGCGCGCAACTACCTGATCCCGCGGAAGTTCGCGATCCGCTGGACCAAGGGTGGCGAGAAGGACGTGGCGCAGATCCGCCGCGCCCGCAAGATCCACGAGATCCAGACCATCGAGCAGGCCAACCAGGTGAAGGCCCAGCTCGAGGGTGTGAAGGTCCGTCTGGCCGTCCGCTCCGGCGACGCCGGTCGTCTCTTCGGTTCCGTCACCCCGGCCGACGTCGCTTCGGCGATCAAGGCTGCCGGTGGTCCCGAGGTCGACAAGCGCCGCATCGAGCTGGGCTCGCCGATCAAGACCCTGGGTGCCTACGAGACGTTCGTCCGTCTGCACCCCGAGGTTGACGCCAAGGTCAGCATCGAGGTCGTCTCCGCCTGAGCCGTGCTCTCGCTGATGCGAGAGGGCTGACGCGGAAAAAAGGGGGCCGCATCCCTGCCGGGGTGCGGCCCCCTTCGCGTGGAGCCGTGTTTCACGTGAAACGTACGGTGGGAAACGACGCCGTGACCCTACGGGATGAGCCCGCACCCCGGCGGCCGTACGGCGCCGGAGGGTGGTGGGCCGGTCAGCGGGAGGCGCCGGTGACGAGCCAGCGGCCCGAACGGGTGCGCAGCCACAAGGTCAGCATCCGCACGGTCATCATCAGCGTCATGGCGGCCCACAGGGCGGTCAGCCCGCCGCCCAGGGTCGGTATCAGCAGCGCCACGGGGGTGAAGACGGCCAGGGTGAGCAGCATTGCCCAGGCGAGGTAGGGGCCGTCGCCCGCACCCATCAGCACGCCGTCCAGGACGAAGACCACTCCGCAGACCGGCTGGGTGAGTGCGACGATCACCAGGGCGGGCAGGGCGGCGTCCCTGACCGTGGAATCGCCCGTGAACAGGGGCAGCAGGGCGGGGCGGGAGAGCACGACGAGCACTCCGAGCGCGATGCCGACCGCGATGCCCCACTCGACCATCCTTCGGCACACATCGCGAGCCCCCCGGGCGTCACCGGCGCCCAGATGGCGCCCGATGATGGCCTGCCCGGCGATGGCGATGGCGTCCAGGGCGAAGGCGAGCAGGCTCCACAGGGAGAGGACGATCTGGTGCGCCGCGATGTCGGCGTCGCCCAGGCGGGCGGCCATGGCCGTGGTGATCATCAGGATCGCGCGGAGCGAGAGGGTGCGGACCAGCAGGGGAACACCCGCCTGTGCGGAGGCCCTGATGCCGGCGGCGTCCGGGCGCAACGAGGCGCCGTGTCTGCGCGCCCCGCGGATGACCACTCCGAGGTAGACGGCGGCCATGCCGCACTGGGCGATGACCGTGCCCCAGGCGGAACCGGCGATGCCGAGACCGGCGCCGTAGACCAGGGCGACATTGAGGACGGCGTTGGCGATGAACCCGGCGATGGCCACGTAGAGCGGGGTCCTGGTGTTCTGCAGGCCGCGCAGGACACCGGTCGCGGCGAGCACGACCAGCATGGCCGGGATGCCGAGGGCCGAGATCCTGAGGTAGGTGATGGCGTAGGGGGCCGCGGTGTCGGAGGCGCCGAAGAGGGCCACGAGCAACGGGGCGGTGGGCAGGACGGCGGCGATGACGGCGGCGCCGAGCAGCAGGGCCAGCCAGATCCCGTCCATGCCCTGGCGGATGGCGGACGGCAGGTCGCCCGCGCCGACCCGCCGGGCGACGGCCGCGGTGGTGGCGTAGGCGAGGAAGACGAAGACGCTGACGGCGGTCATCAGGAGCGCGGAGGCGATGCCGAGCCCGGCGAGCTGGGCGGTGCCGAGATGGCCGACGATCGCGCTGTCGGCCATGACGAAGAGGGGCTCGGCGACGAGTGCGCCGAAGGCGGGCACGGCCAGCGCGACGATCTCTCGGTCGTGCCGGCGCCGGGCGGACCGGGGGTGCGCGGGGGCCTGGGTCATGCGCACCAATCTAATCGTCCACAGGTAAGAGATGCAAAGGAATAGAGCCCCTTACTTTTCGACTCATCGCGCTCCGCGCCGCGCACCGTTCGACATGATCTTGATCCGCTCGGGAAAGTTTTTCTTCTGCACAGCCCGTGGATCGAAAACGTGCAGGTCAGGATGGTTCTCTTAAGGGGGTCGAGTGCTTGTTCACAGGGCTGTCCACCGGCTCGTGCACAGGTTTCGCGGGGTTCTCCACAGCATCTGGCCCGTCGTCCACATGGCCTGTGGATAACCAGATTGGCTGACGCTGCCCACGGGCCTACGGTGGTGCGGCGCCCGCTCCGTCCGCCGGTTGGTGAAACCGTCATAAAACCGACGCACCAGAACCGGAGTTGGGCGTCTTACTTGTCAGTGCCGTGCCGTAGAACTGAGGGGCACGGCGAGGTCCGCTCGGCGGACGGGAGGAGGTGGCTCGGTGAGCATTTCCGAGCCCTTGGACGACCCGTGGGCCGACAGCGGTCCCAGTGATCGTCTGCCCGCCTCCCGCCGCCGCGGCGACAGCGGCCGGGGCCGCGACGAGCGGCAGGAGCACGGCCGGGACACCGGGGCCTGGGACGACGGGGGCTCCTCCTTCGAGCGGGTTCCGCCGCAGGACCTGGAGGCCGAGCAGTCCGTCCTCGGCGGCATGCTGCTGTCGAAGGACGCCATCGCCGACGTCGTCGAGATCCTCAAGGGCCACGACTTCTACAAGCCGGCCCACGAGACGATCTACCAGGCCGTCCTGGACGTCTACGCCAAGGGCGAGCCGGCCGACCCCATCACCATCGCCGCGGAACTCACCAAGCGCGGCGAGATCAACAAGGTCGGCGGCGCCTCCTACCTGCACACCCTTGTCCAGACCGTGCCGACGGCCGCGAACGCGGCCTACTACGCGGAGATCGTGCACGAGCGGGCCGTGCTGCGCCGCCTGGTCGAGGCCGGCACCCGGATCACGCAGATGGGATACGCGGGCGACGACGACGTCGACGAGATCGTCAACCGGGCCCAGGCCGAGATCTACGCCGTCACCGAGCAGCGCACCAGCGAGGACTACCTGCCGCTCGGCGACATCATGGAGGGCGCGCTCGACGAGATCGAGGCCATCGGCTCGCGCAGCGGCGAGATGACCGGCGTGCCGACCGGCTTCACCGACTTCGACTCCCTCACCAACGGTCTGCACCCCGGTCAGATGATCGTCATCGCCGCCCGTCCCGCGATGGGCAAGTCGACGCTCGCGCTGGACTTCGCGCGGGCGGCCTCGATCAAGAACAACCTGCCCAGCGTCATCTTCTCGCTGGAGATGGGCCGCAACGAGATCGCGATGCGGCTGCTGTCCGCCGAGGCGCGGGTCGCCCTCCACCACATGCGGTCCGGGACCATGACCGACGACGACTGGACCCGGCTGGCCCGCCGCATGCCGGACGTCTCGGCCGCCCCGCTCTACATCGACGACTCCCCGAACCTGTCGATGATGGAGATCCGCGCCAAGTGCCGCCGTCTCAAACAGCGCAACGACCTCAAGCTGGTCGTCATCGACTACCTCCAGCTCATGCAGTCCGGCGGTTCCAAGCGCGCCGAGAGCCGCCAGCAGGAGGTCTCGGACATGTCCCGCAACCTCAAGCTCCTGGCCAAGGAACTGGAGGTCCCGGTCATCGCGCTCTCCCAGCTCAACCGTGGCCCCGAGCAGCGCACCGACAAGAAGCCGATGGTCTCCGACCTGCGTGAGTCCGGCTCCATCGAGCAGGACGCCGACATGGTCATCCTGCTCCACCGCGAGGACGCGTACGAGAAGGAGTCCCCCCGCGCGGGCGAGGCGGACCTGATCGTCGCCAAGCACCGTAACGGCCCGACGGCCACGATCACGGTGGCTTTCCAGGGCCACTACTCCCGCTTCGTGGACATGGCCCAGACGTGAGCGGACGCTCGTGTAGGTCTCGGCCATCAGCTCCTGGCCCTGCTCAAGCAGTTGGACGCCGCCCGCGAGGCCGCGGATGATCTCGCGGAGGCGGCCCAGCAGCGTTTCACCAGCACGCCGACAGTGAGATCCTGCTCAGCTTCCCGGGCCTCGGGGCCATGCTCGGGGCTCGTGTACTCGCCGAGCTGGGCGATGACCGGGCACGGTTCGCCGACGCCCGGGCGCTGAAGCCGTACGCCGGATCCGCGCCCGTCACCCGGGCCTCCGGAAAGAAGCGCTTCGTCGGCCGCCGGTTCGTCAAGAACAACCGCCTCATCAACGCCGGCTCCCACTGGGCCTTTGCCGCCCTCACCGCTTCACCCGGAGCCAACGCGCACTACCGGCCTCGACGCGACCACGGAGACTGGCACGCCGCCGCGCAACGGCACTTGCTGAACCGCTTCCTCGGCCAGTTCCATCACCGCCTCAAGACTCGGCAGTTCTTCGACGAACAACGCGCCTTCGCATCGCTCCGCCAGGCGCCTGCGCGACTGTGGTCCGGGCCTCCCACATTGCCGGATTCCGGAAGGCAGCCGCTCCAGCCATCTGCCGTGCCCTGCAGATGAGGTGCCGGACCCGGACTGCCATGATGCTGACCAGGGGCGGCCTTGGCGCTGGGAACCGCATGACGTGAGAAGAGTGTGGCGCGAATGCTCGGGATCCAGACCGATGCGTTGGACACGGCTGGGGGAGTGTTCATGACGGCCGTGGCCCTGGGCTGTACGTGGTTGGGCGGGCGGGCCGTGCTCCGTCCGCACCGGCCGCCGCAGCCGATCGGGGGCCCCGTATGGGTGGCCCGCGCCTGGGGTCTCGCCTATGTGCTGCTGGGCATCGGTATGGCTGGCAAGATGACGACCATGCTGGCCGGCAAGGACCAGGCTTGGCCGATGGCCGTGCTCCACTGGGCTGCCGGACCGCTCCTGCTCTTCTCGGTGACCGCGGCAGGCGTGTCCCAGTGGCGAGCGCGCCGTCGGGCCGGTGGCGCCGTCAGCGGACGGCATGGACGGCACAAGTGAAGCGGCCCGTGTCCTGGAGTGAGGCGGCACTCGTGAGCGCCGTCTGCTGGACGGTCAGCGGGCTGGGATACGGAGTACTCGCCGCCCTCGACGAGCCGCAGCTGTCCGCTGCACCCCTGATTGGCATGGGCCTGGCCCAATGGTTCTTTGCGTATCACCGCTGCTGGCGTGCCGGTGTCGCGGCGTGCCTCGCGGGGTTCGTCGTGCTGTTCGGGCTCGTGGACATCCTGCGGCCGGGCCTGGGCCGGTACGTGGCGGATGCCCTGGCCACGGGGGCCGCGTCGACGGTCGCCCTGTCCATCTTCACCCTGGTCGATCGCGCAAGTGGACGCCGCCGTGGCGCGGCAGGCCGACCCTGGTAACTCGGCTCCATCCACCAGCTTGACTCCTTGCCCCCTGAGATGTCTTTGAGCGCTCGGACGTGCGAGCCGTCCACGGCGCAGTTCGGTCAGCAGAGCGGCGTGCAGGCGTGGCCGGACACCGGCCTCGGTCCAGTCCCGCACCGGCCCCCTGCCGCCTCTCCGGTCCCCTCCCACTTCCTCATCAGCCGGTCCACCTCGGCGAGGGTGAAGATCGTCGTACTCCAGCGAGAGCCATCGGGAAGGTGAACCTCGACATCCACCTTGCAGACCTCATCGAGCACCTCGTCAGGGCTCGGGAGGAACAGAGCCTCGAACCCTTCGGCGAGGACACGGTAATAGGGACCTTCCCATCCGGCGCCGGTCTGCAGTTCGCTCGTCGTGGTGGTCACAGCAGGAGCATCCCAGTGGTCCGGATGACGATCCACAAGAATTGGACACCGCAGCGGCTGGCGCGCAGATAGCCGCCATCATGGGCTCGTGAAGACATGGATGCGCTGCTACTGGGACGAGGAAGACGTCTGGTTCTCCTTCGAGGTCGACGCTGAGGGTTGGGTGACCCGGCAGATCGAGCTCGAAGGGTCTGGGCTGACCCCGATGGCAGCCGCCTCCCTTGCCGAATTGCAGCAAGCCCGCGACGCAGGCCGACTCGACGAGTACGACAGCAGGTACGGGATCACAGCAGAACTCCCCGTCTCTGAGTGGGAAGGCCACGATCCGGAGGAGCTGACCTCCGTCGAGTTCGAGGAGGTCTGGGACTCCGCGCGTCGACAGATCGCAGCTCGGCCGTCGTGATCATTCGCTGGGCGCGGACAGTCGTTTGCCGCTCCCGCCCCGACCGCTCGATCATGGAAGTCTTGACCGAGGAGGCTTCGTGGGGTTGTGCCGGTTTCCCGGCGACGGTGACCTCACCAGCCCGGACGTCAGCCGGTCCTACTCCGGCTTCAAGGCCTTCCGCCGACGCTTGGCGCAGGCCGAGGGGTTCACACTGCCGGACATGTGGGGTTTCGGTGGGGACAGGCAAAGGAGCGAGATCACATCGACGCTTGAGCCCCTGCTTGACCATCCTGACGATGATGGTGATCCATCTGCTGCCGACTGCACCAGGGTCCTGCCCCGGCTGGCCGAGATCATCACGGAATGGGAGGCCGGGGAAGGTGACCCCACTCTCTGGCGGCACATCGAGGATGCCCGACAGCTTGTGATCGTATTGAAGGTCTGCGTCGACTCGAACGTTGAACTGCTCTTTGGGTGACCTTGGGGAGACCTCGGCTGCGAGCCGCGGTGGCTGCGAGGAAATGACACGGCCGTGGGACAGAACGCCGGCCAACCCGCGTGAGACACCGCTAAGACCTGCAGATCACAGCGTCGCGTTATGACACCGAAAGCGAGAACCACAGCTCGCGCGGTCCGCGGTGGTCCTGCTGCCCGGTCGTGTTTCCGTCGGCTCGAACGCGGTGGTCCGGGCCTTCTCCGGTACCGGAGGTGGCGAGGCGCATCGTGGGCCGCCGGTCGGCGGACCGTGTCACGGACCGGGCCGGCAGGTCGTGTGCCGCTGCGGGGCGCCTTTCCGGGGCGGCCCGGGGAACCGGCCAATGCGGGTGAATGCGCTCGACAGGGCGGGACCGCTCCAGGTGGACTGAGGGCATGACCTCACCTCAGGAAGAGCTGCTCCCCGGCACCCGACGGGCGCTGCTGCACCGGATCGCCGTCGCCCAGGCCGAAGGACGGGCCCCCTCGCTGGCCGCGGCGGTCGTCCGGGGCGGGCGGACCGTGTGGCGCGGTGCGCGGAGCGCGATGGGCGGGCCGGCCCCGGACGAGAACACGCAGTACCGGATCGGCTCCATCACCAAGACCTTCACCGCCGTCCAGGTGCTGCGGCTGCGTGACGAGGGCCTGCTCGACCTCGGTGACCCGCTGGAGAAGCACCTGCCCGGCACCGGCGTCGGCCGCGCCACCGTCGCCGACCTGCTCGCGCACACCGGAGGGCTCGCCGCGGAGTCGCCCGGGCCCTGGTGGGAGCGCACGCCCGGAACCCTCCGTCCCGAACTGGCGGACGTGCTCGGCGAACGCCCCCTGCTGCACCCGGTGGGCCGTCGGCACCACTACTCCAACCCCGGCTACACCCTGCTCGGCGCGCTGATCGAGAAGCTGCGCGGTGCGCCCTGGGAGGACGTGCTGCGGCAGGAGGTACTGATTCCGCTGGGCCTGGACCGTACGGCCGGGAAGCCGTCGGCGCCGTATGCCGACGGCTGGGCGGTGCACCCCTGGGCCGACGCGCTGCTGGCCGAGCCCGTCGAGGACCTGGGACGGATGGCCCCGGCGGGCCAGCTCTGGTCCACCACCGCCGACCTCGCCCGATTCGCCGTCTTCCTGGCACACGGGGACGACGGGGTGCTGAGCGCGGAGAGCGTCCGGGAGATGCGGACCCCGGCGGCCCCCGCCGAGATCGGCGATCTCGTGGACACCTCGTCGTACGGGCTCGGCCTCCAGATCCACGCCTGGAGCGGACGGCTGCTCGTGGGCCACTCGGGTTCCCTGCCCGGCTTCGTCGCCAACCTGAGCATCGGGATCGAGGACGACGTGGCGGCGGTGGTGCTGGCCAACTGCACCTCGGGGCCGCTGCCCGCCGCGGTGGGCGCCGAACTGGTGAGGATCGTCGCCGAGGCGGAGCCGCGCATCCCCGAACCGTGGAGTCCCCTGCCGGAGGTCGATACGGCGGTGCTGGAGCTGGCGGGGCAGTGGTACTGGGGAACGCAGGCCTTCGCGCTGCGCCTGCTGCCCGACGGGGCCGTCGCCCTGGAGCCCCTGTCGGGCACCGGCCGCCGCTCGCGCTTCCGGGCCGCCGGGGACGGCACCTGGACCGGGCTGGAGGGTTACTACGCCGGGGAGACGCTGCGGCCCGTGCGGCGCCAGGACGGTTCCGTGAGCCATCTGGACCTCGGGTCCTTCGTGTTCACCCGTCAGCCGTACGACGACGGGACCTCGGTGCCGGGCGGCGTGGACACCGAGGGCTGGCGAGGAGTCCGCTAGGGCCTGTCCGGCGGATCATGTGACGGTCGCCTCGCGTCGGGACCATTCTTCGGTTCGTGGGGCGGGGTGATCTGACGAATGACGAGTGGGCGCGACTTGCGCCCCATCTACCGAAGACGGGCGGCCGGGGTGGGCGTTGGAACGACCACCGAACAGTGATCAACGGGATCCTGTTCCGGGTCCGCACGGGACTCCCGTGGCGGGATCTGCCGAACTGGTTCGGGAACTGGAAGACGGTCTATGAGCGTCATCGCCGCTGGTCGGCGGACGGCACCTGGGATCGGATCCTGCAAGCCGTCCAGGCAGATGCCGATGCCCGGGGCCGGATCGACTGGAGCATGGTGAGCGTGGACTCCACCTCGTGCCGAGCCCATCAGCACGCTGCCGGGGCTTCGCGCAGGACGCCGCGAGTTCCGAAGCGGAGATCAACACCTCGGCAACACCGCTCCGACGAAGGGCTCGGCCGTTCACGGGGCGGTCTGACATCCAAGATCCACCTTGCCGGGGAAGGCGGCCTCCGCCCTCTGGCGCTGCTGGTCACTCCTGGTCAGTGGGGCGACAGCCCACAGCTGATCCCTGTCCTCGAACGCATCCGGGTCAAGCGCCTCGGCGGCGGGCATCCACGGACCCGTCCCGACCACTTGGGCGGCGATAAGGCATACAGCTCCCGCCGAAATCGCCGCTACCTGCGCAGACGCCAGATCAAACACACCATCCCGGAACCGAAGGACCAGCGGGCCAACCGCAGGCGCCGAGGAAGCCGAGGAGGCCGGCCAGCAGGCTTCGACAAGGAGAGATACAAGCGCCGCAACGAGGTCGAGCGCACGATCAACCGGCTCAAGCAATCCCGCGCCGTGGCTACGCGCTACGACAAGCGCGTCTTCGTCTTCCACGGCACTGTCACCGTGGCTTCCGTCCGCCTGTGGCTCCGCTCGTGATCGGGCAGAAAAACGGTGGCTACCTGATTGGCTTCCCTGCCACGATCTGGGTGTGACCACGTTGTTCCTGATGGTCGGCCTGCCAGGGGCCGGGAAGACCACGCGGGCCCGACAGCTCGCCGTGGAGCACGGCGCGCTGCGTCTGACGCCCGACGACTGGATGATTCCCCTGTTCGGCGAGGCGGAGGCCGACGGGAAGCGCGACGTGCTGGAGGGGCGCATGCTCTGGCTCGCCCTGGAGGCGGTCAGACTGGGCACCAACGTCGTCGTGGACTACGGCTGCTGGTCACGGGACGAACGCTCTGCGATCCGCTGGCTGGTGGAGGCCGAGAAGGCATGCTTCCGCATGGTCTACCTGCCGGTGGACGAGGAGACCCAACGCGCCCGTATCGCCCACCGCTGGGCGACCACCCCCGAAGAGACACTGCCGGTGTCCGAGGCCGACATCCTGCACGGGCGCGCGCATTTCGAAGAGCCCGACGCAGCGGAGCTGGAAAGCCCCAGGGTCGCCGGCCCGCCGCCCGGGTGGGTCGACTGGCGGAAGTGGGCCGCCGACCGGTGGCCCTCGTTCGCGTGACCGCTGCGGCCCACGACGACTCAGCCGTACTAGGCGTGCCCTGCACCGGCCCGAAATGATCCGCCGGACAGGCCCTAGCCCGTAGCCCGTAGCCCGTAGCCCGGGGTGTCCCGTTTCACGTGAAACGGGACACCCCGGGCGCATGTCCAGCGCCTTCAGAGCCCCAGCTTGAAACCGGTGTGCGAGGCCGTGAAGCCGAGCCGCTCGTAGAAGCGGTGGGCGTCGGCGCGGGTCCGGTCGGAGGTCAGTTGCACCAGTTGGCATCCCTGGCGGCGAGACTCGGCGATCGCCCATTCGATGAGCAGGGTGCCCAGACCGTTGCCCCGTTCGTCGGCGTGGACGCGCACGGCCTCGATGACCGACCGGACGGTGCCGCGGCGGGAGAGCCCGGGGATGATCGTCAGCTGGAGCGTGCCCACGACGCGCCCGTCGCGGACCACGACCGGGAGGAGCTGGTTCGGGTCGCCGCTGAGCCGCTCGAACGCGGTCAGATAGGGGGCGAGGTCGTCCGGTGACTCGCGCTGCGCGCCCAGCGGATCGTCGGCGAGCAGGGCGACGACGGCGGGGATGTCGTCCCTGGCGGCGGGCCGTATCTCGAAATCTGCCATGACGGCACCCTAGGGCGTCCTCCACCCCGCACAGGGTGGTGCGCACCTGCCCGGCCCCGCGGCACGATCCGGGTGGAGGCCTCGGGACGACGGCGCGGGGTGCCTCGGCCTATGCCGGGGTCGGCTGGCCCGGAACGGGGGCCTTGAGGGTTTCCACTGCCCGGACGAGCGGGGCCAGTTCGGGGTCCTCGGCCGCTTCGTCCAGGGCCCGGCGCAGGGCGGAGTCGTTGGTGGGCCGCGCCTGCTCCAGGAGGGTCAGGCCCGCCGGGGTGACGTTGGTGTAGATGCCGCGCCGGTCGGTGGGGCACAGATAGCGCTCCAGCAGCCCGCGGTCCTCCAGCCGGGTGACCAGACGTGTGGTGGCGCTCTGGCTGAGGACCACGGCGTCGGCGACCTGCTTCATCTGCAGATGTCCCCCGTCTCCGTCGTACTGCCTGCTGAGCACGTCGAGCAGGGAGTACTCCCGCACGCTCAGGTCGTGTCCGCTCTGGAGGGCGCGCTCGACGTGGCCCTCGATCCTCCCGTGGAGCAGGGAGAGGGCGCACCAGCCCTGGGACAGGGCAGTGAGCGCGGGGTCCGTCGCCGTCATGGTCCGATCCTCCGTTCCCGGGTCGCTGCGTCCAGGATAGACCAGCTCCACAAGTGCCCGCGATTGCACATAGAGCGCGTCTGCAATTATTGTCGGTGCGAGCAATGAGCTACGGCAATCTTTTGAGAAGGTGCACACCCATGCCTCTGGCGCTTCTGGCCCTCGCGATCGGGGCCTTCGGGATCGGGACGACCGAGTTCGTGATCATGGGCCTGCTGCCCGAGGTCGCGAACAGCTACGGGGTCTCCATCCCCACCGCGGGTCTGCTGGTGACGGGCTACGCGCTCGGCGTGATGTTCGGAGCCCCGCTGATGACCGCGCTCGGCACCAGAGTGCCGCGCAAGCGGATGCTGATGCTGCTGATGGGCCTGTTCATCGTCGGCAATCTGCTCTCCGCGCTGGCGCCCGCCTTCGGCGTCATGCTGGCCGGCCGGATCGTCGCCTCGCTGGCCCACGGGGCCTTCTTCGGCATCGGATCGGTGGTCGCGGCCGATCTGGTCGCCCCGGAGCGGAAGGCCGGCGCGATCGCGATGATGTTCACCGGTCTGACCACGGCCAATGTCATCGGGGTTCCGCTCGGCACGTTCCTGGGGCAGTCGGCCGGCTGGCGCGTCACCTTCGGCCTCGTCGCCGCGCTCGGCGTGGTCGGGCTGGTCGGGGTCGCCAAGCTGGTGCCCGACCTGCCCCGGCCGGAGGGCGTGCGGCTGCGGCACGAACTGGCGGCCCTCGGCAACGTCCAGGTCCTGCTCGCGATGGCGATGACCGTCCTCGGTTTCGGCGGTGTCTTCGCGGCCATCACCTACATCGCGCCGATGATGACGGATGTCGCGGGCTTCGCCGGTTCCTCGGTGACCTGGCTGCTGGTCCTCTTCGGCCTCGGCATGGTCGGCGGCAACCTCGTCGGCGGCCGATTCGCCGACCGGGCGCTGATGCCGATGCTGTACGTCTCCCTGGGCGCGCTCTCCGTCGTCCTCGCGCTCTTCACGCTCACCGCGCATGACAGGATCGCGGCGGCCGTGACGGTCTTCCTGATCGGTGCCTTCGGCTTCGCCACGGTCCCGCCGCTGCAGAAGCGTGTCCTGGACCACGCGCACGGTGCGCCGACGCTGGCCTCGGCCCTGAACATCGGCGCCTTCAACCTGGGCAACGCCCTGGCGGCCTGGCTCGGCGGCCTCGTCATCGCGGCCGGCCACGGCTACACCGCGCCCAACTGGGTCGGTGCCGGTCTGGCCGCCGCGGCCCTGGCCGTCGCGGTCGTCTCCGCCGCCCTCGAACGCCGCGACGGCGCACGCGGCACGGTGACCGCGGGCGCCCCTCCGGTGCGGCCCCGGGCGGCGACCACCCACCACTGAGCACGCGTGGGCCCGCCCACCGTGCCGAAGATCCGGCCGGTGGGCGGGCCGTCGCGGTGCCGGAACTGGTCAGCCCGCCGCCACCGTCACCGGAGCGAAGCGCCGCGCCGCGTCCCCGGGCAACCGGGTGGTCCCGTACGCCATGACCGAGTTGACGGCGACGGTCGTGAGTCCGCGCTCCTTGACCCAGGCCAGCAGGTCCTCGTGCCGTACATCGATGTCGGTGCGCAGCGGCCGGTCGACGCGCGCCGCGAGGGAGGCCGTCAGTGCCTTGGCGGTCCCGGTGTCGCGGGCGATCAGCGGCCCCACGACATGGGTGTCCATGTTGGGCCAGGCGGCGGCGTAGCCGGTGATCCGGCCGCCCTCCTCGGCGACGTGCAGATGGTCGGCGAAGGCGGGGAGCCGGGTGATGACATGGGTGCGGTCGGAGCCGAACACCTCCCCGTCGAGCCGGAGGACCGCCGCGATGTCCTCCGCGGTGGCGGGGCGCGTGCAGACCCGGGTGCCGACGGGGTCCGGGACGAAGCGTCCGCGGACCATCTCCGCCCGGCCGGTGGTCTTGAAACCCAGTTCCTCGTAGAGGGGACGGCCCTTCGGAGTCGCGTGCAGGGTCAGGGGAGTGGTGCCCAGCTCCGCCATGACATGGTGCATCAGCCGCCGTCCGACACCCTGGCGGGCATGGCGCTCGGCGACCAGGACCATGCCGATGGCCGCGAGGTCGGGGCGCCCGGGGGTGCCGTACTCGGTGACGGTGCAGGCGGCCACGAGTCCGCCCTCGGGGTCGTCGATGCCGTAGCCCTGGGCCGCGGTGAGGAGGAAGGCCCATTTGTGTTCCTCACGCGGCCACCCCCGGTTCTCGGACAGGTCGGCGCAGAGGGCCAGGTCGCGGAGGGTCAGACGGCGGATCGGCAGGGAAGCGAGCGAAAGAGTCGGCACGCAGGTCAGGCTGTCCGAAGGAGACAGCCCGCGTCCACCTCATTCCCCAAGTACGCGAGAGCTCTTGGCCACATCCCGGCGGCGCGGGGTCAGCCGAGGTCGGGGGCGTGCAGGGCGCGCACTCCCTCGATGTTGCCGTCCAGGTAATGGCGCAGCGACAGCGGCACGAGATGCACGGAGGCGATCCCCACCCGGGTGAACGGCACCCGGACGATCTCGTACTCACCGAGCGGTTCGTCGATCTCGGGGCCGTGCCGCAGGGCGGTGTCCATGGACTCCAGACGGCAGACGAAGAAGTGCTGCACCTTCACCCCGGTCGCGCCGCCGTCGTCCCCGATGTGCTCCACCGTGTCGACGAAGCAGGGGACCACGCCGGTGATCTTGGCGCCGAGTTCCTCGTACACCTCGCGGTGCAGGGCGTCGACGACGGTGCCGTCCCCGCGCTCGACCCCGCCTCCGGGAGTGACCCAGTAGGGGTCGACGCCGGGCTTGGTGCGCTTGATCAGGATGAGGTCGTCACCGGCCAGGAGTACGGCGCGGGCGGTGCGCTTGACCACGGGTCGGACGGTCATGGTGGGAATGTGGCCCGGCTGGTTCCACGTGAAACATCGGGCGCCGTCATCGGTCCCGATCACCGGAGGTCGCGGTGGGGTCGGGGCCATGGGGCGCGCCTTCTCTCCGGGCGCCGCCCGGCCGCTCACCGTGCCGGTCCCCGGGTCCGCCGCCGACCGCTGTCCGGAGGGGCGACAGTCGTTGACACCCGGTCAACCGGGCGTGTCCGAGCCGTTGTTCACCCGGGTCTCGCGGGGGCGGTCCCAGCCCTGGGGAACAGGCTCGAACCGTTCCCCGCGAGGCGCCTGTCCGTGGTGCTCGGGAGCCGGCCGTGGCGGAGGGGACGGAGGGATCAGCGCGCCGACTCCTCCAGGGCGCGCAGCAGATCGGCCACCAGGTCCCCGGGGTCCTCGGCACCCACCGAGAGGCGGACGAAGCCCTCGGGCACCGCGTCACCGCCCCAGCGTCCGCGCCGCTCGGCCGTGGAGCGCAGCCCGCCGAAGCTCGTCGCCTCGTCCACGAGCCGCAGCGCGCCGAGGAACCGCTCGGCCCGCGCCCGGGAGGGCAGCGTGAACGACACGACGCAGCCGTAGCCGCGCATCTGGCGGGAGGCGACCTCGTGGGAGGCGTCGCCGGGCAGTCCCGGGTAGCGCAGTCCCGTCACGTCGGGGTGCCGGCGCAGTGTCTCCGCGACGCTCAGCGCGGTGGCGTTCTGCCGCTCCACCCGCATCTGGAGCGTGGCGATCGACCGGTGGGCGAGCCATGCCTCCATGGGACCCGGAATGGTGCCCATGACCTTGCGCCAGTCCGCCACGGCCTGCATGGCGCCACTCCGGGACCCGGCGACGTAGCCCAGCAGGACGTCACCGTGGCCGGTGAGCTGCTTGGTGCCGCTGGCGACGACGAAGTCCGCGCCCAGCTCCAGCGGACGCTGGCCGAGAGGCGTGGCCAGCGTGTTGTCGACGGCGACCAGGGCGCCCCCCGCGTGGGCCGCGTCGGCGAGCCGCCGGATGTCGCAGACGTCGAGCCCGGGGTTGGACGGCGTCTCGATCCAGAGCAGCTTCGCCCCCTCCAGGACGCCGAGCTGGGCGTCCCCGCCGGTCGGCGCGGTGCGGACCTCGACTCCGTACGCCTCCAGCCGGGCCCGCACCTGGGGGAGCGCCTGGTAGCCGTCGTCGGGCAGGACGACCGCGTCACCGGCGCGCACCTGGGAGAACAGGACGGAGGTGATCGCCGCCATGCCCGAGGGGAACACGAGCGCGGTGACGTCGTCCCGTCCGGGCGCCTCCAGCTCGCCGATGGCGTCCTCCAGCCGGGTCCACGTCGGGTTCTCGTGCCGTCCGTAGGTGTACGGGCCGGTGGGCTCGCCCGGGAGGTGGAAGTGGGCGGCGAACACCGGTCCGGGCAGGGTCGGTTCGTAGGCGACGGGCTCGGGCAGTCCCGCGCGCACCGCGCGGGTGCCCTCACCGGGTCCGGAGGCCACGGGGCCCGCTGCCGGGACGGGTCCGCCACCGGCGGCCGAATCGTTCATGCCGCTCGTCCTTCCATCTGTTCGCGTACGGCGGCGAGCAGCGGGATGCTCGCCGCCTCCACCATCGTGAGGCACTCCTCGAAGCCTTCCGTGCCGCCGTAGTACGGGTCCGGTACGTCGGGATCACCGGCGTCGGGGTCGTAGGAGCGCAGCAGCCGGATCTTGGCCGCGTCCCGCTCCGTGGGGGCGAGCCGCCGCAGGGCCTCGAGATGGCTCGCGTCGAGTGCGAGGACCAGGTCGAGGCGGGAGAACCAGGACGGCTGGAACTGCCGGGCCGTGTGCTCCGGGCGGTAGCCGTTCTCCTCCAGGACGGCCACGGTGCGCGGGTCGGCGCCCTCGCCCTCGTGCCAGCCGCCCGTTCCGGCGCTGTCGGCGGTGATCAGGTCCTCCAGCCCGGCCTCCTCGACCCGCGCGCGGAAGACGGCCTCGGCCATCGGGGAGCGGCAGATGTTGCCCGTGCACACGAAACAGACGCGGTAGGTCATCGTCCTCAGTCCTCGTCGGGCAGGAACGCGTTCAGGGCCCAGGAGACGATCGAGATGATCAGACCGCCCAGCACGGCGGTCCAGAAGCCCTCCACGTGGAAGCTCAGGTCGAGCTTGCCGGCCAGCCAGGAGGTGAGCAGCAGCATGAGGGCGTTGACGATCAGTGTGAACAGACCGAGGGTCAGGATGAACAGCGGGAAGGTCAGCACCTGGACGAGGGGCTTCACCAGGAGGTTCACCAGGCCGAAGACCACGGCGACCAGGATCAGCGTGCCCGCCTTCTTCCCGGTGCTGCCGCCGGTCAGGGTGATCTTGTCCAGCAGCCATACGGCGACGGCGAGGGCCCCCGCGTTGGCGATCGTCTTGACTACGAAATTCTTCATGTGTCTGATCGTGGCAGACACGATCGGAAATGAACCGTGAGGCAGGGACGGACAAGGCGATGAAGGCATTCCGGCTGGACGAACTGGAGGCGGAGCGTGCCGCCAACGACGGCGCCTATCTGCAGTTCCTGCGGGAGCGGAACATGTCGGTCGGTCTCTACGCCCTGGACGCGGGCACGGCCGACCCGCAGCAGCCGCACCAGCAGGACGAGGTGTACTTCGTGGTGAGCGGCCGGGCCGCGATCACCGTCGGGATGGAGACCACCGAGGTGGCCAGGGGCAGCGTGGTGTACGTGCCGGCCGGGGTGCCGCACAAGTTCCGCCACATCAGCGAGGACCTGAAGGTGCTGGTGGTGTTCTCGCCGCCCGAGGGCTGAGGGCGGTCCGGGGGATCCCCGCCGGACCCGGGGATCCCCCGGGAGAGGTCTTCCGCACCGGTTCACGGCGGCGCCCCGCCCGTCCCGCGCACCCGTCCCGCGCATCCGCCCACCGTGTCACCGGACGCCCCCTAGGGGACGGGTCAGGGGGAGACAAGGGGTGCGGGAGCCCCACCGGGGCGCCCTTGGCCATAGCATCGATGGTGCGGGGAATCAGAGGATTCCCGGCATCCCGGGCCCATAGGGCCGCCGGGACACCGACGGACCCGGCACGCGCGCGGGCGGAGAGGTAAGGACGAGGGCGATGCGAGAGATCTTCACGGGACTGCCGTGGTGGGTGAAGTGGGTCGCGGTGCCGGTCATCGCCCTGGTCGTGTTCGGTGGGCTGATCGCCAGCGTGGTCGGCTTCGTGGTCGGGCTGCTCTTCAAGGTGCTGATCTTCGTCGCCCTGGTCGGCGGTCTGGTCTACCTCGTCCGCCGCTTCATGTCGAGCTCATCGGGTGGCGGCTGGTGAACCCCGGGGGACACCGGTGGAAGTGACCACCACCGGTTCCCTCGCGAGGGGGAAGTTTCTCCGACAGGGGGTACGCAAACGGTGACCGAAGGTTAGAGTCCGGAACTCCACGCGGGGGCGACCCCGCGAGCGGCGTACTCCGTCCCGTGCGCTGAGCACGGGCTGCCCACCTCGCGTTCCGGGAGTCACCCTTGGTCACGGCCGACACAGCAGGCGTTCCGGTGCACACGCTCCCTGTGCAGCCCCAGATGTCACCGCCGAAGCCCGGGGCACCCTCCCCGCCGCCGGCGACCCTCATCGGCTCCGTGCAGCGCGCCATGCGCCTCCTGGAATGCGTCGCCGGCCATCCCTACGGGGCCCCCGCCAAACAGCTCGCCCGGGAGACGGGGCTGGCGCTGCCCACCGCCTACCACCTGCTGCGCACCCTGGTGCACGAAGGGTATCTGCGGCGCGACAAGGGCCTGTTCTTCCTGGGGGACGCCGTCGAGCGGCTGAGCAGCGGCGGAGCGGTGCAGAAACGTCGCGGCACGATCGCCGAGATGCTCGCCCGCTGGCGTGATGCCATCGGTGTGCCGGTGTACTACGCCGTGTACCGCGACGGTGAGATCGACGTCGTCTGCGTCTCGGAGACCCCCGCCCGTCCCGCGGTCGCGGAGCGGGCCGACTTCCGTGAGACCGGACACGCGCACGCCATCGGGCAGTGCCTCCTGTCGCGGCTGGACCGGGACGCGCGGCGCGATCACCTCGCCCGGCATCCGGTGCACCCCCTGACCCCGTACACGGTGCGTGACGACCGCGCCCTGCTGGACCGGCTGGAACGCCTCGAAGGGGCGGCGACGGTGACGGAGCGGCAGGAGTACGCCCTGGGCACGGTCTGCGCGGCCCTCCCGGTCACCGTGGGGGCCACGATCGCCTCGGTGGCCATCTCCCTGCCCGTGCACCAGGCCGACCGGCTGCTGCCCACGGCGCAGCGACTGCAGCATGAACTGAGCCGACTGCTGGGGTCGCTCGCACTCTCTATCACTATGTGAAAACTAACTCCTTGTGATCTGGTGTGTACGTTCAGCAAGATGCCTCCAGTGTAAGAGGTTGTGTAAGAGGTTTGATTCCCGGCCAGTCGACGGCGAATGACGGGGTAGGCAATGGGCGAGTCGGTACAGGCAGAGGTCATGATGAGTTTTCTCGTGTCCGAGGAGCTCTCGTTCCGCATCCCGGTGGAACTGCGCTATGAGACCCGTGATCCGTATGCCGTACGGCTGACCTTCCACCTTCCCGGGGACGCCCCGGTGACCTGGGCCTTCGGCCGGGAGCTGCTGGTGGACGGTGTGGGCATGCCGTGCGGTGACGGGGACGTGCGGATCGCGCCCGTCGATCCGGAGCCGCTTGCCGAGGTGATGATCCGGCTTCAGGTCGGCAGCGACCAGGCGCTGTTCCGTTCGTCGGCGGCACCTCTGGTGGCCTTCCTCGACCGCACGGACAAGCTGGTTCCCCTGGGGCAGGAAGGGGCGCTCGCCAATCTGGACACGCACCTCGACGAGGCCCTGGACCGCATCCTGGCCGAGGAGCAGAGCGCCGGCTGAACCGTTACGGCTGCCGCCGTGCCGCCCGGGGCGCGACGACGCCGCCCGCGGGCGGCACCCGGTGCGGTGGCCGGGGATCAGCGCTTGCGGCGCCGGCCCCGCCCGCTCCGGCCCCGCCCCGCCGCGCGGACGCCCGCGGCGGGCCCGGGGCCCGTCCGGTCGGCCGAGACGACCAGGGCCGCGAGGGCCGTGGTCACCGGCACCGAGGCCACGAGGCCGATCGATCCGACCAGCGTGCGGACGATCTCCTCCGCGACCAGTTCGCTGTTGGCGACCACCCCCACACTGCTCTGCGCGATCGAGAACAGCAGCAGCAGGGGCAGCGCGGCACCCGCGTAGGCGAGGACGAGGGTGTTGACGACCGACGCGATGTGGTCGCGGCCGATGCGGATGCCCGCCCGGTACAGCCCCCGCCAGCCCAGCGCGGGATTGGCCTCGTGCAGTTCCCACACCGCCGAGGTCTGGGTCACCGTCACATCGTCGAGGACGCCGAGCGATCCGATGATGACCCCGGCGAGCAGCAGACCGCTCATGTCGATCGCCGGATACAGCCCGTGGATGAGACCGGTGCCGTCGTCGGTGTTGCCCGTGAGGGCGGCCCAGCCGATGAACAGGGAGCCCAGCACCCCGATCAGCAGCAGTGAGGCCAGCGTGCCCAGGACCGCGACCGAGGTGCGGGCCGACAGGCCGTGGCACAGGTACAGCGCGATCAGCATGATGGCGCTGGACCCGATCACCGCGACCAGCAAGGGGTTCGACCCCTGGAGGATCGCGGGCAGGATGAAGAAGTTCAGCAGCAGGAAGCTGATGGCCAGGGAGACCAGTGCCATCAGCCCCCGGAGCCGGCCGACCACCACCACGGCCAGCGCGAAGATCCCGGCGAGCAGGGACAGGGGCAGCCGCCGGTCGACGTCGATCACCGAGTACTGCAGGTCGTGCGGTGCGGTGGGCACGTAGGCGACGACCACGTGCTGGCCCTGGTGCAACTGCCGGGTCTGGTCCGGCCGTACGGTCTCGGTGAACGTACGGCCCTTGTCCCCGCCGGTGTCGACACGGATCGTGGCCCGTTTGCAGAGGCCCTTCTCCTTCCGGGCGGGGGAGGGGTCCGGCGCGGCGGCGGTGCCACCGGCCGGGGCGGCACCCGGGGTGCCGACGGAGGCGCAGCTCAGGCTCTCCAGGGCGGTCACCGTGGCCTGCTGCGTCTGCCGGTCGAAGCCGACGCCGGTGTGCTGGTGCGCGGGCGTCCCGGCCGGCCAGAGCGCCACGAGTCCGACGAGCACCGCGGCGGTGAACGGGATGAGCACCGCCGCGATGACCTTGCGCAGATGCCGGGAGACGGGTGCCGCCGGGCCATGGCTGTGCCCATGGCCGTGACCGGTGCCGTGCGTCTGCCCGTGTCTGTGGTCCCGGGCGGGCACGTGGCCGGGGGCGTCTGCCCGCCCCGGTGCGTGTCCGTGGTCCGCCGTGTCGTCGGCGGTCGCCGTGCGGCCCGGCTCTGAGGGGTGTCGCGTCCTGGTCACCGACCGATCATCGCAAGAGCGAAGGGGCCCCTCTGGTCACCGCGCCCGAAGGGGCGCTAGCGTGGAGGCACCTTTGTACACGCGGGAGCTCGGAGCACCGGGCTGAGAGGGCGCTGACCTCCGTCCCAGCGATGTTTCACATGAAACGTCGACGGACGGACACCGCTGCGTCGACCGCCGAACCTGTTACCGGGTAATGCCGGCGTAGGGAGATAGGTCTCATGACCATCAAGGACGCGCGCACGCCTGCCTCCACGCAGGACTCCACGCGGGAAGCCGCCCAGCAGGGGCCTTCCGCTCGGGAGACCACCGCGGAGAACGGGAAGTCCATCGGCTGGCACAAGGCGTATGTCGAGGGCTCGCGCCCCGATCTGCGGGTGCCGGTCCGTCAGGTGCACCTCACCAACGGGAAGTCGGTCACGCTGTACGACACCTCGGGCCCGTACACCGACCCGCTCGTCGAGACGGATGTCCGCCGGGGCCTGGAGCCGCTGCGGGAGAACTGGATCACCGCCCGCGGCGACACCGAGGAGTACGCGGGCCGCCCGGTCCGCCCCGAGGACGACGGGATCAAGCACACCTCCCCGCGCGGGGGACTGCGCAACCTGGACGCGGTCTTCCCGGGCCGCCCCCGCCAGCCGCGCCGGGGCCGCGACGGACGGGCGGTGACGCAGCTCGCGTACGCCCGCCGGGGCGAGATCACGCCCGAGATGGAGTACGTGGCCGTCCGGGAGAACGTGGCACCCGAAGTGGTCCGGGAGGAGATCGCGGCGGGCCGTGCCGTGCTGCCGGCCAACGTCAACCACCCGGAGATCGAGCCGATGATCATCGGCAAGCGGTTCCTGGTGAAGGTCAACGCCAACATCGGCAACTCGGCGGTGACCTCCTCCATCGAGGAGGAGGTGGAGAAGATGACCTGGGCGACCCGCTGGGGCGCCGACACGGTCATGGACCTCTCCACCGGCCGCAACATCCACACCACCCGTGAGTGGGTGCTGCGCAACTCCCCCGTCCCCATCGGCACCGTGCCGCTCTACCAGGCCCTGGAGAAGGTCGACGGCCGGGCCGAGGAGCTGAGCTGGGAGATCTACAAGGACACCGTCATCGAGCAGGCTGAGCAGGGCGTGGACTACATGACCGTCCACGCGGGCGTCCGCCTGGCGTATGTGCCGCTGACGGCGAACCGCAAGACCGGCATCGTCTCGCGCGGCGGCTCGATCATGGCGGCCTGGTGTCTGGCGCACCACAAGGAGTCCTTCCTCTACGAGCACTTCGAGGAGCTGTGCGAGATCCTCGCCTCCTACGACGTGACGTACTCCCTCGGCGACGGCCTGCGGCCCGGCTCCATCGCCGACGCCAACGACGAGGCGCAGTTCGCCGAGCTGCGCACGCTCGGTGAGCTCAACACCGTCGCCAAGCGCCATCAGGTGCAGACCATGATCGAGGGCCCGGGACACGTCCCGATGCACAAGATCAAGGAGAACATCGACCTCCAGCAGGAGATCTGCGAGGAGGCGCCGTTCTACACGCTGGGCCCGCTGACCACGGACATCGCACCGGCGTACGACCACATCACCTCCGGCATCGGGGCCGCGATGATCGCGTGGTGGGGCACCGCCATGCTCTGCTACGTCACGCCCAAGGAGCATCTGGGCCTGCCCAACCGCGACGACGTCAAGACCGGTGTGATCACCTACAAGATCGCCGCGCACGCCGCCGACCTGGCCAAGGGGCATCCGGGCGCGCAGGAGTGGGACGACGCGCTGTCGGACGCGCGGTTCGAGTTCCGGTGGGAGGACCAGTTCAACCTGGCCCTCGACCCGGACACGGCACGGGAGTTCCACGACGAGACGCTGCCCGCGGAGCCCGCCAAGACCGCCCACTTCTGCTCGATGTGCGGGCCGAAGTTCTGCTCGATGAAGATCAGCCAGAGCATCACGGAGCGGTTCGGCGGTGCGTCGGCCGAAGGCGCCTCGGCCGAGGAGGTCGCCGAGGGGATGCTGCGGAAGTCGAAGGAGTTCGCCGCGGGCGGCAACCGCGTGTACCTCCCGCTGGCCGACTGACGCTCCGGCCCACACCGGCCGGCCGATGGTCCGGGCCCGCGCACCGGCCGCCCGACGCTTCGGGCCCGCGCTCCGGATCAGCCGTCGGCGCCCTGCCGTCACCGCTCCGCCGGGCTGCCGGACCGCTCATGGCGGGTTGCCCGTGACGCGCGGCGTGTGCCGCCACCGGTGACGGCCGTCCGCCGTGCCGCCCCCTTCCACCGGAGGGGGCGGCACGGCCGGTCGCCGGGCTCCTTCGTCACCGGTGACCTGGGGCCGTGGGTCGGCCGCCGGGCGCGGTCCCGTCCCTGGTCCGCCCGGGTCCGGCTCGGCAGACTGGGCGCATGACAGCCAATTCCCTGAGCAAGGGCGCCAATCTCGCCGTCGACTCCCCCGCCGTGCGGGCCGAACTGGTCCGTTCGGCCGGGCCGGGCGTTCCCGAGGCCGACGCGTCGGCGCTGCTGCTCACCTCGGCGGGACGGGTGCGGGACGACGGCGACTTCGTCTTCTACAACCAGCCGCGCCACACCTCCGGGGCGGTGCGCCACTTGGGCCGCCAGGACGGGCCCGGCACCTGCGCCGACACCGTCGAGGTGGATCTGGGTGCCCTGGAACCGGCCGTCGAGCGGGTGCTGCTGTGCGCCTCGGCCGACGGCGGGACCTTCGGGCAGGTGCCCCTGCTGTCGCTGCGGCTGAGGGACGCGGGCACCGGGGCCGAGCTGGCCCGCTTCGACATCGCCGCCGCGACGGAGACCGCGCTGGTGGCCGGCGAGCTGTACCGGCGCCAGGGCCGGTGGAAGTTCCGCGCGGTGGGACAGGGCTACGCCAGTGGACTCGCGGGACTGGCCACCGACTTCGGGATCACGGTCGACGACGCTCCCCCGCCCGCCGTCCCGTCCGCCCCGCACTCCGCGCCCCCGGCACCTCCGGCGCCCCCGGCACCCACGGTGGCCGTTCCCTCCGCGACGGCCTCCCCCGCACCCACCGCTCCTCCGGCTCCTCCCCCGCCACCCGCACCCCCGGGCTTCGCCCCGTCCGCGTCCCCGGCCGCCCCGGCGCCCCCATCGGCTTCCCCGCCCGCCCCGGCGCCCCCACCGGCTTCGCCGTACTCCCCGGGACCCCCGAGGTCCGGGCCCCCGGTCCCCACCGCTCCCGCCGCGGCCGCGCCCGGCTCCGGCCCCCGGCTCACCAAGGGGGAGGAGCGCCTGCCCGTGGACATGCGCAAGCGGCTGTCCCTGCGCAAGGAGCAGGTCGCCGTCAGCCTGCGCAAGCACGGCGCGGCCGACGTCACCGCCCGGGTCGTACTGGTCCTCGACGCCTCCGGGTCCATGGCCTCCCTCTACTCCAAGGGCGTCGTGGCCGACGTGGTCGAGCGGATGGCCGCCGTGGCCGCGCAACTGGACGACGACGGCGAGATGCAGGCGTGGACCTTCGCCTCGAACCCGGCCCGGCTGCCCGACCTCCGTCTGGGCGGGCTGCCGGACTGGCTGCGCCTGCACGTGCGGGTGGGGGAGATCGGTCTGTTCCGTCGCCGCGGGCGCAGGAAGTCGCTGCTGGAGGGGCAGGTCGACATGCGGGACGTCGGCATCCAGAACGAGGAGCAGAAGGTGATCGCCGAGGTGCGCGCCTTCGTCCGGGACCACCCGGCGGCGGTGCCCACCCTGGTCCTGTTCTTCTCCGACGGCGGCGTCTACCGCGACGGCGAGATCGAGCGGGAACTGCGCGAGGCCGTGGAGGAACCGGTCTTCTGGCAGTTCGTGGGCCTGGGCCGGGCCGGGTACGGGGTGCTGGAGCGCTTTGACACCCTGCCCGGCCGACGCGTCGACAACGTCGGCTTCTTCGCCGTCGACGACATCGGGACCGTCCCCGACCCGGAGCTGTACGACCGGCTGCTGTCCGAGTTCCCCTCCTGGATCGCCGCCGCCGGCCGGGCGGGCATCCTGTGATGCCGCCCGCCCCGGCCGGTGGCTATTCCGGCTGGTGCTCCGGCCCGCCGAAGTCCGGGCTGGAGTAGTCCGGACTGGAGTAGCTGGGGCGGGACCCGGTCGCCGGGCCGTCCCCCGGGCTGCTGAACCCCGGCCTCCCGTACCCCAGGTGCGGCATGCGGCCCGCCGGCGCCGCCGGGCCCGTGCGGGGCACGGCCGGTGCCCCCGCACCGGCCAGCTTGTCCCGCAGGAACGGCAGGATGCCCCGGTGGAGCAGGGCGTCGTGCCAGGCCTCCCGTGCCAGCGCCACCTCCTCGTCGGGCCCGCCCCGGCCGGACTCGGCGGAGGGACGGTTGCGCAGCGCGGTGATCAGCAGGCCGACGGCGGCGACCAGGATCGCGACCACGGTGACCGCGCCGAAGAACCACCCCATGGTGAGCATGGTCCGCGCGAAGGCCTGCTCCGGGGCGAACGCCTTCAGCAGGAAGCCGACGAGCAGGAAGATCGCGGCGGCGGTGCCGGCCAGGACGGGCGCCAGGACGGCGACCATGGCGACGGCGCCCGCTCCGGCGGCCTCGCCCACGGAGGCGGCGAGCCCCGCCGCGTCCGCGCCCCGCCCCTCCGGGCCGGACGCGGTGGGCCCGGACGGCGAGAGGTCCTGCGGCCCCGATGGGCGCAGGGCCTCGCGGACCTTCACGTAGTGCTGGTACTCGACGGCCGCCGCCTCCGTGATGGCCACTGTGGCGGCGAGGGCCAGGGTGCGCAGTTGCTGGCTGGTGTACCGCTGTCCGATCCCGGACAGCTCCGGACGGTGTGGTGCGGAGCGCAGCGCCTCGTCGAGGACCCGCTCGTACTCCTGGCGGTCCTCGCGCGACAGGTGCTGCGGAACGCTGTTCATCTGCATCCCCCGATGCTCCGTAGGGCTTGGGGCTCGCATGGGAACGAGCCGTCGGGCAGAAACGGAGGGGAGCCTGCTACGGATAATCCGATGGTAGAGCGGTGACGGTGCGCGGTGACAGGGGGTTTACCGAAATTGGGTGCCGTCCCGCACGGACGCGTCGGCGGGCCGGGCGGCGCCGTGAACCCTCAGTCGTCCAGCGGCAGTTGCTGGACCAGCAGTTTCCCCGCCATCGTCACGCCGCCGTCCATCGCGATGGCCAGCCCGTCCGCGTAGACGTGGGGGCCCTCGACCACGGTGCGGTTGTCGTCCTCGCCGTCCTCGGAGCCGACCTCGCCCAGCAGGTACGGGATCGGGCTGTGCCCGTGGACGATGCGGGTGCCGCCGTAGGTGTCCAGCAGTGAGCGGACGGCGTCGGCGCCGCCCTCGTCGCGGAAGGAGAAGCGCTTGGTCAGCTTGCGGAACAGGTCCCAGACCTCTTCCACGTCATTGCGGGTCAGGGTCTCCCGCACGGTGTCGTTGACCTCTTCGATGGAGCGCCCGTAGTCGAGGTAGGTGAGGGTGTCGGAGTGCACCAGGAGGTGGTCGTCGACCTCCTCCAGGGCGTCGAGGCGGGCCATCCACTGCAGGTGGTGGTCCTGGAGGCGGTCCATGTCGGTCTTCTGGCCGCCGTTGAGCAGCCAGGCCGCCTGGAAGGTGGCGGTGCCCGCGCCGGAGCTGACCGGCGTGTCGCCGAAGCGCTTGGCGCCGAGCAGCAGCAGCTCGTGGTTGCCCATCAGGGCCTTGCAGTAGCCGCCGGCGGCGGCGGCCTCGGCGGAGAGCCGCATCACGAGGTCGATGACGCCGATGCCGTCGGGCCCGCGGTCGGTGAAGTCCCCGAGGAACCAGAGCCGGGCGGTGCCCGCGCACCAGGTGCCCGAGGCGTCGACGAGATTCTGCTCCCGCAGGGCGGCGACCAGCTCGTCGAGGTAGCCGTGCACGTCACCGACGACGTACAGCGGGCCCTGGCCGGTGGCGGGCGGGGCGGCCGGGGCGGGCTCGGGCTCGATGGTCACCTGGACCGTGTCGCCCCGGCGGATGACGGGCAGGTCGCGCTGGGTCGGGGTGTACCCCTCCGGGTAGGCGTCCGCGGCGGGCGGGGCGGGCTCGGCCGGGGGGGTGCCGGCGGAGGCGTACGGAGCGCTGTCGTGGACGTACGCGGGTACCCGGAAGTCGCGCACGGTCGCCGTGCGTTCCACCTCGGGTCCCTGACCGGCCCCCTGAGTCATCGACCCCTCCACCATTGCGCCGCGTCTGCACCGGTTCGGACTGCCTGGTCGCAGCGGCCCGCGGTGTCGTGGGCCCATCATAGGAATGCGAATCGCGCTGTGTGATGACCCTGGGGTGGTGAATCGGGGCGGCGCTCCGGTTCACCGTGGCTTTCGCCCCGATTGGCCCGTTCTTTTTCCCTCGGTCGTGGCCTTGCTTTTTCGCCCGCTCCGGGCAATGCCGCCGTGCGCCCATCGGGCGCCCCGGGGCGCGGCGGGCGGTGCCGGACACGGCGCGGGGCCGTGCGTCCCGCGTCGTCCGGACGGCCCGCCCGGCCCCGGCGACGCCGCCCGGAGGCCGCGTGCCGCCGGGCCCCGCGGCACGACCCGGGGTGTTCCGCCCCGGACGCCGGTCGGCCGGGGGCCGGTGGACCCGGGTGCCGGTCCGCCCCGGGTGCCGCCCGGCGCGCCGGGGAGGCGCGGGGGCGCCGTGCCACCCGCGGTGCGCCCCGGCGGCCCCGCGGGGGCCACCGCTCCGGCGCTCCCGCGGGCGGTCCGGCCGCCCACCCCCTACTGGCCCTCGGGGGAGCGAGGGGGGCTGACCGTCGTGCGCGGGGAGCGGCGCTGCGAAGAGGTGCGCACGATCAGCTCGGTCGGTATCACCTGCTCGACCGGCTGGTCGGACTCCAGGCCCTCGATGGCGTCGATGAGGAGCTGCACCACCGCCGTGCCGATCCGGCGCGGCTTGAGCGACAGGGTGGTGATGGCCGGCTCGGTGTTGGCGTAGACCATGGACTCGCTGCAGCAGACCAGCAGCAGGTCCTCGGGGACGCGCAGTCCGTAGCGGCGGGCGGCGGCGAGCAGGTCGGTGCCGTTCGGGTCGAACAGGCCGTAGACGGCGTCGGGCCGGTCGGGGCGGGCCAGCAGCCGGTCGGCGGCGACGGCGCCCGCGCACGGGTCGTGCGCCGGGTAGGCCTCGTAGACGGGGTCCTGGCCGACCCGCTCGCACCAGCGCAGGTACGCGGTGGTCGACAGGTGGGTGTACGTGTCCGTGGTGGTGCCGGTGAGCAGGCCGATGCGGCGGGCGCCCGCGTCGGCCAGGTGGTCGAGGATGCCGAGCACCGCGGCCTCGTGGTCGTTGTCGACCCAGGCGGTGACCGGCAGGCTGCCGGCGGGCCGGCCGTCCGAGACCACCGGTAAGCCCTGGCGGACCAGTTCGCCGACGACCGGGTCCTGGTCCGAGGGATCGATGACGACGGTGCCGTCCAGCGCGACGTTGGACCACACGTCGTGCCGGGAGGTGGCCGGGAGGATCACGAGGGCGTAGCCGCGGGCGAGCGCGGCGGAGGTGGCGGCGCGCGCCATCTCTGCGAAGTACGCGAACTCGGTGAAGGTGAAAGGTTCATCCCCGTACGTCGTCACGGTCAGGCCGATGAGTCCCGACTTGCCGGTGCGGAGTGTGCGGGCGGCGGCCGAGGGCCGGTAGCCCAGTCGGTCGGCGACCTCGCGGACGTGGCGGCGGGTGGCGTCCGGGAGCCTGCCCTTGCCGTTGAGGGCGTCGGAGACGGTGGTGATGGAGACTCCGGCGGCGGCGGCCACGTCCCTGATGCCCGCCCGGCCCGGCCGGCTGCCTCGGCGTGAGGTTTCCGTGCGGCTCACCTGGTGCTTCCCTGCTGCTGTCATGGCGTGCCGATAGTAGGGCTCATGAGGTGGGGTAGGGCGGACGCATATGCGCCCGGCGAGAGGCACGTTTCTGCATGGTCATTTCTTATTAACTCCCTTCGAAAACAAGCTTGTTGACCATCTATACCCCAGGACGTTACGTGTCGGCGTCCGCGCGCCTGCCAAGGGGACGATGTTGCGAAGAGGTCTCAACTCACCTTCACGGGGGACGCGCGCCACGGCGCAAGCCACCGGCGCGTAGATATATGTACGACGCGCCCCCCAAATCGTGCGCCTTGTCCGTCGATGACCGTGATGCCCGTGTGACGGACGCGGCCCGCTCTCCCCGCTCCGCGGCCCTACGCAGCGGCGCCGAATCCTCATAAGGTGAGCAGTATTCGATGCCGGTGGTGGTTCATGAGGAGGACTGCGGTGAGCGAGACGAGCCCCAAGCTGCGTGCCGAGCTGGAAGGCGTTCCCACCTACAAGCCGGGCAAGCCCGCCGCGGCCGACGGGCCGGTGGCCTACAAGCTGTCCTCCAACGAGAACCCCTACCCGCCGCTTCCCGGCGTGATGGAGAAGGTGACGGCGGCGGCCGCGGCCTTCAACCGCTACCCGGACATGGCCTGTACGGGGCTGATGAACGAGCTGGCGGAACGGTTCGGCGTCCCCGTCTCCCACCTGGCCACCGGCACCGGCTCGGTCGGCGTGGCCCAGCAGCTCATCCAGGCCACCGCCGGACCCGGCGACGAGGTGATCTACGCCTGGCGGTCCTTCGAGGCGTACCCGATCATCACCCGGATCAGTGGCGCGACCTCGGTCCAGGTGCCGCTGACCCCGGAGGACGTGCACGACCTGGACGCGATGGCGGCGGCGATCACCGAGCGCACCCGCCTGATCTTCGTCTGCAACCCCAACAACCCGACCGGAACGGTCGTGCGGCGGGCCGAGCTGGAGCGGTTCCTCGACCGGGTGCCGGCCGATGTGCTCGTGGTCCTGGACGAGGCCTACCGGGAGTTCATCCGCGATCCCGAGGTGCCGGACGGCGTGGAGCTCTACCGCGACCGCCCCAACGTCTGCGTGCTGCGCACCTTCTCCAAGGCGTACGGGCTCGCCGGGCTGCGGGTCGGATTCGCGATCGCGCACGAGCCGGTGGCGGCGGCGCTGCGCAAGACGGCGGTGCCCTTCGGCGTGAGCCACATCGCCCAGGAGGCGGCGATCGCCTCGCTGCGCGCCGAGGACGAGCTGATCGGCCGGGTCGGCACCCTGGTGGGCGAGCGTGCCCGGGTGGCCGACGCGCTGCGCGCGCAGGGCTGGACCGTGCCGGAGAGCCAGGCGAACTTCGTGTGGCTGCGGCTGGGCGAGCGCACGGTCGCCTTCGCGGAGGCGTGCGAGCGGGCCGGGGTCGTCGTGCGGCCGTTCGCGGGCGAGGGAGTGCGGGTGACCATCGGGGAGACCGAGGCCAACGACATCTTCCTCAAGGTGACGGCGGAGTTCCCCCGGGAGGCGTGACCCCGGCGAGACCGGACCGCTTCAGCTCGGACCGGACCGGACCGGACCGGATCAGATCGGGCCCGGGGTGCGTGGCGTCCGCCACGGCCCCGGGCTTCGTCGTGTCCGGGATGCCGTCGCGGCCGGATTCGGCCGCGCGGGTGAGGTCCGTCACGTCCGCCGGGGTCCGCCGATCGGGAGGCCCCCCGCCCGCGAGGATCCGGCCGGGCCCGGGCGGGGTCGGCGGCGAGGTCCCTCCGGGGCCGCCCGCGCTGCGCCCGCAAGGGTGTTCTTCCCGTCCCACGGGGCCGGGCGGGGTGCGCGGCGCCGGTCGCGGAGGACGCGGTGGATCTCCCCGTACGAAGGGGTCGACGTCACGGGGGACCCCCCTGACGATGGCGAAAAGCAGTAGGTCATAATTGCTTGTGAATGTGAACGCGTTCACAAGCGTGTCGTGTTTGCTCCGAGATGGGTAGGGACGTACACGCGTAGAACTGCCGCGACCACGGCGATGTAAGGAGACCGACGACGTGGACATGGCCTTGGCACCAGAGACGCTGGCTCGATGGCAGTTCGGCATCACCACCGTCTACCACTTCCTCTTCGTCCCGTTGACGATCTCGCTGTCGGCCCTCACGGCCGGCCTCCAGACCGCCTGGGTCCGCACCGGGAAGGAGAAGTACCTCAGGGCCACCAAGTTCTGGGGGAAGCTCTTCCTGATCAACATCGCCATGGGTGTCGTCACCGGCATCGTGCAGGAGTTCCAGTTCGGCATGAACTGGTCCGACTACTCCCGCTTCGTCGGTGACATCTTCGGCGCCCCGCTCGCCTTCGAGGCGCTGCTCGCCTTCTTCTTCGAGTCGACCTTCATCGGCCTCTGGATCTTCGGCTGGGACAAGCTGCCGAAGCGGATCCACCTCGCCTGCATCTGGATCGTCTCGGTCGGCACCCTGCTGTCGGCGTACTTCATCCTCGCGGCCAACTCCTGGATGCAGCACCCGGTCGGCTACCGCATCAACGCGGAGAAGGGCCGTGCCGAACTCACCGACTTCTGGCTGGTCCTCACCCAGAACACCACGCTGAACCAGGTCTTCCACAGCTTCTCGGCGGCCTTCCTGACGGGCGGTGCCTTCATGGTGGGCATCGCCGCCTTCCACCTGATGCGCAAGAAGCACATCCCGGTGATGCGCACCTCCCTCCGGCTCGGCCTGGTCACGCTCGCCGTCGGCGGCCTGCTGACCGCGGTGAGCGGCGACACCCTCGGCAAGGTCATGTACGAGCAGCAGCCCATGAAGATGGCCGCCGCCGAGGCCCTCTGGGACGGCGAGAAGCCGGCACCCTTCTCCGTCTTCGCCTACGGCGACGTCGACAAGGGGCACAACGAGGTCGCCCTGGAGATCCCGGGGCTGCTGTCCTTCCTCGCCCACAGCGACTTCTCCTCGTACGTGCCCGGCATCAACGACACCAACAAGGCGCTCCAGGAGAAGTTCGGCCCCGGCGACTACAAGCCCATCATTCCGGTCGCCTACTGGGGCTTCCGCTGGATGATCGGCTTCGGCATGGCGTCCTTCTCGATCGGGCTGCTGGGCCTGTGGCTCACCCGGAAGCGGTTCCTGCTGCCGGCCGCCCAGCGCACCGGCGAGGACGAGGTCCCGCACCTGGTGCTCTTCAAGAAGCCGCTCGGGTCGAGGCTCACCCGCCTGTACTGGCTGCTCGCGGTCTGGACGATCGCCTTCCCCCTGATCGCCAACTCCTGGGGCTGGATCTTCACCGAGATGGGCCGGCAGCCCTGGGTCGTCTTCGGGGTGATGCAGACCAAGGACGCGGTCTCCCCCGGTGTCTCGCAGGCCGAGGTCATCGCCTCGATGTCCGCCTTCACCCTGCTGTACGCCGTCCTGGCCGTCATCGAGGTCAAGCTCCTCGTCAAGTACGTCAAGGCGGGCCCGCCCGAACTGACCGAGGCCGACCTCAACCCGCCCACGAAGATCGGCGGCGACTCCCGTGACGCCGACAAGCCGATGGCCTTCTCGTACTAGGCCGAGGGAGCTGCACAGTCATGGAACTGCACGACGTCTGGTTCGTCCTGATCGCCGTCCTGTGGATCGGCTACTTCTTCCTGGAGGGCTTCGACTTCGGGGTCGGTGTGCTCACCCGGCTGCTCGCCCGGGACCGGGCCGAGAAGCGGGTGCTGATCAACACCATCGGCCCCGTGTGGGACGGCAACGAGGTGTGGCTGCTCACGGCAGGCGGCGCGACCTTCGCCGCCTTCCCCGAGTGGTACGCCACCCTCTTCTCCGGCTTCTACCTGCCCCTGCTGGTCATCCTGCTCTGTCTGATCGTCCGGGGCGTCGCCTTCGAGTACCGGGCCAAGCGGCCCGAGGAGCGCTGGCAGCGCAACTGGGAGAGCGCGATCTTCTGGACCTCCCTGATCCCGGCCTTCCTCTGGGGCGTCGCCTTCGGCAACATCGTGCGCGGTGTGAAGATCGACCGCGATCTGGAGTACGTCGGTGACGTCTGGGACCTGCTGAACCCGTACGCCCTGCTCGGCGGCCTGGTCACGCTGACGCTGTTCACCTTCCACGGAACGGTGTTCACCGCGCTCAAGACCGTCGGCGACATCCGGGAGCGGGCGCGGACGCTGGCCCAGCGCACCGGACTGGTCACGGCCGTCCTGGCCCTGGTCTTCCTGATCTGGACCCAGGCCGACAACGGCAACGCCAAGAGCCTGGTCGCGATGGTCGTGGCCGTCGTCGCCCTGGTCGCCGCCCTGGTGGCGAACCGGGCCGGGCGCGAGGGATGGTCCTTCGCCCTCTCCGGCGTCACCATCGTGGCCGCCGTGACGATGCTCTTCCTGTCGCTCTTCCCGAACGTCATGCCGTCGACGCTGAACCCGGCCTGGAGCCTCACGGTCACCAACGCCTCGTCCAGTCCGTACACGTTGAAGATCATGACCTGGCTGGCCGTGATCGCCACGCCGGTCGTCCTGCTCTACCAGGGGTGGACCTACTGGGTGTTCCGCAAGCGGATCGGCACCCAGCACCTCGCGGAACCCGCACACTGAGGGCCTGTTTCACGTGAAACCGATCGATCCCCGTCTGCTGCGCCACGCCCGTGCCACCCGGCTGTTCCTGGTGGCGATCGTCGCCCTGGGCGCGGTCGGGGCCGGGCTGGTCGTCGCCCAGGCGATGCTCATCGCCGAGGTGGTGGTGGGTGCCTTCCAGCACGGCACCACCGCCGGCGGCCTCCGCACCCCTCTGCTGCTGCTGGTGGCGGTCGCCTGCGGCCGGGGACTGGTCGGCTGGCTCACCGAGCTGGCCGCCCACCGGGCGAGCGCGGCCGTGAAGTCGGAGCTGCGCGGCCGTCTGCTGGAGCGGGCGACCGCGCTCGGCCCCGGCTGGCTGAGCGGGCGGCGGACCGGCTCGCTGGTCGCCCTGGCCACCCGGGGCATCGACGCCCTCGACGACTACTTCTCCCGCTATCTGCCCCAACTGGGGCTCGCGGTGGTCGTCCCGGTGGCGGTGCTGTCCCGGATCGTCACCGAGGACTGGGTCTCCGCCGCGATCATCGTCGCCACCCTGCCGCTCATCCCGGTCTTCATGATGCTGATCGGCTGGGCCACCCAGTCCCACATGGACCGGCAGTGGCGGCTGCTCTCCCGGCTGTCGGGGCACTTCCTGGACGTCGTCGCCGGTCTGCCGACGCTGAAGGTGTTCGGCCGGGCCAAGGCGCAGGCCGAGTCGATCAAGCGCATCACCGACGAGTACCGCAGGGCGACCATGCGGACCCTCCGGATCGCCTTCCTCTCCTCCTTCGCCCTCGAACTGCTCGCCACGCTCTCCGTGGCCCTGGTCGCCGTCACCATCGGCATGCGCCTGGTCCACGGCGACATGGACCTGTACGACGGGTTGGTGGTGCTGGTGCTGGCCCCCGAGGCCTATCTGCCGCTGCGCCAGGTGGGGGCCCAGTACCACGCGGCGGCCGAGGGGCTGGCGGCCGCCGAGGAGATCTTCGAGGTCCTGGAGACGCCCGCGCCCGAGCCCGGCACCCGCCCGGTACCGGCGCACGGCGCCCTGTCCGTCGAGGGGCTGACGGTCCGCTATCCCGGCCGCGCCGCGGACGCCGTGACGGAGCTGAGCCTGACCGTCGCCCCCGGGGAGACGGTCGCCCTGGTCGGGCCCAGCGGCGCGGGCAAGTCGACCCTGCTCGCCGCCCTGCTGGGCTTCGTCCGTCCCACGGCCGGGCGGGTCCGTGTCGGCGGTACCGATCTCGCCGATCTCGACCCCGAGCAGTGGCACGCCCGGATCGCCTGGGTGCCGCAGCGTCCGCATCTGTACGCCGGGACCATCGCGGAGAACGTCCGGCTGGCCCGGCCGGACGCGGACGACACCGCCGTACGGAGGGCGCTGCGGGACGCCGGCGCGCTCGGGTTCGTGGACGCCCTGCCCGACGGCGAGGCCACGATGCTGGGGGAGGACGGCGCCGGACTGTCCGCCGGCCAGCGGCAGCGGCTGGCGCTGGCCCGGGCCTTCCTCGCGGACCGGCCGGTCCTCCTGCTGGACGAGCCGACCGCCGCCCTGGACGGCGCCACCGAGGCGGAGGTCGTGGCCGCCGTGCGCAGGCTGGCGGCGGGGCGGACGGTGCTGCTCGTGGTGCACCGCCCGGCCCTGCTGGAGGTGGCCGACCGGGTGGTCCGGCTGGAGACGCCGGACCCGGCACCGGCCCCGCGTACCGCCGCACCGGAACCCGAGACTTTCCCCGCCGGAGCGCCGCGGGTGCCCTCCGCCGGCTCCCTTCCCGTTGACGCTCCCGCCGCCCAGGTCGCCCAGGACGTCCCGCCGGTTCCGGAGCCCGACGGAACGGTCCGGGCCGGGACGCTGGCCCGGGTACGGGCGATGTCGGGTGCCCGGCGCGGACGGCTCGCCCTCGCCCTGCTGCTCGGCGGCCTCGCCCTCGGCAGCGCCGTCGGGCTGATGGCCACGTCGGGCTGGCTGATCTCGCGGGCCTCCGAGCAGCCGCCGGTGCTGTACCTGATGGTGGCCGTGACCGCGACCCGGGCCTTCGGTATCGGGCGCTCCGTGTTCCGCTACGCCGAGCGGCTCGTCTCGCACGACGCCGTGCTGCGGATGCTGGCCGACACCCGCGTCGCCGTCCACCGGCGGCTGGAGCGGCTGGCCCCCGCCGGACTGCGCCGCAGCCGCCGGGGTGATCTGCTCTCCCGGCTGGTCACCGACGTGGACGCCCTCCAGGACTACTGGCTGCGCTGGCTGCTCCCGGCCGGGGCCGCGGTGGCCGTCTCGGCCATGACCGTCGGCTTCACGGCCTGGCTGCTCCCGTCGGCCGGTGCCGTGCTCGCCGCCGGGCTGCTGGCAGCCGGGGCCGGTGTGCCGCTGGTGACCGCCGCCGTGGCCCGGCGGGCCGAGCGCAGGCTGGCCCCCGCCCGCGGCGTGCTCGCCACCCGGGTGACCGATCTGCTCACCGGCACCGCCGAACTGACCGTCGCCGGGGCCCTGCCGGCCCGGGCGGCCGAGGCCCGGCGCGCCGACGGCACCCTCACCCGGATCGCCTCGCGCACCGCCGCCGCCACCGCCCTGGGCGACGGGCTCACCGCACTGGTCTCCGGACTGACCGTCGCGGGCGCCGCGCTCGTCGGCGCTGCGGCGGTCGCCGACGGGCGGCTCGCCGGGGTGGCCCTGGCCGTCGTGATCCTCACCCCGCTGGCCGCCTTCGAGGCCGTCCTCGGCCTGCCGCTGGCGGTGCAGTACCGGCAGCGGGTGCGCAGGAGCGCCGAGCGCGTCCACGAGGTCCTGGACACGCCGGAACCGGTGGCGGAGCTCGCCCGGCCGCGGCAGGCGCCCGCCTCGCCGTTCCCGCTGGTCGTCGAGGGGCTGACCGCGCGCCACCCCGGGCAGGACCGGGACGCGCTGACGGGACTCGGGCTGACCCTGGCCGAGGGCCGCCGCGTCGCCGTGGTCGGGCCGTCCGGATCGGGGAAGACCACCCTGGCCCAGGTCATGCTCCGGTTCCTGGACCCGGACGCCGGTTCCTACACCTTGGCCGGTGTGGACGCCCGCGCCCTGGCCGGGGACGACGTGCGGCGGATGGTCGGGCTGTGCGCCCAGGACGCGCACCTCTTCGACAGCTCGGTGCGGGAGAACCTGCTGCTGGCCCGGAAGGACGCCACCGAGGAGGACCTGCGCGACGTGCTGGCCCGTGTCCGGCTGCTGGAGTGGGCCGACGGGCTGCCCGACGGCCTCGACACCCTGGTCGGGGAGCACGGTGCCCGGCTCTCGGGGGGCCAGCGGCAGCGGCTGGCGCTGGCGCGGGCACTGCTGGCGGACTTCCCCGTCCTCGTCCTCGACGAACCCGCCGAGCACCTGGACCTGCCGACCGCCGACGCGCTCACCGCCGATCTGCTGGCCGCCACGGAGGGCCGCACCACGCTGCTGATCACCCACCGGCTGGCGGGTCTGCACGCGGTCGACGAGGTGGTCGTGCTGGACGGCGGCCGGGTGGCGCAGCGCGGGACGTACACGGAACTCGCCGCCGAGGAGGGGCCGCTGCGGACGATGCTGGAGCGGGAGACGGCGGTGGAGCGACTGGTGGGCGCGGCACGGTGACCGGGGCCCGGCCCGCGGGGCGCCCGGACGCGTACCCCGCAGGCCGGGACGGCCCGGCGGGCGGCGGCCCGAGGAGCCGTGGTCGCTCGATGACAGGCCTGGTGACCGGGCCTTCCGGGGGCGGCGAGTCCCCCGATCACCGGGGTCTTCCGGGGGCCGGGAGTTCCCCGGTGACCGGCGTCCGGCGGCGTCGGACGGTGACAGGTGGTCGGCGGAGACGGGCGGTCGGGCGTGACCGGGGCGGGACGCGACCGTCGCCCGGCCGGACCGGTCCGGCCGTATGTGCCGCGCCGCACGGGCCCGCGCACTCGTGCTGCCGGAGGGCACTGCCCGGCCGGGCAGGGTTGACGGACGGACGAAGGCGTCGGGACGGGGGAGGGTGCGCCGGGACGGGGGAGCGAGGGGCCGGGCTCCCGGCCGCTCCGCCCCGCTCTCCCTGCCGCCCCGCTCTCCCTGCCGCTCCGCCCCGGGCTCCGCCCGCTTGGCCGGTGCTCTCCGTCCTCGTCGGGCGGCCCGACCGAGCCACTGATCGGCGAACCCGGCTTTCCCGGACATATGTGCCTGGTTAGGCTCGGCGCATGTCCGCCGTACCGCCTCCCGGTCCGCCGCCGCTTCGGGGCGTCCCGGACGGACTGCCGGCCCGGGTGCCGAAGCTGCTGGACGCGATGCGGTCGGTCGGCGGCGGCCTGGAGACGCGCTCCACGCTGCGCCGGATCTGCGAGGCGGCGGCCGAACTGACCGGCGCCCGGTACGCGGTCCTGGACGTCGTCGCGGCGGACGGCGAGGACCCCGGCGGCCTCGTCCACCACGGAGTGGACGAGGCCGCCGCCCGGCGGATCGTGCGCCGGTCCGGCGGCGGTGAGGAGGCGGAGGGCACCCCGGCGGCCGAACGGCCACCGGCCGGGCACCCCGGTCCGGCGCGGTCCGCTCGCACCACCTCCGTCGGCGGACGGGGCGCCGTGAGCGGACGAGCCCCCGCCACCGAGCCGGGCCCCTCCGACGCGCCGCGCGCTGACGCGCCGCGCGCTGACGCGCCGCGCGCTCATGCGCCGGGCCCCGCCGACGAGGCGTCACCGACCGGCGGACCGGCCCCGTCCCGTGCCTCCGGTCCAGGCCCGCCGCCGCGCGCCACCCTGCGGGTGCCGGTCCTGGTCCGGGGCGAGGTCTTCGGCACCCTGCATCTGGGCGGCGGGCGGGACGGCGGGGCGTTCGGCGCCTTCGACACCGCCATGGTGCGGGTACTGGCCGCCGAGGCCGGGATCGCCCTCGACAACGCGCGGACGCAGGAGGCCGCCCGGCGGCGGGAGCGCTGGATCGACGGCTCGGTCGCCGTCACCACCGCCCTGCTGTCCGGCGACGACGCCGACGAGGCGCTGCAGGTGGTCGCCGAGCAGGCCCGCCGGGTCTCCGGGGCCGCCGTCGGGATCGTCCTGCTGCCCGCCGACGGGGGCGGCCTGGAGATCGCCGCCGTCGCCGAGCCGCGCACCTCCGGGGCCGCCGTCCTGGGCAGGGTCATCCCGCCGGAGAGCGGCATCGTGGCCGAACTGACGGCCGGGCGAGCCGTGTTCGTGGACGACGCCGCCACCGATCCGCGCCTGCGGGACGGACCGGTGCGCGCCTACGGGCCGATCATGCTGCTGCCCCTGCGCAGCGAGGGACGGGTCCTCGGCGGTCTCGTCATGACCCGGGCCCGGGGCGGGCGTCCCTTCACCCCGGAGGAGCGGGCCCTCGGTGACCGGTTCGCGGCGCAGGCGGCCCCGGCGCTGGTGGTGGCCGAGGCCCGGCGGGACCGGGAGCGGCTGGCGGTCTACGAGGACCGCGACCGCATCGCGCGCGATCTGCACGATCTCGTCGTCCAGCGGCTGTTCGCCACCGGGGCGCTGCTGGAGGGCGCGCGGCGCGCCGCCTCCGCCCCCGACGTCCGCGACGGTATCGGCCGGGCCGCGGACGAGCTGGAGACCACCATCCAGGAGATCCGCTCGGCGGTCTTCGCCCTGCGCCGTCCCGCCGAGGCCCCGGCCCCCCTGACCGCGTGCGTGCTGCGCGAGATCGCCCTGGCCGCCGTACCGCTCGGCTTCACCCCCGCGCACCGCTTCACCGGGCCGGTCGACACGGCCGTGGGCGATCCGACGGGGAAGAACCTCATCGCCGCCCTGCGCGAGGCGCTGTCCAACGCCTTCCGGCACGCCCGCGCCACCCGGATCGAGGTCGCCGTCGACGCGGCGGCGGCCCTGCCGGACGGGACGCCCGCGGTGCGGCTGACCGTCGCGGACGACGGCGTCGGCGTCCCCGGGGGCGGCCGGCGCAGCGGACTGCGCAATCTGCGGCACCGGGCCGAGGCGCTCGGCGGCACCCTGAGCATCGGCCCGGGCCTCGGGGCGGACGGCGCCGGGACCACGGTGCGCTGGGAGGCGCCGCACTGAGCACCCGGGCGGCCGTGGCCGGGAGGCGGTCGCGCGCGGGCCGGGCGAGCCGCGCGCCCCGCTCGGAGGGACAGCGCCCCGGCCCGGCCGAGGCGGTGTTCCCCCCTCGCCCGTCCGCCCGTCCGCCCATCCGTCCGCCCGTCCGCCCATCCGTCCGCCCGTGCGCCCGCCCGGCGGCGCCGGCCCGGTTGCCCCGTGTGCAGCAGTCCCGCTGGGCCGTGTGCAGCAATGGTTACCCCGCCCGTACGACGTGGACGAGACCGGGCCCCCGTACCCGGGACACCATCACTGACATGCGCTCACCTCGCCGACGTCCGCTGCTCGTTCCGGTGCTGCTGTGCGCGCTGGCGGTGCTCGCGGCCCGGCCCTCCGGCGGCTCGGACGGGGACCGGGAGGCCGGGGGCGCGCCCGGGGCGGCCGAGGTGGCGCGGCTGTACGAGGCGGCGGCCCGCGCCACCCAGGAGTACGAGAAGGGCCGCCGGGAGGCCGGGACCCAGCGGGCGAAGGCCCAGGAGTACGAGGAGCGGCTGGACCGGGAGCGGCGGCGCAGGGCGGCCCTGCGCGAGGAGCTGGGCCGTCTCGCCCGCGCCCAGTACCGCACCGGCGGGGGGCTGACGCTCACCGCCCGGGTGATCCTCGCGCACGATCCCGAGCAGTTGATGCGCAATCAGCGGGTCGTGGCCCGGGAGGGCCGGGCCGTCGACCGCGCGGTCACCCGGAGCCGCCGGGCCGAGGCGCGGCTGACCGCCGACGAGGCCAGGGCCACGGCGGCGTGGAAGGCGCTGGAGCGGCGCAACGCCGGGCTGGTGAAGCTGAGGAAGGACATCGAGGCGAAGCTGGAGACGGCGCGGGCCCGCATGGAGAGCGAGGCCGACGCCTCGGTTTCGGCGGGCTCGTGCCCCGGCGCGGTGCGGCTGGACCAGCCGGACGGGGACCGCGGCGACGCCCCGTGGGTCGCCCCGGTGCGGAGCTACGACCTGTCGGCGTCCTTCGGCAGCGGCGGGACGCGGTGGGCCGACCGGCACACGGGGCAGGACTTCGCCGTGCCCACCGGCACCCCGGTGCGGTCGGTCGGCAGGGGCCGGGTGGTGACGGTGACCTGCGGCGGCGCCTTCGGCATCCAGATCGTGCTCCAGCACCCGGAGGGCTACTACACGCAGTACGCCCATCTCTCCGCCGTCGCCGTCGACCAGGGCGACCGGGTCGAACCCGGGCAGTGGATCGGGCAGTCGGGGACCACCGGCAACTCCACGGGGCCGCACCTGCACTTCGAGGTGCGGGTGACGCCGCAGATGGGCTCCGCGCTCGATCCGGTGCCGTGGCTGGCGCGGCACGGGGTGACGGTGTGAGCGGCCCGGGTGGCACGGGGCGCCCCCGGTCGGTCGGCCCCCGCCCCTGGGGACGCGTCGTCGGCCGGCGGCCGGAGAGCCGTGCCGGGCGGGGCCCTCACCGAGTGGGGCCATCACCGGGTGACGGCCGGGGAGCCCGCCGGGGCGGTTCCGTCGGCGGGCGGCCGTCAGGGCGCCTCCGCCAGCAGGCGCTCGATCACGACCGCGACCCCGTCCTCGTTGTTGGCGACCGTGCGCCCCGAGGCGGCGGCGATCACGTCCGGGTGCGCGTTGCCCATCGCGTAGGACCGGCCCGCCCAGGTGAGCATCTCGATGTCGTTCGGCATGTCGCCGAAGGCGACGACCTCCTCGTGGGAGATGCCGCGCTCGGCACAGCACAGGGCGAGGGTGCTGGCCTTGGAGACCTCCGGGCCGCTCAGCTCCAGCAGGGCGCTGGGGCTGGACCGGGTGACGTTGGACCGGGCACCGACGGCGAGGCGGGCCAGGGTGAGGAAGGCGTCGGGGTCGAGCGTGGGATGGAAGGCGAGGATCTTGAGGATCGGCTGGTCGCCGGCCGGGCCGTCCGGGGCGAGCAGCTCCTCGGCGGGAGCGAGGCTGTCGGGGGTCTCCAGGTGCAGCCGCGGATACCCGGGCTCCTGGTGGAAGCCGTACGTCCGCTCCACCGCGCACAGGGTGCCGGGCGCCGCCTCGCGCAGCAGCCGCACCGCCTCCAGGGCGTTCTGCCGGGGCAGCTCGCGGACCTTCACGAAGCGGTGGGCGCCGGGGCCGCCGTGCAGGTCGACGACGGCGGCGCCGTTGCCGCAGATGGCCAGGCCGTGGCCGTCGACGTGCTTGCTGACGACGTCCATCCAGCGGGCGGGGCGGCCGGTGACGAAGAAGACCTCGATGCCGGCTCGCTCGGCGGCCTCCAGCGCGGCGACGGTCCGCGGGGAGACCGAGCGGTCGTCGCGGAGGAGCGTGCCGTCGAGGTCGGTGGCGATCAGCCGCGGGCGCGTGGCGGCGGCCGGGGCTCCGGGGAGGCGGGTCGCTGAGGTCACCCCGCCATTGTCCCGCATATGCCCGTACTCGCGGTCCTCCGCGCGCATATGTGAGCGACGGCTCCCCGGGCCCGCCGCCGGCCGCGCCGGGCTCAGCCCTCCAACTGGGGCGGCGCCTCCAGGGCGATGCGCTCGAAGACCTTCTCGTCCGCGGCGAAGTCCGAGTCGGGGATCGGCCAGTGCACCACGATCTCGGTGAAGCCCAGCTCCCGGTGGCGCCCCGCGAAGTCGACGAAGGCGTCCACGGACTCCAGCGGCCTGCCCCGGTCCGGGGTGAATCCGGTGAGCAGGATCCGGTCCAGCTCCTGCGGGTCCCGCCCGATCCCGGCGCAGGCGTCGGCCAGCCGCTCGGTCTGCCCGCGCAGCGCAGCGACGGACTGCTCCGGGGTCCCCTCCTCGTACAGCGACGGGTCACCCGTGGTCACCCACGCCTGGCCGTACCGCGCGGCGAGCCCCATGCCGCGCGGTCCCGTGGCGGCCACCGCGAAGGGGAGCCGGGGGCGCTGCGCACAGCCGGGGATGTTGCGCGCCTCGTGCGCCGAGTAGAAGTCGCCCGTGCAGGAGACGGCGTCCTCGGTCAGCAGGCGGTCGAGCAGCCCGAGGAACTCCGCGAACCGGTCGGCCCGCTCACGCGGGGTCCAGGGCTCCTGCCCGAGCGCGGTGGCGTCGAAGCCGGTGCCGCCCGCCCCTATCCCGAGGGTGACCCGCCCGGCGGAGAGGTCGTCGAGGGTGATCATTTCCTTGGCGAGCGTCACGGGGTGCCGGAAGTTCGGCGAGGTCACGAGCGTGCCCAACCGCATGCTCCGCGTCACCGCCGCTGCCGCCGTCAGTGTGGGGACCGCCCCGAACCACGGCCCGTCCCGGAACGACCGCCACGACAGGTGGTCGTAGGTGTACGCGGCATGGAACCCGAGGTCTTCGGCCTGCTGCCAGGTCTTCTGTCCTTTGGCCCATCGGTGGATGGGGAGGATCACCGTGCTCAGAAGCATGCCCCCGACGATACGCGGGCCTCCCGCCGCCACGGAGGCGCCGACGGAACGGATTCGGAAAGCCGCGTCGCTGCCGCGGTGGGGGGTGCTGCCGCGGCGGCACGGGCCGCTGGACGGGGCCGCTCGCGTCGGACCTCGACGACATGGCCGAGCCGTGTGGTGGCCCCGTCCGTCTCATCGCGCTCCGAGCCGCTTCGGCCGGCACCGGGCCCCCGGCGTATGCCTTCGCGGATGGGTTCGTCCCGCGAGGGGCGAACGAGGCTCGACCGAGGTCACCGGCGTGCCCAGCCACAGCCGCAGCCCCTCGGTGACGGAGACCGCGGCGGTCGGGGTGGGCAGCGCGCCGAACCAGGGGCCGTCCCGGAAGGCGCGCCAGGACGGGTGGACGTGGGCGCGGGCGGCGTGGAAGCCGAGCCCGCTCCGCGCGGGCCCGTACCGCGGCCGGCCCCCTTCGCGCCGGCCGCGGTACGGCAGGAGCACGGTGCTCAGACGCAGGCTCATACGGAGAGCGCGAGTGTCCTCGGGCGGCGTCTTCGTGCGTTTCACGTGAAACACGCGGCTTGTCCTCCGGCGGAGGAGGCGGGCCGGACGGCGGGGTCGGGGTCCCGCCGGTCCCGGGAGCGGTCTCATGGCGCCCGCCCCGGGACTGCGGCGGCGCCTACAGCGGCGGCCGTACCCGTGCCAGTCGGCGCAGCGCGCCCGGCAGGAACCGGGACAGCAGATGCGCGCCCCGGGCCTCGGGGGTCACCGGGACCACGGCGCGGTCGTGCGCCACGGCGTCCAGGATCGCGTCCGCGACCTTCTCCGGCGGGTAGTCGCGCATCCGGTAGAGCCGTGCGCCACGCTCCTGGCGCCGCTTCTCCTCCTCGGCGTCGACCCCGGCGAACCGGGCGGTCGAGGCGATGTTGGTGTTGACGATGCCGGGGCAGACCGCGGTGACGCCGATACCCCGGTCGGCCAGTTCGGCGCGCAGGCACTCGCTCAGCATCAGCACCGCGGCCTTGGAGGTGCTGTAGGCGGGCAGCACCCGCGACGGCTGGAAGGCGGCGGCCGACGCGGTGTTGACGATGTGCCCGCCCTGCCCGCGCTCGGCCATCTGCCGGCCGAAGAGGCGGCAGCCGTGGATGACGCCCCACAGATTGACGCCGAGGACCTGGTGCCAGTCCTCGGGGGTGGTGTCGAGGAAGGCGCCCGACAGACCGATCCCGGCGTTGTTCACCAGGATGTCGACCACCCCGTGGTCGGCGGCGACCCTGGCAGCGAGCCGCTCCATGGCCCGCGCGTCGGACACGTCGACGGTCTCGGCCCAGGCCGCCGGGGCGCCTTTGCGACGGCACAGCTCCGCGGTGCGGGCGGCGGTGCCGGCGTCCCGGTCGACGGCGAGCACGCGCGCGCCGGACGCGGCGAAGGCCAGCGCCGTCGCCCGGCCGATGCCGCTGCCCGCCCCGGTGACCAGGACCAGGCTCCCGGCGAACCGGTCGGCGTGCCTCCCTCGCGCCACCGCCCGCGGGCGGCCGTCCTCGACGGCGGTGACGAACTCCGTGATCCAGTCCGCCAGCCGGTCGGGGCGGGTGCGCGGGACCCAGTGCCCGGCGGGCAGGGTGCGGCGGGTCAGCCGGGGCGCCCAGTGCTCCAGCCCGTCGTGGAGCCGCTCCGAGAGGAAGGGGTCCCCGAGCGGGGTGATGAGCTGGACCGGGGCATGCGCGTGGGCGTCGGGGCGGGGGCGGCGCAGCCGGGGGCGGACGTTGTCCCGGTAGAGCCAGGCCCCGTGCGCGGCGTCCGAGGGGAGGGACGCGGTCGGGTAGTCGCCGCCCGGCACCTTCTCGATCCGCCGCAGGATGCCCGGCCAGCGCCTGCCGAGGGGACCGCGCCAGGCCAGCTCCGGCAGGACCGGGGTGTGCAGCAGGTAGACGTACCAGGACTTGGCGCCCTGGCCGAGGAGCTGGCCCACCCGGCGGGGCGTGGGCCGCTTCAGACGGCTGTTGATCCAGTGGCCGAAGTGGTCGAGGGAGGGGCCGGACAGGGAGGTGAAGGAGGCGATCCGCCCCTCGGTGCGCCGGACCGTGACGAACTCCCAGGACTGCACCGAGCCCCAGTCGTGGCCCACCAGGTGCACGGGGCGGCCGGGGCTGACCGCCCCGGCCACGGCCAGGAAGTCGTCCGTCAGCTTCTCCAGGGTGAACCCGCCGCGCAGCGGCACCGGGGCCGAGGAGCGGCCGTGTCCGCGCACGTCGTAGAGGACCACGTGGAACCGGTCGGCGAGGCGGACGGCCACCTCGGACCAGACCTCCTTGCTGTCCGGGTAGCCGTGCACCAGGAGGACCGTCGGCCGGTCCGGATCACCCAGCTCCACGACGCACAGGTCGATCCCGCCCGAGCGCACCCGCCGCTCCCGCGCACCCCGAAGCACCGTCATTCCTCCTCCACCCCGCACCCCGTGAGGTGCCGCCCGCCGCCGGGCCGCCCGACGCGCCGAATCTCCCAGCCGTTAGACCGGCGGTCAACAGCGGTCCCGCCCCGCCCGCGAGGACCGTCGGCAGGGACCGCCCCGCCCGGCACCACCCTGGAGCCTCGCCCCGCAGGACCGCCTTCGCCCCGGACCGTCCCCGCCCCCCGGGCCGTCCCCGCCCCCGGACCGTCCCGTACGGCCGCCCCGAGCGCCCCGCCGTAGCCCTCAGGCACCGCATCCCCTACGGGCACGTACGACTCCAGGCGGATCCCAAGACGGCTCTCCGGACTGACGACCCGCGTGGCGGAGCTCACTACCGTCGGTGGGGTGACTGTGATCGCGACCGAAAGCCTGAGCAAGCGGTTCCCCAGGGTGACCGCGCTCGACCGGCTCTCCGTGGACGTCGGACCCGGTGTGACCGGACTCGTCGGCGCCAACGGCGCCGGCAAGTCCACCCTGATCAAGATCCTCCTGGGTCTGTCCCCCGCCACCGAGGGCCGGGCCGAAGTGCTCGGCCTCGACGTCGCCACCAAGGGCGCCGAGATCCGCGAGCTGGTCGGCTACATGCCGGAGCACGACTGCCTGCCGCCCGACGTCTCGGCCACCGAGTTCGTCGTCCACATGGCGCGCATGTCCGGCCTGCCGCCCACCGCCGCCCGCGAGCGCACCGCCGACACCCTGCGCCACGTCGGCCTCCACGAGGAGCGCTACCGGCCCATCGGCGGCTACTCCACCGGCATGAAGCAGCGGGTGAAGCTCGCCCAGGCCCTGGTCCACGACCCCCGGCTGGTCTTCCTCGACGAGCCGACCAACGGGCTCGACCCGTCGGGCCGCGACGAGATGCTCGGCCTGATCCGGCGGATCCACACCGACTTCGGCATCTCGGTCCTGGTCACCTCCCATCTGCTGGGCGAACTGGAACGCACCTGCGACCACGTCGTCGTCGTGGACGGCGGCAAGCTGCTGCGCTCCAGCTCCACCCGGGACTTCACCCAGACCACGACCACCCTCGCCATCGAGGTCACCGACACCGACGAGCACCCCGACGGCACCCGCGCGGTGCGCGAGGCGCTCGGCGCGCGCGGGGCGGCCGTCCAGGACGGCAGCGGACTGCCGGGCGCCGGACACGTCCTGCTGCTCCCCGGGGCCGACGAGGGGACCCACGACCTGGTCCGGGACGTCATCGCGGACCTCGGCCTCGGCCTGGTCCGCATGGAACAGCGCAGGCACCACATCTCGGAGGTCTTCCGGGACGGCGACGCAGAACGGAAGGAGGCGGCCGGCCGTGGCGACTGAGCAGCCCGTGCGGACACCGGACACCCCCGTCGGTGACCAGACCCGCATCCACGACATCGGCTACCGCGGCTACGACGGCCCCCGCCTCGGCCGCGCCTACGCCCGCCGCTCGCTGTACTCGCAGTCCCTGCGCGGCGCCTACGGACTCGGCCGCTCGGTCAAGTCCAAGGTGCTGCCGATGCTGCTGCTGGTCGTCATGTGCCTGCCCGCGGGCATCATGGTCGCCGTCACCGTCGTCACCAAGTCCGGCGAACTGCCCCTGGAGTACACGCGCTACGCGATCGTCCTCCAGGCGGTCATCAGCCTCTACGCCGCCTCGCAGGCGCCCCAGGCGGTCTCCCGGGACCTCCGCTTCAAGACCGTGCCGCTCTACTTCTCGCGGCCCATCGAGACCGGCGACTACGTCCGCGCCAAGTACGCCGCGCTGGCCTCGGCCCTGTTCATCCTCACCGCCGCGCCGCTGATCGTGCTCTACGCGGGCGCCCTGCTCGCCGAACTCGACTTCGCCGACCAGACCGAGGGGTTCGCCCAGGGGCTCGCCTCGGTGGCCCTGCTCTCCCTGCTCTTCGCCGGGCTCGGCCTGGTCGTCGCCTCGGTCACGCCCCGGCGCGGCTTCGGCATCGCGGCCGTCATCGCCGTCCTCACCATCAGCTACGGCGCCGTCTCCACGCTCCAGGCCATCGCCCACGTCCAGGGCAGCACCGGCGCCGTCGTCTGGATCGGCCTGTTCTCCCCGGTCACCCTCATCGGCGGCGTGCAGTCCGCGTTCCTCGGCGCCGCCTCCGCCTTCCCCGGCGGGGCGGGCCCGAGCGGCGCCCAGGGCGTGGTCTACCTCCTCGTCACCCTGGGCCTGATCGCCGGCGCCCACGGACTGCTGACGCGCCGCTACAAGAAGGTGGGACTGTGAGCACCCTCAGCATCGACCACGTCTCGCGCTGGTTCGGCAACGTGGTCGCCGTCAACGACGTGACCATGACGATCGGCCCCGGGGTCACCGGCCTGCTCGGCCCCAACGGCGCCGGGAAGTCCACCCTCATCAACATGATGGGCGGCTTCCTCGCCCCGTCCACCGGCACCGTCACCCTCGACGGGCGGCCGGTCTGGCGCAACGAGGCCATCTACCGGGACATCGGCATCGTCCCCGAGCGGGAGGCGATGTACGACTTCCTCACCGGCCGCGAGTTCGTCCTCGCCAACGCCGAGTTGCACGGACTGGGCGCGAGGGCCACCCAGGAGGCGCTCGCCACGGTCGAGATGGAGTACGCCCAGGACCGCAGGATCGCCACCTACTCCAAGGGCATGCGGCAGCGCGTGAAGATGGCCTCCGCCCTGGTCCACCAGCCGTCCCTGCTCCTCCTCGACGAGCCGTTCAACGGCATGGACCCGCGCCAGCGCATGCAGCTCATGGACCTGCTGCGGCGCATGGGCGACGAGGGCCGCACGGTCCTGTTCTCCTCGCACATCCTGGAGGAGGTCGAGCAGCTCGCCCGGCACATCGAGGTCGTCGTCGCCGGACGCCACGCGGCCAGCGGCGACTTCCGCCGCATCCGCCGCCTGATGACCGACCGACCGCACCGCTACCTGGTCCGCTCCAGCGACGACCGGGCCCTGGCCGCGGTCCTGATCGCGGACCCTTCCACCTCCGGCGTCGAGGTCGACCCGGCGGAGGGCGCGCTGCGCGTCCAGGCCGTCGACTTCGCCCGGTTCACGGCGCTGCTGCCGAGGGTCGCCCGCGACCACGGCATCCGGCTGCTCACGGTCTCGCCGTCCGACGAGTCGCTCGAGTCCGTCTTCTCGTACCTCGTCGCGGCGTAGGAGGCCCAGCATGTACGACCCCACAGTCGCCCGGCTCACCTACCGGGCCTTGCTCGGCCGCCGCCGGGCGCTCATCCTGGGCGCGCTGCCCCTGCTGCTGATCGTCATCGCCGTGGTGGTGCGCGCCCTCACCGGGGCCGACGACCAGACGGCGGCGGACGTCCTCGGCGGGTTCGCGCTCGCCACCATGGTGCCGATCATCGGCGTCATCGCCGGCACCGGGGCCATCGGCCCCGAGATCGACGACGGCTCGGTGGTGTACCTGCTGTCCAAGCCGGTCAAGCGGCCGACGATCATCTTCACCAAGCTGATCGTCGCCGTGGCGGTGACGATGGCCTTCTCCGCCGTGCCCACCCTGATCGCCGGGCTGATCCTCAACGGCAACGGCCAGCAGGTCGCCGTCGCCTACACGGTCGCCGCGCTGGTCGCCTCCATCGCCTACGCCGCGCTGTTCCTGCTGCTGGGCACGGTCTCCCGGCACGCGGTGGTCTTCGGGCTGGTCTACGCCCTGGTCTGGGAGGCCCTGTTCGGCTCCCTGGTGCCGGGCGCCCGCACCCTCAGCGTCCAGCAGTGGTCGCTGGCGGTCGCCCAGAGGACCGCCGACGGGCAACTGGTCGTCTCCGACGTGGGGCTCCCCACGGCCACGGTGCTGCTGGTCGCGGTCACCGTGCTGGCCACCTGGTACGCCGGGCGCAAGCTGCGCACGCTGACCATCGCCGGCGAGGAGTGACGGCCCCCTCCGGCCGGGGCGCGGGCCACGCGGGGCGGCCTTGCCGCCCGTGGCTTACGTCCGCTTTTAATCGGTGGCGTCCGGCCTCCCGGCACCGGCATGGTGGTGGGGCACGAGGCCGGACGGCGCCGGTGTCCGGGCGGCCACTTCGAGCACGCGGGACATCCCGCGTGGGCCGTCACGGAGGGGATCTCCGGCGCCGTACGGCTGCCGTCCGCCGGACGCGCGGCTCCTTGTGGGCGGGTCCGCCCGCGCGGTGCGAGAAGCGCGCGGAAGGGGCCGGGGCAGCCGTGCGGGGGAAGGTCCGCCCGGGCCGTGGGGCCCGGATCCGCGCGGGTCGCGGGGGACGGGCCGCAGGGTCCGCGCGACGCCGCGGCACGTGCGCGGGTACGCCGCCGGGCCGGGGTCGCCGGGGCGGCGCCGCGCGGGCGGATGCCGCTCTCAGCCGTGCGGGCCGGTGCCGCTCTCAGCCGAGCAGGCGCTCCAGGACGACCGCGATGCCGTCCTCCTCGTTGGAGACCGTCACCTCGTCCGCGACCGCCTTCAGCTCCGCGTGGGCGTTGGCCATCGCCACGCCCCGGGCCGCCCAGCCGAACATCGGCACGTCGTTGGGCATGTCGCCGAAGGCGATGGTGTCCGCGGCCCGCAGCCCGAGCCGCCGGGCCGCCAGCGACAGGCCGGTGGCCTTGCTCAGGCCCAGCGGCAGCAGCTCCACGACCCCGGGGCCCGCCATGGTGACGGTGACGAAGCCGCCCGCGACCCGCCGGGCCGCCTCGGCCAGCTCGTCGTCGGACAGGGCCGGGTGCTGGATGTAGATCTTGTTCAGCGGCGCCGCCCAGAGCTGGGACGCGTCGGTGAGCGGCACCGTCGGCACGTCACCGCCGACCTCGTAGCCCGGGCCGGCCAGCACGTCGCCGTCCAGCCCGTCCCGGCTCGCCGCCAGCAGCAGCGGGCCGGTCTCGGCCTCGATCTTGGCCAGCGCCACGGCGGCGAGCTGCCGGTCCAGGGTGACCGAGGTCAGCAGCCGGTGCTCGCCCGCGTGGTAGACCTGCGCGCCCTGGCCGCAGACGGCCAGCCCCCGGTAGCCCAGGTCGTCGAGTATGTGCCGGGTCCAGGGCACCGATCGTCCGGTGACCACGAGGTGGGCGGCGCCCGCCCCGGTGACCGCCGCCAGGGCGTCCCGGGTGCGCCGCGAGACCGAGTGGTCGCCGCGCAGCAGCGTCCCGTCCAGGTCCGTCGCGACCAGCGGGTACGGGAACCCCCCGGGCGCGGTGGCGCCGGGGGCCCCGCCGGCGGTCGGCCGGCTCACTTGGCCACCGGTTCCAGGATCTCCCGGCCGCCCAGGTACGGGCGGAGCACCTCGGGCACGCGCACCGAGCCGTCGGCCTGCTGGTGGTTCTCCAGGAGGGCGACGATGGTGCGCGGAACGGCGCACAGGGTGCCGTTGAGCGTGGCCAGCGGGCGGACCTTCTTGCCCTCGCGGACGCGGATCGACAGCCGCCGGGACTGGAACTCGGTGCAGTCCGAGGTCGACGTCAGCTCGCGGTACTTGCCCTGGGTCGGGATCCACGCCTCGCAGTCGAACTTGCGCGAGGCGGAGGCGCCCAGGTCGGCCGAGGCGACGTCGATCACGCGGAACGGCAGCTCCAGGGAGGTCAGCCACTGCTTCTCCCACTCCAGCAGGCGCTGGTGCTCGGCCTGCGAGTCCTCGGGGAGGACGTAGGAGAACATCTCGACCTTGTCGAACTGGTGCACCCGGAAGATGCCCCGGGTGTCCTTGCCGTGCGAGCCGGCCTCGCGGCGGAAGCACGGCGAGAACCCGGCGTAGCGCAGCGGCAGCCGCCCGGCGTCGAGGATCTCGTCCATGTGGTACGCCGCCAGCGGCACCTCGGAGGTGCCGACGAGGTACAGGTCGTCCTTGTCGAGGTGGTACACGTCCTGGGCGGCCTGCCCGAGGAAGCCGGTGCCGGCCATGGACTGCGGACGCACCAGCGCCGGGGTGAGCATCGGGGTGAAGCCGGCCGCCGTGGCCTGCGCGATGGCCGCGTTGACCAGGGCCAGCTCCAGGAGCGCGCCGACGCCGGTGAGGAAGTAGAAGCGCGAGCCGGAGACCTTGGCGCCGCGCTCCACGTCGATGGCGCCGAGCAGGTGGCCCAGCTCCAGGTGGTCGCGGGGCTCGAAGCCCTCGGCGGCGAAGTCGCGGTGGGTGCCGTGCGTCTCCAGGGTGACGAAGTCCTCCTCGCCGCCGACGGGGACGTCGGGGTGGACGAGGTTGCCCAGCCGCTGGAGCAGCTCCTGGGTCTCGGCGTCGGCCGCGTCACGGTCCGCGTCGGCGGCCCTGACCTCGGACTTGAGCTGCTCGGCCCGCCTGAGCAGCTCGGCCTTCTCGTCGCCGGCCGCCCGGCCGATGAGCTTGCCGAGGCCCTTCTGCTCGGCCCGCAGCTCGTCGAAGCGCACGCCGGACGAACGGCGGCGCTCGTCGGCGGACAGGAGGGAGTCGACGAGGGCGACGTCCTCTCCACGGGCGCGCTGCGAGGCGCGCACTCGGTCGGGGTCCTCACGGAGCTGGCGAAGGTCGATCACGCCTCAAGGCTACCGGTGCCCGGTGCCGGCCCACGACCCGCTTTCCGGGGAGGCGTCCGCGGCCGTGTTCCGGCCATCCGCCGACGGTCTCCGGGCCGCCTCCGGCCCGTCCCCCGGGACGGGCCGCCGCCGCTCCTCCGCCCGTCAAGGAAATCCCGCGGCTTCACCGGAACGAGGCGGACCGGCATGCCCGATTGACCGGATCGCCTTGCGGGGGGCGGGAGTTGGCGGGGGCCTGTCCACAGAACCGGACGGATGCGCAGAGTTATCCACAGCCTGTGTGGAACATCTGTGGATGCTGGACGCCCCTCTTCCGGGTCATGTCCCCAAACCGCCCGCCCCTTCTCTTTCGGGTGAAATCGGCACACTCGCCGTCACTCCGGAGGATGGAGGGCGAGGGGTGGGTGGACGAGGGGTGGCGGGAAGGTCCGAGTGGAGCAAGAGTGCCCGAAGGAGGATATGTCGACTGAATCGCCCTACGGTGTCGACTTGTCCCCAGGTCGAGATGGGCACCTGTGGATAACTTCTGTGGACAACGACTATCGACAGATATGGCCGGTTCGGCGGCCGTGCCCGCTCCCGTGAGCGCCGCGGGCAGGACCCCGGAGACCGGTGCGGCCGGACCGTCCGCCGACGGGGCCGCACCGGGGACCGGTGATCAGAACCGGCCGTCCTGGCACCGGGCCACCCAGTCCGCCGCCGCCGCGAACTCCTGGTCCGAGGTCCCCGGCCGCAGCTCCGGCGCGTTCGCCGGGTCGGCCTCCGCGCGCGGGTACGAGCCGAGGAAGCGCACCTGGCGGCAGACCCTCTTCAGCCCCATCAGCGCCTCGGCCACCCTGCGGTCCGCGATGTGCCCCTCGGCGTCCACGCAGAAGCAGTAGTGCCCGATCCCCGCCCCGGTGGGCCGGGACTGCAGCAGCATGAGGTTGATGCCCCGGGTGGCGAACTCGCCCAGCAGATCGCGCAGCCCGCCGGGGTGGTCGTCGCGCTGCCAGAGGACCACGGACGTCTTGTCGGCGCCGGTCGGCGCGGCCGGCCGGGCCGGGCGGCCCACCAGCACGAACCGCGTCTGGGCGTTCTCCGCGTCGTGGATGTCGGACTCCAGGACCTCCAGCCCGTACCGGGCCGCGGCGAACTCACCGGCGAAGGCCGCGTCGTACCGGCCCTCCTGCACCAGCCGCGCGCCGTCCGCGTTGGACGCGGCCGACTCCCAGGCGACGTCGGACAGGTGCGCCTTCATCCAGTTGCGGACCTGCGGCTGGGCCGCCGGGTGGGCGGTCACCGTCTTGATGTCCGAGAGGCTCGTACCGGGGCGGACCAGCAGCGCGAAGGTGATGGAGAGCAGCACCTCGCGGTAGATCATCAGGGGCTGCCCGGCGACCAGCTCGTCGAGGGTGGTGGTGATGCCGCCCTCGACGGAGTTCTCGATCGGCACGAACGCGGCCTCGGCCTCACCGGTGCGCACCGCGTCGAGCGCGGACTGCACGGAGACGTACGGGACCAGCTCCCGGGTGGCCGTCTCCGGCAGGGTGCGCAGGGCCACTTCGGTGAAGGTGCCTTCGGGACCGAGATACGCGTAACTGGCTGGCATGGGCTCACCTTAATGGGCCCCGGCCGGCCCGGCGCACGCTTCCGCGCCCCGTCACCCCCCGGGCGCGGGCGGGCCGGACCCGGGGCGGGGCGGGCCGCCGGGGCGGTGCCGTGACGGTGCCGGGGGTCAGCCCTCCAGCAGTGGCTGCCCCACGTACTCGCCCCGCCGCGCCCCGCCCGGCACGGCGAACAGGCCGCTGGACTCGTGCCGGAGGAACGGCGTCAGGGCGTCCCCCCGGTCGAGCTTCCGCTGCACCGGCACGAAGCCGCGCAGCGGATCGGCCTGCCAGCAGACGAAGAGGAGCCCCGCTTCCGGGGTACCGTCCGGGTCGAAGCCGTCGTGGTAGGAGAACGGGCGGCGCAGCATGGTGGCGCCGCCGTTGCGGTCGGGCCGGGTGATCCGGGCGTGCGCGTTGATCGGCACGACGAGGTTCCCCTCCGGGTCCGTCTTCTCCAGATCCATCTCGGTGGTCTCGCCGCCCCCGGAGAGCGGCGCCCCGTCGGCCTTGCGGCGGCCGATGACGTCCTCCTGGGCCTTGACGGAGAGCTGCTCCCAGTCGTCCAGGAGCATCCGGATGCGGCGCACGACCGCGTAGGAGCCGTTCGCCATCCAGTCGGGCTTCCCGTCGCCGGGGCGGCCGGGGACGAAGACCCGGCCGAGGTCGTCGCCAGTGGGGTTGCGGGTGCCGTCGACCTGGCCCATGAGGTTGCGGGTCGTCATGGGCCGGGCGGTGGCGCCCGGCGAGCGGTTGAAGCCGTTCATCTGCCAGCGCAGCCGGGCGGCCGATCCGGCGTCCCGCTGGATCGCGCGCAGGGCGTGGAAGGCCACCAGGGCGTCGTCGGCGCCGATCTGCACCCAGAGGTCACCGTCGCTGCGGGCCCTGTCGAGATGGTCGGAGGAGAAGTCGGGCAGCGGTGCGAGGGCGTCCGGCCGCTGGGCCTCCAGCCCGGTGCGCCCGAAGAAGCTGTGCCCGAACCCGAACGTCAGCGTCAGGGAGGACGGCCCGGCGTCCCGGGCCACATCCGTGTCGCCGGACCCGGCGGGCTCGCCCTCCATCAGCCGCCGGGCCGTGTCCGACCAGCGGCGCAGCAGCGCGGCGGCCTCCCGGCGCCCCGCGCCCGCCGCGAGGTCGAAGGCGGCGAGATGGCCGCGGGCCTGCATCGGGGTGGTGATGCCGGGCTGATGTTTCCCGTGAAACATCGCCCGCCCCTCGCCCAGCGAGGCGAGCGGTACGGCCCCGGAGGGCGCGGCGGTGTACCCCACGGCACCGCCCGCCGCGCCGAGCACGAGCCCGCTCGCACCGGCGGTGCCGAGCAGCCGCCGCCGCGAGATGCCGGCGCGGGGTGCTCCGGTGCCGGCGGCGGTGGCCGGGGAATCGGCGCCGGCGCCGGTGTCCGTGGTGCCCGCGCGGTCACCGGTGGTGCCGCGGGACGAGGAAGGGGACTGGTCAGCCATGGTGCGGTTCAGCCGATCTGCGCGTTCTTCGAGACGGTCACCTGGTCGACGTCGGAGGTGCGTACGGTCACGGCGACCTCCCAGTCACCGGCCATCGGGATCTGCACCCCGCTCGCCGACCAGTGTCCGGTGGTGATGCGGTCGGGCACCACGGGCAGCGGCCCGACACCCTTGCTCTTCAGGGTGAAGGCGACCTTCACCTCGGGGACGTCGTACGCGGTCCCGTCCGGCCGCAGCACGTACAGGTGGACGGCGTTGCCGCCGCTGCGCCCGGGGTCGAGGTCGATCCTCGCCTCGCCCTTGCCGTCGGCGCCGCCGGTGTCGAAGGGCAGGGTCAGCGAGACCATGCCGGGCACGGTGGGGGACGCGGTGACGGTGCCCCCGCCCGCTGCCCGGGCCTCCAGCTCGGTGCGCCCCGGCTCGGTCTGGGTCAGGGCGGTGGTGACGGCGAGCAGGACGACGGCGACACCGGCCTCGATCAGCACCGAGCGGCGCAGACCGGAGCGGTGCGGATCGGCGTCACGCAGCCGCTTGCGCCGGGCGGCGTCCACGGCCGCGCGCTGCCGGCCCAGCTGGGCGGCCCGTCGCGCGTCGCCCGCGTCCCCGGCGGCGCCGGACGGGTCCGGGCCCGTCCCGCCGGGGGAGGCCGTACCGGCGGCGCCGTCCGGGTCCGTACCGGCGGTGGAACCGCCCGGGCCCGTGCCGGCGCCGGCCGCGCCGACCTCCTCCCGTACCCGCGCCTCCCCGGCCGCGCCCTCGGCGGCGCCGGCGTCCGCGGTGGCGGGCTCCGGCCCGGCGATCCGCCCCGTCCACCGCTGGGAGAGGCGGGCGAGGGCGAGCAGCACGGCCACGAGCCCGAGCTTGGCCAGCAGCAGCTGCCCGTAGCGGGTGTCGATGAGCGCCGTCCAGGAGCCGAGCTGCCGCCACGACTGGTAGACGCCCGTCACGACCAGGACGACCACGCTGCCGAAGGCCACCCGGGAGAACCGGCGTACGGCGGAGGCGGGCACCGGCGTGTCGGAGGGCACCCGGGAGAGGGCGGTCAGCAGGGCGGTGAGCCCGCCGAACCAGGCGGCGACGGCGAGCAGGTGGAGGATGTCCACGGGCATGGCCACCCGGGCCTGGAGCCCCACGGAGGCGTGCTCGGCCAGGGCCCAGCTCGCGGCGAACCCGGCCGCCACGGCCGTACCGCCGATCGCCAGACCCACGGTCAGGCGGCGTCTCTCCGCGCCCTCCCGCTTGGCATGGGCGCCGAAGAGCACGGCGACGAACAGCGCCGCCCCGCCCAGCAGCAGCAGCCGGAAGACCAGCGCCGCGCCCGCCTTGGTCCCCAGGACCTGCCCCAGCAGCTCCAGGTCGAGGATGTCCCCGGCCTTCCCGGACCCGGTGTAGGAGCCGCGCAGCAGGAGCAGCAGCAGGGTCGCCGAGGTCAGCGCCAGCCAGCCGGAGACCACCAGCCGTTGCAGGACCCGCGCCCCGGAGCCGCCCGGCCAGCAGGCGAGCACGAAGGCGGCGCCGCCGGCCAGCACGATGAACCCGGCGTAGGACACATAGCGTCCGAGGCCGTACAGCCAGCCGACGGGGCCGCCGCCCGCGCCCTGGCCGGAGACCTGGACGGTGGTCTCGGAGGGGGCGCCGATGGAGAAGGTGTAGGCACCGGCGACGGGGTGGCTGTCGGCGGACACCACCTGGTAGGCCACCGTGTAGGTGCCGTCGGACAGGTCCGGGCGCAGCTTCACGGTGTAGCTCTTGCCGCTGCCCGTGGGGCCGCCGGTGTCGACGCGTTCGCCCCCGGGGTCGAGGACGCGCAGCGAGTCGTCGTCCACGGAGACCGACTCGGAGAAGCTCAGTGTCACCCGGGCCGGTGCCTTCTCGACCACGGAGCCCTGCGCGGGGTCGGCGGTGGTCAGTGCCGCGTGGGCGGCGGCCGGACCGGCGCCCGCGAGCAGCGCGCAGGCCGCGGCCAGGAGCAGCAGCACCAGGGTCCGGACGCGCGGGGCGATGGACTGAATCACGATGGTCCCTCCCTCGGTTCCTCGGTGTCTCTCGGTGGTTCTCGTGGTGCGCCGCCGGTCCCCCGGGGATCCCCCGGTGGGCGGCGGGCGACGGCCGCCGGGCCGCCGCGGGGTCCGCCGCTCGTGGCGGACCGTCGTCAGTGCCCGGACGTCCCGGTCCGCCCGGCGGGCCGGTAGGTGGGCGGCTTCACCGGCAGCTCGACCGTGAGCGGGCCGGACCGGGCGAACCGCAGCTCGACCGCCACCGTCTCGCCCTCCTGGGGCCGTCGCCGCAGGTTCTCGAACATCAGATGGCTGCCGCCGCTCTCCAGCACCAGCCGGCCGTGCGCGGGGACGGGCAGGCTGTCCGCCTTCTCCATCGCGCCGTCGACGGTCCGGTGCACGCTGACGTCGCCCGCGTCGCTGCTGACCGAGGTCAGCTCGTCCCCCGTACCGCCCTTGTTGGTGATGACGAGGAACCCGGCGGCCATGGTCGGCGAGACCGGCCGGGGCATGTAGGCGGAGCCCGCGGACAGCTCGGCGGGGGACGGCGACCCGCCGTCGGAACCGCATCCGGCGAGGAGCAGGGCCAGGGCCCCGGTCAGCGCGGCGGCGGCGGAGCGGCGGTTCACGGGTTCTGCCCCTTGACGAGCTTGGGCAGGTCCTTGATGTAGTCGTCGACGGTGGTGTCCTCGCCGTACAGCACGTACCCGCCGTCGGTCTTCGGCGAGAAGGCGATGACCTGGGTGCCGTGCATGGAGACGATCTTGCCGTCCTTGTCCTTGGTGGACGGCTCGATGGAGATGCCCATGGAGCGGGCGCCCGCCTGGATGGTGTCGAAATCCCCGGTCAGCCCGATGATCTGCGGGTCGACGCCCTTGAGCCAGGTGCCGAGCGCCTCGGGGGTGTCCCGGTCGGGGTCGGTGGTGACGAACACGACCTGGAGGGCGTCCTGGTCCGCCTTGGACAGCTTCTGCTTGGCCACGGCGATGTTGCTCATGGTCAGCGGGCAGACGTCGGGGCAGTGGGTGTAGCCGAAGTAGACCAGGGTGGGCCGGCCCGCCGTCCGCTCGCGCAGGTCGTACTTCTCGCCGCCCGTGTCGGTCAGGATCAGGTCCGGCTTCTCGAACGGCTTGTCCAGGACGGTCGCCGCCTGCTCCGTGGTGTCCTCGGACACCACGGTGACGGGGGAGGCGCCGTCGCCGGAGTCACCGCCGCAGGCGGTCAGGGTCAGGGTGGCGGCGGCGAGCAGCGCGGCGGCCGCGAACGTCTTCTTGCGCATGGAGAGATGTCCCAGGGTGAGAGGTGCTCCGCCGCGCGCCGGGGGCCCCGCCCGAGGGGGCGGGGCGTCCGGCGCGCGCCGGTGAGGGGCGGGCCGCCGCGGCGGCCCGCCCCCGCGGGATGGTTATGCCGGGCCCCCGGTGGAGCGCCGGCGCCCGGCCAGTACGGCGTAGGCGACGCCCACGACGCCGACGACGATGCCGACGACGCCGAGGACTCGGGCGGTGGTGTCGCTGCTGTCCCCGGAGGCCGGTGCCGCGGCGGTCTCCGCGGTCTTCCCGGCGTCCCCGGCCCCGGCGTCGTCCGTGTCGGCCTTCGCGCCGGAGGCGCCGTGGCCGTCGGCCTCGGGGGCCGTCAGGGTGAGCACGGGCGCCGGGTTGTCGGGCTCGTCCTGGCCCTCCTGCGGCACCTCGATCCAGCGCACGACGTCCTTGTCGGAGTACGTCTGGACCGCCTTGAACACCAGCTCGTCGGCGTCCTCGGGCAGGGTGCCGACGGAGACCGGGAACTTCTGGAAGAAGCCGGGCTCGATGCCGGCGCCGTCGGCCGTCCACGTCACCTTGCTGACGGCCTCGGCGATCTTCTTGCCGTGCATCTCCAGGGGCTTGTCGAGCTTGGCCTTGGTGACCTTCGCCGTCCAGCCGGGCACCGGCTGCGGCATCACGGAGGCCAGCGGGTGGTCGGCGGGGAAGGTGACCTCCAGCTTGGTGGTGGAGGCGTCGTCGCGCTCGTTGGGGACCTTGAAGTCGACGACCGCGTAGCCGCCCTTGGCGGCGGTGCCCTCGGGCTGCACGCTGACGTGCGCGGACGCGGGGGCGGCGAGGGCCAGCGCGGCGATGCCCGCGGTGGCGCCGACGGCGGCGATACGGGAAAGCTTCATGGAGGAGTGCTCCGCTTCGCTGGGGGCGCACGGTCTGCCGTGCGTCCCGGTGGGAATGGGGGGAGGGCGCGCGGACGCGCGCGGGCCGCACGACGGGCGGCCCCGGCTCCCCCGCTCCGGCCCGAGGAAGGCAGGCGGAAGCGGAGACGGAACGGTGGTCGCGTCGCGTCAGGCGGCGAGGGCGAGGCGGTGCGGGGGCCCCCGGCGGATCACCGTGTGCTGGAGCGCCACGGTGTGCGGCCGGGCCGGGGACGGCAGCGCGGTGCGCGCCGGACGCGGGCCCGTGCGGGGCGCCCCGGCGAGACCGGCGTGCAGGGCCCGGACCAGCGCGAGCAGCGCGCGCAGCGCCCGGACGGACGCCCGCTCGGCCACCGCGCGGGCGGACTGGACGGACAGCCCGGCGAGCCGGGCCAGGGCCAGGTCCCCGTGGCGGAGCAGCCATCCGGCGGCGACGGCGGCCAGGACGTGGCCGAGCAGCATCGGCAGCGACGGCAGCAGCGCGGCCGGCGCACCCGCCGCGGGCATCGCGTCCGCAGGGGCGCCCCCCGAGGCCGTGCCGCCCGTCCCGTCCGGGAGGATCCGGGCGTCGGTGAGGATGCGCTGCGCCTGCGCCGGGCTGATCGCCGCCACGGCGGTCCCGCACATCAGGCGGGCGGCCTGCCGCACCAGCGAGGCGTCGGACAGCGCGCCGTTCGTGGCGGCGGTGGCGGTGCTGGTGCCGTGCTGGCCCAGCCCGAACACCATGTGCAGGGCGGTCTGGCCCACCGCCAGCAGCGCGGCGATCCCCGGCAGCGAGCGCACCCGCCCGGCCAGCGGGGCGGCGACCAGGGCCACCCCGAGGAAGCCCACGCCCAGCGACCACACCGGAACGGTGGCGCAGGAGGCGAGGCTGTGCCCCGCCGCGGCCAGCACGACGCAGACCGCGGCGAACACCGCGGCCCGCAGGAACCGGGGGCCGGTTCCGGAACGCGCCGGAGGCGGGTGGGGGGCAGTCATGGCGGGCCCATCATCCCACTGGTGCCCCGCGCTTCCCACGGCAGGTCCGGATGGCGCCGTCCGATCCGGTTGATCATGGCCGGTCCCGTCCCGTCCCGCCCCGTCTTGCCCCGCTCCGCCCCGTCCCCCGGGTGGCCGTGGCGCCCCGGAGGCCCGTCCGCCGTGCCTCACCCGCCTTGCCTCGCCCGCCGTCCCCCACCCGCCGTGCCTCGCCGCGCCGACGATCCGTGATGTCCCCGCCCCGACGGGCCCCGCGCCGGACGGCCGAGGGGCCTCCGGGCGCGCGGACCCGCCGGTTCCCGCGCCCGCGGACCCGGGCGGGCCGAGCGGGGCGCCCCGGGGCCGGCGCAGGGTTCCGTCGCCCGTCGCCCGGAGTGCCCGGGGCTCCCGGACCGGTCCGCTCCCCGGGCCCGCGGCCCCGCCGGACCCGCACGGCGGCGCCATCCGGGGCGTCCCCCGGGGCGTCCGCCGGTGGCTCCCGCCGGGCCTTCCCGCGCCCTCCCGCATACACCCGGGACCGGGGCGCGCGCGTCGGCCGGACGGGCGTTCTCCCGTCGGGACCGTGCTTACCTCCCGGTCCGGAGGGCAATACGTAACGGTATGTCGAGCCGGGCCGGGAGGCTGGAGCATGAGCATCTGGTGGTCACTCCATCTGCGGTGCGAGGCTGCGAGCGTGCCCCTGGCCCGGCGGCTGCTGATCGGCACCATGGAGACCGCGGGCGTCGATCCCGACATCTCCTTCGATCTCTCGGTGGCGCTCGGTGAGGCCTGCGCCAACGCCGTCGAGCACGGCGGGGGCGACGCGCCGGGCGGCCCGTCGGAGGCGTACCGGGTCACGGCCTACCTCGACGGGGAGCGGTGCCGGATCGAGGTGGAGGACACCGGGCCCGGCTTCCCCGCCGGCGTGTCCGGCCGTCCGCCCGCCCCCTGCCGCTCCGTGCCGGCCGACGCCGAGCACGGGCGCGGGCTGGGTCTCATCCGGGAGCTGGCGGACCACGTCCACGTCGGCAGCGCGCCGGGCCGGGCGGGGGCCGTGGTGAGCTTCGACAAGATGCTCAAGTGGCGCGAGGACGCCCCACTGGTCGCCGTCTGACCCCCGCCGGACGTACCGGCCGGGCGCGCCCTCCGGAGCGCGCCCCCGGACTCGCCGATGGCCGGACACCCGTGAGGTGTCCGGCCATCGGTGTCCCGCCGTCCGTCCGGTCCGCGGGGGCCGCGGACCGGACGGGGCGGGGCGACGGAGGAGCGGCCGGCGGGCCGGGGGCCGTCAGCCCTTCAGCGAGGCCATCCACGCCTCGACGTCGGCGGAGCGGCGCGGCAGCCCGGCGCTGAGGTTCCGGTTGCCGTCCTCGGTGACCAGGATGTCGTCCTCGATGCGGACGCCGACGCCCCGGTACTCCTCGGGCACGCTCAGGTCGTCGGCCTGGAAGTACAGGCCCGGCTCGACGGTGAGCACCATGCCGGGCTCCAGCGTGCCGTCGACGTAGGCCTCCACCCGTGCGGCGGCGCAGTCGTGGACGTCCATGCCGAGCATGTGGCCGGTGCCGTGCAGGGTCCAGCGGCGCTGGAGGCCCAGCTCCAGCACGCGCTCGACCGGGCCCTCCACGAGGCCCCACTCGACGAGCCGCTCGGCGAGCACCCGCTGGGCGGCGTCGTGGAAGTCCCGGAACTTGGCGCCCGGCTTCACCGCCGCGATGCCCGCCTCCTGGGCGTCGTAGACCGCGTCGTACACCTTCCGCTGCAGCTCGGTGTAGGTGCCGCTGACGGGGAGCGTGCGGGTGACGTCCGCCGTGTAGTACGTGTGGGTCTCCACGCCCGCGTCGAGCAGCAGCAGGTCACCGGAGCGGACCGGGCCGTCGTTGCGGACCCAGTGCAGGGTGCAGGCGTGCGGGCCGGCGGCGCAGATGGAGCCGTAGCCCACGTCGTTGCCCTCCACGCGGGCGCGCAGGAAGAAGGTGCCCTCGATGTAGCGCTCGCTGGTCGCCTCGGCCTTGTCGAGGACCTTGACGACGTCCTCGAAGCCGCGCACCGTCGAGTCGACGGCCTTCTGCAGCTCGCCGATCTCGAAGTCGTCCTTGACCAGGCGGGCCTCGGAGAGGAAGACGCGCAGCTCGTCGTCGCGCTCGGCGGTCACCTTGTCGGTGAGCGCCGCCTCGATGCCCGCGTCGTGGCCGCGCACGACCCGCACCGGGCCGGTGGCCTCGCGCAGGGCGCCGGCCAGCTCGCGCACGTCGGAGGCGGGGATGCCGTACAGCTCCGCCGCCTCGGCGAGGGAGTGGCGGCGGCCGACCCACAGCTCGCCCTGGCCGTCGAGCCAGAACTCGCCGTTCTCGCGGTCCGAGCGGGGCAGCAGGTAGATCGTGGCGGTGTGGCCGTCGGCCGTCGGCTCCAGGACCAGGACGCCGTCCTCGGTCTGGTTGCCGGTCAGGTACGCGTACTCGACGGAGGCACGGAAGGGGTACTCCGTGTCGTTGGAGCGGACCTTCAGGTTGCCCGAGGGGATCACCAGGCGGTCGCCGGGGAAGCGGGCGGACAGGGCGGCGCGGCGGGCCGCGGTCTCGGCGGCCTGCGCGACGGGCTCCAGGCCGTGCAGCTCGGTGTCGGCCCAGCCGGACCGCATGCTCTCGGCCAGCTCGTCGGACACGCCCGGGTACAGGCCGTTCTTGCGCTGCTTGATGGGCTCCTCGGTCTCGTTCTCCGGTGTCTCCGGGGTGAGCTCCTCCGCCACGTCATCCTCCTCGATACGGCACTGGACCACTCCCCATCGTACGGACGTGCGGAAGGGGGCCCAGAGGCGAAGGGCCTCTTACACCCGGGGGTTACCGTCCGTTATGTGAATGTCTTCGCAGATCACTGTCCGTTAATCGAACCGAACCGCGAGCAGGACCACGTCCTCCGTGACGCCCGTCGCGGCGCCGCCGTCCGGCAGCACGGTGCGCAGGACGTGGTCCAGGACGGCGTCCGGGTCCTCGCGGGCGGCGCGCGGCACCGAGGCGGCCGCCGCGTGCAGCCGGGCGAAGGCGCGGTCGGCGGGGTCGCCGGTGCGGTGCAACAGCCCCTCCGTGTAGAGGAGAACCGTCTCTCCTGACGCGGCGTCGACCTCCACGCTCGGCGCCTCCCAGCAGGCGAGCATGCCCAGCGGCGCGGAGACCGACGTCTCCACGTACTGGGTGCGGCGGCCGCCGATCAGCAGCGGCGGGCGGTGCCCGGCGCCGGCCAGGGTGATCCGGCGCAGCGCCGGTTCGCAGTAGCCGAACAGGGCGGTGGCCGAGCGGGCCGGTTCGGTGAGCCGCAGCAGCAGCTCCAGGTCGGACAGGACGGCGACCGGGTCCTCGCCCTCCATCACGGCGTACGCCCGCAGCGAGGCGCGCAGCCGTCCCATCGCGGCGACCGCGCTGGGCCCGGAGCCGGTGACGGAGCCGACGGAGAGGCCGAGGGCCGCGTCGGGCAGCGGCAGCGCGTCGTACCAGTCGCCGCCGCCGTGCGGTCCGGTGAGGTGCCGGGCGGCGAGCCGGACGCCGGGGACCCGCGGCAGCCGGGTGGGCAGCAGTTCCTCGGCCATGGTCGCCACGGCCGTCCGGGCGCGCTCCAGTTCCAGCAGCCGGGCCAGGTGCTCGGCGGCGTGGCGCGCGTAGAGCCCGGCCAGCTCGCGTTGGCGCTTGTCCGGCTCGGCCGGCTCGTCGTACAGCCAGACCGCGGCGCCGAGGCGTCCGGCGCCGGCGGCGGTCAGCGGGAGCGCGTAGCTCGCGGCGTAGCCGAGGCGGGCGGCGACCTCGCGGTGGCGGGGGTCGAGGCCCTCGCCGGACAGCAGGTCCGGTTCCGCGATGCCGTTGCCGGAGACCGGCAGCCCCTCCAGGATCCTGCCGTGCGCCAGGGAGTCGCGCGGCACCGTCTCGATGTGCCCGAGGTCGGCGCGGGCGAGCCCCAGCCCGACGGTGGTGTCCGGGCCCAGCCCGTCGGCCGGTTCCAGCACGACGAGTCCGCGCCTGGCGCCGACCAGGGACGATCCGGCGCGCAGCAGTTCCTGGAGGGCGTCGGGGAGGGAGGCGGTGCGGGTGAGGCGCTCGGTCAGCTCGTGCAGGGTGGAGAGGTCGAAGACCCATCCGGCGAGCCGGTCCTGGAGGAGGACGCCCGGGGCGTCGGGGCCCGGCAGGTCGTTCGCCGCGGCCGTGGGGGAGGCGCCGACGGCGGTGGACGTGACAGTGTGTGCGGGGGACGGAACCGCCGCATCGATTCCGGCCACTTTCGCAGGGTGCGGGGCGTTCATGTCTTCCCGCTTTCCGACCGGTGCTTACCGCTCAAAAGCATCGCAAACCCCCATGTCGTTCTGCGCAACCGGCAGTGTCTCCACATGTACACGCACTCGTAAGGAGATGTCCAGCATTGTCCTGCTGGTTTTCCTGGTGTTCGCGGGGCGAATGCGACTCCCTTCCCGAACCCTTGCGGACATGCGAGGATGGCCTGAAACTGCCCCGGAGGACGGCTTGTTGCGGTCGACTGGGGGTGCTCCACAGAGCGTTACAACGGTCGTGACGGGTACCTGCTCGGAGAAGGCCAGGGGTGGCTGGGGGCCACTGGGAACCTGGTGACGGAACCGGGCGTCCTATCCACCGACGACCGTGCCCCATCCTCCCCTTGCGGAGGCGGAGAGAAATACGCGGAGCGGCAAAGCGCCATACTTCGCCACCCCGCGCCAGCCCGTGCTTTTGCTGGACACAGTACGAACACGGTGCGGGAAGCGGTACGGACGCACCGCCCGCGAGCGCAGTCGACGCACGACCCCAGAGGGGCTCCCCCTGCCTTCCGCGGGGGTGCCATGCGCCGACAGTTACGCACAGCGAAGTGATTTGCACATGTGTGATGTGACCACGGTGTTGCCAGGCGTGCAACGGAAAGGAACGAGCGCTCATGCGCGAGATCCTCGGAAGGCGACGCAGGCTCCTGTCCCGGCGCGATGACGGACGGCCTGAGCTGATCGACGCGGCCCTGACCTATGCGACGCGATGGCAGTGGCCCGTACTTCCCGGTGTGGCGGCCGACCCGCGCGCGCGCTCGCGCTGCGGCTGCCCGGACCCGGAGTGCACGGTGCCCGGCGCGCATCCCTTCGAGCCCGGTCTGCTGGCGGCCACCACCGACGCGCGCATGGTGCGCTGGTGGTGGACCAACCGGCCGACGGCACCCATCGTCCTGGCCACCGGCGGCGACGCCCCGTGCGCCGTCTCACTGCCCGCCGGGCCGGCCGCCCGCGCGCTGGCCGCGCTCGACCGCGCGGGGATGCGGCTGGGGCCGGTGGTCGCCTCGCCCACCCGCTGGTCGCTGCTGGTCAGGCCGTACTCCATGGAGCAGTTGGGCGAGCTGCTCTACGCCAAGGAGCATGTCCCCGGCTCCCTGCGCTTCCACGGCGGGGGCGGCTATCTCGCCCTGCCCCCCTCCGGGGTCGGGGAGGGCGACATCCGCTGGGAGCGGGCGCCGCTGCCCGGCTCGGCCAGGCCGTGGGTGCCCGACGTCGAGGCCGTGGTGGACGCGGTGGTCGACGCCCTGATGGACACGGAGGTGAGCGCGCCGGAGCTGTAGCGGCGCGTGACGCGGGCGGACACACTGTCCGAGCGGGGGGCCCTGCCCCTCGGGAGCGCGGTGGCGCGGGGTCCTTCCGGACCCCGCGCCACCGCGTTCGTGCGTGTCCTGTCCGCGCACCGGGCCGGGTCCGTTCGCCGCGGGGCGGGCGCGGTGGGGGCGGGTGTGCGGGGCGCCGACGCGGGATGCCGGCGCAGTGCGGCCGGGAACGTCGCGCGCGGTGCGGCGCGCGGTGCGGGAGCGGATCGGGAGTGCCCGCGGACGAGGGCGCGGATGCCGTCGGGACGGAGTCGACCGGGCCGGATACGGACCCTCGCGGTTGCGTACGGGAAGCGATCCGCCCGCGGTGGCGGGCGGTCGGCGACCGGTCGCGCGGTGCCCGCGGCGCGGCACATGGGAAGACCCGGTTGCTGGCGACGGGGGATGCACCAGCAACCGGGCTACGGGAACGGTAACAAGAGATCGGCGGTTAGCAAATTCGATCTCCCGATTTCCGGTCACCGATTGGCCTGTCTCTCCGGGGAGTTGTGACAGGAGTCACCTCCCGCCCCACTGGTCCGGCTGACCGACCGGTCAGCCGGACCACCGGGGCCACGGCGCCGGCCTCAGCTCAGCGTGACCTGCCGGTTGGTCAGACCGCCGCGGGCCCGGCGCTCGTCCGGGGTGAGCGGGGCGTCCGTGGCGAGGGCCGCGGACAGGCGCTCCGCGAACTCGGCCGCCGGCTTCTCCACGTCCTGCGCGGTGACCGTGCCCGGCAGGTCCCACACGGGGACGGTGAGCCCGTGGGCACGGAAGGAGCCCACCAGCCGGGTGCCCTCCCCGAGGCCGGAGCGGCCGGCCGCGTGCAGCCGGGCGAGAGCGTCCAGAAGCCGCTCCTCCTCGTGCGGCATGACCCACCGCAAATGGTTCTTCTCGGGGGTCTCGCACCAGTAGGCGGCGTCCACGCCCGTCAGCCGCACGGTCGGGATGGCCGCGGCGTCGGCCCGCTCCAGGGAGGCCGCCACCTCCGGGGTGGCGTTCTCCGCGTCCGGGACCCAGAAGGCGAAGCCCTCGTGCACCTCCGGCGCGAACGGGCCCTTTGGAGCGAGCAGGTCCTGCAGCCGGGGCCCGTCGGCGGGGGCGCGGCGGCCCTTCACCGGGGTGCCCGGCTCGGCCTCCAGGGCCCGCAGCAGGGTGTCCGCGAGGTCGCGGCTGATGTCGCCGGAGGCCGTGTCGTTCTGCAGGCCGAGCAGCACCGAGCCGTCGTCGCGGCGCAGGGCGGGCCAGGCCATCGGCAGCACGGTGGCCAGGGTGACCGACGGGACGCCCTCGGGCAGACCGTCCCTGAGGGCCAGCGGTGCCGTCGCGGCCGGCACCAGCTCGCGCAGGGCCACCCAGTCGCACTCGCCGGGCAGCCCTTCGAACGGGCGGTGCACCAGCTCGGTGGTGGCCTGGGCGGCTGCCCTGCCGTGGCACGCCTTGTAGCGGCGGCCGCTGCCGCACGGGCAGGGTTCGCGGGCGCCGACGACCGGAATCTCCCCGCCGGTGCCGACGGCGGGGGTTCCCTTGCCGGGCTGCGGGCGCCGGGCCTTCGTCTGGGGTCGCTTCTTGGCCATCGTGGGTGTCTCCCGGTTACGGCTCTGCTGATACGGGCGCGAGCCTAGCCGCTCCCACTCCGGCCGACGGGACCCTGTGGACAACGGGGGGTTTGTGGACAACGGGGGTGTGGGGGAGGGGGATCGGGGCGAGGGGGCGGTGAGCCCCGTGGTGGCCGTGCCCGCTCGGCACCGGCCGCCGTGCCCGGGGTGTCCGCCGCACCGCCCGCGGGCGTGCCCGGCGCCGACGGCACCCGGCGCACCCCGGTGCGGCGTCCCCGTACCGGCGGAGGAGGCTCCCCCCCCGTACCGGCACGCGTCCGCCCGTACGCGTGGCACCACGGGCCCGTGGAGGCGGAGCCGCGCGTGGCCCTCCGGCCCGGCCGCCGTGCGCGCGCCGGTGGTCGTCCCGCGTGCCGGTGTCGTCCCACGCGCCGCGCCCGGGCCGGAGAGAACCGCACCGCCGGGCCGGAGCGCACCCCACCCCGAGAGGCCGGAGCGCACCGCGCCGTGGGGTCACGCGCCGCGGGACCGGCGTCCTTCCGCGGCCCCGCCCCGGCACGGGACCCCGGCCCCGCTCCGGTCAGCCCCGTTCGTCCAGGGCGTCCGCGAAGCCCAGCCCCGGCATCCGGGACACGGACGGCGCCGTGATCCGGGTGGCGAAGTCGTCCCTCCGGTGCCCGGCGTCCGGGTCGTACACATCGGCGTGCACGACCACCCAGACCGTGACCTCGCCGCGCGCCCCGTCGCGCACGCCCCAGTCGTCGGCCAGTGCCGTGATGATGCTCAGCCCGCGCCCGCCGTGGGCCGTGACCGAGGGGGTCGCGGGGGCGGGGCGGGTCGGGCCGCCGCCGTCCGTGACCTCGACGATCAGCCGGCCGCGCGGATCCACCCGCCAGGCCGCCCGGACGTCGCCGTCCCCGGCCAGGGCGTCGCCCAGTGGCCGGCCGTGCTTGTACGCGTTGCTCAACAGCTCCGAAAGGACAAGTACGGCGTCGTCGACGACCGATTCCGCCACGCCCCCGCCGCGCAGTTGGTCACGCATCCGGTGCCGCGCTTCCCCCACGCCCGCAGGACCATGGGGAACGGCCATGCTCGACGACGTGGGCACTTCCTGTGCCACCACCAACGCCACCCCCGAGACCTCCTTCGCCCCACGCCACGGTGTGGATGCCCCATCGGCCTGAGCCGGAAACCGGCCGGTCCCCGTCCAGTGACGCATTCGACACGGGGGGCCACGGAGCGAACGCGCCGGAGCACTCCCCGTAGTCGGGTGGCCGGATCCTTTCGGTGCGGCGGAAGGGGAGAATGCGGCAGCGGGGCCGTGGAGTCAAGGGGTGCGGACGGATCAGCGCCCGAGGTGGTCCAGGACGGCGCGTGGCCGGTTGGTGATGATCGCGTCGACGTCCAGCCCGGCGCAGAGGTCCACGTCGACGGTGTCGTTCACCGTCCACACGTGCACCGGGTGGCCGGCCCGCTTGAGGCGCTCGATGTAGGCGGGGTGGTTCCGCGCGATCCGGAGCGAGGGACCCGCGATCCGGACACCCGCGGGCAGCCGCCCGTCCCGCAGCCGGGGCGAGACGAACTGCATCAGGTACACCGTCGGCAGCTCCGGCGCGGCGGCGTGCACGCGGTGCAGCGAACGGGCCGAGAAGCTCATCACCCGTACCGGGGACTCCTCGGCGCTCGCCGGGGCGTCCAGCCCGAACCGCTTCAGGAGCGCCAGCAGCCGCTCCTCCACCTGGCCCGCCCAGCGGGTGGGGTGCTTGGTCTCCACGGCCAGCTCCACCCGCCGCCCCGCGTCGGAGACCAGCTCCAGCAGGCGTTCGAGGGTGAGCACCGAGGTCGCCTCGCGGTCCTCGGGGCGGTGCTCCCACTCGGGCTCCTCCCCGCGCGCGCGGGCGGCCTCACGGGTCTTCCAGGACCCGAAGTCGAGGGCCGCCAGATCGGCCAGCTCCAGCGCGGAGACGGCGCCGCGGCCGTTCGACGTACGGTTGACGCGCCAGTCGTGGACGCAGACGAGGTGACCGTCGGCGGTCAGGCGGACATCGCACTCGAGGGCGTCCGCGCCGTCCTCGATCGCCTTGCGGTAGGCGGCCAGCGTGTGCTCCGGGGCCTCCTCCGAGGCTCCCCGGTGGGCGACGACCTGGATGGGGTGCTGCCGTGCGTGGGTCACCGCGACATGGTGCCACCGTGCGAGGGTGGACGTGCGGACGGAGGTCTCGGGCCCCCGCCCGTTTGGTCGTGGATGACCTATATAAAGGATGCCTGCGGACCCACAGCAACCGCTTATGGTGCTCTGACGGCCCGTGGGAAAAGCTTGGCAGGCTGCCGGGACCGGTACGGCGCCCGCGCATACGGCGGAGCGCGCGGCTCGCGCGACCGACACACCAGCCGTGGATCGAGGAGAGAAGCTGTGAGCACCGAGAACGAGGGCACCGCGGTACCGCCGGCCCCGCCCGCACCTCCCGTGCCGTCGGCCTCTCCCGCAGCCTCCCCGCGGCAGGACGGCACCCCGGCCGACCGGCCCCCGGCCGACGGTGCGGCGGGTCCGGAGGCGACGCGGCCGGAAGCGACGGGCCCGGGGGCGACGCGGCCGGAACCGGTGCGGTCGGAGGGGGCGCCGCAGTCGCCCGAGCCGTCCGAGCCGTACCGGGCGCCGCAGCCGCCCCAGCAGACCCCGCCGCCCCACCAGCCGCACCAGGCTCCCGCGCAGCCCGCGTACCAGGCGTTCCCGCCGCCGGAGCCGTACGGAGGCGATTTCCGGCCGCCCGCCGCCCACCCCTACGGGGCCCACCAGGGCGGGCACTCCGCCCCGGACCCCTCCTGGCCGCCGCCCCCGCCGCCCGCCGGGCCGTTCTACGGCGGTGGCGGTGGTGACGGCCACGGCGGCGCCTGGGGCGCCTCGTACCAGCCGCCGGCGCCGAAGCCCGCCCGAGGGCGGGGCGGTCTGGTGGCCGGGCTGCTCGTCGCCGCGCTGGTGGCCGGCGGTCTGGGCGGCGGCATCGGTTACACCCTGGCGAGGAACAACGACGACGGGGCCTCCACCACCGTCGCCGCCTCCGACACCGGCGGCGCCGTCAAGCGCGAGCCGGGCACCGTCGCCGACGTGGCCGCCACCGCGCTGCCCAGCACGGTCACCATCCAGGCCGAGGGCAGCAACGGCGAGGGCGGCACCGGCACCGGGTTCGTCTTCGACACCCAGGGCCACATCGTCACCAACAACCACGTGGTGGCCGAGGCGGTCGACGGCGGCAGGCTCTCCGCGACCTTCCCCGACGGCAAGAAGTACAACGCCAAGGTGGTCGGCCACGCCCAGGGCTACGACGTGGCGGTCATCAAGCTGGAGAACGCCCCCTCCGACCTGAAGCCGCTCCCGCTCGGCAACTCCGACAAGGTGGCCGTGGGCGACTCCACGATCGCGATCGGCGCCCCCTTCGGCCTGTCCAACACGGTGACCACGGGCATCATCAGCGCCAAGAACCGCCCCGTGGCCTCCAGCGACGGCAGCGCGGGCAGCAAGGCGTCCTACATGAGCGCCCTGCAGACCGACGCCTCGATCAACCCGGGCAACTCCGGCGGACCGCTGCTCGACGCCAAGGGCAACGTCATCGGGATCAACTCGGCGATCCAGTCCACCGGCAGCGGCGGCCTCGGCGGCGCGGGCCAGGCGGGCTCGATCGGCCTGGGCTTCGCCATCCCCGTCAACCAGGCCCAGTACGTCGCCAAGCAGCTGATCAAGAACGGCAAGCCGGTCTACGCGAGGATCGGCGCCTCCGTCTCCCTTGAGGAGACCACCAACGGCGCGAAGATCACCGAACAGGGCGTCAGCGGCTCGGCACCCGTCGAGCCGGGCGGCCCCGCGGCGTCGGCGGGACTGAAGCCCGGGGACGTCATCACCAAGCTGGACGACCAGGTGATCGACTCCGGTCCCACCCTGATCGGCGAGATCTGGACCCACAAGCCGGGCGACAAGGTCACGGTCACCTACGAACGCGACGGCAAGCAGCGCACCACCGACCTGACCCTGGGCTCCAAGACCGGCGACGACTGAGCGAACACCCCGCGGGACCACACCGCTCACAGCGCCCAGCCTCCCGGTAGGCTGTACCCGCTCCGCCCGGAGGCGGGCGCGACGCCGGGGTGGGTTGCCCGAGCGGCCTAAGGGAACGGTCTTGAAAACCGTCGTGGCGCGAGTCACCGTGGGTTCAAATCCCACACCCACCGCAGGAGAACGGCCCCTGACCATTGCCTATGGTCAGGGGCCGTCGCAGTCTCCAAGCCCGTTCGGCACCGCTGTTCCCCTCGGTTTCCCGCTCGATCGGGCACGGATGGGGCACGCCGGGGGCACGCCCCACGGCCGGGACCAGCCGCCTGAGTTCAGCGACTGCGCGCACGCGGGGCGGGACATCGCGTCGGTCGGGCGACGACACGCTCCGCGTCCGCCCTATCGGTTGATGGGGACCTCGTAGACGATCTCGCAGTGCGCGGCGGGCACGACGATGTCCGCCGTCTCCACGGGGCGGCCGTCGTCGCTGTAGTACGTCCGCCGGATGTGCGTGACCAACGCGGCCTTCTGGATGCCGAGTAGCGACGCCTCCTCGGCGGTCGCCTGCCTGGGCTCCGGCATCTCCACGGCATGGCTGACGGTGATTCCGATGACGGCCATGCGGTTCACCACGCCCGCCCCGGCGTGCGGCCCTCCCTCGGGGAGGACGACGAGAGTGCCGGCGGTGAGGTCGTACGGCTCCCAACTCGTCGACAACTGCACGGGCCTGCCGTTGGCCAGGAACTCGTACGCGGTCCGCACGCACAGATCACCTTCGGCGATGCCGAGACGCGCGGCGATCTCCGCCGGCGCCGGGACCTTGGCCTCGGTGCGGCTCTCCCAGTCGCCCTGCCTGCCGACGGCCTTCATGTCCGCCCGGAACGGCGAGCCGCCGGGCTGTTCACGCGCCGAGGACCGGACCATCCGCACGCGCTGCCGGGGCTCGGCGACGTACGTGCCCGATCCGGCCCGCCCCTCCAGCACGCCTTGGGAGATCAGCAACTCCTGCGCCCTGCGCACGACGTTCTCGCCGACGCCGTATTCCTGGCCGATCTGGGCGCGGGAGGGCAGACGGTCCCCCGGTGCCCACGCGTGCTCCGCGACGCGCCGCCGGAGTTCGTCGGCGATGCGGAGATAGGGCGGCTGCTCAGGCATATGGAAAATCTAGTCCACTAGCTCTAATCTAGTTAACTAGCTTCACTCAAGGTGACTGTCGGTGAGGGAGGGCTGCCCTGTGCCCGCTTCGGGTTTGAGCGCGGCGGCTCTCGCCGCCCGGCTGTCCGCCCTCGGGCTCACCACACGAGTGGAGGAACACCCTCGGCACACATCGGTGGAGGCGGAGTTACCGGATTCGCTCTCCGCCGAGACCTGGCGGGAGGTGCTGGACGCGGTGGCCTCTGCCGACCGGTTCGGCCTGCTCGCCACACGCATGAACGGCCGCACCCTCTGGGCGGTCGTACGCAAATCGGTCCCCACGACGGGCGATGTCGGGGGACCGGGCCATCAGCGATAGGAGCTGACCAGCGTGCTCAACCGTATCCGCCGTGCCCTCTCCTTCACCAGAGTGCGGCAGACCTCCGGCGGCAGGCACCGCCGTCCTCCTCAGGCCCCCTCTCGGCGCCCGGTGACCTCAGTCGGCCGCTCCCGCCCCGTTGACGTGCTGCCGCCCGTCTCGGGCCGGGTAACGGCCGAGAACGCGGGCGCGCCCCTGCTCGCGGGCGAGGACATCGCACTCGTCCGCCCCTACGTCCTGGCCTGGGAAAAGCGGGTGCGGAGCCGGACGGTCCTCGTCGCGCCGCACTTGCCGGCCGATGCCCAGCCGCTGGCCATGGCGGGGGCCTGCTGATGTCCCCCGGTCAAGAGCCGCGCCTCACGGGCGCCTCGTCCTATCGTTCGGCCGACTGCCGCATCGGCGCGCACCTCATCTGCGCGGAGTCCTCCCCGGAGACGGCGCCGGTCGGCCTGCCGGTGATCTATGAGGCGTGCGACTGCCCGTGCCACTCGACGGTCGGCCCGGCTGTTCGGGCGGAGGTGGCGGGGTGATCGAACGGTTCCCCCACGGCGCTCTGTTCTCCAACGTCGAGATCACCGCGGCCACGGTGCGACGCGGCGACATCATCCAGCTCGGCGGCCGGACCTGCCGGGTCCGGGACCTCTTCCAGCTTCCCCGGGGAGGCAAGCGGCTGGTCTTCGACTCGGGCGAACTGCTGACCATACACACGCGTACGCGGCTGATCGCCGTACGCACACGGAGAAGGTGGTGACCGGCCTCGTGTCTCCCCGCTACCACGAGATCGCCGAGGATCTCCGGGACCAGATCACCGCCGGCCGTGTCCAGCCGGGCGAACGCCTGCCGTCCGAACTCGCGTTGGCCGGACGGTACGAGGTCAGCACGGTGACGTTGCGCCATGCCCTCGCTCTGCTCCAGGGCGAAGGGCTTCTGGTGAAGGTCCACGGCAAGGGCAACTTCGTCCGCCGCCCCCTACGGAAGATCACGTATGTGGGCGGCTGGGGCACCATGGACCTCTCGACCGCGGCCGGGCCGTCCTTCCGCGTCACCGTTCGCAGCGCCTCGGTCCAGGCCTCGGCGCACCTGTCGGACTTGTTGAGGGTCCCGGTGGGGAGTCCCCTCGTCGAGTTCTTCTGCCTCGGCCTGGAGGGCGAAGTACCGCGCGGGCTGGCCCACATCTACCTGCCGCGGGATCTGGCCCCGGCCGGGGTGTCCGACGACGACTCCGACCACCGCGAGGCGATCGCACGCTTCGCCGTACTCGGGCCGTCGCCGGCCGTCGTCCGGGAGACGGTGAGTGTCCGTCTCCCGACGGCGGACGAGGCCGCGGCCCTCCGCATCGGCTCTCAAGCGGCCGTGCTCGCCGTTACACGCCTTGCGACCGACCCGGCCGGCCGCGTCCTTGAAGCCGCGCTGCTGGCGTTCCCGGGGGACCGCGTCGAGGCCGTCTTCACCGTTCACCACATGGCCGAGGAGAGGAAGACCGGGGGATGACGACGCCGGACAACGAACTGAGACTCCTTCCGTGGACCGGCCCGGGAGGCAAGCCCTGCTACCTCAGTACCGAAGACCGGAGAAGCTACATGTCCCGCCTGGCGGACAACATCGAGGCGGTGCAACTCGGGACAGCGGCCGAACTGCTGGAGCAGGCGTCGGAAATCCTCGCCGACCAGGACACGGATCCGACGGAAGCCCGGCGTTTGGCGGAAGAGCTGACCAGGGCCCTCCGGGACGTCCACCGGGTGGCTGTCAGCCGCGGTCGCCTGCTCGCGGTGAGCACGACGCGGGAGGGGTGAGGGCGGCCCTGAACGGTTCACCTAGAGGATGACGACCCTTCCAAGGGGGGAGGGAGGCCCAGCCGTAACCTGGGCCTCCCTCCCCCCTCGGACGTGCGAGTCCCTGGCACACGCGCCACCTGATGCAGCCGAGAGCAACCGACGGATCGCGGCTCGAACCCCAGCCGACGACAGTCAGCCACGACGGCGGGTGCGCCGACCGAGCAGGCGCGCGTGTGCCTCGGTCCACCCCCACCGGGCTCAGCCACGCTGCCATGCCGTCGACCAGAGCCAGCCGACCCGACGGAAGCGTGGCGGGCAGAGCTTGCGTGATGACCGCTTCGTCCCGAAGCAACTTGGAACGCTCTCTGTCCTCGGGCTGCTGCGGCCATCACCTGCACGGTTGGTCCGCTGACGTCCACGGTTGTTCGTGGTCGTGCGTCGCGGTTGTCACGCAGTTAGACACTCACCCCGCCGCATGCCCGGGGTCCATCGGAGGCTTAGCCACTAGTGGTGTAGTCCGTGTCGTCACGAACCGTTTTGTAGATGTCCTCTCCCACCCAGTGGCAGTAGAGGTTCCTGCCCCTGATGGCGAGGCGTCGGCAGTGCTGGCCTTCGACTGACCATGCTGCGACCTCGGCTCGTGGCCTACCGCGGGAGGCCGTGAGCTCGGCCACATACTCAAGCGCAGGCTTGAGATCGGTGTCGGCCGACACCAAGATGCCGACGTCAAATTCGCCCCGGGTGGCCATGACGGCAAAGTCCATGCTCAGCTGGACATCTATGCCCTTTTCCTGGGCTCGTTCCTGAGGCCATGCGGACGGGTAGCGCAAAGGGCGAGTGACGAGTTTGACGAGTGGGTTGCGCTCCCACTGGGCGTGCTGCCGCCGCGAGGCCCCGTAGGAGCCGGGCTGTCTGCTTGCGTCAGGCTGGCCACGATAGATGCGTACCTGATGCAGGTGGCGATCATAAGGGCTGTCTGCGGCCAGGTGCTGGGCGAGAGCAACAGGGTCGAACTGCCCCTTATTCCACCCCTCCCAGCGCTCGTGGTAGAGCCGTCGGGCTTGCATGTAGGTGTTTTGGTAGTCGTAGAAGACGACGACGCGATCGCTCAAGGTCCCCCCACGAACGAATAATCCCCGCCAGTGCGGGCTAGGCCCGGACGGCGGGGAGGAGTAGTTAGAAGCTAACGCGTCGCACCGCAGATAGCAACCCGACAGCTCGTAATTTGGTAGTTACCTTCTGTGACGGTCTCCATGGATGAGACGGGTGCGCCAAGAGTTGCTCGGGATGTGAGCGCTCTACTGCGGAAGGGCCTTGGGGTTGGTGCTGGTGAAACCCTTGCCCTCAGGCCAGATGACGGCGCAGTCCTGCGTCTTGGCCAGGGCCAGGAGGTCTTCCCGCGGTTCGGAGGGGAGCAGGATGGCGCGGATGGTGTGGTCGACGAACCTGCTGTAGTCCGCGAGCTGGCCGATGGCCATGCGGACGTTCTCGCGGGTGACGCTGCCCTTGGCCTCGATCAGGAGTCCGAGTCCCTTGGCGTGGAGGTCGGTGAAGAGGGGGCGGCTTTCACCGGGGGGCAGGATGCGCTGCCGGCCGGACTGGTGGCCGTTGCTGGTCAGGTAGTCGGCGAACGCCTTGACCAGGCGGGCTTCCTTGCGGTCGGCCTCGTAGGGCTCCTGGTTCGGGTTGACGAACGTGGTCTCGCTCTCGTTCCTTTCCAAGGGGAGGTCGTCCACCTGGTTGGGGTGCGAGACGAGCAGCCGGCCGAGCTTGGTGGCGGGCTCCTGGGGTGCGGTGTCTACCGGGTTGAGCCGGAAGACGATGACCTTGCGGAGGGGGCCGTCGTTGGTCTCGGGGGCATCTGCGGAGTACCAGGGGTTCTGCTGGTCGACGGTGAACTCGCCGCGGTAGGTGACCGTTCCGCGGGCGCCCTGGAAGACGCGGAGCGCACGTCCTTCGGCCTGGTGGTTGAGGATGCTGGCGTTGCCGGAGATCATCCGCTGGTCGCCGTACTGGCCTTCGCCGCTGTAGTGGAAGCGGCCGTCCGGCATCCAGTCGTCGTAGTAGCCGTGCTTCTCGCCGGCGACGGGGTCCGTGAAGACGAAGACGTTGGGCGTCTTGGCCGACGGCCCGATGCCTCCCTGCGTCCGTCCCCCGAACTTGCTGTGCAGCGCCTTGCGTTCGATCTGATCGCCGGGCTTGAGCTGCCACTCCACGGTTTCCGATGCCGTCTCGCTCATGGGCCTCCTTCGAGAGCTGTCGCACCTCCGAGCGAGATGTGATCGTAAAAATCATGCGCGCATGCGAATCGGATGTCAAATTTCCGCATCCGATTTGGACCTGCGACTCATCTATACGCCGGCTCTGTGCATAGATGCGCCCCTATGTGCACTACCGCGCTGAGGTCTGGGCCGGGACGGTGGGCACGGTGCTGCTTTGGCGGGCGAGACGCCGGGGGAAGGGCGGTAGGCGATGAGCGTGGTGACTCCGTGGGCCAAGGAGACATTCGGCGAGGTGGCGGGGGTGCTGGCTGACGCCATACCGGCGTGCCTGACGCGGGCCCACGAACGGGCTCGGAACGGTCACCAAGGTGTGCACACCCAAACGTTGGAGGCGTACGGACACGGTCTCCACGCCGTGCAGTACGAGGAGCTCGCCGCCGGCCTCGAACATCTCCCCGGCGCGACCGCGGTCCGCCTCCAGGCCCGAACCGTCATGATCGTCGCGGACCACGTGATCTACCCGATCCGCTACGCCAAGACGGACGTACCTGTCACCGCGGCGAGACTCCGACGAGCCACGGGCCTACGTGCTGATCTCATTCGACGCCACGGGCCAGAACCTATGCAGGGAGAGCTGGACCTCGGGCTTGAGGAACTCGAAGAACCCGAAGCCCACCGGGACCTCGGTCAGCTCCCTCCGGAAGTCGGCCTGGTCCTCGTCGCCTACGCCTGCTCCATGAACGCCGGCGTGATGAGAATGGAGTGGGGCGCCGCCGAGCTGCGCCGAGAAGACCGATACCTCATCTGGCATCACCACGAGCCCCTGACAACCGGTCCGGCAATGCCTTAACGGCTGAGTCGTACCAAATGGGGCGCCACCCTGAAAACGAGCGGCGCCCCATTCGGGCTACCTAGAGCCTCATCCTTATCAGGTCGGGCACCGAGTTCCGGAAAGCCTGGCTTCTAGAGGCTGAGCGGGCGAACAGCGGTCGCTACAGGTCGTGCGCGTCCCGGTTCGTACGAGGCTGTTGGTGTCAGGCATTGATGTCAGAGGCCCTGCGGTCTCACGCAATTAGTCCGACTCACAATCCACAAGAGACGGGACGATCATGGTGATCACCTGACACGTCGACTCGGGTCCGCACGCCAGGCTTCGCGGGCGTTCTCCAGGTCGCGAACGAGAGTGGTCAACTGTGCACGGGTCGGATCCTGATCATTGGTCCACTCGGGAAGAGCCGCATACCAAGGAACAAGGGCATCAAGTTCCTCATCCAGCAGGCTCACAGCGTCGCGGAAGCGTCGGTGTTGGGCACGGGCGCTTTGAATCGCCCAATCCTCGGCGTCTAGCTCTTCTGGTTGGACGAACGGGTCATTATCGACAAAACTCTCACGGGTGTCTTGCTTGCACCAACGCGCATACGCCGTACGTCCTGCACGGATAGCCGCGTTGAAAGCTTCGGTGCCTCGCTCAACCTCTGCATCACGGCCATCAAGGCCCCGCATCTTTCGGTCGTACTCGTCGCGTCGGCGCCGATCTCTCTCCTTGCCTCGTTCTTCGACCCGCCTTCCGGCTGTCTCTCCGACGCTCTGCCCCACGCCCTGTGCAAGGCCGAGAACTACTTCCTCAGGAGTGCTCACCGGTTCCCCCTAGCCGTCTCGCTTGGCCATCCCAATCGCTCTGCAAACGACCGACCTACGCGTGCAGTTCCGGCACACGCCGCTATTCCCCACCACTCACCCAGCTCCCATCCCGTCCGCCTTCGACCCACACGTCGTGGAGCGGTCGTGGTTCAGGGCGTCAAGGTGGAGCGCGCCACCGTACGAACGACCTTGACGCCCTGGGCCGCGACTGCTCGGCTCTGCCTGGGTCGAAGGTGGTCGGGATGGGAGCCTCCTCGACGCTCGCCCCGCTCCGGCCGGCACTCGCGAACGGTGCCCCTCCCATCCCGGAGTCTGAGCGCCCCCGCCGGAGGCATCGTCGTGAAGCTGCGGGCTTGGTTCTCGTCTCATGCCCCACGGGCCTGTCCACTGCGGGCGCGCGTCGGCGGCGGCAGCGCCGAGCGGGCCGAAGGCAGGAGCGCGGGCGCAGCCAGAGCCGGGAAGCGCGCCCGGCGGAGCGGAGCGCAGCCGGGTGCCTTGATGAAGTAGGGAAAGTCTTATCCCGCTGGGGCGAGTTGCTTGCCGTCGTGGCTTCGTACGTGGGGGCCGTTGCCGTCCAGGGCGTCCAGGAGTCGGATCGCGTAGACCTCGGACATGCGTTCGCTGACCTCGTCGGGCGTGAGCCAGGAGACGGCTGTCGACTCGCTCGACGTGCGCTCGGTGCCGCCGGACGGCTTGCAGCGGAAGACCAGGGCGACGATGCCCCGGGTCGTGTTCTTGTAGACGCCGGTGAGTTCGTCGACCTCGACGCGGATGCCTGTCTCTTCCCGGACTTCGCGGGCGACGCCGGCCTCCGGGGTCTCGTCGAGTTCGAGTACGCCGCCGGGGAGTTCCCAGGTGCCGTTGTCGGCTCGGCGGATCGCCAGGAGACGCCCGTCCTCGCGCACCACTACCCCGGCTACCGACACGGAGTGCAGGGGCGGCGACGTTGCTTCCTGTGATTGACTCATGTACAGGAGCATAGGAGACAGGGAAGGACTATGGGAACTGCGGTAGAAGGGGGCAGGTCCGGGCCTCGGTACGTGCAGATCGCGGACGAGATCGTGCGGCAGATCAGGGCTGGTGTGCTCAAGCCCGGCGACATGGTGCCGAGTGAATCGGAGCTGGTGGACCGCTACGGCGTCTCCGGCGGCACGATCCGGAAGGCCATGGTCGAGGTGCGGGCGAGCGGGCTCGTCGAGACCCGGCACGGCAAGGGCTCAATCGTGAAGGACCGGCCGCCGGTGCGCCACCGCTCCTCCGACCGCTTCCGGCGCTCGCTCCGCCAGGGCGGCAAGGCCGCGTATCTCGCGGAGTCCGCACAGTCCGGGGCCACGGCCACGGTGAGCGTCCTCTACATCGGGCCCATGGAGGCCCCCGCGGATGCCGCCCAGCGGCTCGGTGTCCCCGCCGGCAGTCAGGTGCTCGCCCGGCGGCGCCTCTACTTCCGCAACGGCACCCCGGTCGAGACCGCCTCCTCGTATCTCCCGTGGGACGTCGTCAAGGAGATCCCGGAGCTGTTCGCCGAGAACCCCGGCGGCGGTGGCATCTACGCCCGACTCGAAGACCACGGGCATGAGTTCGCCGAGTTCGTCGAGACGCTGCAAGCGCGGCCGGCCACCAAGGCGGAAGCCACCGAACTGGCGCTCAGCCCGGGTGCGCCGGTGGTTCACCTCATCCGGGAGGCCCGCACGACGGCCGGCGTCGTGGTCGAGGTCTGCGACACGCTCATGGCCGCTGACCAGTTCGTTTTCGAGTACCGGATCCCCGCCGACGACTGACGCCCACTCAACTGCTGGCAACCCGTCGTGACTTCGATGTCGCGGCGGGTTGACTCATGTACAGGAGTGATGCACTCTTCTTCATGCCACTCATGTACATGAGTGGCGGAGTTCGGCATCTATAGAGGAGTGATCCGCTGTGCGTCAGATCCCCGTCGACACCTCCGGCGCGACCGTGATGGTCGCCAAGGCCCCGCAGCCCAAGGTTCGTGACCGCCGTACCGGTGAGATCGCCACCGACACCGAGACCGGCGCCAGGCTGATGACCGTGGACGTGATGTTCGCGGCGAACGACGACGTCGAGATCCTTTCCGTCACCGTCCCGGAGCCCGGCATCTCCGGTGAGCTGGCCATGGGCACCCCGGCCGCGCTCACCGGGCTGGTCGCCCGGCCGTGGGAGAGCGAGTTCAACGGTCAGAAGCGGCACGGCATCGCCTTCCGCGCGGTCGCCGTCACCTCGCTGGCCACCACGGGCGCGGGCTCGAAGGCGGCCTGAGCCATGATGTGGCCGACGGCCTTACTACTGGTGGTCGTCGCCGCCGCGGGTCTCCTGCGGTGGCGGCGTCCCGCCTGGTACTGGCTGACCTTCGGGTGCACCTTCGCCGTCATACGGGTCCTGATCCGCTACGGCTCGGTCATGGAGGCCTGCGGACTGACGGTCCCGCCCTCGCGCTGGCGGCTGGTACTGGCCCGGATGGCCGACCGCCCGGCTCCGGAGTCCCGCGCACCGCGCGTCCTGCGGCTGCGGCCCACCCGGACCGGCCTGGTCCTCAGGCTCAGACTCCGCCCGGGACAGGACGCCTTCGACGTCGCCGCCGCCTCGGACCGGCTGCGCCACTCCTTCGGGATGTACGGCGTGACCTCCCGTGAACTGCGCTCCGGTGTCGTCGAGGTCCGGATGACCGGATACGACGTGCTCAAGCGGGTGCGGATGCCGAGCGGGACCGACACCCGCCCGATGCGTATCCCGGTAGCGCTGCGGGAGGACGGCTCGGTTCACTACCGGGACTACCGCGCTGTCCCGCACGGTCTGACCATCGGCGCCACAGAGTCCGGCAAGTCCGTCTACCAGCGAAACCTCGTCACCGGACTCGCCCCTCACCACGTCGCGCTGGTCGGCATCGACTGTAAGCAGGGGGTCGAACTCTTCCCGCTGGCCCGCCGGTTCTCCGCGCTCGCCGACAACCCCGACACCGCGCTGGAACTGCTGGAGGCGCTGGTGTCCCACATGGGGGACGTGTACCAGCTTATCCGCGCCGAGCAGAGGATCAGCGTCTCCGTACCGGATGCGGAGATCGCCGCCGACATCTGGGACCTGCCCGAGGATCTGCGGCCGGTGCCGGTCGTCGTCCTGGTCGACGAGGTCGCCGAACTCGCCCTCTTCGCGAGCAAGGAGGAGGAGAAGCGGCGGGACCGGATCATCACCGCCCTGGTCCGCCTCGCCCAGCTCGGCCGCGCGGCCGGCGTCCACCTGGAGATCTGCGGGCAGCGCTTCGGCTCCGAACTCGGCAAGGGCATCACCATGCTCCGCGCCCAGCTCACCGGCCGCACCGCCCACCGCGTCAACGACGAGACATCCGCGAACATGGCCTTCGGCGACATCGCCCCGGACGCCGTCCTCGCCGCCATCCAGATTCCCGCCGAGACGCGCGGCATTGCGGTCGCCGCGGATTCCACCGGTGGCTGGTACCGCATCCGTGCCCCGCACACGTCGCTTCGTCAGGCCGTGAACGTCTGCAACAAGCACGCCGACCGCACCCCTGACGTGCCCGCTCTCGCACCCTTCCGGCCCGTGGTCACTCCGTTGCCCTCGGCCCGGGTGCCGCTGGCCAAGACGGCCTCTGCCACCCGCTGACCCACCCACTCCCACGGTCGGCGCGACCACTCCTCGCGCCAGGTCCCTACCCCCGCCATGCCTGATCACAGGAAGGAGCCGTGATGGCCCGCCCCGCCCTCCGTATCGACGCCGTGCTCGTACAAGCCGTCATCGCCGGGGCGCTCTCCTTCGCTCATCTGCACGACCTGGCCGCCGCCGCTGGACAGACCGGCTGGAAGGCCTGGGCCTACCCGGTCAGCGTTGACCTGCTCCTGGTCGCCTCCTGGCGTCGGCTGCGTGCCGACGGGCCGTCCCGGCTGGCCTGGAGCTGGTTCCTCATCGCCCTGGTCGCCTCGCTCGGCGCCAACGTCGCCACCGCCGGACTCCTCGACCTCGACGGCGTCCCGGCCTGGCTGCGCGTCCTCGTCGCCGCCTGGCCCGCCCTGGCCTTCATGGGCGGCACTCTCCTCGCCCACTCACCCGCGGACTCCTCCCCGGCCTCGTCGGCACCCTCCGACCTGAATCCGGAGCCCGCGCCCGGGACGGAGCCCGAACCGGCCGTCGCTGCTGAACCGGGCCGGGCCCCCGAACCCGTCGCCGTCCCGGAGACCGAGGAAACCCCGGACCCACCCGCGACCGTGCCGGTCCCGGCCGCGCTGGTCGACCACGCCCGCAAGGTCGCCGCCGACCACCACGCCCGCACCGGCGCCCGGATCGACACCGACACCCTCCGCGCCCGCCTCGGTGTCCCACCGCAGCTCGCCGACGCCATCGTCGCCCGACTCACCTGATCCGGAAGGCAGACACCCAGTGACCCACGACCCGGCCGACCTGACCGCCGCCGACTACCTCGACGGCGCCCGAGAGATGACCTCCGCCGACCGGCCTTATCTCGCCCACCTGCTCGCCGAGGAAGCCGCCCGCCTCACCCCCGACCCGGCGACCGCCGCAGGAATCCGAGCCTCGTTCCCCGACCCGGCCACCACCCGAACGGAGACCGACTGACATGCCCGCCCGCGACTTCTTCCACTCCGTGATGCGGATCGGACCCGTGCAGATCGGCACCCACCGCGACCGCCGCGGCCGGACCAAGCACGCCGCCGTGTGCACCAACGACCGGTGCGGCTGGTCCGCTGACTACTCCAGCCGGTCCGCCGCACAGCTCGCCGCCCGCACCCACCGCTGCCGCGTCAACTGACCGGAGGACCGCCATGGACGTCCCGCTCTGGCTCGCCCTGATCATCGTCGGCTGGCTCGGCGTCAAGCTCGTCCGCCCGCCCTGGTGGCTGATCGCCGTGTTCCTCCTCGGCGGCTACCTCCTCGCCGACAGCCTCCTGTCCCCGGCCATCGACACCGCCGTCAAGTAACCCCAGGAAGGAAATCAGCCCATGCTCCGGCCCAAGCTCCCTGCCATGCCCCGGCCCATCGGCCCGGTCGCCCCGCCCGCCGTCGTGGAACCCACCACGGCCACACCGACCACGCCGTCGGCCACGATCGCCCCGGCTCCGGTCCCGGCCCCGACCCGGCCCACGGTCCAGCTCACCCCAGGTAGCGCGCTCGCCCTCGTCGGCGGCGGTACGGCCGTGGTCCTGGTCGTCGGCGCCGTGCTCGTCTCGATGCTCCTGGCCGTCGCCGTCACCAGTGCCTCGGTCGCGGTCTGCGCCCTGGTGATCCGCTCCCTCGTCCGCGCCGAAGCCAAGCGACGCTGACCGGCCCCCGGGCGGCCTCGATACCGCCAAGCATCCGCCGCCCGGGCGCCGTCCCCGTCCGATCTCACAACCGGAAGGTAGAACCCAGCATGGCGCATCGCGCCTCGTCCGTGCCCGCCCCGCTGTCCGACCCGATCACCCTCGGCGACCTCCTACGGGTCGCCTCGGCCCCCGACTACACCCGCTGGGAGGACCAGATCCGCCGCACCGGTGGCTGCTCCGACCCCGTCCACCTGACCGGCTGGACCCTCCACAAGGACAAGGCCACCGGTGGGACCCTGCACCACTACACCACCGCCGTTGAGCCCGGCGGACGCCTCCGAGTCGCCTGCGGCAACCGCCGGGCCTCCCGCTGCCCCTCCTGCGCCTGGACCTACGCGGGCGACACGTACCAGCTCATCCGCGCGGGGCTGGCCGGAGACGACCGCCGCGACATCCCCGCCACCATCCGGGAGCACCCCCGCGTCTTCGCCACCCTCACCGCGCCGTCCTTCGGCCCGGTCCACAACCGGCCCGACCACGGCACCTGCCGCTGCGGTGCCCAGCACGCCCCCGATGCCCCGGAGCTGGGCACCGCCCTCGACCCCCCCACGTACGACTACGCGGGCGCCGTGCTGTTCAACAACCACGCCGGGCAGCTCTGGCAGCGCTTCACCACACGCCTGCGCCGCGAACTCGCCGCCCGCGCCGGCCTCACTCGCCGTGAACTCGCCGACCGCCTCCGCGTCTCGTACGGCAAGGTCGCCGAATTCCAGAAGCGCGGCGCCCTGCACTTCCACGCCGTGATCCGGCTCGACGGACCGGACGGGCCCGGAACGCCGCCTCCCACCTGGGCGACGGTCGGCCTCCTCACCGACGCGATCCATGCCGCTGCGGAGCACTCCTACACGTCCGTCTCCGTCCCGGCCGCCGGGGGCCAACCGGCGCGTTCCTTCCGCTGGGGCACACAGCTCGACGTCCGGCCGGTGAGGGCCTTCGGCGACGGCTCCGACATCACCGAACAGGCCGTCGCCTCGTACGTCGCCAAGTACTCCACCAAGGCGGCCGAGACGACCGGCACGCTCGACCGCCGTATCGGCGAACTCGCGGAACTCGACCGCCACCAGATCCCGGACCACGCCCGCCGACTCATCATCGCGTGCCGCGACCTGGACCGCCTGTATCCGGCCCGGCGCCTCTGGGCGTGGGCCCACATGCTCGGCTTCCGCGGTCACTTCTCCTCGAAGTCCCGCCGGTACTCCACCACCCTCGGCGCCCTCCGCCGGACACGCGCCGACTACCGCGCCGCTCAAGAGGCCGCGACCCTCGGCCTCGACGACCGCGAACCGGACACCGTCCTCGTCCTCACCGACTGGCAGTACGCCGGTCACGGCCACACCCCCGGCGAAGCCACCCTGGCCGCCACCATCGCCCGCGACCTCCGGACCAACCGCGAGACCGCCCGCGACGCGCTGAACGGCATCGCCGCCGACGAAGGGGAGTGGTGATCGTGGACCGACTGCTCACCGTGGACCAGGTCGCCGAACGCCTCGGCACCGGTCTCCGCTTCCCCCGCCGCCTCATCGAGGAACGCCGCATCGCCTTCGTGAAGGTCGGCCGACACGTCCGCATCCCTGAGAGCGCCGTGGAGGCGTACGTGACCGCTCACACGGTGGAGCCGATCCTCCTGCGGCCCTCCTCGGCGTACCGGAGGGCGGCCTGATGCCCGCCAAGCGCAAGACCCGCCGCGGCTTCGGCCGTGTCCGCAAGCTGCCGTCCGGCCGGTTCCAGGCTCGCTACCCGGGCCCTGACGGTGTGCTGCGGGCTGCCGAGCGGACGTTCGCCACCTCGACGGACGCGGACCGCTGGCTCGCCCGGAAGCGCATCGAGATCGAAGAGGGGCGCTGGCTCGACCCGGCGGAGGGACAGACCACCGTCCGTGACTGGTCGGCCCGCTGGCTCACCGCCGTCTCCCCGCAGCTCAAGCACAAGACCCAGGCGTCGTACCGGTCGCTGATCAACTCGCTGATCGTTCCTGCGCTCGGTGATCGTGAGCTGTCCGGCCTCCGGCCCATCACGGTCGCCGAGTGGGTGGGCGCCATGAAGACCCGGGGGCTCAGCGCGTCGCGGATCCGCCAGGCGTACCGGGTGCTGTCACAGGTCATGCGGGCGGCCGTCGACAACGACATGATCGGGCAGACCCCGTGCCGGGGCGTGAAGCTGCCTCGGATGCCCCAGACCGAGCCGCACATCCTCACCCCGCTGGAAGCGTCACGGATCGTCGAGAACGCGGCTGCTCCCCATGACCTGCTGATCGCCCTGCTCGCGTACGGCGGTCTGCGCATCGGTGAGGCGTTCGCGCTGCGGCGCTCGGACATCGACGTGTCCGGCGGCCTGGTGCTCGTCGACGAGAACCTTGCCGAAGCCAACGGCACGCTCGTCTTCGACACCCCCAAGTCCCATCAGAAGCGGGTCCTGCGGATCGGTCCCTCGCTCGCCCTGCGGCTCGGCGGGCACCTGGAGACGCTGTCGGGCGGTGAGGACACCCTTCTCTTCGTGACGCCCGCTGGCAAGCCGCTGCGCTACAACCAGTGGCGCAAGGCCTGCTTTGACCCCGCGGTGACGGCGGCCGGCCTGACCGGCGTCACCCCGCACGACCTCCGGGCCTCACACGGCACATGGGTCGCCGACCGATACGGCGTGATGACCGCCGCACACCGGCTCGGCCACTCGAACGCGAGCGTCACGACGCGGCACTACGCCCGGCCGGTCGCCGGCCGTGACGCCCAGGTGGCGGAGGCGGCGGACGCCTGGCTCAGCGGGCACGATCACGAGCCTGGGGCACGTAGCGGGCACGATGACGACGACGATGGCTCCGCCGGGGTGCTCGCACCCGTCTGACCTGCGGCGCAGGGGTCAACAGCCGTGATCCCGAAAGGTCTTGAAAACCGTCGTGGCAGCGATGTCACCGTGGGTTCAAATCCCACACCCACCACAGGTGAACGGCCCCTGACCAGGGATTCTGGTCGGGGGCCGTTCTGCGTGCGCTGTCCGTCTCGTACCGTCGCGCCCGCCGGCTTCCCGTTCTTCGGGCACGGGTGGGCAGGAAGGCGGCCAACTGCCGCTGCCGGAAAGATGGTTGACGTGGGTCGTATGGTGGTGGGGAATCGCATCGTCGCCGTCGTCGGCCTGGGGCCGGGGCGGCCGAACGGGGGAAGAAGGGTGCGTGCCCGATGTCGGTCGGGCTCATCTCCACGATTGCCGCCGTGTTCTACGGGGGCACGGTCTCGGTCATCGCGCTGACGGCGACGTTCGCCCGGCGCCGTTCACTGCGGGACGAAGCGCGCAGCACACTGGCCGTTCTGGTGCCGGGCAGGTCGTCCGGGCCGTCGGGGCAGGAGGACGACCCGGGGGTGATCGGACCCAACGGCGGTTGAGGCCGATGCCGTTGGGGCCCGTTCCGGCGCCTTCCCGGTAACGCCCGTGGCGACAGCAACGGCAGCCGCCGCGGTGCCGGGGGTGGCAATGTCCCGGCACCGCGGCCGTGGCCGTCGTTCACCGGTCCGGTACCGGGTCCGTCTACGTCCCGGGCTTCCACGCGCCGTCGAAGAGGGCCAGTTCGAGGAGGTCCGGTTCCGGGGGCCAGCCCGGCACCGTGGCGGTGAGGTGGGCGGTGGTGGTGTGCATCCACCGGAGGTAGACGTCGTAGCGGTGGGACGTCCAGCCGGCGTCGCGCCAGATGTGGGCGGCGATCGGCTCGGCCCAGGTGTATCCGGCCTCCTCGCCCGTGTCGATGGCGTGGGCGCGGAGGACCCGGGCCAGTTGGCTGTCGAGGATCAGCGGGGCGGGGCCCGCCGTCTCCGGTCGTGCCTTCGCGGCGAAGTAGAGGAACTTGGTGAGGAAGGCCGGGCCCAGGCCCTTCAGGGCCAGCAGGGTGGTGTACGCGGAGGAGGGGCCGACGGTGTTCAGACGGTGGACCGCTTCCGCGAGGATCCGCTCGGCGTCGACCGGGATGGCCTCGGGGGCGAGGATCGCGGCCGTGCGGTGCGGGCCGTAGCCCGTGCGGCCGTATCCCCAGACCTGGCTCGCCGTGAAGGCGCCGGTCCATTCGCCCGGCCGGGTGTTCCGGAACACCGCCACCACTTGCTCCCGGCTCACCTGCGCCGGGGCGGTGGTCGACCGGTCGGCCAACACGTCGGGCCAGGGCTTGACGGACGTCCAGCGGTGGGGGGAGTACGTGACGGAGTGGGGGCCGGTTCCGTTGCGGTACGGGCCGCCGCGCCGCGGGTCGTCCAGCCAACTCCCCAGTTGCGCCGCCGCGGTGGCCGGCAGCGTGCGTTCGAGCATCGCCTTGTCGAGCATGTCGGCCAGGTGCTGGTCGAATCCCATACGTGCCCCCGTCGTGTCCCTCGCCCGCGTTTCCCGCGTCGGCGGTCATCGTGGCACGGGCGCGACGGATACCGTGCGGGAATGGGCGACGAGGCGGCCGGGACGGGTGGTTCGACCGGCACGGGCGGTCACGCCGGGGCGGACGGGCCCGGCGGGGCGGAGGGTCCGGGCCGGGCGGGCGGTCCCGGCGGGGTGGGTGGTTCGGGCGGGACGTACGGCCCGGCCGGGAAGGTCGCAGAGTCGTCGGGCGCAGACGCCGGGTCGCCCGGCGGCATCGCGGACTTCTCGTGTGGCAAAGCCGGTTCGCCCGATGACGTCGCCCATGCGGTCGGTCGCCCCGCCGGTGAGGGGTGCGGCGCCACCGTTGAGGCGCCCGGTGCCCGTCGTGCGCCCGGTCCCGTGCCGCGTCCGCTGCTGTTCCTCGACGTCGACGGCCCCCTCCTGCCGTTCGGGAGCCCGGCGCCGAGGGTGGAACCGGCAGCCGCCGGAAACCCGTTGCTGGAGCGGCTGGATCGCCGGGCGGGCGCTCGGCTGCTCGCTCTCGGCTGCGTCCTCGTGTGGGCCACGACCTGGGGGGACGAGGCCAACGAGGTCATCGCTCCGCTTCTCGGTCTGCCTCCGCTGCCCGTCATGACCTGGGGCGAGGGGGACGGGAGAGCCGCCCGGGGCGTGCCGCGGGGGCTGCACTGGAAGGTGCCGCACCTCGTCGCGCGGGCCGGGGGACGGGCGTTCGTCTGGGTCGACGACGAGATCGGCGCGGTGGACCGGCTCTGGGTCGCGGCGGAGCACCCGGGAGCGGCGCTGCTGCACCGTGTCGAACCCCATGTCGGCCTCACCGGAAGGGACTTCGACGTGATCCGCCGGTGGGTCCGGGAGGTCGGGGGCTGCCCCGGGCCCGTACCGGGTGCTGACGAGTCAGGGGGCGGAGGCCGGTGACCGTGCCGTCCGCCTCTCCGGCACCCGGGCGGGTGGTCCCCGGCCCTCGCGTGCGCGCCGCGCGGACGAGGGCATCCGTCACGGTGGGCGCCGACCGCCCCCGGCCCTCGCGTGCGCGCCGTGCCGGACCGGCGGCCGGTGACACCGGAGCTGTCCCGGGACCGGGCCGGGGCTCCTTGTGACAGGGCTGTGACCGGGAAAGTGGCCTCCGTCACAGGAGGGGGCGGGGCCGGCTGGTGGGGTGGGCCGATGCGTACTTCGTCCAGGATGCTCGCCGGGTCCGGTGTCCTCGTGGTCTCCCTGCTGCTCACCGCCTGCGGCACCGGGACCACGGGGGCGGGAGCGGGGCCGTCGTCGTCCGCCGGACGGTGCGGGGAGGTCCGGGGCGACGCCGGGGACCTCGCGCGGGACGGTGTGCGGATCACCGGGGCGGTCGAGCGGGAGGGCGCGGCCGGCGGTCCCGGGGAGGCGGGCGCGTCGGCGGACGTCCCGGAGGGGCTCGTGCGGGCCGAGCGGCTGCCCACCGCGGGCGGTCCGCGGTGCTCCGTGCGGTACTCCGTGACCAACGACGCCGCCGAGCCGTACACCTACACCGTCGTCTTCTCCCTGCTGGACGAGCAGGGACGGGCCCTGTCGAACGTCACGGAGACGGTGGCCGGGGTGGGCGCCGGGCGGACCGTGCGGCGCACGCTGGACACGGGCGGCGGGCTCGGGGAGCCGTCGCGTACGCGCATCCTGGACGTGAAGAAAGTGCCCTCCGCCGAGGCGCCCGCCGCTTCGGGGGACTGCCCGGCCTCCGGGCTGCGGCTCACCGCCGACGACGGGAACGCCGCCATGGGCCTGCGGGTGGTCGGGCTGCATCTGGAGAACTGCGGCAGCCGCCCCTACGCCCTGTACGGGTACCCGGTGGTGGGGCTGCTCGACGACGCGCTCCGCCCGGTCGGCGGCGTCGAGATCCTGCGCGGCACCGGTGACATCCCCATGGCGGGCGACTCCGAGCCGCCCCGGCCGCTGACCCTGCCGCCGGGCGGGGCCGCCGAGGCGACGCTGGCCTGGCGCAACACCACCGAGGCCGGGGAGCCGGTGACCGTGCCGTACGTACGGGTACGGCCCAAGGAGGGCGCCGATCCCGTGATCGTCGCCCCGAACCTGGACCTCGGCACGACGGGCCGGCTCGGCGTGAGCGCCTGGAGCGAGGCCACCTCGGCCGGCAACTCCGACCGGCCTCCCGGCTCGTAGCTTCCGGCCGGGCGCGGGGCCGGGGCCGTGCCGTGCCTGTGCCCGCCCGGGCCGTGCCCGTGCCCGTATCCGGGCCGTGCCCGCTCCCGGACCGTATCCGCGCCCGCCTCCGGGCCGCGCCTGCCCCGTGCCCGTGCCCGCCCCGACCGTCCCCCTGTCCGGTGGGCGGCCGGGGCGTGCGCGCCGGAGCGGTCCGGGACGGACCCGGGGGTGGTGGCGGAACGCTTCACCCCTTGCGCTGCCCGGGGCCGTGCGGTTCCCCCTGTCTCGTCCGCCCCTGACCGGGGGAAATGGGTGGTGAAAGGGGTTTATCGACAAGTGCTCACGCTTGAGGGCGAATGATGCCGTCCGGGATGGTTGGTCCGACGGCCGCTGGGCAACTCTGATCACGCGATGTCGTGCACCGCGTCGGGGCGGTCGGCCAACCGTCCCGGCACACCGGCCGGTTCGGCCGGTCCACCCACGTACATGGACGGTTCGCGCGGTCGGCGGTCCGCCGGGGCGCATCTTTCTGGAGGAACCACATGGCAAGCATCCGTACCGCCCGGGTCATCGCCGCGGTCGCCGCGCTGCCGCTCGCGGCCGCCCTCTTCGGCGGCGTCGCGGCGGCGGACGACGGAGCCGCGGCGGGCGGCGGATCGAGCGCGACGGCGACCGAGGCCGAAGCGGGGGCCCTCGGCAGCGGCGTCGCGGGGGACAACAACGGCAACGCGTCGACCACGCAGCAGCAGGCCGTCGGCTCGGGAGCCTCGAACCAGAGCAACACCGCGCAGGTCGACGGCTCCGCGCTCACGTCCGTCAACCAGGGCAACGAGAACGTGTCCGTCGGCTTCCCCCCGCTGTGGTGAGCTGAGGGCCGGTCCGCCGGCCCGGCGGACACGTGCTTCCCGGGGTCGTCACCGGGCGGCCCGGCGGAGGTGCTCCGGCGCCGTCGCCGGGCCGTGCCCGAGCCGTGTCCGGGGTGGCGGGTTCGCGCCCGCCCTCCCGGCCGTGCCCGGCGGCCGCGGCCACTCCGCCACCGCCCGCGCCTTCCGGGCCCGCGCTTCCGGTGCCCGCGCCGCCTGGTCCCGCGCTTCCGGTGCCCGTGCCGCCTGGTCCGGCGCCCGTACCGCCCGCCCCGCGCTTCCGGCGCCCGAACTCGCCCCGCCCGCGCCTCCGCCTCCCGTACCCCACCCTCCGCATCGCCCCCACCCGTCCCCGAGAACCCGGAACCCTGGGTGTCCGCACCCGGGTCGTCCGGGAGTTCCGCCCCCTCTCGTCCACCTACAGGAGGTGGGGGTGACCCCACCCCTACAACCTGAGGCGGACTCCGCTTCGGGACCTGCGGCCGATCCGCTCCCGTACCCCCGCTCTTAGCGTTGAGGCATGACTCCACCCGTCTGCACCAGCGCCCCGAAGGCCGCTCCGGCCGTGACGCAGACCGTCGCCTACCCCTCGTTCTCCTCGTACGTCCGGGCCCGTCAGCCGGTGCTGCTGCGTGCCGCCCGGTCGCTGACCGCGAATCCGAGCGACGCGGAGGACCTGCTGCAGACCGCGCTCACCAAGACCTACGTCGCCTGGGAGCGGATCGAGGACCACCGGGCGCTCGACGGCTATGTGCGCCGGGCCCTGCTGAACACCCGCACCTCGCAGTGGCGCAAGCGCAAGGTCGACGAGTTCGCGTGCGAGGAACTGCCGGAGCCCGAGACCCCGGCCGCCGGGGACGACCCGGCGGAGCGGCAGGCCCTGCGGGACGCGATGTGGCGGGCGGTGATGAAGCTGCCGACGCGGCAGCGGGCCATGGTGGTGCTGCGGTACTACGAGGATCTCAGCGAGGCCAGGACCGCCGAGGTGCTCGGCGTCTCGGTCGGCACGGTGAAGTCGGCGGTGTCCCGGGCGCTCGGCAAGCTCCGCGAGGACGTCGAGCTGGGATTCGTCCGGTAATCATCCGTAGAATGGCGATATCTGGAGGGTCTCCGAGGGGTTCCTCCAGAAGATCGTTCTCTTCCCCTAGTGACATACCGCCCGGTATGTGCGCAGAATCAGCGCACCCCTTACCGCCGCGTAGGCATTGTCGCCCCGGGAGGACACCGTGCTGAGCACGATGCAGGACGTACCGCTGCTGATATCGAGAATCCTGACCCACGGGTCCACGGTGCACGGCACCTCCCAGGTGATCACCTGGACCGGCGAGGGGGAACCGCACCGCCGCTCCTTCGCCGAGATCGGCGCCCGCGCCGCGCAACTGGCGCACGCCCTGCGCGACACCCTCGGAGTCCGCGGCGACGACCGTGTGGCAACCCTGGCCTGGAACAACGCCGAACACGTCGAGGCGTACTTCGCCGCCCCCTCGATGGGCGCCGTGCTGCACACGCTCAACCTGCGCCTCCCGCCCGAGCAGCTCGTCTGGATCGTCAACCACGCCGCCGACCGCGTCGTCATCGTCAACGGCTCTCTGCTCCCCCTGCTCGCGCCCCTGCTGCCGCGCCTCGGCACCGTCGAGCACGTCGTCGTCGCGGGACCGGGCGACCGCTCCCTCCTCGACGGCGCCGCAGTCCGGGTGCACGAGTACGAGGAGCTGATCGCCGGCCGCCCGACCAGCTACGACTGGCCCGAGCTGGACGAGCGCGCCGCGGCCGCCATGTGCTACACCTCCGGCACCACCGGCGACCCCAAGGGTGTGGTCTACAGCCACCGCTCCGTCTACCTGCACTCCATGCAGATCGTCATGGCTGAGGCGATGGGCCTCACCGACCGGGACACCTCCCTCGTCGTGGTCCCCCAGTTCCACGTCAACGCGTGGGGGCTGCCGCACGCCACCTTCATGTCCGGCGTCAACATGCTGATGCCCGACCGCTTCCTCCAGCCGGCGCCGCTGGCCGAGATGATCGAGAGCGTGCGGCCCACGCACGCCGCCGCGGTCCCCACCATCTGGCAGGGCCTGCTCGCCGAACTCACCGCCCGCCCCCGGGACATCTCCTCCCTGAACCGGGTGATCATCGGCGGCTCGGCCTGCCCGCCGTCGCTGATGGAGGCCTTCGACAAGCTGGGCGCCCCGGTCTGCCACGCCTGGGGCATGACCGAGACCTCCCCGCTCGGCACCATCTCCCACGCGCCCGCCCACTCCCTGGGCACCGACGAGGAGTTCGGCTACCGCGTCACCCAGGGCCGCTTCCCGGCCGGTGTCGAGGCCCGCCTCACCGGCCCCGGCGGCGAACGCCTGCCCTGGGACGGCGAGTCCACCGGCGAGCTGGAGGTCCGCGGCAACTGGATCGCCGGCTCCTACTACAACGGTCCCGACGCCCCGCCGCTGCGCCCCGACGACAAGTTCAGCGAGGACGGCTGGCTGAAGACCGGCGACGTCGGCACCATCACCCCCGACGGCTTCCTCACCCTCACCGACCGCGCCAAGGACGTCATCAAGTCCGGCGGCGAGTGGATCTCCTCCGTGGAGCTGGAGAACGCCCTGATGTCCCACCCGGACGTCGCCGAGGCCGCGGTCGTCGCCGTCCCCGACGACAGGTGGGGCGAGCGCCCGCTGGCCACCGTCGTCCTCAAGGAGGGCGCCGCGGCCGGCTTCGCCTCCCTGAGCGCCTTCCTCCAGGAGCGGTGCGGCATCGCCAAGTGGCAGCTCCCGGAGCGCTGGACGATCATCGAGGCGGTCCCGAAGACCAGCGTCGGCAAGTTCGACAAGAAGGTGCTGCGCAAGCGGTACGCGGACGGGGAGCTGGACGTGACCCGGCTCTGATCCGGCTCTGAGCTGCGCTGACCCCGCCCCGCCCCGGGCCGTCGTGCCCCGCTCGCCCGTCGCCCCGCCCAGGCGCCCACTCCCCTCCGGCTCCGCCCCGGCTCGGGGCGCCCGCTCGCTCCCCGGCCCGGCCCGGGCACCCGCCCCCGGCGTGGACCCGGCCGTGGCGCCCGCCCCGCCCCGCGCCGGTCTCCGCTCCCGGCGGCCCGGAGGGGCGGCGCCGCCCACCCCGCCCCGGCCGGCGTCGCACCGCATGGCATGGTGGGCCGCCGGGGAGCGGGGACAGAGGGGGCTCGGGCGGTGGCAGGGGCATTCGGTACGGCCTTGGACGTGTTCACCCTGGTCGTGGGGGTGGGGTGCGGCGTGCTGGGCGTCTCGGCCCTGCGCCGGCCGCACGCGCTGCCGGAGGTGATCCGGGGCCCGGTCTGGGTGGTCCGTGCCTGGGGACTCGGCTATCTGGTGCTGGGGATCTCCCTCACCGCCGAGACGGCGGTCATGATGGCGGGCGGCGAACCGGGCCGTGTGCCGGACCTGGCCCGCTGGGTGGCCGGACCGCTGATAGTCGGAGCGCTCCTGGCCGCGTTCCTGGTCCGGCGACGGGACCGGCGCCGGGCACCGGCCCCGAGGAGGCGACGGCGGTGAACCGTCCCGCCCTCCCCGCCCGGAGGACACGCGCCGCCGCCGCCCCCTGAGCGGTCACCGCACGGAGGTACGCCCTGCCCCGGTGCCCGCGGGCGAGCCCGCGCAGCCCGGCTCGCAGCCTCGTCAGGTGCCGCCCATCCCCGCCCCGGTACGGCCCGGGTGCGCCCCGCGGGCATCTGACCCGCCCGTACGTCCACCGCGCCCGTACGTCCACCGACGCCGTAGGTCCACCGCACGCCTCGCGCGCCCGCCGTGCACGCCCCCGCGCGCACCCCGTACGGGCCCCGCGTACGACCGACCCGTCCACCGCCGGAGCCGTACGCCCCGGGCACGCCGACGCGCACGCGTGCACGCACACCGCCAGGGCGCTCCACCGGACCACGCTCCCCGGCGCCCCGGAACCGAGACCCTCCCGGACCCGGAATCCCCTGGGGCGGGCACCCCGCCGGACGGGCACCCTCGCAGCGCCGGAGCCGGCCTCGCGTTCCCGCCGGATCCGCACCGCATCCCCGCCGGAAGGCGCCCCGCCCTAGTTCGTGCCGATCCGCGACAGGAGTTCCACGATCCGGGACTGCACCTCGCCGCTGGTGGAGCGCTCCGCCAGGAACAGCACGGTCTCGCCCGACGCCAGCCGCGGCAGGTCCGCCGGGTCGACGGCGGCGGTGTAGACGACCAGCGGGGTGCGGTTGAGCCGTCCGTTCGCGCGCAGCCAGTCCACGATCCCGGCCTGCCGCCGGTGCACCCGCATCAGATCCATGACGACGAGGTTCGGCCGGAACTGCCCGGCCAGCGTCACCGCGTCGGCGTCGCTGGCCGCCCGTGCCACCTGCATCCCGCGCCGCTCCAGCGTCGCGGTCAGCGCCAGAGCGATCTCCGTGTGCTCCTCGATCAGCAGGACCCGGGGCGGGTGCTGCTCGCTGTCGCGCGGCGCCAGCGCCTTGAGCAGGACGGCGGGGTCGGCGCCGTACGCCGCGTCGCGCGACGCCTGCCCGAGCCCGGCCGTGACCAGGACGGGCACCTCGGCGGCGACCGCCGCCTGGCGCAGCGACTGCAGCGCGGTACGGGTGATCGGCCCGGTCAGCGGGTCCACGAACAGCGCCGCCGGGAACGCCGCGATCTGCGCGTCCACCTCCTCGCGCGAGTGCACGATGACGGGCCGGTAGCCGCGGTCGCTGAGCGCCTGCTGCGTGGAGACGTCCGGCGCGGGCCACACCAGCAGCCGGCGCGGGTTGTCCAGCGGCTCGGGCGGCAGTTCGTCGTCCATCGGCTGCGGACGCGGCGGGTCCGCCACCTCCACGGCCCCGCCGGGACCGTCGAGCGGCTCGGGACCCTCGGCCGCGTTCCGGTCGGGCGCGCCTATCGCGTACGACCGGCCCACGCCCTCGGTGCCCGGTACGGGCCTGGCCTGGCCGTCGCCCGGCTCCGGGGCCTGGGGCTGCGGCTGGGCTCCCGGGGGCGCGCCGACCGGCGGCTGCTCGGCCGACGGGTGCGGGCGGGCGCCCGGCTCCGGGCGTCCGGCGGCCGGATCGGGCGGGGTGCCGAGCTTGCGGCGCCGGCCCGAGCCGTTGTTCGGCTGCTGCGGGGCGGGGGCGGGGACGACCGCCGGACGCGGCGCCGGGGCCGTCTGCTGCTGGACCTGCGCGGCCTGCCGGGAGAACGGCACGCCCTGGCCCAGGGTCCGCACGCTGAACGCCCGGCCCTGTGTCGAGTCGGGGTCCACCGTCGCCCCGGTCTCGGCGGGCAGCGGCTGCGCCGCGCGCGGCGCCTCGGGCGGCAGCGGGGTGCCCTGGCTCGGGGTGGGGAGGGGCATGCCGGAGGCCGGGGCGGCGGGCGGTGCGGGGACGGCCGCGCCCGGGGCCGTGTCACCGGCGCCGGGCCACGGCTGCGGCGCCGGGAGGCCCTGGCCGCCGGAGGTCGCACGATCCTCGGCGTGGCCGTGCTCGGGCGGGAGCTGCGCGGGCGGCGGGGTGCTCCCGGGCGGGAGGGTGCCCTCGGGGAGCGCGGTGGGAACGGCGTGCCCGGGGGGCGGGGTGGCCCCGGGGGCGGCGGATGCGGCGGGGCCGCCGGTCGCGGAGGTCGCGTGGGGTGCGGGGGGTGCCGCGGGCGTCGCGGCCACGCCCCCGTGCGGCGGCTGCGCCGCGGCGTGCGCGGTGGTGCCCTGCGCGGCCACGGGCGCACCGGGCGCCCCCGGCAGTACGGAAGCCCCCGGCGGCACGGGAGTCCCGGGGTCCCCGGGAGGTACGGGCGTCCCCGGCATCGGCAGCGGAGCGCCCGGCAGCGGCCCGGCGGCCCCGGCGGGGGCGTCCTGACCGTCCGGCTGCGCGGGAACGGCCCGGCGGCGCCGTCCGGTCGGCGTCTCGGTGGGGTGCGGCTGCGGCGGGGTGTGGTCCTCGGCCTGGTCGTGCGGGGCGGCGTCGTGCCGTCCGTCGTCCTGGCCCCCGGCGGCGGGGTGGGGCACGGCGGTGCCCGGGTGGGCCCCCGCGGGACGGGCCGCGCCCGGCGCGGGCTGCTCGGGCAGCCGGACCCGCCCGGTGGGCAGGCCCCCGGGTGGCACGGCCCCGGCGGCCGTGGGAACCCCGGTGCCACCGTGAACCGCGGGGCCACCGGCAACACCGGCAACACCGGCAACACCGGCAACACCGGCAACACCGGCAACACCGGCAACACCGGCAACACCGGCGGCTCCGGGAGCCCCGGCGGTCGCGTCGGCCGCCACCGCTCCGGCGTCCGGTGCCCCGGCCCCGGCCGGGTCGGCCGGACGGTCCGCCTCGGCGGGCGGCAGCGCGAACACCTGGCGCGGCGCCGCCTCCTGCGCCGCCGCCCGCTCGTTCGCGGAGGCCAGCGCGCGGCGCCGCCGCCCGGTGGGCTGCCCGGACCCGTCCGGAACGACCTCACCGGTGGGCTGCGCGGGCAGCGCCGGGGGCAGGGCGTGCTGCTCCCCGTCGGCCCGCCGGGCACGCCGCCCGCCGGGCACGGACGCGCCCTGCGGTGACACGCCCTGCGGTGACGCGGGGGGAAGGCTCGGCTGCGCCGACGCGGCGGGCAGCCCCTGCGGCGCCACCGGGACGCCCTGCGGTGCCACCGGCACCCCGTGCGGCGGTACGGCCGCGCCCAGGCCGGTGCGGGCGGCCGCGGCCCCCGCGGCGTGCTCGGCGGCCGTGACGACGGCGCCCTCGGACACCCCGGTGGGCGCGCCCCGCGGCGCGGTGCCCTCCCCGGCGCCCGGGATCTCGGCGGGACGGCCGCGCCTGCGCCCGGTGCCGCCGCTGGGATCGGCCGGCGTGGGCTGCGCGGTCTGCGCGGGGACCGGCGCGACCGGCTCCGGCGCCGCTGCCGCGCGCCGCCTGCGGCGTCCGGTCGGCGCGGTGTCGCCGGCCCCGTCGGTTCCCTCGCCGTCGTCGCCGGGGTGCGGCGCGGCGCCGCTCTCCAGGAAGGCGTCGGTGGAGCCGCGCCGGGCCCGCCGCCGCCCGCCCCCGGCGGTCGGCACGGTGTCCGGGGCGGTGCCCGCGACGTCGGCGTCCGCCTCGTGACCGGCGAGGGCGTCGGCGGGACCGGCGGCCCCGGTGTCCTCCGCGTCCCCGGGAGCCGCCTCCGGGCCCGGCGCGTCCCCGGCGGGAGCGTCCAGGACCGGGACCGCACTCGGGACCACGGCCGCGGCGGGAACCGCCCCGGCCCCGCCCCCGATGGGCACCTCCAGCACGTACGCGCTGCCGCTCATCCCCGGCACCTCGTGCGTCTGCAGCACGCCGCCGTGCGCCCGGACGATCCCGCGCACGATCGGCTCGTGCACCGGGTCCCCGCCCGCGTACGGCCCGCGGACCTCGATCCGCACGACCTCGCCGCGCTGCGCCGCCGCCACCACGACCGTGTTGTCGAGGTAGCCGCCGGCCGCGGACAGCGGCGTGTTGCCGGTCGCGTCGACGCCCGCGACGTCCGCGACGAGGTGCGCCAGGGCGGTGGCCAGCAGCCGGGGGTCGACCTCGGCCTCGATGGGCGGCGCGTGCACCGCGAACTGCACCCGGCCGGGCCCGATCAGCTCGACGGCCCCGTCGACCCCGGCGGTGACGACCGCGTCGAGCATCGCCTTGGTCCGGCTGACGCCCTCCGCGCCGGTGTCGAGCCGCTGGTAGCCGAGGACGTTGTCGATGAGGGTGGTGATGCGCGAGTAGCCGGCCGTCAGATGGTGGAGCACCTGGTTGGCCTCGGGCCAGAGCTGCCCGGCGTCGTCCGAGGCGAGCGCGGCCAGCTCGCGGCGCAGCTCCTCCAGCGGACCGCGCAGGGAGGTCCCCAGCAGCGTCAGCAACTGCTCGTGCCGGGCCGCGAGCGCCTCGTAGCGGTCCTTCTCGCGCTCACCGAGGGCGGCGTACCGCTCCTCGCCGGCGGCGAGCCGCTCGGCCTGCTGCTCCTCCAGCTCCTCCAGCTCGCGCACGTGCCGCTGCCGCAGGGCGGTCAGCTCGGAGGCGTGTTCCTCCGCGAGCCGCTCCCGGTCCTCGGCGTGGGCCTCCTCGGCGCTCTCCCGCTCCTCGATCAGCGACTCGTAGGGCCGCCGGTCGGTGAAGGTCATCACGGCGCCGACGAGCTGGTCGCCGTCGCGGACGGGCGCGGTGGTCAGGTCGACGGACACCTGGTCGCCGTTCTTGGCGAACAGCACCTGCCCGCGCACCCGGTGCTTGCGCCCGGAGCGCAGGGTGTCGGCGAGCGGCGACTCGTCGTACGGGAAGGGGGAGCCGTCGGCGCGGGAGTGCAGTACGAGGGTGTGCAGCTCCCGGCCGCCGAGGTCGCTGGCCCGGTAGCCGAGGATCTGCGCGGCGGCCGGGTTGACCAGGACGATCCGCCCGTCGGTGTCGGTGCCGACGACGCCCTCGGCGGCGGCCCGCAGAATCATCTCCGTCTGCCGCTGCGAGCGCGCCAGCTCGGCCTCGGTGTCGACGGTTCCGGTCAGGTCCCGCACGACGAGCATCAGCAGCTCGTCGCCGGTGTAGCCGTGGGCGTCGTAGGCCTGCTGGGCGTTCTCCAGGCTGGCGCTGGCCACCTCGACGGGGAACTCGGTGCCGTCGGTGCGCCGGGCCGTCATCCGCGTGGGCTTGGTCCGCGCCCGGGGGTCGGCGTGGCCGGGGAGCCGCATCGACCCGGGGATCAGCCGCGAGTCGAACTGCGGCAGCAGATCCAGCAGCCCGCGCCCGACGAGTGCCGTACCGGGCGTCTCGAACGCCTCCAGCGCGATGCTGTTGGCGTTGACGACGGTGCCGTTCGCGTTGACCAGGACCAACGCGTCCGGCAGAGCGTCCAGTATGGCTGCGAGGCGAGCAGCGCCTCGGGATGGCCTGCTGCTCACGAGACGCTTCCCTCCTGTTACCGCGCCGGCCGACCGCCCGGCCATCTTGCCAAGGGGCCCCCGGCCTGTCACGCGAGGGAGTCTAAGCGCTGAGGGTCGGGAGACGGTGCGCGATGAGAGGGAGGTCGCACGAGGAGATGACGCAGAACGTGTGACCGGATCCCCCTACGGCCGTACGGGTGAACCGGGTTGGGGCAGCAGCGGCACCATCCGGTCCCAGCGATCGATCTCGCAGCCGTCGCCGCGCCGGAAGACCGCGTCGACGGGCCGCCCGGCCCAGGTGCCGGTGACCCGCGCGGTGGCCGGTCCGCCGTACTGCATGGTGCACATGGCGCCTTCCGGGACCGGGGCGAAGGCGTCCCGCCCCCACCGGGTGCCCCGGTCCAGCGCGTCGCAGGCCCCCGCCGGGTCCGGGTGGGTCCCCCGGGCGGGGTGGCAGAACAGCACGTACGTCCCGTCGGCCCCGGCACCGGCGTGCCGGACGGTGACGGTGAGCCGGTCGCCCGCGCGGGCGGGGACGCGGGCGGGTGCGGTGAGGACGGCGGGTGCCGCGGGGGCGGTGAGCGCGGCGGAGCGACCGCCGGGGGGCGCGACGGCGGCCGGGGGCGCGGTGGCGGACGAGGGCGCGGCGGCGGCCGGGGGCGCGGCGCACAGCGCGGCGAGTCCGGCGGCGGACGCGGCGGCGGCGCCGAGGATGCGGGTGACCTGCTTCATGCCCTGCCTAACGCGCCGGCCCCCGGGACGTTGCGGTGCCGAGAGCGAAGGGCTTTGCCCTGCGGGCCGCCTGCCTAGTACCGTGGGGGCCGATTGGTGACACGGCGCTCGTCTGTGACATCATCTGCACACACCGCTCGCGCTCGCACGCGGGGGTGCGTGTGAGGAGGCGTCGCCTAGTCCGGTCTATGGCGCCGCACTGCTAATGCGGTTTGGGGTTTACCCCCCATCGAGGGTTCAAATCCCTCCGCCTCCGCACCACCGAAGCCCCGGCCCCCAGCCGGGGCTTCGCCGTTCCCCTCGAACATGGCGTTTTCGCAGGTCACAAGGGGTGTGGCCAATGGATTTCACATGACGGCGGCAGTCATGTAATGTTCTTCCTGTCGCCGGAACGGGCCGAAAGGGCCGGGAAGCGGCAGGAAAACCGAATAACGCAAGCACTCGTAGCTTAACGGATAGAGCATCTGACTACGGATCAGAAGGTTGCAGGTTCGAATCCTGCCGAGTGCACAGTAGGCCAGGGGCCCTGTGGAGAGATCCATAGGGCCCCTGGCCTTTGTCTTGACGGCAGTGTCTGACGGCAACCGCTCCTGCTCTCGATCGGCGGGGGCGTCTGGCGATGCGAGCCGCGGGCCACGAACCGACGCGCAAGCACTGCGCGGCCGGCGCCTGCGCCCGATGGCGACGCTGAGGCGGAGGTTGGTGAGGCTGCCCGGCTCGTTGTTCTCCTTGAGCCCTCTGAGGTGTCAGTGAGTGCCGTTAATCTGGTGTTGTGCTCCGTCGCGAACACTAGATGTTGTGGTGTGCCTATTGGTTCATGAGACCGGCATGTGGTTGCTGGAAGCACACGTGACGGGTGCTCGTTCGACAAGCCCGCCGTCGTGGCTGACTTTCGGTGGATCAGGTCCGGACCTCTCTCCAACTCGGCAACGTGGATGCGGGGTTGACGTAGCACCCGCATTCGAGCACGCCAACTACCCCGCTGCCATCGGCACCGGGTTCCTGACTGGAACTCCACGACCGGACCACCCGGAATGCTGTCCAGGCTGAGGGGTGGTCCGGTCTTTGGCTGTTGGGAGTCAACTCAGGGCTTTGCCCACTTCGTAGATGGTTGGCCGATCCTCCGGGGCATGGCTGAGCATCGCGTCGATCAGCTCGCCCAGCGGACCGGGAGCCTTCACCGGACGGCGCTTGCCGTTCGCCACGGCCTCTCTCTGGACGGTGCGCGGAGCGTCGTCCGGATACTCCGCGGCTCGCCACCCAGTGGCGGAGATGAGGAGAGACGCGCCGAGTCCGTAGATGTCGGCTTCCGGTGTGGGTTCGGCCTCTCCGGTCGCGAGCACGCTGCGCGCGATCTCTGGAGCCTCGTAGTGGACGAGGCAGCCGCGGAACGGGAAGTCGTACGCCTCGGGTACGTGCCCGCCCCGGGCAAGAGCGAGGTCGATGAGGTGCGTCCGCTCCGGCCCGATGATGAAGTGGGCGGGCTGTACGTCACCGTGTGCCCAGCCCTTGGCGTGTAGTTCGGCCAGCGCCTCGACACAGCCCAAGGCGACGCTTGTGTGAGGTTCGACGGGTGAGTCCTTCTCGCGGCAGGGTTCCGACAGGCGGTAGAGGTCCGGCCCCTCGTGCCACGGCTGGAGGTTCCACGTTCCGCGCTCCCACTCGCCGTACGCCAAGTCGTCCAAGCCCAGGCGATGCAGCACGGCCCCCTCGCGCGCGGGTGCGAGCGCGGTCCAGGGCTGGGCGGGCCGGTCGGCCGTGGCCTCGATCGGATGGCCGAGCTTCACGGCGTAGTGACCCCGGTGGCTCTCCACGTCCCAGACCGTGGAGCCCCGGCGGTTCACCACCAAGCGCTGAGCCGTAGGCATGAGGGCGTCGAGCACCACGATCGGCAGTTCAGGGGATGACCCGGACAACGTCTCTTCTCCTTCCTGTTCCGGCGGACGCGGCCGGCCACGACTCGTGGACGGCCGCGTCGTTGCCGTCGTGTGCTACGCCTGGCCGTACGGTCGGCCGCAGTCCGAGTCGCACTGCGCGAGGTTGGTGCCGTCCACGGTCCACAGCTCGTCGAGGACCATGAACCCGGCCGCCTTCATGGCACGCGCGGAGGAGGCGACCTTCTCCGGGTCACGGGCCCCGCCGCCCGGCGCCGGGTTGTGGTGCAGGAAGCGACCCGCGTACCGCTCGCACAGGGCCGCGTACTCCTTTGTGTGCAGGATGAGCGCGTGCAGCCCGAGGTCCACGTCGTCCGAAGGGACCATGGGAACGGTGGCGGTGGCGGCGGTGACCAAGAAGGCCACTGCCTGGTCCGCGATCCGCTGGGCACGCTCGGGCGACTGCCCGTTGTGGACGAGTACGAAGTGGGCGAGGCTTTCGGACAACTCCTCGCCGGCCACCGCGCGACCGGTCCTCTGATCGTTCGCCGTTGTCGTCATGTGACTACTCCTTGTGTGTGGCGGTGCGTGGCACTTACCTCCCGCATCGGTCGCTGAGCCACGGCTCAAGGACGGCCAGAAGGCGGGCTTGGAAGGCCGGCCCCGAACGGGGACGGGGGGCCGGGGAACTGGCACCCGTTCGGGGCGGCCGGTCTGCTGGCCGACGGCGAGAGCCATGCCGATCACCAGGCCGCACGACTCGCTGATCATGACGATGAACAGGATTCCCGCATACCGGCCGATGGCGCGCATCGCAGCCCGTCCCGAGTGTTGGCGTTCCGGATGGCCAGAGGTGCGCTCAGTTCCTCCCGGGCACTCGGCGTCACGACGTTGTCCGGCATGGCATCCCACTCCATGCCGCCGCGGATCGGCCGTATCTGCACACGACCGCCGACCTTGCCCATGACGACGCCGACACGTCCCCTGGCGGTGTCCTTCGCCAATTCACCGATGCCTGGTCTGGTCTGCTGGTTGCTCGCCATGCGGACGAGGATCCTGCCACCCATCAGGATGTCGGAACCTCCGACAAACCCCACTTCGGGACGTCCCGCGTCGGGTAGAACGTCCCTGGTGCCGTCCCCGGCTGTTAGGAGAGATTGGGATGCCGAACGAGAGGTTACGTGCTGCCATGGCGGCTGGCGGCTGGACTTACGCCGCCTTTGCGGACAAGGCCGAAGTCGACCCCAAGTCCGTTGAACGATGGGTCAATCTGGGGCGTACGCCGCGCCGGGCCACGGCCATGCTGGCAGCGGAATTGCTAGGAGAAGACGTGCACGCTCTATGGCCCGCGCTCCGGCAGGCACGCCCTGCCCGCGCTGTCAGTCCGGAACTTGTGGCTCTCTACGACCAGCGGGCGGACATCCCCGTGTCCACATTCGTGGACATGCTGACCCAGGCGCGCGAGCACATCGACGTGCTGGTGTACGCCGCCGTCTTCCTGCACGAGGCGTACCCGCGGCTCAACGACTTGTTGCGAGAGCGAGCGGACGACGGGTGTGCGGTCCGTATCGCGATCGGTGACCCGGACAGTACGAATGTCCAACAGCGCGGCGCGGAAGAGAGGTTCGGCCACGGGATCGAGTCCCGTTGCCGACTCGCCCTCATGCACTACCGCCCGCTTGCCGGGGTACCTGGCATCGAGGTTCGAACCCATGCCACCACGCTCTACAACTCGATCTATCGCGCGGATGACCAGGCACTGGTCAATGCCCATGTCTGGGGCGTGAACGCCTACGGTGCTCCCGTGTGGCACCTCCGGCGCAGCGGGAAGGGCGGCATGTTCGACACCTACGCCAGCAGCTTCGACGCGGTGTGGGAAACCGCGACGCCGGTACGAGAAGGATGACCATGGCACGGACCGAGTACTACGACGACCCGGCGGCACCAGAGCCGAACAGCCTGGTGGTCGCCGCGTCCGCGGTGGTCACCGACGATGACGGGCGCATTCTCCTTCAGCGCCGACGAGACAACGATCTCTGGGCGCTGCCAGGTGGCGGCATGGAGATGACCGACTCACTCCCGGGAACGGCCGTCCGCGAGGTGAAGGAAGAAACCGGCCTGGATGTAGAGATCACTGGGCTCGTGGGCACGTACACCGACCCTCGCCACGTCATCGCCTACTCGGACGGTGAGGTGCGCAGGCAGTTCAACGTCTGCTTCACCGCCCGCGTGGTCGGGGGCTGGCTCGCGATCTCGGACGAGTCGACGGAGCTGCGGTTCGTCCAGCCGGAGGAGATCGATCAGCTGCCGATGCACCACACGCAGCGGCTTCGGATCCATCACTTCCTGGAGCACCGAGAGCGGCCCTATCTCGGCTGATCGCACCCGAGGACTTGTCGTAGATTGTCCCGTTACGGTGGAGGCGGCAAACCGCCGTCCGGCTCGGCCTCGCGCCGCTCGGGGGCCGGGACTCCCGCCTGCCCCGGGATCGCAGTAGTCGGCATGGTGACGGCGCGGCGGATCGCCGAGTCGTCCGGCGCGCCCGCACGGACGGTCCGCGGGCACGCCGGTGGCCAGTGCGGCCAACCCGTCAGTCGGCCGTGCTCCGGTGGGGTCCGGGCAGTCTGGCGATCAGTGCCGCGGACAGCAGGAAGACGGCGACCATGACGGCCAGGCCCACTGAGAACCCGTTGCCGAGCTGTCCGGCGGTCGCTTCCCGCAAGCCGTCGCCGGGGATCGCGCCGAGCACCGCCATGCCGATGACCGCGATGCCCACGGCCCCGCCGGCCTGCTGGCCCGTGGAGAGCAGCCCCGAGGCGACGCCGACGTCCGACGAACGTATCCCGGCCAGCACCGTGGACAGGAGCGGGGCCAGGACGAGTCCCAGGCCGCAACCGGTGAGGAACATCGGGGGGATGATCCACAGTGACAGCGTCCGGTCGTGGACCACCAGCACCGGCGTGATCATGAGGGCGCTGCCCGCCGCGGAGGCCAGCGCTCCGTACAGCGCCACTGTCCGGCCGCCGTGCCGCGCGATCAACCCTTTGGAACGGGTCGAGGCGATGAAGGAGCCGATGGAGCCCCTGTCAGGTGCAGCCACGACGGGGTTCCGGTCGGACGGGGCGCCGCTTCCGCCTTCGGCCACTCCGCCCCGCCGCGCCGGTGTTCCCCTTGGCACACCGCGTACCGCGGTCGCCGGGGCGACTCGTACGGGAGCGGTGCGCCGGTCGGACGTGGCACGGTGGCGGGCATGAACCCGTCGATCCTCTCCCGGCCGTCCCCCCACCCCGGCCGCGTGATCATTCTGACCGGGCCGCCCGGAGCCGGGAAGAGCACCGTGGCGCGGCTGCTGGCGGATCGCCTGAGTCCCGGTGTCCACCTGCACGGTGACGACTTCTGGCACTTCATCGAGCGGGGGTGGATCGCGCCCCACCTGCCCGAGGCGCACCAGCAGAACGAGGTCGTCCTGGAGGTGCTGGTCTCCGCGGCGTTCGGGTACGCCGCCGGGGGCTACCAGGTGATCTGCGACGGCATCGTCGGGCCCTGGTTCCTCGACCTGTTCCGTGCGAGGGCCCGGGAGCGGGCCCTGCCGCTGAGTTACGTCGTCCTCCGGCCGGATTGGCGCACCACCCTGGAACGGGCGACGGGCCGGGGCGGGGACGCGTTGACCGACCCCGAGCCGGTCCGCTCGCTGCACGAGCAGTTCAGCGACCTGGGCGCCCATGAGGCCCATGTCCTGGACTCCGGCGGTCTGACCGCCGAGGAGACCGCCGGAAGCGTCCTGCGGGGCATCGCGACGGGTGCCTATCTCCTCGATCCGGGCGCCGGTGGCACCGGCGGCGGTGTTGCCGCGGACGGCCCGCTGCGCGACTTCTGACCACCGCGCGCCGGCCTCCGCCGCCGTCGTGGGATGCCCCCGGGTTCCGCGGCCGTGCCCCGGCCCGTCGCCGAAGCGACCGGCCCGGCGTACGGCCGCGCGGGGGGACGTCTCCCCGCGGGTTGACGGGGACACGGGGCGTGGACGTCCCGGGCGCGGGTGAGTGCGGCCGGTACGACGGGGGTGGGCACCCGGTCGACGGGGGTGGGCACCCGGTCGACGGCGGTGGTCCTCCGGGCGGGGGCGGTGGTCCTCCGGGCGGGAGCGGCGGCCGTCGGGCGGCCGGGCCCTCGGTGCGCGGGGCGGGCCAGCCGGGGTGCCGCGTCGCGGAGGCGCGGGTGGGCGGGGTGCCGGACGGGCGGGCGTGGCGCGGGCGCGGTCCGTTGTCAGTGGTGCCTCGTACGCTCTTGAGTGATGGCGCGGGTGTGGAAGTGCTCGGGACTGCGGTGGTCGGCCGATGGGCCGGTGCTGGCCTGGTGGGGTGGGCGCGTGACGGCGCTGCCCCGGGGGAAGCGGGTGGCCTTCGCGGTTCCGGACGGGGGAGCGCGCGTCTGCGTCGGGGCCCGGGGGCACGCGTGCCCGGGGCGGGTCCCCGTGCCGGGGCGTGCCACGGGGGCCCGGTGCGAGGAGTGCGCCCGGCTCGACCGGGCGCACTCCGTGGCCGCCGACACCCTCGCCGACGACCCCCGCCCGTACCGGGTCTACCTGGCCTGGTTCGGGCCCGGCCTGGTCAAGGCCGGGATCACCGCGCGGGAGCGGGGCGCGGTCCGGCTGCTGGAGCAGGGGGCGGTGTGCTTCACCTGGCTCGGCACCGGCCCGCTGATGTCCGCGCGCCGTGCCGAGGAACTGCTGCGCGCCGCGCTCGGCGTACCGGACCGCGTCCCCTACGCGCGCAAGCGCGCCGTACGGGCGGCCCTGCCGCGCGACGCCGCCGGGCGGGCGGCCGGGATCGCGGAGCTGCACGCGCGGGCGCTGGCGCTGGACGGCTGGCCCGAGTCGCTCGCGCCGGAGCCGTTCCGCCCGGTGGACCACTGGGAGGTCTTCGGGCTGGGCGGCGCGGAGCCCGCCGGCGCGGACGTCGTCGAGCTGGTGCCCGGGGGCACGCTCGCCGGTGAGCTGGTGGCCGTCGCCGGGCCGGACCTGCATCTGCGGACCGGACGCGGGGTCGTGGTACTCGACACCCGCCTCCTGCGGGGGTGGGAGCTGGTGCCCGCCGGGGACGAGGGGGCGCGCCGGGGGTTCCCGGTACGGGAGTTGGGGACGGCGGCGGGCGGTGTGCAGGACGGGCTGTTCTGAGAGGCGATGGGGGGCGGGGAGCGCCGGGGAGCGCCGGGGAGTGCGACGGCCGGACGGACGGATCGTGTCCGACGTCGCGTCGGCCGGTCCGGACCGCCCCGCCGGACCGCCCCGCCGGGCGGTGGCCGGTCGAGCGGGTGGCCCTGGGGTTCCCTGACACCGGGGTCATGACGCAACGCCGATCTCCCGGTACGGGGGCCGCGCGGCATGAGCCTGTCACCGGTCCGCGCTGCCCGTGCCTGCTACCGGGCCTGTCACCGGTCCCGTGACCCTGGTCCCGTGACGCCTGGTCCGCTCGCCGTCCCCGCGACGACGGGGCCACGTCCGTCGGGTGGGAGCCGTGGGGTTCGCGACGCCGGTGCGGTGCCGTCGTCCCGCCGTGCTCGGGACCGCGTTCGTGTCGGCCGGGTGCGCCGACGGTCCGGGCCGCCGATTCGGTGGTGTCGCCTTCGTCTCCCTGCCGTCGGGGCCGTCTCCACCGGGTGCCTGTGCCGGGTCCGTCCATCGGGGTCGCGCCCAACGGCCCAGGTGCCCGGTCCGTCCACCGATTCGGCCCGCCGGTTCCGGCCCCCGGTTCCGGCCTCCCGGTCCCGGGCCTCCGGTTCCGTGTGATCGGGGGCGTGTCGCCGTGCGGGGTGGACCCGGCGCGGGGGCCGGGGTGAGGGTGGGCGGCATGAGTGATCACCGTGAGGACCCCGCGGCCCGGCAGCCGCCGCCCCCGACCCCTCCGCCAGCACCCCGCGAGGGCGCCGGCCCCGGCCCCGACGCCAACACCGTCCCCGGCGCCACCCCCGTCCCCGACCCCGGTCCCGATGAGGCCGCCCGTGTCCGTCGGTTCTGGCAGGGGCTCGGGCTGCCCGGACTCGTCGACGTGCACACGCACTTCATGCCCGACCGCGTCCTGCGCAAGGTCTGGGCCTACTTCGACGCCCTCGGCCCCCTGACCGGCGGTGTCGCCTGGCCGATCACCTACCGCGCCGAGGAGGCCGAACGGACCGCGCTGCTGCGCGGGTTCGGCGTGCGGGCCTTCACGTCGATGCTCTACCCGCACAAGCCGGGCATGGCCCCCTGGCTGAACGGCTGGGCCGCGGACTTCGCCCGCCGCACCCCCGACTGCCTGCACACCGCCACCCTCTTCCCGGAACCCGGCGTCGAGGCGTACGTCCGCGAGGCCGTCGAGGACGGTGCCCGGGTGTTCAAGGCACATGTGCAGGTCGGCGCGTACGACCCGGCCGATCCGCTGCTCGACCCCGTCTGGGGGCTGCTCGCGGAGGCGGGCGTCCCGGTGGTGATCCACTGCGGCTCGGGTCCCACCCCCGGCAGGCACACCGGCCCCGGCCCCGTCGCCCGGGTGCTGGCCCGGCACCCCCGGCTGCGGCTGGTCGTCGCCCACCTCGGGATGTCCGAGTACGAGGACTTCCTGGACCTCGCGGAGCGCCACGGCGAGGTGCGGCTGGACACCACCATGGCCTTCACCGACTTCACCGAGCGCCTCGCCCCCTTCCCCCGGCGCGCCCTGCCCCGGCTGGCGGCCCTCGGCGACCGCGTCCTGCTCGGCACCGACTTCCCCAGCATCCCGTATCCCTACCTCCACCAACTGCACGCGCTGGAAAGGCTGGAGCTGGGCGCGGACTGGCTGCGCGCCGTCTGCCACGACAACGGCGCCCGGCTGTTCGGACTGGCCGGGCCGGAGCGGGCGGCGTAGCCACCGAGGCCGGCGTAGCCACCGAGGCCGGCGGGGCAGCAGGGGCAGCAGGGGCGGCCGGGGCGGTCGGGGTGTTTGGGACGGGCGGGGTCGCCCGCCGGGCCCCGGGCCCCCGTTTCTCAGAGAATTCACAGGTTGGGGAAAGAGTGCTCTCAGAGCCCGCCGACATCGTTCCGGTATGACCACGACCTCGCCCCAGGGGCGCACCGAGCTGCTGCTGAGGACGGACGGGAGCCCCGTCCGGGTGCTGGTGGTGGACGACGAACAGTCCATCACCGAACTGCTGTCCATGGCCCTGCGCTACGAGGGCTGCCAGATCCGCAGCGCCGGCGACGGTCACGGCGCGCTGCGCGCGGCCCGCGAGTTCCGTCCCGACGTCGTCGTCCTGGACATGATGCTGCCGGACATGGACGGCCTCGGCGTCCTCGGGCGACTGCGCCGCGAACTGCCGCACGTGCCGGTGCTGTTCCTGACCGCCAAGGACGCGGTCGAGGACCGGATCGCGGGGCTCACCGCGGGCGGCGACGACTACGTCACCAAGCCGTTCAGCCTGGAGGAGGTCGTCGCCAGGCTGCGCGGGCTGATCCGCCGCTCCGGCGCCGCCGACCCGCGGCGCCCCGCGTCCGTCCTGGTCGTCGGCGACCTCACCCTCGACGAGGACAGCCACGAGGTCACCCGAGGGGGCACCGGCATCCATCTGACCGCGACCGAGTTCGAGCTGCTGCGGTATCTGATGCGCAACCCCCGGCGGGTGCTGAGCAAGGCCCAGATCCTCGACCGCGTCTGGTCCTACGACTTCGGGGGCCAGGCCAACATCGTGGAGCTGTACATCTCCTATCTGCGCCGGAAGATCGACGCCGGCCGCGAGCCGATGATCCACACCCGGCGCGGCGCCGGCTACCTGATCAAGCCCGCCGTCTCGTGATCCCGCGACGGCGACGGCGTCCGCCGAGCCTGCGGACCCGCCTCGTCGTCGTGTCGGTGGCGCTGGTCGCCGTCGTCTGCGCGGTGATCGGCACGGTCACCACCCTCGCCCTGCGCTCGCACCTCTACGAGCAACTGGACGGCCAGGTCCGGGAGGTGGCGATGCGGGTGGCGGGCGGTCCGGCGCGGGACGCCCCCGGGCCGCCGCCCGCCCCGCCGGACGGCCGCGACCCGCTCGCCTTCGCCGCCAAGGGCCCCCGAGCGGTGGGCACGGTCGCCGCGGCCGTCGTGGACGGCGAGGTCACCGAGGGCATCGTCAGCCGCCCCCGGGAGGCGGACGGGTACCGCACCGCCGAGCCCGTCGCGCTCGACGCCCGGCGGCTCGCGGCCCTCGCCGCCGTCCCCCGGGACGGCCGCCCGCACACCGCCGACCTCCCCGGACTGGGCGGCCACCGGGTGCTGTTCCAGAGCGGCCGGGCCGGGGACTTCTACGTCGGCCTCCCGACCGCGGACACCGACGGCGTCGTCACCACCCTGGTCCTGGTCGAGGCCAGCGTCACCGCCGCCGGTCTGATCGCCGCCTCCCTCGCGGGCACCGTCGTCGTCTCCGCCGCCACCCGCCCGCTGCGCCGGGTCGCCGAGACCGCCACCCGCGTCGCCGAACTCCCGCTGCACACCGGCGAGGTCAACCTCGACGAGCGCGTCCCCGGTCCCGAGTGCGACCCGCACAGCGAGGTCGGCCGGGTCGGCGCCGCGCTCAACCGGATGCTCGACCACGTCCACGGCGCCCTGCGCGCCCGGCAGGAGAGCGAGACCCGGGTCCGGCAGTTCGTCGCGGACGCCAGTCACGAACTGCGCACCCCCCTGGCGTCGGTCCGCGGCTACGCCGAGCTGACCCGCCGGGGCGGGGAGCCGGTCGGCCCCGACACCCGGCACGCGCTGGGCCGGATCGAGTCCGAGGCCGCGCGGATGACCCTGCTCGTCGAGGACCTGCTGCTGCTCGCGCGGCTGGACGCCGGACGGCCGCTGCGGTTCGCCCGCACCGACCTCGTGCCGCTCCTCGTCGACACCGTCGGCGACGTCCGCGCGGCCGGTCCCGGCCACGTCTGGCGGCTCGGCCTGCCCGACGGGCCCGCCCATGTCGCGGCCGACGCCGCCCGGCTCCAGCAGGTGCTGGTCAACCTGCTCGCCAACGCCCGCACCCACACCCCGCCCGGCACGACCGTCACCGCGCGGGTGCGGCGCGACGGGACGGCGTGGTGCGTGGACGTGGAGGACGACGGGCCCGGCATCCCGCCCGCGCTGCTGCCGCACGTCTTCGAACGGTTCGCCCGCGGTGACGGCGCCCGCTCCCGCGCCACCGGCTCGACCGGGCTGGGGCTCGCCATCGTGCGGGCGGTGACGGCCGCCCACGGCGGTGCCGTCACGGTCACGGGGGCACCCGGGCGCACGGTCTTCACCGTACGGCTGCCGGAGGCGGCGGACGCGGACAGAGAGGCGGACGCGGACGGCGACGCCGGCGCGGGCGAGGAGGCGGATGCGGGGCAGGGCGCCGCTCCGGCGTCGTACGGCACCGGCGGTCAGGGGGCGGAGTGCGGGCGGACGGTGGGGTGAGGACGGACGGTGGGGTGAGGGCGTAGGGCGATGCGGGGGTGCACGGCAGATCCGGGGGTGCACGGCGGCCCGTCGCAACCGGCCCCGGCCGCAGGGCCGTTCCGTGCCCCGCCTGCCGCCTGCCGCCTGCCGGCTGTCGCCCGCCGGGAGGCGCCTGCCGTCCGCCGCCCGCCACCCGCTGCCCCGCCGCTCGCCGCTCGCCGCTCGCCGCTCGCCGGGCGCCGGGCGCGGGGCAGCGGCGCCGCGGGGTTGCGGGGCCCGGCGCGGGGAGGGGACAGCGGTCCGTCGCGGGCACGGCGGGCGGGAGCGTCGGCCGAGCGGCTGCTCCGGCTCCTCCGCCCCCTGCCGGTTCCGTCCCCGGACTCACAGCCCGCCCACAGCCTCACCACACCCCCGGTACAGGGGAGTTGAGAAGGCTCCGGGCATGCGAACCGACTCTTCCCCCGGCACCCTGGCGGCGCGGGAGCACCTTCCCGCCGCCGGGGCCGGCACCCCGGTCCTGGACGTGGTGGTCCCCGTGCACAACGAGGAGCGGGACCTGGCACCGTGCGTCCTGCGGCTGCACGAGCACCTCACCCGCACCTTCCCCTATGCCTTCCGGATCACCGTCGCGGACAACGCCTCCACCGATTCCACCCCGCGCGTCGCCGCCGGTCTCGCGGAGCGCCTCGCCGAGGTCCGCTCCGTACGGCTGGAGCGCAAGGGGCGAGGCCGGGCGCTGCACGCCGTCTGGTCGGCCTCCGACGCCCCCGTCCTCGCCTACATGGACGTGGACCTGTCCACGGACCTCAACGCCCTGCTGCCGCTGGTCGCGCCGCTGATCTCCGGCCATTCCGACCTGGCGATCGGCTCCCGGCTGACCCGGGGCGCCCGGGTGGTGCGCGGTGCCCGGCGGGAGTTCGTCTCCCGGGCGTACAACCTGATCCTGCGGGGCTCGCTGCGCGCCCGCTTCTCCGACGCCCAGTGCGGCTTCAAGGCGATCCGCCGGGACGTGGCCCGCGCGCTGCTGCCGCTGGTGGAGGACACCGGCTGGTTCTTCGACACGGAGATGCTGGTGCTCGCGGAGCGCGCCGGATGCCGCATCCACGAGGTGCCGGTCGACTGGGTCGACGATCCCGACTCCAGCGTGCGCGTGGTGCGCACCGCCGCCGACGACCTCAGGGGGGTGTGCCGGGTCGGCCGGGCGCTGGCCACCGGCGCGCTGCCGCTGGACCGGCTGGCCCGGCCCTTCGGCGACGACCCGCGCGACCGCGAGCTGGCCGGGGTGCCCCGGGGGCTCGCCCGGCAGTTCCTCGGATTCTGCGCGGTGGGCGTCCTGTCCACCCTCTTCTACCTGCTGCTCTACAGCGGCTTCCGGCCGTTCGCCGGGGCGCAGACCGCCAACGCGCTGGCGCTGCTGGTCTCCGCCGTCGCCAACACCGCCGCCAACCGTCGGCTGACCTTCGGGGTGCGCGGCCGGGGAGGTGCGGTGCGGCACCAGGCGCGGGGGCTGGTGGTGTTCGCCATCGGCCTGGCCCTGACCAGCGGTTCGCTGGCCGCCCTGGACACGGCGGCGGCCCACCCCGCGCACTCCACCGAGCTGGCGGTGCTGGTCGCCGCCAACCTCGCGGCCACCGTGCTGCGCTTCCTGCTGCTGCGGGCCTGGGTCTTCCCGGACCCGCCGGCCGGACCCGACGCGTCCGCGGCCCCCGGCACCGCGCTCCCGGGGGAGGGCCGATGACGACCCGCCCCGGCGACGACCGCGCGTCCCTCCCCGGCCCCCCCGTCCCACCCCGGCCGCGGACCGGGCCCCCGCAGGCCCCACCCGGGCGGGAGACCCCGTCCGCCCAGTCCCCGTCCGACCCCCGGCCCCCGTCGGGGACCCGCGCTCCCGCCGCGCCCCCCGTACCGCCCCCACCGCCCGAGGCCCGGCCGCCCCGCTGGGCGCGCCCCGCCCTGGCCGGGCTGCTGCTGGCCACCGCCCTGCTCTACCTCCACGGGCTGAGCGCCTCCGGCTACGCCAACTCCTTCTACTCGGCGGCGGCGCAGGCGGGCGGCCAGTCCTGGAAGGCGTTCTTCTTCGGCTCGCTCGACGCGGGCAACGCCATCACCGTGGACAAGCCCCCGGCCGCGCTCTGGCCGATGGCCCTGTCGGTGCGGCTGTTCGGGCTGGGCTCCTGGCAGATCCTCGTCCCCGAGGCGCTGATGGGCGTCGGCACCGTGGCCGTCGTGCACGCGGCCGTGCGCCGCCGGTCCGGACCCGCCGCCGGGCTGCTCGCGGGCGCGGTGCTGGCGCTGACACCGGTCGCGGCGCTGATGTTCCGCTTCAACAACCCGGACGCGCTGCTGGCGCTGCTGATGTCCCTGGCCTGCTACCTCGTCGTGCGCGCGCTGGAGGACGGCCGGACCCGGTGGCTGGTGTGGGCGGGGGCCGTGATCGGCCTCGCCTTCCTGACCAAGACCCTCCAGGCGTTCCTGATCCTGCCCGTCCTGGCCCTGGTGTACGGCGTCCGCGCCCCGGTGCGGCCGCGGCGGCGGCTGGCCCAACTGGCTCTGGCCACGGCCGCGCTGGTGGTCTCCGGGGGCTGGTGGGTCGCGGTGGTGGAGCTGTGGCCCGCCGCCTCCCGGCCGTACGTGGGCGGCTCGCGGCACAACAGCTTCTTGGAACTGACCTTCGGCTACAACGGGATCGGCCGTCTCAACGGAGAGGAGACCGGCAGTGTCGGCGGGGGCGGCGGCCCCGGCGGCGGGCGGTGGGGCGGGACCGGCTGGTACCGGATGTTCGACACCGCGGTCGGCGGCCAGATCTCCTGGCTGCTCCCGGCCGCGCTGATCCTGCTCGCGGGCGCCCTGGTGGCGACCCGCAGGGCGGGCCGGACCGACCCGACACGCTCCTCCCTGCTGGTCTGGGGCGGTTCGCTGCTGGTGACCGCGGCCGTCTTCAGCTGGATGGCCGGCATCTTCCACGAGTACTACACCGTCGCCCTCGCCCCGTACGTCGCGGCCGTCGTCGGCACGGGGGCGGCGGCGCTGTGGGAGCGGCGCGGGCGGACCCGGGCCGCCGTCACCCTCGCCGCGGCCCTCACGGCGACCGCGGTCTGGGGGTACGTCCTGCTGCACCGCACCCCGGACCACCTGCCCTGGCTGCGCTGGGCGGTCCTGGCCGGGGGGCTGGCGGCCGCCCTCGGGTGCGTGTTCGCCGGGCGGCTGGGGCGGCGGCTCACGGCGGCGGTGGCGGGGCTGGCCGTGGCGGCCGCGCTGGCGGGACCGGCGGCGTACACCCTCAGCACCGTGCGGCAGGCGCACACCGGCTCCATCGTCACGGCGGGTCCGCGCGGCGGGGGGCCCGGCGGCGCGCGGGGCGGCTTCCCCGGGGGCGGCGGTGGCCCGGGCGCGGCCGGCCGGGGCGGGGGGTTCCCGGGAGGGGGCGCACCGGGCGGCGTCGGCACCGGCCCCGGGGACGGCACGGGCGGCGGCGGAACAGGCGGCGGCACCGCGCCGGGCGGCGGCACCGCCCCCGGCGCCGGGCAGGCACCGCCCACCGGGGGAACCGGCCCCGGGCAGGCACCCCCCGGCGGCGGAACGGCCCCCGGCGGCGCGGCCCCGCCCATCGGCGGCTCCGGCGCGGACTCCGCCCGGGGCGGCGGTGGCGGCATGGGCGGCCTGCTGGACGGTGCCCGGGTCGGTGAGAAGGCCGTGGAGCTGCTGCGGGCCGACGCCGACCGGTACACCTGGGCCGCGGCGGCCGTCGGCGCCCAGAACGCGGCGAGCTACCAACTCGGCTCCGGCGCACCGGTCATGGCCGTCGGAGGCTTCAACGGCACCGATCCCTCACCCACCCTGGAGCAGTTCCGGCGGTACGTGGCCGACGGCCGCGTGCACTACTTCATCGCCGGGGGCGCGGGCGGCGGCATGCGCGGCGGCGACGGCACCGCCTCCGGGATCACCGCCTGGGTGGAGGCCAACTTCGAGGAGGTGACGGCCGGTTCCGCCACCTTCTACGACCTGACCCGGCCCACCGGCTCCTCCTGACGGCGGCCCCCTCGCGGCCCGCCTCCCGCCCGCGTCCCGGTCACCGGGTGCCCCGTGGCCGGGACGCGGGGGCGGGGAGGAGACTGTTCCCCGGGTCGATCGGCCGAGGAGTGGTGCGCATGGCGAGGGCGGACCGGGAAGGACCCCGGGCCGGTGGGACCGGCGGCGGAACGCGGGGGTCCGGTCGTGGTGCCGGACGCCCGGCCGGGCTGGACCGGGAGCGGATCACGGCCGCCGCCGTACGGCTGCTGGACGCCGAGGGCCCGGCCGGGTTCTCCATGCGCCGCCTCGCGGCCGAGCTGGACGTCACGGCGATGTCCGTCTACTGGTACGTCGACACCAAGGACGACCTCCTGGCCCTCGCCCTGGACGCGGTCCACGGGGAACCGCGCCTTCCCGCCGACGACGGGGACACCGAGGGGGACTGGCGGGACCAACTGCGCCTGCTGGCCCGGGAGAACCGCGCGATGCTGGTCCGCCACCCCTGGCTGCCCGGCCTGATCGGCGCCCACCCCGCCCCCGGTCCCCACGCCCGGGCGTTCTCCCGCGCGGTCCGGCGGGTGGTGCGCCGCGCCGGGCTGCCCGAGCGGGGGGTGAGCGGGGCGACGGCGGCCGTCCTGCGGTTCGTCCACGGGTACGGCGCCTTCGAGGGCCGCGTCCGCGCGGCGGACGTCGGGGCGGACCCCGCGACGGACCCCCCGGCGGGCGTCGGTGCCGCCCCCGGCGCGCGCCTCCGGGGCGCCCCGGGCGCGGCATCGGGGCGGGCCCGCGGCACCGGCGACGCCCCCGGGGACGCTCCGGAGGACGACGAGGGCGCCGGGGCCGACGGCTCCGACCGCCTCGGCGGCTCCGACGTCACCGTCAGCACCGACGGTTCCGACGGCACCGGTGCGGACCGCCTGGACCGCGACTTCGAGTACGCCCTCGACCTGCTCATCGCCGGCATCGAGGCGCTGGCCGACCCCGCCTGACGCACGGCACCGGCCGTCCGGGGCGAGGAACCGTCCCGGGCGAGGAACCGTACCCGGCGAGGAACCGCCCGGTCCCGCCCCGTCAGCCCTGCCCCGTCAGCCCTGCCCCGTCAGCCCTGCCCCGTCAGCCCTGCCCCGTCAGTCCCGCCCGGTCAGTCCCGCCCGGTCAGTCCCGCTCCGCCGTCCGCGCCGGGAAGCCCCGTCGCGACCCGGGCCCCGTCGCTCGGGGGCGATCCGGACGAGGGACTTGCCCCGCCCCACCATCGCCCGCCGGTACGCGTCCCGCTCGGGGGCTCCCCGGCGATTCCGACGGCACCGGCGCGGACCGCCTGGACCGCGACTTCGAGTACGCCCTCGACCCGCTCATCGCGGGCGTCGAGGCGCTGGCCGACCCCGCCTGACGCACGGCACCGGCCGCCCCGGCGAGGAACCGTCCCGGGCGATGGCGCGGTAGTGCCCCACCCGCGGCTCGACCGAGTCGGGCGCGTCGGCGACCTCCGCCGTGCCGTCGATCCGGATCCGGGGCCGTTCCAACCGTCGCTGAGGACGATCGGCGTGACCCGCTCGTCCCGGCGGGCGTTGCGCGTCGTGGCCCGCTCGGGGTCGGCGGCGAGCCCCCGGGGGCCGCCGCCGGAGCGCCGGGTGAGCGGGACCGCGCGGCGCCGGGGCCGGACGAGGTCCGGCAACTCGTCGAGCCGGACACGGGTGTTGGTCGCCGTGTCCGGTGCCGTGCCGTCGGCGTGGGGCGGCCGTGCCGCTCCGCGGGCGCGGCGCCTGCGGCGGGTCGCCCGGGTGCGCGGGGAGCGGCCCGCGGGGGACGTCGGCCGGGCGTCACCCCGGCGCAACCGAGCAGTTAGAGTGCTGTTCGTCCTGTGCTCGCAGTCGGGAATGTGCTGCGGAGCTCTCCTGCGTGCGGCCGAGCGGTCGCGCATGCCGAAGAGGTTCGTGGTGGCTGCGTCCGAATTCAATGATTTGTCGCGTTTTCCGGTGGGTTTCGAGCTGGCGGAGGCGCTGACGGCCGCCGCCCGGCGGCTCCACGAGACCGGTACGGCGGACAACACCCTGCGCACGGCCGTCGAGTTGGCCGTCCGGCTGATGCCCGGGGCGGACCACGCCGGCATCCTGGAGATCGACCACGGGAGACGGTTGCGCACCCTCGCCTGGTCCGACGATCTCGTGCGGTTCACGGGCGAGTCCCGGCCCGGCGCCGAACGGCACCCCGCCGACTGGCACCCCGCCGACTGGGACCGGCTGTGGACCGCGCCCGTGGTGCGGATCGAGGACAGCGCGGCCGACGGCGACGGCGGGGCCCTGGCGGGTCTCGGGCTGCGCTCGGTCCTCGCCCTGCGGCTGCGCGCCGACAAGCGCCGCCTGACCGTCCTGACCGCGTACGCCCGCAAGCCGCGCGCCTTCGACGACGACGCCACCCGGATCGGGCGGCTGTTCACCGCGCACGTCAGCCTCGCCCTGGACTCCGCGACGGTGCGCGAGCAGCTCACCGAGGCCATGCGCACCCGGGACCTGATCGGCCAGGCCACCGGCATCCTCATGGAGCGCCTGGACATCGACGCGGCCGGTGCCTTCGAGTCCCTGGTGAAGGCGTCCCAGCGGGAGAACGTCAAACTCCGCGACCTGGCCCGGCGGATCGTCGGCCCGCCCGCTCCCGCCGCCGGGGGCCGGGGCGTCAACGAGCGCTGAGCGGATATCCGTAGGGCCATGACCACTTCGACCCCTGAGAACCCGGAGACGCTCGACCAGGCGTTGGCGCGCGGTCAGGGCCTCGACCCCCTGCTGCGGGACCTGACCGACCGCGCGGTGCGGGAGGTGCCCGGCGCCGCCGCCTGCTCGGTCACCGTGCGCCGCGCCGACCGGCTGCTGACCCTCGCGGGCAGCTCCGGCCTCCCCGCCGGCCTGGACCTGCGGCAGTACGAGAACGGCTCGGGGCCCTGCGTGGACGCCGCCCTGACCGGACACGCCCAGTACGCCCCCGACCTGAGGACCGAGACGCGCTGGCCGGACTACACGCGCTACGCGCTGGGCACCGGGGTGCGCTGCGTGCTGGCGCTGCCGCTGCCGGTGGAGGGCGGCGCGGGCGCGGCGCTCAACTTCTACGGCACCGCCCCCGGTTCGCTCGGCGGCGGGCAGGAGGCGGCCCGGGTCTTCGCGGCCCGGGCCGCCCACGCGGTCAACGAGACCCTGCGCATCGAGGGCCGCGGCTCCTCCGCGGCGGACGCCCGCACCGCGCTGCTCTCCCGCAGCGTGATCGACCAGGCGGTGGGCATCGTCATGGCCCGGGAACGGGTCGACGCCGACCGGGCCATGGAGCGGCTGCGCCGGGCCTCGCAGCACTCCAACACCAAGCTGCGCGACCTGTGCGGCGAGCTGGTGGCCCGGACCTCCTCCGCCGGCCCGCACCGCCGGGACTGACTCCGGCGGCCCGCCCCGCAGGGGCCGGGCTTCCCGGACGGTCCGTCCCGCAGGGGCCGGGGCCTCCGGATGTTCCGTCCCGCAGGGGCCGGGGCCTCCGGACGGCACGGATCCGCCGCCGCGCTCGGGGGCAGCGGCGGCGGGTGTCCCGCGGGGAGGCCGTTAGGGCCTCTCGTTTGGATCATGCCGGGCTCGCGGGGTCCGGCGCCGCACCTCGTCGCGTTGTCGTCGGTCGCCGGGGCTCGGCCCCGACTCCCTCCTCCGCCTCGCGGTGCACGGCGCCGGACCCCGCTTCCTGATCCGGCCCGATCCAAACGAAAGACCCTAGTCGGACGCCCCGTCGTCGCCCGAGGCCGAGTGGGAGTCCGCGACCGAGTGCGCGTCCGACGTGTCGCCGCTGTCCGAGGACCCCTCGGCGGTGGCCGAGGGCGCGCCCCCGGCGGTCCGCACGGCCCCGGCCGGGACCGGCGCCCCGGGGGCGGAGCCCTCCGCCGCGGCCTGGGCGGCCTGGGCGAGGGCGCCCGTGGTACGCAGCGGGACCTCCTTGATGAACAGCGTCACGACGAAGCCGAGGGCGGCGACGGGCGCCACGTACAGGAAGATGTCGGCGATGCCGTGCCCGTAGGCGCTCTCCAGCCAGGTGCGGATGGCCGGGGGCAGCAGGTCCATGTCGGGGATGGTGCCGCTGCCCGCGGCCCGGGCGGCGGCGGCCCGGTCCTCGGGGCCGAGCTGTCCGATGGTGTCCTTGGCGTAGCCGCTGATCCGGCCGGCCATGACCGAGCCGAGCACGGAGACGCCGACCGCGCCGCCGAGCGACCGGAAGAAGGTCACCACGGAGGAGGCGGCGCCCAGGTCCTCCGGGGCCACCTGGTTCTGGGTGCAGAGCACGAGGTTCTGCATCATCATGCCGACGCCGAGGCCCATCAGCGCCATGAAGACGCCGATGTGCCAGTACGGGGTGTCGTAGCGCATGCCGCTCAGCAGACCGAGGCCCGCGGTGAGCAGGACGCCGCCGGCCATCAGCCAGCCCTTCCACCGGCCGGTCCGGGTGATGATCACACCGGAGACGGTGGAGGAGACGAAGAGGCCGCCGATCATCGGGATGGTCATGACGCCCGACATGGTCGGCGACTTGTCCCGGGCGAGCTGGAAGTACTGGCTGAAGTAGACGGTCCCGGCGAACATCGCGATGCCGACGAACAGCGAGGCGAGCGAGGCCAGGGTGATGGTGCGGTTGCGGAACAGCCGCAGCGGGATGATCGGCTCCGCGGCGCGGGTCTCGACCAGCAGGAAGACCAGGGTGAGCAGGAGCGAGCCGCCGACCATCGCACCGGTCTGCCAGGACATCCAGGCGTACTTGTCGTCGGCGAAGGTCACCCAGACCAGCAGCAGCGAGACCGCGGCGGTGATGAAGAAGGCGCCCGCCCAGTCGACCTTGACCGCGCGCCGGGTGACCGGCAGGTGCAGGGTCTTCTGCAGCACGACGAGGGCGATGATCGCGAAGGGCACGCCGACGTAGAGGCACCAGCGCCAGCCGAGCCAGCTCGTGTCGGTGATGACGCCGCCGAGCAGCGGGCCGCCGACGGTGGCGACGGCGAAGGTCGCGCCGAGGTAGCCGGAGTAGCGGCCGCGCTCGCGCGGGGAGATCATCGCGGCCATGATGATCTGCGCCAGGGCGGCCAGACCGCCGGCGCCGAGGCCCTGGATGGCGCGGGCGCCGATCAGCATGCCGGAGTTCTGCGACAGACCGGCCACGACGGAGCCGAGGACGAAGACGCAGAGGGCTATCTGGACCAGGGCCTTCTTGCTGACCAGGTCGGCGAGCTTGCCCCAGAGCGGGGTGGAGGCGGTCATCGTCAGCAGCGAGGCGGTGACGACCCAGGTGTAGGCGCTCTGGCCGCCGCCGAGGTCCGAGACGATCTCGGGCAGGGCGTTGGTGACGATGGTCGAGGACAGGATGGCGCAGAACATGCCGAGCAGCAGCCCGGACAGCGCCTCCATGATCTGCCGGTGCGACATCGGAGTGTCTCCGGCGGAGCCTCCCCCGTGTTCGGCATGAGCCCGCACACCGGTCGGTGTGGTCGTTGCCATGGACTTCCTTTACTTCGTGGTGATCGGTGTACGGGTGGCCCGGTCGTCCGCGGGTGGTGCGGGGGGCCGGGACTGCGCGGGACGGCAGTCGTCGAAGCTCGCCCGGAGCCTGGTCATCAGGCGGGTGAGCTGGCCGACCTCGTCGTCGGTCCAGTCGCTCAGGCGGTCGGCCAGCAGCCGGGTCGTCCGTTCGGACAGCTCGTCGAGCTGGGCCCGGCCCGCCGGGGTCAGGCGCAGGATGCGCGAGCGCTTGTCGGCCGGGTCGGGGGACCGTTCGACCCACCCCCGCTCGGCGCTGTGGGCGACATGGCGGCTGGTCACCGACATGTCCACGGCGAGCAGCTCCGCCAGCCTGCTCATCCGCATGTCGCCGTGGCGGCCGAGCAGGGCCAGCACGGCGCCGGAGCCGCTGGGGCACTCGGCCGGCATCACCCGGCTCATCTCGCGCTTCACGGCGCCGAAGGCGCTGAGCTGACGGATCAGTTCCTCGTACCGCGCCCGGCCGGCCATGGCGCGCACCTCCCGCGTTTGTTGCTTAGGGCAACCATAGGAGCCGATGGTTGCTACAGGCAAACAAAAGAGGGGGTTTCTGTCGTCAAAAGTCGGCAAAGGCGGGTATTGCCGATGTAAACGCCCTGGTGGGAGATGGTGTGCCGGGGGTGGCCGGGGCCGGGGCCCGAGCTTGGGCCCTCCCGGCGGATTCGCTAGTGTCTCGGGCCATGGCGAACAACCAGGGCCCCCAGGGCAATTACGACCCCGCAGGCAGCACCCAGATGTTCCGCGCGTTCGTCGACGAGGGCGGTCCGCGGACCCCCCAGCAGGCGCAGACCGGCTCCTCCGGCCCCCGTGTCGGCGTGATCCTCGGCATCGTGGCCGCGGTGGTCGTCGTGGCGGCGGTGGCCTGGCTGGCGCTGAAGTAGACGGAACCCTTCCGGCGACCGCCGCGTGCCCCACGGGGCCGCGGCGGCCGTCGTGCTGCCCGGCGGGGCGGGCCGGGGCGCGGCTGACGGCACAGCGCCGGGCGCGGAGCGCGGACCGGCGGAGCGCGGACCGGCGGAGCGCGGACCGGCGGAGCGCGGACCGGCGGAGCGCGGACCGGCGGGGTGCGGACCGGCGGGGTGCGGCGACGTGTCCGGCCGCGCGCCGGTGCGCGGCGCACGGGTGCGGGCCCCGGCGCGGTGCGGCGGGGCCCGGCGGCCGGGGTCAGTCGGAGATGAGCCCCTCGCGGAGCTGCGAGAGGGTGCGGGTGAGCAGACGGGAGACGTGCATCTGGGAGATGCCGACCTCCTCGCCGATCTGCGACTGGGTCATGTTGGCGAAGAAGCGCAGCATGATGATCCGACGCTCCCGGGGCGGCAGCTTGGCCAGCAGGGGCTTGAGGGACTCGCGGTACTCCACGCCCTCCAGCGCCGTGTCCTCGTAGCCGAGGCGGTCCGCGAGCGAGCCCTCGCCGCCGTCGTCCTCCGGGGCGGGGGAGTCGAGCGAGGAGGCCGTGTAGGCGTTGCCGACCGCGAGGCCGTCGACCACGTCGTCCTCGGACACGCCCAGCGCGACGGCCAGTTCGGCGACGGTCGGCGAGCGGTCCAGCCGCTGCGACAGCTCGTCGCTGGCCTTGGTCAGCGCGAGGCGCAGCTCCTGGAGCCGGCGCGGCACCCGCACCGACCAGGAGGTGTCCCGGAAGAACCGCTTGATCTCCCCGACGACCGTCGGCATCGCGAAGGTCGGGAACTCCACGCCCCGCTCGCAGTCGAAGCGGTCGATCGCCTTGATCAGGCCGATGGTGCCGACCTGGACGATGTCCTCCATCGGCTCGTTGCGCGAGCGGAAGCGGGCGGCGGCGTAGCGCACCAGCGGGAGGTTCAGCTCGATCAGGGTGTCCCGGACGTAGGCGCGCTCGGGGCTGTCCGCGTCGAGCGCGGCGAGCCGCAGGAACAGGGAGCGGGACAGGGTGCGGGTGTCGATGGCGCCCGTCGGCGGGGCGGTCTGCTCCGCCGGGAGGGCCTGGGTCGGCACGGCATCGAGGGCCGGGACGTCGTCGATGGCTCCGAGCGCGTCGAGCGCGTCGGGCGCGGTCTCGCTCTCCGCGAGCGCGAGCACCTTCGAGCTGCCCTGTTCTGCGGACATGCCACCCCCTTTGGGTCGCGGGACGGTCACGGCGTACGGTCCCACGGTGGGAACGCAGCCTTCACCTGAATACCGGAACCGCGGCCCCGGCAAACGCGCTTCCGGCAGAATGTCACATGTCGGCAACGCGCTGTAGCGACATGTCGACATGTGAGACATGAAAAGGCCCTGGAATGAAGGGGTCTGACGGTGTTTCGGCTGAATTATGCGGGTGGCGGCGGGGTGCGGTGATTCGCCCCCACCGGTGAGGGATGGCGCGGGCTTTCGATTACGCCTCGATGCGGTTCGCCGACCGCAGCCGCTGGAAGCTGCGCGCCAGCAGCCGGGAGACGTGCATCTGGGAGACGCCCAGCTCGGCGCTGATCTGCGACTGGGTGAGGTTGCTGTAGTAGCGCAGCAGGAGGATGCGCTGCTCGCGCTCCGGGAGCTGGACGAGCAGATGGCGCACCAGGTCGCGGTGTTCGACGCCGTCCAGCGCGGGGTCCTCGTAGCCGAGCCGGTCCAGCAGTCCGGGCAGCCCGTCGCCCTCCTGCGCGGCCTCCAGCGAGGTGGCGTGGTACGACCGGCCCGCCTCGATGCAGGACAGCACCTCGTCCTCGCCGATCCGCAGCCGCTCCGCGATCTCGGCCGTGGTCGGGGTGCGCCCGAAGGCGGTGGTCAGGTCCTCGGTGGCGCTGTTGACCTGCACCCACAGCTCGTGCAGCCGCCGCGGCACGTGCACGGTGCGGACGTTGTCGCGGAAGTACCGCTTGATCTCCCCGACGACCGTCGGCATCGCGAAGGTCGGGAACTGCACGCCCCGGTCGGGGTCGAAGCGGTCGATGGCGTTGATCAGGCCGATGGTGCCGACCTGGACGACGTCCTCCATCGGCTCGTTGCGGGAGCGGAAGCGGGCGGCGGCGTAGCGCACCAGGGGGAGGTTGGCCTCGATGAGGGCCGCGCGCACCCGGGTGTGCTCCCGGGAGCCCGGCTCCAGCCCCTTGAGCTGGCCGAAGAGCACCTGGGTCAGGGCCCTGGTGTCCGCTCCCCGGCTCCGCCGCGGCGCGGCCTCGCGGCCCGGCGCGTCACGGAACGGCGTCCCCTGGGGCGGTGCTTGAGGCGCAGTACTGGCCGGCACGGTCAACTCCACCTCGTGATCCGTCGACTTGTCCGTCAACTCATCCGTCAAAAGCGGTCATAGCATCACAAGACATGTGCACTGTGTGCAAGCACCGTATAGCTCCGTGTTGTGGGGCGAATAATCCTCAAACGGGAAAATGCCCCGCACTGGAGGTGCGGGGCGGGGTGCGGAACGGCGTGCGCGGGGCGCGACACGGGGGTGCGTCCGGTGCGCGGCGTCATGGTGCGCGGGGCGCGTCCGGAGCGCGCGGAAGGGGCGCCTCGGGCGCGCCGGGGCGCGGGGAGGGCGCATGGCCCCGCGGGCGGCGCGGGGAGGCCGTGGAGGGGTGGCGGAGGGGTCCGGAGGCCCGGGAGGGGGCGCGGCGACGGGGGCGCGGAAGGGCGCCCGGCCGGTCAGACCTCGTAGTCGGCGATCACCCAGGTGGAGAACTCGCGCCAGAGGGCGACACAGGCCTGGTGCGCCGGGTGCTCGGCGTAGCGCCGCAGCGCGTCGGCGTCGTCCACGGCGGAGTTGATGGCGAAGTCGTAGGCGATGGGGCGGTCGCTGATGTTCCAGGCGCACTCCCAGGCGCGCAGCTCCTCGATCCGGCCGCCCAGGGCCCGGAAGGCCTCGGCGCCCTCCACGACGCGCGGGTCGTCCCGCCCGACGCCGTCGTTGAGCTTGAACAGCACGAGATGACGGATCATCACTTTCCTCCGTTGGCGGCCCAGGTCATGAAGTCACCGATGGCGCCGGCGGCGTCGGAGATGCCCTGGAAACCTATCTGGACGTAGTCGGCCGCCTTGGCGGGGTCCGTGATGATGATGTACAGCACGAAGACCACGAGCACATAGACGGCGATCTTCTTCGCGTGCACCGTCACCGCGGCCTCCCCTGTCCCCGTCGTACCGTCGATACGCGACTGCGGGACATGATCGCACGAAGGGCCCCGTCTTTCGACGGGGCCCTTCGGAAGCGGTAGCGGAGGGATTTGAACCCTCGGTGACTTGCGCCACACTCGCTTTCGAGGTCTGAACGGGCGGATCAGGGCGTCATTCGGGGATGTTCAGTCCCGTTCATTGCCGTACTCCGGCCCCGCTCCCGAACCGGTGTGAACGGCACTGGACGGAGGTGAATGAGACGGAAACTGAGACGGGGCGTGAACCTGCTGACCTGCGCGTCTTGTGCCTGGCGTTCAGGGGCGGGAGGCGTTCAGGGCCGTGAGCACCGTCGCCGGATCGCCGTCGTACAAGACGTGCGGTTCCTCCGCCGTGGGCGGGATGAACCGTGTGCGGTACCGCTGGAGGTCGCTTTCGGAGAAGAAGATCGCGTTGGGGTCGTCGGCGTGGAACTCGTTGCGCTTGCTGATCCTCGCCCATAGTTCGTCGTGAGTGGCCGAGAGATAGACGAGTACGGGAGTCGCGTCGGCGTCGGTAGCGATGGCACGCCACTTCGTCCGGTCTTCCGGTGTCCAGAAGCCGTGGTCAACGACGACATCGCGTCCGGCCTTGAGGAGCGCTCGCAGCTCGACGGCCACGTCTTCCAGGACCGGTCGCTCAAGGGTGGGGAAGACGCCGCGGGGGAAGTCGACGCCGTAGACGCCGCTGACGGCCGTGACGGCGGCCGGCGCACGCGTCGCCCGCGTCCAGGCCACCACCGCCCAGGCCCTCTCACGGGCCTGGGTGACGCTGGAGGAGACCCGTTCCGGGGAGGAGACCGGCAGGGCCCTGACCAGCGTGACGGCCCCCGTCACACCCAGCGTCACAGCCCGCTGGGAACTGCCCGTCTGGGGCCCCAGCGACCCCGTCACCCCCGCCCTGGACAGCGGGATCGGGCAAGTCCCGGGCGCTGGAGGTCGTGGAAACCCTCGTGCCGCACCCCATGACCGCCGTGAACGCGTCCGCCGCCGCCCTGTTCCGGTCCGTGTCCAACCCCAACGGCCGTCCCACGATCCTGTTCGACGAGATCGACACGGTCTTCGGCCCCAAGGCCGGGGACAACGAGGAACTGCGCGGCTTCCTCAACGCCGGACACCGCCGCACCGGTGTGACCTACCGGTGCATCGGGGACGGCGGCAACCAGACCGTCCAGGCGTTCCCCTCGTACTGCGCGGTCGCGGTCGCCGGACTCGGCAACCTCCCCGACACAATCATGACCCGCTCGGTCGTCATCCGCATGCGCCGCCGGGCCCGCAACGAGAAGGCGGAAGCCTTCCGCGCCCGCATCCACGAAGCCGAGGGACACAAGCTCCGCGACCGGCTCGCACAGTGGACCGAGCAGGCCCGGGACACCGTGATGGGGGCATGGCCGCAGATGCCCGAGGGCGTCACCGACCGCCCCGCCGACGTATGGGAACCCCTCCTCGCCATCGCGGACGCCGCCGGCGGCGACTGGCCCGAGCGGGCCCGCGAAGCCTGCGTCACCCTGGTCACCGCGTCCAAGGCCAACGACAAAGGCAGCCTGGGAGTCCGGCTGCTGACCGACCTGCGCGACCACGTCATGGTCGGCATCGACCGACTGCCCACCGTCGCCATCCTGGACCGGCTCAACGCCCTGGACGACGTCCCATGGGCCGACCTGCACGGCAAACCGCTCGACAACCGGCGCCTGTCCCGGATGCTCGCGGAATACATGACGACCGGCAACGAGCCCATTGCCTCCCGCAACATCAAGACTGCCGGAAGCGTCCTCAAGGGCTACTACGCCGCCGACCTCCACGACGCGTGGGCCCGCTACTGCCCCCCGCCCCCGGAAAGTCCGCTACCTCCGCTACCCGGCACCGAAAACCTCGCCTGACCAGCAATAACGCGGTAGCGGCAGCCCATTCCGGCAGCCGCTACCTCATCCGCTACCGCTACCTCATCCGCTACCTCCGACAGGCCCCTGACCTGCGAGGTAGCGGCGGTAGCGGAAGTAGCGGCCCTCAGGGACCCCCGGCAGGACAGCTCTGAAGGAGCCTTCTGTGAGCATCGCCACCGCGAACCCGGACCCCGTCTTCCTGACCGTCGAAGAGGCCACTCGCTGCCTGCGCGTCGGCCGCACCACCTGCTTCGCCCTCATCCGCACGGGTGAGCTGGAGTCCCTGACCATCGGCGGACTCCGACGCGTCCCGGCCGACGCCCCGGCCGCCTACCTCGCCCGCCGCCGCGCCGAGCAGCGCGCCGCTTGATCTTGCTGTGCACCGGAGGCCGCCTCATCGTGAGGCGGCCTCCCTGTTGACCCACCGCAATCCCGAAGGAGTCCCGCCTGTGGCGGAAGACCAGAAGCGCACCCGACAGCCCAACGGACGCTCATCCATCTACCAGGGCAAAGACGGCAAGTGGCACGGGCGTGTCACCGTCGGTATCCGCGACGACGGCAGGCCCGACCGCCGCCACGTGGAACGCAAGACCCGAGCCGAGGTCACGGCGGCCGTCCGTGAACTGGAGAAGCAGCGCGACAGCGGGTTGGTACGCAAGGCGGGTCGGGCCTGGACGGTAGAGGCGTGGCTGACCCACTGGGTGAAGACCATCGCCCCGCTGGCGGTTAACGAGAACACGATGGTCGGGTACGGCGTTGCTGTCCGGAAGCACCTCATCCCCGCGCTTGGGGCCCACCGCCTCGACAAGCTGGGGCCCGAGCACATCGAGCGCTTCTACGGGCGGATGCAGGCGGATGGCCGTCGGGCGGGCACGATCCATCAGATCCACCGCACTTTCCGAACGGCGCTCAACGAGGCCGTCCGGCGTGGCCACATCACCCGCAACCCGGTGCAGCTCGCCAAGGCGCCCCGCGTCAGCGAGGAGGAGATCAAGCCGTACACCGTCGAAGAGGTCAAGCGGCTGCTTCGGCGGAACTCCGCTCGCTGGGCCGTTGCGCTCGCTCTTGGCCTGCGACAGGGCGAGGCGTTGGGCCTCAAGTGGGCCGACGTTGATATGGAACGTGGCGTCTTGATGGTCCGCCGTAGTCGCCGCCGTCCGCGATACGCCCACGGGTGCGGCGACCCCTGCGGCCGGAAGGCCGGACACTGCCCGCAGCGGCAGCGCACCAACCCGGAGACGGCCGATACGAAGTCCCGGGCGGGCCGACGGACGGTCGGTCTGCCCGCACAGCTCGTCGACCTGCTCCGGGTCCATCGGGTGAAGCAGGATGCCGAGCGGGCGGCGGCGGGGGAGAAGTGGACGAATGAGGGCTGGCTGTTCGCTACTCCGGACGGGCGCGGTACTCCACCCCGCACCGACTATGACGACTGGAAGGAACTGCTGACTGACGCCCAGGTGAGGGACGGCCGGTTGCACGACGCCCGGCACACCGCTGCCACGGTGCTACTGATCCTCGGTGTCTCGGAGCGGGCCGTCATGGGTCTTATGGGTTGGTCCACCACGGCCATGGCTGCGCGATATCAGCACATGGTCGACTCCGTCCGCAGCGATGTCGCTCGGCAAGTCGACGGGCTGATCTGGAAGTCACCTGGGGAGGGATCGGACGGCGGTGACCGGGGTGCTGGAGGGAGTGGGTAGGCCGGGGGGGGGGGGGGGGAAGGACTGGGCGTGCTCGCGAGCGCATCCCGTCTGGGTTGTTCCGATGGTGGAGCTTCTCACTTGCACCCCAAAGTGAGGTGGCCAAGTGCATGCGCCACCGCTAAACAGCCCCCATCACCTATTCGAGTGATCCACTTCAAAGCCAGAGCGCACCAGAGAGTCGAAAGATGGGACCCAGACTTCTGAGGGCTACGTGCACCCTAAAATAGGGTGCACAAACCCCTACGGGTATGGGTTTGTGCCCTGTCGTGGCAGAGGATCCCTGCCAGTAGGGATTTTCACAACCGCGCTTGGTGTTTGCTTGGTGGCGCTGAACACACGGCTTTTTGGGAGCCCTCGCTCAGTGCTGGCCGGTGGCCCATCGGGGGTGGCTCCCCTGATAGGGCCCCGGCCCAACCTCTTTGCACGGCCCAAGGGATGTCCTGTAACCCCAGACACCGCTTGCCGATGCCTGGTCGGCCGGGCTTGGTCAGGATTTGGCTGAGGGCCGCGAGGCGTGGCATAACCGGACAAGCAGGTCTATCTGTGGTGACCCGCGGATCTCTGCCTGGGGTTACGGGGCGACGCCTCGCTGGCGGCTTCTGCTGGATGGCTCTGCCCCACGTTGGGGTGGGTCGTTCGGGCTCCGAGGACGCTCCAGGTCGTGACCGTGGCGCCCTTCAGTGCGGTATGTCGGATTCCGCTTAATGCCCGTCTGGGTCCGCTAGACGGTTGGATCCTGACACGCCATCGGGCCCTATCGCATGGGTATCCCTCTCGTGAGCAGGAATTGTTCTCCGGTCACACCCATGGCGTAACATTCACGGCTAACTGGTGACGGGCCGTTAGCCGCGGTCGCAGGTGTCACTGGGTGAGCGAGGTTCCCAAGAAACCCGCGGTCGAGCTTCGAGCGATTGGTCGAAGCTCGACCGCCTCTCGAAAGAGACAAGTGTGTTCAATGACGTCTACGTCACGGTCATCCTGATCTTTGGGATCGTATTGACCGCGGCCTGCTATGCCGTGCGGCGCCTGGAGGGCAGACCCGCCCGGATCGCATCCGTCCTCACGGCACTCGCCCTCCTTATCGGGGCGCTGGTGCCTGTCGTACGGCTTCTGACGGAGGCTGCCGCCCTGCCCGTCGAAGTCGTCGCGCCTACGGCACCGGCGGTGATCGTCTCCCCCAGCATGTCCCCTGATCCGAGTGCGATCCCCGATACCTCCTTCGCTGAGGGTAGGTGACGATGGCCGTTTCCACAGCAGTCGTCCCCCGGAGGCAGAACGAGTTCAGGACGATCTCCGACTTCTTCGCTCTGCATGGCCTGTCACCCGACTCCGTGGAGGCCCTTGCCTACGTCTCCCGTCTGCGTAGGAGGGGGCGCGGGCGGTCCATGGTGCTCGGGATAGCCAGGGCCGCCTACTTCCTCGTCGACGGCCGTGTAGCGGAACTCGTGCAGCCCGGCAAGGTCCGTCTGTGGCGTGAAGTGATGCTCTTCGAAGGCGTCACGAACGCTGCCTCCTTCTCCGGTGGGTACAAGGAGGAGACGTCGAATCGGAACCCGAAAGAGCTGATCGCGGGGACGACGTTGTCACGGTGTGTCTTCGTTGAGGTCCCCAACCCGAAGCTCACCTCCCTGGCGATGAGCGATCCTGCGGTTGCTCTGATGCTCGCGCGCATGTCAACTAAGCGGCACATGCTGACGGAACGGCTGTACACCGCGAGCCGGGCAGCTCCCGTCAGTCGGGTCGCCGCGCTGTTGCACTACCTCATCGAGCCCACCCGGCGGAGTGCGATCAAAACCCGGGAGGACGGTGTCATGGTGATGACGACCACTGAGGAACTAGTTGTCTCGGGTCCGAGTCAGGCTGACATCGCTGATGCGCTCTGTTTGGGCAGGGCAACCGTCGAGAAGGCAGTCGCCGAACTTCGACAGCTCAAGGCGCTAAGGTCCTTCAAGCCCGGAGAACGAGCGAACCGCTGCTACCCCATCGAAGATCGGGATCTCCTGCGGAATATCTCCCTGGGAGGGTAGGGCGGTCGCGGTGTCCGGCCCCTCCGAGGGGCCGGACACCGACTGGTCGTCGCTCACTCCCGAGTCAGGGAGGAGACGAACTGAGACGGGAACTGAGACGGAAGTGAAGAGAGGCGCCCGGTTCATCGAACCGGGCGCCTCTTCTACCTGCGGTAGCGGAGGGATTTGAACCCTCGGTGACTTGCGCCACACTCGCTTTCGAGGCGAGCTCCTTCGGCCGCTCGGACACGCTACCGAGAGAGACCTTACAGCACGGCGGGGCATGGTCAGAAATCGTTCCGGGGTGAGATCCGCGGGTGTTCCGGGGCGACGTCCGCGGGTGCTCCGGAGGCGGGTCCGGGGGTGCTCCGACGGCGGGTCCGGGGGTGCCGGGGAGCCGGGTCCGAGGGGGTTCGGGACCAGGACCCGCGGGTGCCCGGGCGCGGGTTCCGGCGGGCTGTTCGGCGGGCCGGTCCGGGGCCGGGCGGCGGGCAGGGCGGCCGGCCGGTCAGCGGGTCCGGAAGAAGTCCGTGAGCAGGGCGGCGCACTCCGCAGCGAGCACGCCCTCGATCACCTCGGGGCGGTGGTTGAGGCGGCGGTCGCGGACGACGTCCCACAGGGAGCCGGCCGCGCCCGCCTTCTCGTCCCGGGCGCCGTAGACGACCCGGTCCACCCGGGACTGGACGAGGGCGCCCGCGCACATCGTGCAGGGTTCCAGGGTGACGACGAGGGTGCAGTCGGTCAGCCGCCAGCCGCCCAGGGCGGCGGCGGCCCGGCGGATCGCCAGGACCTCGGCGTGGGCCGTGGGATCGCCGGTGGCCTCACGCTCGTTGTGCCCGGCCGCCAGGACGGTGCGGCGGTCGGGGGCCAGGACGACGGCGCCCACGGGGACGTCGCCGCCCTGAGCGGCCGCCCCGGCCTCGGCCAGGGCGAGCCGCATCGCGGACCGCCAGGGGCCGCGCACCGGGTCGGCGGGTCCCGCCATGTCGTTCGGTGTGCTCAGCGGACGGTCTCCAGGACTTCCAGGGCGCCCAGGGCCTCGGCGATCTCGCCGACGGCGTCCCCGGACATGACGCGCAGTTCCTTCTCGCTGACCCCGAGGTCGTCGAGGATCTCGATGTCGCCGACGGGCCCGTGCGGCACGGCGGAGTCGGCGGCGGCGCCGGACGCGCCGCCGTCGGCGTCCTCGCCGTCGTCGTCGGGTTCACCGTCCTCGGTGCCGTCGAGGTCGAGGGCGTCGAGGTCGTCGGCGCCGTCACCCGGCTCGCGGCCGAGCAGTTCGTCGGTGAGCAGGATCTCGCCGTAGCTGCTGCGGGCAGCGGCGGCGGCGTCCGACACGTAGATGCGCGGGTCGTCCTCGCCGTCCACCCGGACGACTCCGAACCACGCGTCCTCCTGCTCGATCAGCACGAGCACCGTGTCCTCGTCGGGGGACGCTTCCCGGGCCAGATCGGCCAGATCCGACAGGCTCTCCACATCGTCGAGCTCCGTGTCGCTCGCTTCCCACCCGTCTTCGGTGCGCGCGAGCAGTGCGGCGAAGTACACCGTGACTCTCCCACTGGTCATAGGCGTGCCGGCTGGGGGTTCCCCCGGCGGTGGTGTGCGGGCGGGGAGACGGTGCTTGAGCCCCACCCACGGGGAATCGTGGCAGAAACAGCGCCCACAGGGGACGTCTTCGGCGCCCTGTGTCCGGCAGTTTCGGCCGGTGGATCGGGAAACGCGCCGGGTGAACATGCCCCCGGCACCATCGCCACCACCACGAACCGGATCGTACGCGGATTCCCTTCCGCCCCCGCGCACACCGTTCCCCCGCGCCCGGCGCGCCGCCCGTACTTCCCCCGGGAGACGGTCTGACGCCCGGGCCCGTTCACCGGCCCGCTCCCCGGGAGGCCGGGCGGGGCGCGGCGGGCCGCTCTCCGGGGCGACGGGCGGGGCCTGGGGGGCGCGCGTGCGGGAGTGCGGGGTGCGGGACGCGGGGCGGGCGTGAGGCGCGCCCGGTGCCGCCGGGGGCACCGAGCCGTGAAGCGCGCGGGGCGCGGGGCGGGCGGGGCTGCCCGGTACTGCCGGGGGTCACGGGCGCCGGACCCGTGGGGCGCGAGGGAATGCCGGGGTGCCCGGATGCCCTCCGGGAGCCCGGGGCAGGCCCGGGGCCTGGGGGAGGGCCCGGGCCCGGAAGGAAGGGCCCGCAGGGCCGAGCCGCTCGCCCGTGGACCCGGCGCGGGATCCGCGGCGGTACGGGAGAGGCCGGGGCGCGCCTCCGGGCGGCGTGCCGTGCGGCAGGGCCGGACCGGGACCGGACCTGGACCGCCCGCTACCAGCGGAACGTGCGCATGCGCATGGCGTGGCGCAGCCGGGCCGCCTTGGCGCGGCGGGGCTGGACGCGGTCGCGCAGGGCGCGGGCCTCGGCGAGTTCGCGGAGGAACTGGGCGCGCCGCCGACGGCGCTCGGCGTCGGCCCCCGCCGCGTCGTCCGCCCCGTTCGCCCCGTCCTGACGGGACGCCCCGGAGGCACCGGCTTCCGTGGGAGCCCCGGGAGCCCCGGGAGCGCCGAGGGTGCCGGGAAGGGGGGACGTCCCGGGGGTGCCGGGAACGGGGGGAGCGCCGGACGCCCCGAGGGCATCGGGTACGCCGGGAGCCCCGGCGGGAGTACCGGAGGCTCCGGGCACCTCGGGCACGCCGCCGCGCGGGCCGTCCGGGTCCTCGTCCGGGTCCTCGTCCGGGGCCGGGCCCGGCGCGGTGGCGCCCGTGCCGCCCCGGCGTCGGGTCGCCGCGCCGTTCCGCCGTGGGGTCGGGGTGCCCCGGGTCCGGGCGGTGTCCGTGTCGTGCGTGGTCGGTGCCGTTGCCGGGGCCCGGTCGGGTGCCGGAGTGCCGGCGGATGCCGCGGGGTTGGTGCCGTCCCGTCGTCGGGTCACCTCGCCGTCCTGCCGTGCCGTCGGGGTGCCCTCGGCCCGGGGTGTGTCCGTGCGGTCCGGGGTCCCTGCCGCCGCCGGGGCGTCGTCCGGTGCCGCGCGGCCCGCGCCGCGCCGTCGGGCGGTGGGCGTTCCCGACCGGCCCGCGGGCCCGGTCCCGCCGCTCGGGGTCCCGGTGCCCCCGCTCCCGGAGGGCTCCGCGGTGTTCCGGGTGGCCGTCCGGGGGGTCCGGGGACCGTCGGTCCGGCCGTCGGGGCGGGGGCCGGGCCGGGCCGGGGAACGGGACGGGTCCCGGTCCGCGGGCGCCGCCGTGGCGTCCCGGCCGGGCGGGCGCGGCGGGCCGCCCCCGCCCGGGGGCCGGGCGCCGTCGCGGGGCGGGGTGCGCGCGGCGGACAGGCCGGGCGGACGCCGTGTCCCCGGGGGTGTCTCCCGGGGCGTGGCGCTGTGGAAGGTGTCGTCCGGCACCGTGTCATCACCCCGCGTCCGTTCCTCCCACCTTCCCCCGGACGAGTGGTTTGACGCCAGCGAGTGAGTGAAGCGCCGGGGGACGCCGGTATGCGGGGGTCCGGTTAATGTGGGGCCCATGCGTCTCCACGTCGTCGACCACCCCCTGGTCGCCCACAAGCTCACCACGCTGCGCGACCGGCGCACCGACTCCGCGACCTTCCGCCGCCTCGCCGACGAGCTGGTCACCCTGCTCGCCTACGAGGCCACCCGGGACGTGCGGACCGAGCAGGTCGACCTCCACACGCCGGTCGAGCGGACCACCGGCGTCAAGCTCTCCCACCCGCGCCCGCTGGTGGTGCCGATCCTGCGGGCCGGGCTCGGCATGCTGGACGGCATGGTCCGGCTGCTGCCGACCGCCGAGGTGGGCTTCCTGGGCATGATCCGCAACGAGGAGACGCTCCAGGCGTCCACCTACGCCACGCGCATGCCGGAGGACCTGTCGGGCCGCCAGGTGTACGTCCTGGACCCGATGCTGGCCACCGGCGGCACCCTGGTCGCCTCCATCCGCGAGCTGATCGGGCGCGGTGCCGACGACGTGACGGCGGTGGTGCTGCTGGCCGCGCCCGAGGGCGTCGAGCTGATGGAGCGCGAGCTGGCGGGCACCCCGGTGACGGTGGTGACGGCCTCGGTCGACCAGCGCCTCAACGAGCACGGCTACATCGTGCCGGGCCTCGGGGACGCGGGGGACCGCATGTACGGCGCCGCCGAGTAGACGGCGCGGCGGGGGCCGGGCCTCAGCAGCCCTTGCCGGTCACCGGCGCCGGCTGCGGCGCGGTCAGCCCGGCCAGGGCGGCGTCGGCCTCCGGCCGCAGCGCCAGCCCCTTGAAGGCCTTGCCGATGACGAGGTCGACGGTGGTGCCCCTGCGGGCCGCGTCGGTGCGTCGCTCGGCGGCGGGGATCTGGGTGCCGAGCACCGGGAGCGCGGTCTTCAGGGCGGCGGCGGGGCCGAGCAGCACCCCGGCGCCGTCGATCTTCTTGTCCAGCTCCTCGGGCGCGTTGCCCACCTCGCCGATGCGGAAACCGCGCTTCTTCAGCTCGTCGGCGGTCTTCTGGGCCAGTCCCGAACGGGTGGTGGCGTTGAGTACGTTGACGGTGACCTGGCCGGGCTTCGGCAGGGCCACCGCCGGGGAGGGTGACGCGCTCGACGGGGACGGGGTCGCCGCGCAGTCCGCCCCGGCCGCCGACGCCTTGTCGCCGCCGGTGAAGGCGTCGATGAGCTGCAGGGTGCCCCAGCCGAGGACACCGAGGACGGTGGCGCACGCGACGAGGACGACCGCGAGCCTGCCGCGCTTTCGGGCCGGGCGCATCCGGGGGTACTTGCCCCCCGTGATCCGGTACTTGCCGCCCATGCCGGGGGGAGTCAGCATGCTCATGGGCGCAGCGTAATGCGCCCGGACGGCGATGCCTATTAGATGATCAGCGGGTGTTCCGTACTTCGCCCTAAACCCACCCGAAAGGGTCAAAGGCGCGAGGGGGGACGGCCCGGGGGACCGGTGGGGAGCCGATGGGGAACGGGCGCCCCGGACGGCCGGACGGGCGTCCCCGGCGGTCGGCGGAGCGGACCCGGTGCGCGTCGGGGCGTCCCCGGGGGCGGGTGCGGCCGGGCGGTCAGTCGAGTTCGAGGACGCGCGCGTGCAGCACCTGGCGTTGCTGCAGGGCGGCGCGGACCGCGCGGTGCAGCCCGTCCTCCAGGTACAGGTCGCCCTGCCACTTGACCACGTGGGCGAAGAGGTCGCCGTAGAAGGTGGAGTCCTCGGCGAGCAGGGTTTCCAGGTCGAGCTGGCCCTTGGTCGTCACGAGCTGATCGAGGCGGACCGGGCGCGGCGCGACGTCCGCCCACTGCCGGGTGCTTTCCCGGCCGTGGTCGGGGTACGGCCGGCCGTTTCCGATGCGCTTGAAGATCACACGGAAAGCCTACCGGCCAAGTCGTCGCGGGTGCAGCCATGGTGACCGAGCGCGGCGCCGGGAAAGCCGCCGCAATCGGTCGCAACGGGGGCAAACAGGGGAAGGTCCCGCCCCGTGACGGGGCGTTCCCCTCATACGGTGTGGGGTACCTGGCGGGCGCGGCCCCGGATGCGCACGGCGGTGACGATCTCCACGAGGCCGACGACCACCAGCCACCAGCCGCCCACCACCGTGAGCACGGCGACGGACTCGACCGGCGAGTCGATGAGCACGATCCCGGCCAGGATCGTGACGATCCCGAGGAAGACGTGCCAGCCGCGGGCCGGCATCGCCGGGTCGTGCGCGGCGGCGACGGTCTGGGTGACGCCGCGGAACAGCCAGCCGATGCCGATCCACAGCGCGAGCAGCAGCACCGACTGGAGGGTGCCGCGGAAGCAGAACAGGCCCAGCAGGATGGAGACGGCGCCGCTGATGAAGGCGAGGACGCGCAGCGAGGTCCGGCTGTGCGTGCCGAACGCGGCGGCCAGTTGCAGTACGCCGCTGACCACGAGGTAGAGGCCGAAGAGCACCCCGGCGACACGCAGCGAGGCCCCCGGCCAGACCAGCACCAGCACCCCGAGTACCAGGGAGGCGATCCCGGTGAACAGGACGGTCTGCCAGGCCGCGCGGGCGAGCAGGTGCAGGGGCCCCTCGAAGGGCGGCTCGGGCTCGTGCGGTCCGCCGGCCGGGGGTGCTCCGTGCGGGCCGCCGCGGGCGTGGACGCCCCGGTCGTCGTAGTGCGGGCCCCCGGGGGAGCCGCTCGGTGGCTCGGTCATGGTCCATGCTGGGAACGCTCTGGTCGGCGCCGCCACCCGGACTCCGCCACCGGAGCGAAATCCGGGGCCGCGCCCGGCGCGCCGCACGGTCACGGAGCGGTGTGGCACGGCCCCGCCCAGGGGTGAGGCCCGCGCCGGCGGTACGTCCCGCGCCCGTCAGGGGCGCGTTCCGCGCCGGGCGGCGCGAGGGGCGAAGCGGCGGCAGGGAGCGCGGACCCGTGCCCTTCGCACCGGTTCCCCGCCCCGCCCGCGCCGCCCCGGCCCGCCGTACGCGTGTCCCGCCGGCCCGGTCCCTGGCCGCCCCGTCCCGTCGGCGTCGGCCCGGTCGCCGTAGCCGCGTCCCGCCGGCCTCGCCCGTCGCCGTGCCGCCCCGTCCGCGTCGCCCCGTCCCCCCGTACCCGCCCTTCGGCGGCCCTGCCCGCGAGTCGTGCCGCCCCCGTCCGGCGTGCCCAGTCCCGTCGGCCCGGTCCGTCGCCGCGTCGGCCCGTCCCCGTACCCGTGTCCCGTCGGCCCCGTCCGCCGCCGTGCCGCTCCGTCCGCGCGGGCCCGGTCGCCGTTGCCCGAGTCCCCCGCACCGCGCCCGTGAGCCGTGCCGTCCCGTCCGCCGCCGTGCCGCCCGGCCCGCAGCCCCGGCCCGTCGGGCCGCTCCCGGCCCCGGAGGCCGCCGTCCTCAGTCCCGGGCCCTGCCCCCCGGCCCCCGCGCGGCCTTCGCGGCTCTGGCCGCCGCCTTCATCTCCTGTTTGTGCGCCCGCACCTTGGTGAGGGACTCCGGCCCGGTGATGTCGGCCACCGAGCGGAAGGAGTCCGGCTCCCCGTACTCCCCGGCGGCCTCGCGCCAGCCCTCCGGGCGCACGCCGAGCTGCTTGCCCAGCAGGGCGAGGAAGATCTGCGCCTTCTGCCGCCCGAAGCCCGGGAGGTCCTGAAGCCGTTTCAGCAGCTCCGGGCCGGTGCCGACGCCCCGCCAGACGGCCTCGGCGTCACCGTCGTACGTCTCGGCCAGGTGGGCGCACAACTGCTGGACGCGCCCGGCCATCGCGCCCGGATAACGGTGTACGGCGGGCTTCTCGGACAGCAGCGCGGCGAAGGCCGCGGGATCGTGGGCGGCGATGTCGTGGGCGTCCAGGTCCTCCGCGTCCATGCGCCGGGCGATGGTCGACGGCCCCTTGAACGCCCACTCCATGGGCACCTGCTGGTCCAGCAGCATGCCGATCAGCGCGGCGAGCGGGCTGCGGCCGAGCAGTTCGTCGGCCTCGGGGTCCTGGGCGAGGTGCAGGGTGACGTCCATGCCCCGATGGTCGCGCGTGCGCGCCCGGGACGCCCGCCGACGCACGACGGCGTCCCGGGACGTCCTCGGGAGGGCCGTCGGCAGCCCGGCGCGTTCACCCGCTGCCGGGGGACGCCCGGCCCCCCCCCGGACGGATCCGCCCGGCGCCCGGGTGGTCGCCGTTGTCGCGGGCGATCCGGACGTACGGGTGCGCCGCGGCGACCAGCGGGACCGGCCGGTCCCCCGGCGGGCGTGGCCCGAAACCCCCGGGCGGCGCGCCACCGGGCGGTAGCCTCACCCGGGTGACGCCCGCGCCCGTGACACCCGAGGAACTCGTCGCGCACTACGGACTGGAGCCGATCCCCCGCGAGGGCGGCCTCTTCCGGCGGACCTGGGCCGGGCCCGCGCGCCCCGACGGCCGCCCGACGGGCTCCGCCATCGTCGCCCTGCTCACCGGCGGCCCGGACGACTTCTCCGCCCTGCACCGCCTGACCGCCGACGAGACCTGGCACTTCTACCTCGGGGACCCGCTCGGGCTGCTGCTCCTCGCCCCCGACGGCACCTCCCGCACCGTCGTCCTCGGCCCGGACGTCCTGCGCGGGCAGCACGTGCAGCACACCGTCCCCGCCGGGACCTGGATGGGCGCCCGGGTGGCCGAGGGCGGCGCCTGGACCCTGTTCGGCTGCACGGCGGTCCCCGGATTCACCTACGGGGACTACGAACACGGCGACCCGGACCGCCTCGCCGCGCGCTATCCCGCCGAGGCCGCGCGGATTCTGCGACTGTGCCGCCCATGACCCTGCTGGACGGACAGGTGGCCCTGGTCACGGGCGCGGGCGGCGGCGTCGGCCGGGGCATCGCGCGGCGGTTCGCCCAGGAGGGCGCGGCCGTCGCCCTGCACTGCCGCACCTCGGTCGAGGCCGCCCGGGAGACGGCCGGGCGCATCCGGGACGCGGGCGGCGCGGCGGTGGTGCTGCGCGCCGACCTGACCGACGAGGACGCCTGCCGGCGGCTGGTCGAGGAGGCCGCCGACTGGGGCGGCGGGCGCCTGACGGCACTGGTCAACAACGCCGCGGTCCAGCCGGTGCGGGAACTGCCCGGCATGACGGCGGCCGCGTGGCGGGAGGTGCTGGACGCCAACCTGACCGGCGTTCTCGCCTGCACCCGTACGGCCGCCGCGCTCATGCGGGGACAGGACGGCGGCGGCACGGTCACCCACATCGCCTCCATCGAGGCCGGTGCCCCCGCCCCCGGCCACGCCCACTACGGCGCCTCCAAGGCGGCGGTGGTGGCCCACGCCCGCGCGGCGGCCCAGGAGTACGGGCCCTGGGGCGTGCGGGTCAACACCGTCTCGCCCGGCCTGATCGACCGCGAGGGCCTGGCCGAGGACTGGCCCGACGGTGTGCGGCGCTGGCTCGGCGCCGCGCCCGCCGGACGGCTGGGGCGCCCCGAGGACGTGGGCGACGCCTGCGTCTTCCTCGCCTCCCGGCTGGCCTCCTGGATCACCGGCCACGATCTGGTCGTCGACGGCGGGGTGAGCGCGCGCCCGACGTGGTGAGCGGCGGCGGGGACACGGCGCGGGGGCGGGGCCTGGCCGCGGGCGGCGCGGGGCCGCCGTGGGCAAGGGGGGTGGTCCCCGGCAGGACGCCGCGCGCCGGAGCTGTTGAATTGCGAAAGTCTGCAATTCATTAGATGCTGTGACGCCCGGGTCCGCAGGTAGCCGCGGACCCAGGTCTCCGTGTCCCGGGCGGATACGGGTGCCGCCCCCGGCACGCGCCGGACGGCACACCGCCGCGCCCCGCTCCGCGCCGTGGCCGGACGCCGCCCGCTCGCTCGCCTGGAGACGCGATGAGCACGCCGCTCGAAGCCCTGCCGCACCGGCACGTGCTCACCCTGCCCGCGCAGCCCCCGGCGGTCCGGGTGGCCCGGGAGACCGCGGAGGCGGCGCTCGCCGAATGGGGCGTCAGCGCGGACCACCCGGCCGTCGGACCCGCCCTGCTGATCCTCAGCGAACTGGTCGCCAACAGCGTCCGGCACGCCGTCCCGCCGACCCGCCAGGTGACCGTCACCTACGCCGCCGGACCGGACTGCCTGGCCTTCGCCGTGCACGACCGCCACCCGCACCGGCCGCCGCTGCACGCGGCGCGGACGGGGACCGGCGGGGGCGCGGGGACCGGCGGCCTCGCGACGGTCATGGAGCTGACCACCGGGCTCGGCGGCACGGCGGTGGTGCGCGGCGACCGCGACGGGCGGGGCAAGAGCATCTGGATCACCCTGCCGCTGTGACCCGCCCCCTTGGCCGCGCTGTGACCGCCCCCTCGGCCGCGCGGTGGACGGGGCCGGCGCCGGGCCCCGGTCAGCAGCGCGGGACCGACGGCCGGGACGGGGTGCGCAGCGCGAGCACGGCCCGGTCGTCGTGGCCGTCGTCCGGCGGGTGGGAGATCAGCGCCCGGCAGAGTTCGCCCGGCGGCAGCCCGGCGAGCCGCGAGGCGGTGACCGCCAGGGTGTCCAGCCCCTGGTCGATGGGCCGCCCGGGAGCCTCCACCAGACCGTCGGTGTACAGGACGACGGTGCTGTGCGCCGGCACCGTCCGGCAGTGCTCGGGCCGGGGCAGCTCGGGCGCCACGCCCAGCGGCACGCCGGGCTCCGCCTCCAGGTAGCGGGCCCGCCCGTCGGGCAGCAGCAGGAGCGGCGGCGGATGCCCGGCGGTGGACCAGCGCAGCCGCCACCCCCCGGCGGAGGGCTCCAGCCGGGCGAGCAGCGCCGTGGCGATCGGGGCCGCGTCCAGGGCGGCGCCCATGATGCGGTCGAGCCGGGCGAGGGAGGCGCTGGGCGGGGTCGTCCAGTCGTAGTACAGGCCGCGCAGAATGTTGCGGATCTGCGCCATGTCGGCCGCCGCCCGCAGATCGTGCCCCGCGACGTCACCGATCACCGCCGCGCACGCCCCGTCGGGCAGCAGCATCGCGTCGTACCAGTCGCCGCCGACGGCCGCGGGCGCGCTCGCCGGGCGGTAGGCGGCCCCGGCGGCGAACGGGCCGAGATCCGGCAGGCGGGGCAGCAGGAGCCGCTGGAACTGCTCGCCGCTGCGCCGGACCCGCTGGTAGAGGCGGGCGTTCTCGATCGCCACGCCCGCCGTGCCCGCCAGCGCCCGGATCACGCCCTCGTCGTGCCGGTCGAAGGGCCTCCCGTCGGTGCGTTCGGAGAGGTACAGGTTGCCGTAGACGTGCCCGCGCACGCTGATGGCCACCCCGAGCAGGGAACGCATGGGCGGGTGCCCGGGCGGGAAGCCCGCCGACTGGGGGTGGCTCGCGATGTCCTCGACCCGCAGCGGCTCGGGGTGGTGGATCAGATGCCCCAGCAGTCCCCGGCCGCGCGGCAGCTCCACGCCGTCCAGATCGGCCAGCTCTCGGGCGGTGAGCCCCAGCGGCACGAACTCCTCCAGCGCCCTGCCCTCCGGGTCGAGCACCCCGAGGGCCCCGTAGCGGGCGCCCACCAGATCCATCGCGGTGCGCACGATGCGGCGGAGCACGGTGGGCAGCTCCAGCTCGCCGGTGATGCTGACGACCGCCTGGAGGAGTTCCTGGAGGGTGCTCTGGGCACGGGCCAGGGCGTGCAGCTGCTCCCCGATCCGGTCGAGGTCGGAGCTGAGCGGGAGGCCGAGGAGGGAGGTGTACGACTCCTCGGCCCCCGTGGTGTCGCGGCCGCCGCCGCCCCCGTACGGCGGGTGCGGGTCGGCCCGGCCGCCACCGTAGGCGGTGTCGTCGTCGAGGGGGTGGGGGTCCGTTCTCGCGTCGGGTCCCGGGTCCGTGCCCGTGCGGGGTCCCGGGGCCCTTTCTGGGTCGGGTGCGGCGGCCCCGTTGCCAGGGGGGCGGGGGTTCCCTGCGCCGCCGGGTTCGGGCGAGGGGCCGCGCGGACGGGGGGTCCCGGCGCCGGTGACCGGGGGGACTTCGGGGCCATCGGGGTGCGGGGCGTGGGGGATGCCGGGGTGCGGGTTCCCGGCGTCACCGGCCCGTCGGTCCCGGGCGTGAGGGGGGTACGGGTCCCGGCCGTCAGCGGTCCCCGAGTCCTCACCTTCGCGGGGGAGCGGGCCGCCGGTGGCTTCGGGCCGCAGGCCACGGGTGCTGCTGGGCCGAGGGCTCCCGGCGTCATCGGCCCGTGGGTTCCCGGCGTCACGGGTCCATGGGTCCCGGGCGTGAGCGGGGCGCCGGATTCCGCCGCTGCCCGCTCCCGGGCTCTCCCCGCTACGGGGGAGATGGCCTCCGGTGGCTTCGGGCCGTAGGTCACGGGGGTCGCCGGGCGGCAGGTCATGGGTGTCGCCGGGGCGTGGTTTCGCGGGGTCACCGGCCTGTGGGTCCCGGGCGCGATCGGGGTGCGGGTTCCCGCCGGTGCCCGCTCCCGGGCTCTCCCCCTCACGGGGGAGGTGGTTTCCGCCGTCCGGCCGGAGGGACGCGTCGGGGGCGTCGCCGCCGGAGGGACCGCCGGGGGGCGTGCGGGCGCCGCCCGGGGCGCCCCCGCCGTCCCGGGGCTCCTCGCCCGGCCGCCGCCGCTCCTCCGCCATCGATCCCGCCTCACTCGTGCCGTGCGCCCCGGGCGGCGGCCCGTCCGTCCCGCGGGCGCAACCCCCGCCGCCGGCCGCCCTGCCGTACGATTTGCCTTCCGCCCACCATCGCCCGGCGGACGGCCGTGTGCCGCCCGCCCGCAGCCGGTCGGCGTAACGCCTCACCGTCGCGGTGTGCGTCCCGGGCGGAAACGTCCCGGCGGGCGGCGCCGGGACGGACGTACGGCGACGACGCGGGGCGGAGGCGCGACGCGCCCCGTACCGGCCGAGGGGCCGGGCCGCCACGGAACCGGGGAGACGAGGGCACGATGAGCACGCCCCTGTACCAGCTGAAGGCCGAGTTCTTCAAGACGCTCGGCCACCCCGCGCGCATCCGCGTGCTGGAGCTGCTGAGCCAACGGGAGCACGCGGTGGCGGAGATGCTGCCCGAGGTGGCCATCGAACCGGCCCACCTGTCCCAGCAGCTCGCGGTGCTGCGCCGGGCCAATCTGGTGGTCTCCCGCAAGGAGGGCTCGTCCGTGTACTACTCGCTGACCAGTCCGCAGATCGCCGAACTGCTCAGGGTCGCGCGCGGCATCCTCTCAGGTGTGCTCGCCGGGCAGGCGGAACTCCTGGCGGACCTCCAGGCCGGACCCGCCCCGACCCGGCCGCCGGAGTAGCGCGCGGGGCGGAGCGGGCGGGGCGGGTAACGCGGCCCGCGGCCCGCCGCCCGCGGCGTCGGCGGGCTCGGCCCGGTCCCACCGGCGGCACGGCCCGATGGCATCGGCGGGCACGGATCACCGCGGGTCGCACCGCTACCGGCACGGCCCGTCACCGGGCGCGGCCCGACGCGGGCGCGGCCCCCTACTTGGCGTGCCGGCCCAGGTAGAACAGCAGCCAGACGAATCCGGCGAAGAGATGCGTGCCGAAGATGTAGAAGCCCGCGCGCAGGGCGACGCCCCGTTCGATGCGCCGCTGCGGGTCCCGGCGCCGCTCGGAGCGCTCGCCCCGGCCCCCGTCGGCCCCGGCCCGGGCGTCCCCCGTCACTGCCGCGCCCCCGCGGAATCCGCCGGACCGGCCGTCCCCGCCGGACGGGGCGCCTCCGCGGTCCGCAGCTCCTCCAGCAGCCGCTGCTGCCCCGAGATCAGACCGGACAGGATGCTCCGGGCGGCGGCCAGCAGATCGGCCACGTCGCCGCAGGCCATCTCGTAGACCACGGTCGAGCCGGTCCGGGTCGCGGTGACGATGCCGGACCGGCGCAGGACCGCGAGCTGCTGCGACAGGTTGGACGGCTCGACCTCGATCGCGGCGAGCAGTTCGCGGACGGGTCGCGGACCGTCCTGCAGCAGCTCCAGCACCCGGATGCGCACGGGGTGACCCAGCATCCGGAAGAACTCGGCTTTGGCCTCGTACAGCGGAACCGGCATTCCGCACACCTCCGCACCAGGGCATCTGTGAAGCACAGCAACTGACAAAATGAAGAACTCTTCAAGTCTACCCTCGTGCGGGGCGTCCTCCGCCGGGGAGAGCGCCGACGGGGCGACCCCGTCCGCTAGGTTTCCGGTATGCCTGATGTCGCCCCGTCCTCACCCGCCGACGCCTACGCCGCGCTGCTTCAGGGCAACGCCCGCTTCGTCAGCGGCGGCCGCCTCCACCCCAACCAGGACGCCGACCGGCGCTCGGAACTGGCACCGCGGCAGAAGCCGTTCGCCGTGCTCTTCGGGTGCTCGGACTCACGGCTCGCGGCGGAGATCATCTTCGACCGGGGGCTGGGCGACCTGTTCGTGGTCCGCACGGCCGGCCACGTGGCGGGCGCGGAGGTGGTCGGCAGCATCGAGTACGGCATCGAGGTGCTGAGCGCACCGCTGGTGGTGGTGCTGGGCCACGACTCCTGCGGCGCGGTGACGGCGGCGTCCGAGGCGGCCCACGGCGGCACGGCACCGCCCGGATACCTCGGCGACGTGGTGGAGCGCGTGGTCCCGAGCGTCCTGGCGGCCCGCGCCAAGGGCCACACGGGGATCGGCGAGTTCGTCGACGAGCACATCCACCGCACGGTCGACGGCCTGGTCGGCCGCTCCGTCCTCCTCGCCAACGAGGTCGCCGAGGGCCGCTGCGCGGTGGTCGGCCTCTCCTACCGCCTGGCCGAGGGCACGGTGAACCTCGTGGCGTCCCACGGCCTGGACGCCTGACGCGACCCGGATACGCCCGGGGCGGGCGCCGTGCGCCGGGTGTTGGGTGCCGAGTGCCGGGCGTCCGCCCCAGGCGTCGGAAGCCGGGCCCGGGGCCGGGGGCCGCTTCCCGACACCGGCGCGCAACGCCCGGGGCACCGGGGTTACGGGGCCGATGTTTCCCCGGGCGCTGGCCCGCTGACCGGCGCCCGGGTCATGCCACTCGGGCGGCGGCAGCCCCGCATACGCGGGGACCGCAGGTCCAGCGCCTGATCGAGGACGCGGCGAGCGGGACCACCCCCGCATGCGCGGGGACCGCCCGACGCTCGGGTCCAGCGCGGCCACGTACCGGGCACCCCCGCATGCGCGGGGACCGCGCGCGAGCAGATGGTGCCGCGCGGTGAGGACGTGGACCACCCCCGCATGCGCGGGGACCGCCGCGGGGGTCCGGCCCGCTTGTGTTTGGTGGTTGCACCCCGAGTTGCGCCCGGGGGACCACCCCCGCATGCGCGGGGACCGCATGCGGAGCACCCTGATGGTGGGCAGCGCGGCGGGACCACCCCCGCATGCGCGGGGACCGCGTGGTGAGGAGGCGCCGGCGGCTCACGTGCCCGGGACCACCCCCGCATGCGCGGGGACCGCGGCGCCCAGCCGCCGTGACAGGGGCTGGGTCGGGGACCACCCCCGCATGCGCGGGGACCGCCACCGTGCGCCCCGGCACCGGTGGTCCGCCGAGGGACCACCCCCGCATGCGCGGGGACCGCAGACGCGCCTGGACTTCCGGGCCCGGCCGGCTGGGACCACCCCCGCATGCGCGGGGACCGCCTCTGGGGGCAGTCGGTCTGCTCGGCGGGTCCGGGACCACCCCCGCATGCGCGGGGACCGCCCGGTCACCCAGGACGCGAGCCCGGCGCGCAGGGGACCACCCCCGCATGCGCGGGGACCGCTCGAAGAGACCCTTCAACGGGCCCCCGATCAAGGGACCACCCCCGCATGCGCGGGGACCGCGTCCCAGTCCACACCGAGTTCGGTCAGGGCCCGGGACCACCCCCGCATGCGCGGGGACCGCGGGGCGCAGGCCGTGTCCGCCGCGCTGGGGGAGGGACCACCCCCGCATGCGCGGGGACCGCCTGACCGGCCACCCCGGCCAGATCGCCGGATGGGGACCACCCCCGCATGCGCGGGGACCGCTCGGTCTTCATCCCGAGCAGAGCGCGGACGCCGGGACCACCCCCGCATGCGCGGGGACCGCAGGGCGCGACCTGCGGGTTTATCGCGTGGGACCGTGGATTTTACTCACTTTGCCAAAGTGGTGGTCCCCGGGCGCCGGTATCCGGGTGTGCTTCATCGGCCGAACTTTCGGCGTTTGGCCGCCTTGCTCCAGCCCTGCCGGGGCGGGCTCGCGGCGGGGGCCGGGGGTTGGGCGGACGGGCGGTGGAGGAGGGTGAGGCCCTCGTGGTCGGTGGGGTGCCACGCGTGGTCGTGGGTGCGGAAGGCGAAGCCCTGTTCGGTGTCGGTGTGGTGGGCGAGTAGGGCCCGGCCCTGCCCCGAGTACGTGCGCACCTCGTCCCAGAGGATGTCCCGGACGCGGGCGGACGGCGAGCCGATGAACACGCCGGGGGAGATCTCCAGCAGCCAGCGGGTGAGGAAACCACGCAGTCCGGCAGGGCAGTTGGTGAGAACGATGACCGTCACCAGATCGGCTCGTCCCCGTGGTTGCGGCCGGAGGCGATCAGCCGGCCGCTGTCCGTGAGGAGGCCCACCCGGTCCCCGTCGTCCTCCCCCGTCCCGGTGGCGGGGGAGGCGTAGGAGAAGAGGCTCTTGATGTCCCGCGCACAGCGGTCGAGCAGCCCCGTCGCGTTGATGCGGTCCCGCAGCGCCCGGCGGGTGCGGGTCGCGACGTCGTCCTCGCCGGCCGCCGCGGCGTCGAAGGCGGCGGGGATGCCGATCTCGGTCTTGTAGAGGTCGGCGATGTCCAGGACGAACGACCGCTCGTGCCCGGAGTGGACGAAACCGAGTCCGGGCGAGCAGCCGAGCGCAGCGACGACGGCGTGGGCCACGCCGTACATGCACTGGGCCGCCGCCGTGACGCCCTGGTTGGGGGCGTCGCCCGCCGAGAAGTCGTCGCGGTGGAACTCCCGCCGGACCCATGGCACCCCGGTCCGGGCGGCCTCCCGGCGATAGCACTCCTTCACCCGGCGCCCCTCCATCCGCAGCAGGTCGTCACGGCTGCGTCCGGCGGTGTCCTCACCGGGGAACCGCATGCGGTACATCGCCCGCGCCACCTCGACCCGTGAGCGGCGGTTGGCCCAGGCCGCGGCCTGCGCCTCCAGCAGGCCGGAGGAACGGGTGAGGCCGCGCCCTCCGGCGTAGTAGCGCACGCCGTGTTCCCCGACCCAGGCGACCCCCGCGCCGCTCTCCCCGAGAAGGGCCATGGCCTGGTGGGTGACGCTCGTGCCCGGCCCGAGCAGCAGGGTGCCGATGGTGGCGGAGGGGATGTGGGTGACGCCGTCGGCGTCCGTGGCGGTGATCGCGTTGTCGTCGCGGTGGACGGTGCAGCGCTCCAGGTAGAGGAACGAGACGCGGTCGCCGACCCGGGTGAGTTCGCGGGGTGAGGACAGGCTCCGCCTGCCGACCGTGCTCATCGTCGGCTCACCGCCCCGGTGCGAGGGTCATGAGACCGCAGCCGTACGCCTTGGCCTTGCCCACACCCTGGGTCAGGGTGCGGCGGAACGCCGTGAGGTCGGTGATCCGCAGCCTGCCGTCGAACGTGGCCCGGGTGAAGCGCACATCGGAACCGGTGGAGCCGTTCACCTGCGGCGAGCGGCGGCCGGAGGTGCCGGGTGTCCCCCTGTCCCCGCCCGGTCCTCTTCCGAACCGCACCGGCGCGCGGTCGTGCACCACCAATTCGTAGACCCAGGTGTCGAACGCGTCGCGGTCCTCGGCCGGGGGAACCGGGGAGCGGTCCGCCGCCCCGCTCCCGGGCGGCGTCGGGAAGAAGTCGGCGGCGGGCTCGCGCAGTACGGCGAACCCGCACCGTTCCTGCTGCCGCAGCAGCCAGCGGGCCTGGTGGCGCGGGGTGGCATGGGCCGCTCGCTTGGTCGGTGCCCCGACGGGGTCCTGGGCACGGCGGATGTGGTGGACCGGGTTGGCGGTGAGCCGGAAGGCCCAGGTGTCGCCCTCGGCCAACGCGGCCAGGAACTCCCCGTAGGCGAAGGTCGTCCAGCCGTCCTGCCCGAGGCTCGGCCACCCGGCCTGCTCCGTGAGGTGGGTGAGATCGGGGCGGTCGGGGCTGGAGATGAGCAGGTCGACCCTGCCGCCCGGGGCGCTGTCGAGCCGCCACAGCACACGGGGCCCCGTGCCGTCCCTGGCCGGAGGATCGGGGAAGGCCATGTTCACGGCGCCGTGCAGTCGGTGCGGCGAGCCGAGGAGCCGTCGGGCCTCGGACCGGCCGGTGTTGATGCGGAAGCGGGTCAGGTACATCGTCGGGTTCCTAGGGGGCGTCCGTGGCGTGGCTGTCGGGGGTGGCCCGTCCGGGGCTCGGTCCGCCGGGCGGGCGCTGCCACGGCCGGAGGGCCCTGCGTCGCCTCGCGGCGGAACCGGGCGCAGATGTGCGGTGGGGTCGTGCCCCGGTGGTGCCCCGGTGTGGCCGGTCCGCACTCCGCGCACGGCGTACTGGCGGTGGCGGGGGTCGAAGGTGAGCGGTGTGTCGCGCAGGGAGTAGTCGGGCGCCTCGCCGGGAGGGCAGTCGAGCAGCAGGTCCAGTTCCTCCGGGCCCCGCGGTTCCTTGCCCTCCGCGGCCCGCTCCGACTGCCGCCGGTACCAGGGCGAAGCCTGCCAGGGGAAGCCGCGCAGCGCCTCCTCCAGGGGCTGGTCGCTGAGCGACGGGCCGTCAGGAGTGCCGTCGAACAGCAGGGGCCGGGAGGGAGGACACGAGCGCCGTCCCAGATAGGGCAGGAAGTGCGGCGCGCCGACGGCGGTGTGCAGTCGCCCGATCAGCCCCTCCTCGCCCTCCACACCCGCGACGAAGACCGCGTCGGCGAGGTAGTAGCGGTCGGACAGCGGCATGACGCGGCCGGTGTCGCTGTTCTCCGCCTTGTGGAAGTCCTTGATGCGCGAACCCGGTTGGTCGACGCGTACGCCGAAGCGCAGCCCGGCCAGGTCGGAGAGGCCGGCATCGCGCGGCCGCCCCTCGGCCGCCGCCAGCAGCCCCAGCACACCGCTCTTGGTCGGGGCGTTCTCGGTGGTCCGCTGCACGAACCGCGCGGACGAGCCCCAGGCCTGCAGCGGCCCGGCGAGACAGAGCAGCAGCACCGTCATCCGTCGGACCCCAGCCGTTCCGCGACCGCTCCTTCGACCTGCGCCAGCAGTTCCGCGAGGGTGACCCCGGCGCCCAGGGGCGCCAGGTCGTCCGTCTCCTCGCCGACCCGGAAGACCCAGGTGCGGTCCTCGTCGATCCCGTACTGCTTCTCCAGGTTCCGCACGTAGGGGGTGAGCCGGCGGCAGCTCTCCCGGAGGAAGCCGCCCCGCGTGGTCTTCGGCACCGGCTCCTCGAAGGCCCCGACGAAGCTCAGCGGCCGGCGGTCGCGGATCGTGACGACGACGGCGGACGGGAGGGTGTGGTTGGCGAAGGTGTTGATCTTCCCGGTCGGCAGCGAGGTGATGAACGCCTCCAGGAAGGCCCCCACGGCCCTGGCCGCCGGAGTCGTCGGCGGCTCGTCCTTCCTGAGTCCCGTGCCCAGGTTCCGCTGGAGCTCGTCGGCGTCGACGGCCGCGTACCGGTACAGCGTGGCGGAGTTGAAGTCGACCGTGCCGATCATCCCGGCGCCGGGCTCCGAGTCCTCGCTGCGGTCGTCGACGGCCGTGTAGTAGTCCGACTCGATGTCGGAGCGGTGGACGCCGAGCGCGTGGGCGACCTGTGCCGCGGCGTCCACGTTGAGGTCGGCGGCGTTCGCGACCATCCGTCCGAAGAGCGCGATGTCCACCGAGTGCCGGGTGTCGACGGCGGCGCGTGCCAGGGCCTTCTTCTCCTTCTCCTTCAGCGCCTTCGTCAGCGTCCCGACGTCCCCGCCTTCGCTGTACTCCACCACCAGCTTCGCCAGGGCGTCCAACTGGCGCCTGCTGAGGAACATCAGGTACTTCGACTGGGCCGCTGCCGCCGCCTCGTCGTCGGTGTCCTCCTTCTTCCTGCGCTTCGGCACCTCCAGGGTGCTCCCGGTGGCGACCGGCAGGGCCGCCTCCGCCAGCTTCAGGGCGTTGTCCCCGAGGGTGCCGTCCAGGGCGATGACGCGCTCCGCGAGCGCCTCCGCCACCTTCTTCGTCCGTACCCCGAGCTCCTCCGGCGGGAGCAGCGTCTCGAACCGCCGCCGGGTGGCGCGCTTCCACGCCTGGCTGGAGACCCTCGCCCGGCGGACGCCTCCGTAGAAGGCGGACTTCGGAGTTCCGGTGTCGTCCCGGTTCATGTTGCTGGGCGGGACGGTCTGGAGGACGTGGATGTCGATGATCGTGCGGGGCATGGCGTTCCGTTCGGTATCTGGTGCATCGGGCGTATCGATGCGGGAGGGGCGGTCGGCGGAGGGGGAGCGGTCAGGCGTCGGCGTCCTCGTCCTCCGGGATCACGGTGTCGTCGGTCGGCGGTGGTGCTCCGGATCCCGGCTCCCCGCCGGTTCCGCCGCCGCGGGATCCGCCCTCGGCGGACGGGTAGTGGCGGTGGAAGTCCCGCCCCCAGGTCCGGCGGACGCCGTCCCGCCGGTCCTCCTGCTGCCAGCGGGCCAGCTGGTCGGCGAGGAGCGCGTAGTCCAGGGGGATGCGGGCGGCGCGCAACAGCAGCACCAGGTCGCGCAGCCGGGCGGCCAGCATCTCGGTGTCGGAGGAGCCACCGACCCGGACGAACCGGCGCCGCACGCTCTCGCTGACCTCCTCCACCGGCGGGTGGTCCTTCGGCTCCGCCGTGCTGTCCGGGGCGCCGTCCTCCGCCGCTCGCGGTCGCGGCTCGTCCCGGGTGCCGGTCCTCCCGTGGGCCAGGCGGCGCACCGCGCGGCCGAGCGTCCAGCCGGGCCCATGCATGGGCTCGTCCCGCAGCGACTGCTGGTGCAGGGCCCACAGGGTCACCGCCAGGTGGACGGCCGTGTCCTCCCGCAGTTCCCGTGCCTCGCGGTCGGCCCAGCCGGCGGACGAGAGGTCGGCCGGGTCGGCCCTCGCCCCCCGCGCCTCGTGTTCCTCCTCCCTGCGCTGCTCGCGCAGCTCCGCCAGGGTCTCCATGTGGACGAGACCCCAGGCACCGGCGGATGTGTGCGCCTCCCGCCCGGCCTCGCGGCGCAGCCGGGCCACGGTGGCCACGGCCCAGGCGTCGTCACGCTGGTAGCCGGACTGGAGGCGGGGGACCACCCGGGAGACGGCCCGGCGGGGCAGACCCCGGTCCGGTCCCGGTCCCGGTCCCGGGTCCGAATCCGTGCCCGGGTGGCCGCCGGGTGGCGCGCTGCCCGAGGGGGACGGGGTGGAGGGGGCCATGAAGTTCATCTCCTGACGACGGGAAGGGAACGGCCGTGCCGTCTTCCGGCGGACACCGGAGGGCGACGGCGGTGAGGGGAGCGGACGGGGAGGAGCGGCCGGCAGGACCACGGCGCCGGGGAACGAGCGGATGGTCCGGGCGGGCGGACCATTCGCGGACCGCCCGGCCGCCGGGCCGGACTATCGGACGGGCCCGGGCCTCGGCGGCGGTCCCAGATGCTTGTTCAGCCGGGCGCCGAACCACAGTTCGGCCCGTCCGGCGTCCATGAGTGTTCCGGGACGCCCCGGCAGGTCGACCAGTCGTCCGTCGGTGGCGGCCGGACCGGCCGAGCGGATCTCCTCCCGGGCCAGTCGGCGTACGCGCCGGCGGACTTCCTCACGCCACTTCTGACGCGCCGCCACGAGGTCCGGCTGCCGGGCCAGCGACCGCAGCCAGCGGCGGAACGGCCCGTCCAGCGCACCGTAGGCGCGGTCCTGGACCGATTCCACGGCCGCTTCCGTGCCTTCGCCCCCCGAGGCGAGCACCAGGTGCGAGGCGAGCCGGCCGAGCGCCAGGACCGCGTTGTCCGCGTCGTGAACGGCGTCCTCCGCAGCCGCCCGGTACTGCTCCCTGGCGGCGAGGAACGTCACCAGGGGGAGCACCACCGCGTCGTCGACGATCTCGTCGATGACGGACTGCTGGGTGCCGTAGACGATGCCCACGGTCCGCAACCGAAGCAGCCTGGCGGCGTCCAGGTCGTAGTCCCCGCTCACCTCGGTGAGCCACTTCGCGATCCGGGAACGGATGCGCAGGGGCGCCTCACCGCCCTGCCCCGTCTCCTCCGGGACTCCGCGCGCGGGGAGCAGGGCCTCGATGCCCCGCCAGGCGGCCCGGCGGGGATGGTGCCGCAGCGGCGTGTAGACGACGTCCCTGCGCTGCTTCTTCTCCTGCGCGGCGCTGCGGCGCCACGCGCTCATCGGCTCCAGTGTCCAGGGCGACTGCTGCGCGAGGGGGTCGCCGTATCCGAGGACGACGCCCGTGACCTCGCCGGTGTGGTCGGTGGCCAGCCGGATGCGGCGCGTCTGCCAGGTGTACAGATCGCGAAGCCCGGCCGGTTCGGGGCCGCCCGCCTCGACGGAGCGGCGGCGGGCGTCGTAGGGGGCCTCGCGCCGCCAGACCGGAAGGTCGGCCTCGGTCCGCTCGGCGTGGCTCCCGTTGCGGTAGGCGTTCTCGAACGGGACGAGGTTGAGGAGCAGGGTCTCGCGCAGGGTGTCCCCCTCCGCGAACACCCCTCCGAGGTGGCCGAGGGACCCCACGCCGAGCGGATACACCTTGCCCGCCCTGGCCCTGTCGTCGCCGTGCAGCGCGGGCTTGATGCCCGAGGTGTCGAAGGCGTGCGTGTGCACCAGCCAGCGGGCGGCCTCCCCGGGGGACAGCCGCTCGACACCGGGCCTGCGCATCGAGAACAGCGGCGATCCGGTGGGCACATCGGCCACGATCCGGCTCAGCGGCGCGATCTCGTCCTTCTCCGTCCGTAACCCCGCCACCTGGAAGAACGGCCGCTTGGAGTCGAAGAGTTCGAACCGGTCCGCGTGCCGGTCCAGATAGGCGACCGCCTCCGCGAAGGGCTCCGGAGCCTCCCACAGCTCCACCCACGCGTCGATGTCCCCAGGCCCCTCCAGGGCGTCGTAGAGCACGGCCAGCGCCAGGCGCAGCAGGGCGAGTTCCTGGGTGGGGACGTCACCGCCCATCCCGCGCAGCTCACCGGCGCGCAGGAACAGGTCCCGGAGGGACAACTCCTCCCCACCGCCGTCGGACAGCCGCCGCACCGGCAGCCACGGCTGCCGCACGAGATTGAACGCGGGGGGCCCGCAGGTCCGTTCCGTCCTCACGGCGCCGCCCTCACCGCCGTCCGACCCGGTAAGACGGTCCCCGCCGCCCGCTTCCCCCGCGGACACGCCGACGGGCGGCGCCTCCACGGGCCCTTCTCCGGTAGCAGCCCCATCGCTGTTCCCCTTGCCTGGTGCACGAACCCCGGTCGCGGGCATGCCGGGACCGGCGAGCCGCAGCCCGTCCTCGCGGCTGTAGCCCAGTTCGTAGCCTGCCAGGAGGGTCTGACAATCGGGGTCCAGAACCAGCAGAAGCTCCCCCGCCAGCCAGGGGCACTCCTTCACCTGCCAGGCCGGGACCAGGAATCCCTCCAGCTCGGCGATGGTGCGGTCGATGATCCCGGGATGGAGGAAGCGGCCCGGCAGGGAGAGCGCGCTCGCCGCCACCGCCTCCGCCGCTCTGCGGGACGGCGGGAAGTCCGTCGGCAGTTCGACGCCACCGGCTCCACCGTCCAGCCACGGCACGGTGATCAGCCGTCCGTCGCCGGTGCGTTGGACGACCAGGACCTCCAGTGACTCCTTCGCGTCCCGCACCTGGGCCCGTCCGGCCCGGCCGTCGTCCGCGTCCCCGGCATGGGCCTCCAGCCACCCGAACACCGGACGTCCCGCCCGCTGCACCGGGCCCAGGAGGAAGCCGTCCGCACGGAGCCGCTTGGCTTGGAGAAGGGCGTCGTGCCGCTCCCGGGCCGCCGTCATGGCGTCCGCCCACTCTGCCGGCCCGAGCGGTCCGTCGCCGTAGGCGCTCTGCACCAGCGGGCCGATGTCCCGCGGCAGCCGCAGCGGCGCGCCCGCGAGATGGGGGCGGAACGCCGCCAGCGCCCGCAGCAGGGTCCAGTCGCCCTCGTACACCGCGCGCGAACCCCGCACCGGTACCGGGAGCGAGACGGACCAGTCCTGCACCCCGGTCATCAGGCATCGGGGGGTGGCCAGGCGGGCGGGCCGGGGCAGGGGGTGCCGGTGGAGGCGTCCCATGCGCTGGAGCACGAGGTCGACCGGGGCCAGGTCGGTCACCAGGAGGTCGAAGTCCACGTCCAGCGACTGCTCCACCACCTGGCTGGCCACCACCACATGTCTCTTCGGCCGGTCTCTGCCCCGGCCGAACCGAGCGACGAGACGGGCGTCGTTGGCCGCCCGGTCGGCGGCCAGGAAGCGGGAGTGCGCGACGGTGACGTCGGCGTCCCCGAACCGTTCGCGCAGCACGCCGGCGGCCTCCAGAACGCGGGCCACGGTGTTCCGTACGACGAGTGCGCAGCCGCCGTCGGCGAGTTCGGCCTCCAGACGGTCGGCGAGCACGGCGGGATCGTCGTCGAGGGGCTCCACGGACACGTCCGTGCCCCTGCCCGCCGCCGCCGGGGGCCGGGCACCGCGTGCACCGTGGCCCGGCGCCACGGCGGTGATCAGGGGGTACGCGTCGGCGTCCCCCTCCACTCCGGCCGCGGCCTCGGCACCGGCGTAGGCGGCGGCCAGCGCCCTCCGGCGTCCGGCGGGCAGCGTGGCGGACAGCAGCACCACCGGCACCCGGTAGGCGGCCAGCCACTCCAGAGTCCGGTCGAGATAGCGGTTCATATACGCGTCGTAGGCGTGCACTTCGTCGATGACCACCACCTTCCCCGCGACCGCGAGGTGCCGCAGCGCCAGGTGCCTGCTCTTGAGCGCGGCGAACAGCACTTGATCCACGGTGCCGACGGCGAACGACGCCAGCAGTTGCTTCTTCCGCCCGCGCAGCCACTGGTGCGCCTGCAACCCGGCGGGACGCCGACGTCCCTTCCCGGACGGCCCGTCGACGGACCGGGACGGGTCCACCGCCGAGTCGTCGGCGCGGTCCCCGGGGCGCCGGACCTCCTCGTCGGCGTCCGGATCGACCGCCGTGACGGGTCTGCTGCCCCGGCGCAGCAGACCGGCCCATTCCCGCTGCAGCGCGGCCTTGGCGTGCGCCAGCACCACGGACCACGGACCCGTGCCGGCGTTCCCGTCCCCGGGCAGGGCCTCCATCCAGGAGAGCAACCGTCCGAACATCGCGTCCCCGGTGGCCCTGGTGGGCAGCGCGAGCAGCAGTCCGCCGGCCCCGGACCGGGCCGCGAGGATCTCCGCCGCCGCCAGGGCGGCCTCCGTCTTGCCCTCGCCCATCGGCGCCTCGACGATGAGCAGCCCGCCGGGCTCCATGTCCAGGGCTATCCGTACGGCCTCCTCCTGGACGGGACGAGGTGCGGCGCCCCCGAGCCGGGGGAAGCGGGCCGCGAACAAGTCGGCGGCCGGTGCGGCGGGGACCTCCGGCCGCCAGGGCGCGGGCAGGTCCAGCCCCTCCCAGGCCGCCCTGAGCCGCCGCGACTCGCCCCCGGGCCCCTGCCAGGACTGGGGAGCGTAGGGGAAGAGGTCGGGAGAGCTGGCGATCCAGTCCGAGAGGATCACCACGGCGGTCAGCAGCACCTGCACCGGCTGCGGCAGCCGCACGCTCCCCCATGTCGGCAACAGACCTGTGACGCCTGTGAGTTCGGCACACCAGTCGAGCAGCTCGTACTGGGTGCTCCGCCAGACCCGCTCGGCCGGGCCGTGATGGCGCAGGAGATGGGGCCGCAACCGCAGGTCGTGTATCTGTCCGCTCTCGGGCGGCACTCCGTGGTGTCCTCCTGCCACCACCGCGAACTGCCCGGCCACGCGCGCCCCGAACCCGAACCGCCCCCTCATCCACTCCTGTATCACCAGTTGACCGGCGAGCCCGTGAGGGGCGAGCCTGCGGTCCCGGCCGTACTGCTTGAGGGTGAGCATGTCCAGCCCGTGCTCGCGCATCGGCCCGGTCAGCTCCTCGACCTGGCAGGCGAAGGCCGGGCTGGCCTTGCCGGCGTCGTGTCCGGCGGCCAGGAACACCACCAGCCTCCGCGCCACCTCCTCGTCCCCGCCGAACGGCTCGGCCAGCAGCCGGCGCACGGACACGGGCAGCCACGCGTCCCACAGCCTCCCGGCCACCGCCCCGCTGTCGGCCATGTGCCGCCAGAGGGGAAGCCACCCCTCCGTCTTCCGGTCGTGCTTGGCCCACGCGGACCGTGCGGCATCCGACAGCCCGTCCGAGATCGGCACGGCACGGCCGGTGCGGGCTTCTTGAGGGGGTACGGACATGTGTGTCCTTCGATGCCAGAGCTACCGGGTACGGATGTTCCGTGACGGAGAGGGCCCCGGCGTTCTGCCGGGGTCCCTCGTCGTCAGCGTCTGCGCTGCCGGGACAGAGCCATCCCGGTGGTGATGAGCGCGGCCCAGACCCAGGGCTGTTGCGGGGAAGCGGAAATCATCGCCGCGATGAGGATCCAGAGGGGCCCGTCAGGGGCTGCGCCGCGGTTGGTAAGGCATGCATCTGTACTCTTTTCGTGTCTCTGGGTTCGTGCCGAACGCGGGGGCGGGGTCGGGCTCCAGGCATCCGGGCGAACGGATGCGGGTATGGAGCCCGACCCTTTTTTTCCAGGCGTGAGCCTAGGTGCGCAGTGGCTGTGGAGAGGCGCGATCGAGCCATTCCCCTGTTCTCTTGATCTCAGCCCTGCATCTGCTGATGAACGTTCTCGGTTCAGGCTTTCGCCGCATGGCGGCAAGAAGGTGAAACCCCGCGTTCGCGGGGAGCAGGAGACCGTCATGCATTTGCTGTAAACGTTCTCGGGGACCACCCCCGCGTGTGCAGGGACCAACTGGGCCTGGACTACGGATCTAACGCGACGGAGCGCGATCTCACCGGAGCGCCCGCAACACCCTTGCCGTGTCCTGTCCGGGCGGTTGCCGAGGGTACGGGAACCATACGGACGCCGGTGCGACTGGTGCGAACAGGAGGCGGCAGTGCCGTATCTCGGTTGATGCAGCAGACCCGCAAACGCAGAGCGGTGTGTTCCACCCGATCAGCGCTCCCGGTGAGAAGAAGAACGCTTGGCGCCTTCTCGTTCCCGGGCTGTTCCAGAGGTGATGACCAGGGTCTCACCACAACGGAGGAAACTGCTTCTTCGGCTTCGGAAACCCAGCTGACGAAGCCGAATTGCCAGGGGCGGAGTGGACACCTCCCCGTGCTCGAGGCCCTGATCGGCCTGGGGCAGGCACCCGCCGGCAGCGCGGCGCGGTCGGCGTACCCGAGGGCCAGGAACTAGGGCGCGGCGTACGCGAGGCTAGGGGCATGACAGCGAAGACCTCCCCTCGCCCGGACGACGGTGCCGACGGTGCCGGCCGCCCCACCGCACGGCACGCACCGGTCATCCTGGGCAACGAGCCCGGCTCCTTCGCCCGGAGTGTTCTGGCGGAGCGCCACCCGGCACTGATCCGGCAGGTACGGGACGCCTTCCCGTACGGACCCGGCCGGCACGAGGCGCTCGACGCCCTGCTGGACGAGATCACCAACGGCGTGATCGAACCGCTCGGTCCCTCGGACCCCGATCACGAACAGTGGGCGGTCTGGGGGCGTCCGTACTTCGGGCGTTCGTGGTTCGACGCCCCGTTCCTCTGGTCGGAGAGCTACTTCTACCGCAGACTCCTCGGCGCCGTGGGGTACTTCGGCACCGGGCCGTGGCGGGGCGTCGATCCCTTCGCCCCCTTCAAGAGGGCCGAGCTGCGCGGCCCGGCGGTGGACGAGGAACTCGGGGCCTTGGACACGCTCGCCGACGCACCGGCCGACGAGCGGGCAGCCGCCCTGCTCCACGCCTCGCTGTGGGGGAACCGGGCGGACCTCGGCTTCCGGGTCACGGAGGGCGGGACGGCGCCCGGTGACACTGCCAGTGCCCTGGTCGCCGACGACAGCGCGCTGCTCTGGAGGCTGCTGCCTGCCGGAGGCGGCTCCACGGTCGCCGTGGTGGCGGACAACACCGGAAGGGAGCTGATCCCGGACCTGATCCTCATCGATCACCTCCTGGGGGAACGGCATGCCGAGCGGATCGTGCTGTACGTCAAGCCCCACCCGTACTACGTCTCCGACGCGATGACGGCCGACGTCGTCGACTGCCTGCGCCGCATCAACGAGGCGCCCGGCGAAGCGGGCGGGATCGGCGGGCGCCTCTGGGAGGCCGTGGCGACCGGGTGCCTGGAGATCCGGGTGCACCCGTTCTTCTGCGCGCCGCTGCCTTACGAGGACATGCCGGAGGACCTGCGGGGCGAGTTCGCGGACGTCACGCTGACCATCCTGAAGGGCGACCTCAACTACCGGCGTCTGGTGGGGGACCGGATGCTGGACGCGACGGAGTCGTTCGCCGGCCGCACGGCGTACTTTCCCGGGGCCGTGGCGGCATTCCGCACGCTCAAGTCCGATGTCGTCGTCGGGCTGGAGGGGAAGGTGCTCGACGCTCTGGAGCAGTCCGGCGCGGCCTGGCGTACGAGTGGCACCCATGCCCTGATCCAGGTCCGGGCGTAGAGGTCCGGATGCGGAACCGGCCGCCGCGCCGAACCGGCGGACGAGACGGCCGAGGGCGGGACGGTGCGGGGTGGCCGGACGGGGCGGGGAGGCGCGGTCCTGCGCGGAAGGGCCGCGGCGGCCCGTGGAGCCCGGCTCGTGTCGAGGACCAGGCAGGGTTCCTCTGCGCGCCATGGTCCTCGGGATCACGGGACGGGGGCCCGGAGGCGCCGCGAGGATGCGCCGTACCCCCGGGTCCCCGACCACCCCTGACGGAAATGGCCCGTATGGTCGGCACCGCGATCGGGGGCGTCGCAGACGAGCGGTGTGGACGAAGGAGAGGACAACAGGGCCGAAGAACGTCGAGGGGCCCCACCGCGAACGGTGGGGCCCCTCGACGTAGTGCCCGGTGAGGCACTGGCGGAGGATACGAGATTCGAACTCGTGCGGGGTTGCCCCCAACACGCTTTCCAAATGTTCGTCTAGGGGTCCGGAGCGGGCCGTAGGTGCCCTGACCTGCGGCGGAGCGTTCGAGGTGGCCCCGTCCGGACGGGGGCGAATGAGACCAGAACTGAGACCAGCTGCCAATGCCTCATGAGGGTGCCGGGTGTGACTCTGGGGTCGGAATTACTCGAGGAGGCTATCGGCGCTCGACTGGGGGGCTTGGAGGATGCGCCGGACCCGGCTTGCCATACCCCTGACCGGGAGGTAGATCCGGGTGCTGTTGGATCGGGCGGTAGTGACGAACCCCTCCGTGGTGAGACGCTGCAATGCCTCTGGGACGAGCTCGCGGTGCTTGGCATCCAGTCCGCGGAAGATCGCGGACTCCTTTCGCCCCGTGCCTCGCTGAGCGTAGATCTTTTTCAATATCGTGAGCAGGACCTTGTTCAGTGGCGTCGTCTTCAGGGCGAGGATGCCCTTGGCCGTCGACATTTGTGCGTCGAACTGGGCCACCTCGCAGTCAACGAATCGGCCTGCCTGCAGCGCCGACCAGCCAGCTACACCGGTCATTTGCCCAATTAGGCAATTTTGGAAGCGCGGGAGCGCGTATCCGTCGTGGTCGGTGAGGTCGAGCTCCTGGATTACGCAGTCGTGGAAACTCAGCCAGTCGTAGCCCTTGGCGTCGGCCGTCAGCGAGAAGCTGCGAAGCTCGACCTCGTGGATGGAGAGCGGCGTGCGAGCCTCGTCCCCTGGCCACAGGCGCGCGGCGACGCGGACGATATCCGTGACGACGGAATCAGAGACGCCCTGGCGTTGGAGGGCGCTGGCGGATGAGTAAGCGCGTCCCGGGCTTGCGGTGCTCTCCCTTTCCAGCCGCACAGTGGCCACGTCGATGCCGACTTCGTCCAGACAAGCAATACTGCCTGTCATTTCCAACAGCGGGCTGTCGGTGTTTGGTTCGAGGATGCTGGTCACGACGTCGCCCGCGCGGGCGGCGTCGGCAAGCGAGACGTCGACGAAGCGTCGAGAACCGTCGACGCGATCCATAGCCCCAAGTCCCGGAAGCCGCTGCAGAAGCTGGTACGAGCCCTCATCAGGGGCGTAGCCGCACACTGACTGGAAGACGGACGTCAGCTCTTCTTGTGAGATGGGACCAAGCCCATCTGTGGAGCGTCGGGCCTGGGTGGCAAGCCGTTCCAGCACTCTGCGGACGGTGAATCCGTCCACGCCCACCTCCATGCTGGCCTCCCGCTCGGCGATGCGATCCAGCATCATGTGCCAGCCTTCACCCGCCGAGCGGCCGAACGTCCCCTCGACGGAGCCCTGGAGCACGCTTGACGAGCCCAGGTAGCTCAGCAACAGGGGGCGCGAGGGAAGCCAGTCCGGGAGCGCATCGTGCCAGCCGTAGGCATCCAGGATTCTTTTCGCTTGCTCCTCCGTTGGCTCGCCCGCCATCAGAGACAGGGAGTCGCCGCGGGCGCCCAGTGCGGTGCGCATCTCGACTTCACTGTCGAAGAAGTGTGCCCTGCCCGCGAGGACGACGGAGGTCGAGGCGCGCGAGTCGCGGCAGAACCGGCGCACAAGTTCCACGGAGCGGCGGCGGATGTCGCGCATGGCCGACGTTTTTCCGATCCAGCCGGGCGTCGCGATCTCGTCGAACCCGTCCAAAATTAGCGTTACATCGCCCGAACGCCACGCGCGGACCAGCTGTGCGGGTGCTGGGAACCCGATCTCGCGAGCGTGTCGCTCCAGAGCCTCCACCGGGTACACCTGGCCCTGATGATCACGCAGGTTGAGAAGGATGGGAAAGGGCCCAAACCTGTCTGTGCGGTGGGCTGTTGCCAGACGTCGGTACAGCTCGCGTAGGAACATGCTCTTGCCGGCCCCGTAATCACCGTACAGAAGGATGGACTTGCCGTTCCTGACCTCCTCGCTCACACGGGCTACTGAGAACGGTTCGCCCGTGTTGCTCTCCACCGGATCAACGGCAACGTAAGGCTTCAGGGCCTCGTGGTCGCCGCTGCTCGGTTCGCGCGCGCTGCCGAAGGGGTAGGAGCCGCGCAGCTCGAGGTACTTCAGGGAGTCGACAAGTTGCCCCCGCAGCTGGGCGAAGCTGCAGGCGATGAGAGGTGGCCCGAAGCCCTTGACGACCGTGCGCTGGTCGGCGGTGGGTTCGTCGCGCGTGACGAAGAAGCCCTTTACGGACTTGAACGGGTGTTTCCGGGCCATGGCCAGGCATGCGTCGTAGAGCTTCCTGCCGTCCTTCTCCGCCTTGTCCTTGCGTCGTGAGACCGTGCACTCGACGATCGTGACTGAGTCCGGTCCGATGAAGACTCCGTCACGTTCAGCGGTGCCGATGTAGGTCGAACCCTGGAACTCGTTCTCCGGCGCGAAGAGCGCACGGGAGATTCGCAGGACCTCAGCCTCGAACTCCGATTCTTCCTGTTGCTTCTCGTTCGATGGCACGAGGACCCCCTCCAAGTCGTGACTGACGTCACATCATATGGGTGAGAAGCTGCCCGATTTGCGCTCCCACTGGTTCAGTCGCTACAAGCTCGTGCGTGTGATGGGCGACGTGAGTATGCTTGGTCGCGCCATGTAATCGATGACCTGTGACGAACATGCCGGAGTGACAGTGGTCCACTCTTTCGCGCCGCCGCAGAACGCACAACGGCCACCCTGGTCGGCGTTAGACGAGTACCTGTGGCACTCGTGCGACATCCTCGCCGACCTCCTCGAACGGCGCCTGTCCAGCCGCCCGCTGGTTGCTACTACTGCACGGCTCGGGCAAGGAGACCGTGCCCTTGCCGTCGGGCCCGGGCAGCGTTCGACCTGGCGAGCCCTGGGAAACGGGAGATATCGACACAGCAGCATGGTCGCGGTCGGTAACCCGGCTTTCGTCGTGGGCAGTTTGGTGGGCTCCGCGCTAGGCAATTCTGCTCGGCGTCGCCAAGCGCAGCACGATGCACGACCGCGGTGGGTGCTGGACGGCCCCGGAGAGGTGACCATCACCCTGCGGAGGCTGTTCTTCGCCCATCCGGTGTGTGAGCTCGACCTCGACTGGAGAGCACTCAGCTCGATCGATCTCGTGGCCCCGGATTCGTTCCAGACGGGCTTCGTCAACACCCGCGGCCAGCATGTGACAATCCGCGTGCAAACGCCATGGGCGTCGCTGATTTTTGCCGTTGCTGCTGTTACGGCATTCCCATCTCACCCTCGTCTACTCGGCCGAGGGTGGCTCCCGGCAGACTTTGAGCAGCGATGTGTCAGCCTCGGGCGTCACTGCCGCCCAGCTGCCCAACTCGCCTTGGATGTGCGCGGGCTGTGATGCGGCCAGGGGGAAGGGCGCGCGTATTCGGTCGCGTCCTTTGTGCTGTCGCCAGGGAACAGCAGCCAGTGCGCCAGCTGTTCACCGGGCAGGTCGCTCAAGACCGGGTCCCACGCGTTGGTGGGCAGGCAGAAGCCGGAGTTCGGCGAACGGCCAGGGCGTTTTCGCCGCGGTGATGAAGGCGGCGGGGCCTGAGGTTCCCCTCGTAGCGTGGGGTCCGTGACAGCAGGGGATGTTGGTTGTCATGGCGGAGAAACGTCGCAAGTTCACGGCGGAGTTTCGTGAGGGGGCGGTACGCATCGTGACGGAGACCGGGAAGCCGGTCCCGAGGTCGCGCAGGACCTGGGGATCAATGAGACGACGCTGGCGAGCTGGGTCTCGCGGGCGAAGCGGGCCGGGTAGGCCACGCCGGAGGACAGGGACGCGTTGATCGCCCGGCTGACGGCGGAGAACGCGGCGCTGAAGAAGGAGAACAAGGAACTGGGGATGGAGCGC